>NZ_JBPWJX010000001.1:0-653967 GCF_051781745.1 Bacillus cereus group sp. Bce019
GAAAAATCGTTGATATATTGCAAGTTGTGATAGATAAATTTGAAAAATCGTTGATATATTGCAAGTTGTGATAGATATATTCGAAAAACCGTTAATATAATTTCATTTACCGATATCTATATATGGTTCACCGAAAACAAACAGGGATGTCACTCAGTTAAAAAAGTGACATCCCTGTTTTTAATTCTCTGCAGAATAAATAATATCTAAATTCCCATTTTGATCGGTTTTGAAAATCGGGGCAATTTGCTCTTCTTGCTCTTCGACTGAAACAAGTTTTCGAGCACGATCCATAATTCGAACAAGCATCGCGTAATCTTCTTCGATTGCTTGTTGTTTTTTTGTGAGTACCGCTAATTTCGTTTCAAGTTCATGATTCGTTTTTTGCAGAGAGGTGAGTTGAGCTTGTAATACATCATTTTCAGTTTGCAACTTTGCAAGTGAAGGATTGTTATGTTCTAAATTTTGTAAAAATGAAATGACATTTTGCATTGTAAGATCTTGTTTACTTGGCGTAATATCTTCTGAAAAATCGGCGTCAATTACGAGTTGTTTCGTTTTCGTGAACCGATTTTTTTCTATATTAGCTTCAGAACGTTTTAATTCTTTACGTTGTTTTTTTGCAAGCTGCACCGCATCTTCGTAATTCGGTCTTACTTCAGCATTCCATCTAAAGCCGCAAGCTGCTGAAGTCCGGTTCAACGCATCGCCAACTTCATCAAATGCTTTTATTTGTGTACTTCCGCTGCGAATATGTCGTAAAACAGTTTCTGCTAAAAGGAGATCATCTTCTTTTGTCCATGCATCTTGACGTGTTTTCATAAGCGAAGCCTCCATAATGGTGACGTTTTCGTTTATGTTACCCTTTATTTTTCGTTTTATTCGAAGTTTGTAATCTTTCATAAACAGTAGAAAGTGCTTGCTCAAATTTTCCTGTCGTTTTCGGTTTATAATATTGCTTGCTTTTTATTTTATCAGGTAAGTATTGTTGCCTTACCCAGCCGTTTGGATGGTCGTGCGGATATAAATATCCAATGCCTCTTCCAAGTGATTCTGCGCCTTTGTAATGACTATCTTTTAAATGGCTTGGAATGTCACCTGTTTGACCGTTGCGTAAATCGTGTAATGCAGCATCAAGTGCTTTATAAGCTGAATTTGATTTTGGTGATAAGCATAGCTCGATAACGGCATTTGCAAGTGGGATGCGTGCTTCTGGGAATCCAACTCGTTCAGCTGATTCAATTGCAGCTAGTGTACGTGGTCCAGCTTGTGGGCTAGCAAGTCCAATATCTTCATAAGCCATAATAAGAAGGCGTCTGCCAATGCTTTGTAAATCACCTGCTTCAATAAGGCGTGCTAAATAATGGAGTGCTGCATTTACATCACTTCCGCGCACTGATTTTTGAAATGCTGATAATACATCATAATGAGCATCGCCGCCTTTGTCGTGGACGAAGCTCTTCTTTTGTAAGCATTCTTCTGCAATCTCGAGTGTGATTTCAGCCGCTTGATCGTCTGTAGTAAAGCTAGATAATACAGCAAGCTCAAGTGCGTTATAAGCGGAACGCATATCACCACCAGAGGCGTTTGCAAAGTGATGTAGTGCTTCATCTGTTACCGTTACTGCATATTCTCCAAGCCCTTTTTCTTTATCTTCTAAAGCTCTTTTTAACCCAATTAAAATATCTTCTTCTGTTAGTGCGTGTAATTCGAAAATTTGACACCTGCTTCGAATAGCGGAGTTTATTGCATGGAATGGATTACTTGTCGTAGCACCAATTAAAGTAAGAAGTCCGCTTTCTAAGTGAGGTAATAGAAAGTCTTGCTTTGCTTTATCTAGACGGTGAACTTCATCTAAAATTAAAACGAGGTGTCGATGCATCTTCGCTTCTTGTACGACAACTTCCATATCTTTTTTATTGTGAGTAACAGCGTTCAATAGACGAAACGGGGTACCGGTACTTCCTGCAATTGCACTGGCAATGGATGTTTTTCCTGTACCTGGAGGACCGTATAAAATCATAGATTGAAAATGATTGGCTTGGACCATTCGCCATAAAATCTTTCCTTCACCAACTAAATGTTGTTGCCCAATAATTTCTTGAATATTTGTAGGGCGCATTCGATGTGCGAGTGGTTGTTTCATTTGGACCGTCTCCCTTAATATATAATCTCGTTCTATCGTATCATTTTTTTCTACGGAATTTGAAATAGGATGCTGTTTTATGGGAAAAATGAAGATTAATATTTTCATTTTTCTTTCAATTGTAATAATTTCCGAGTTTTTCAATGTGATTTTATGTTATCATTTTGATACACAAGTTGAAATTTCTTATAATACTATATTATGCTATAATTTCATAGGATTTTAAATTGTGTTCTCTTTATAAATAAGATATAACCAATAGAAGTGAAAATTTGAAAAGAGGTGCAAAATAGATGAAGATTTCAACAAAAGGCCGCTATGGCTTAACAATTATGATTGATCTTGCAAAAAAGTTTGGTGAAGGTCCGATTTCATTAAAATCAATTGCGCAGGCGCATGACTTATCCGAGCATTACTTAGAGCAATTAATTTCACCACTTCGTAACGCTCGTCTTGTAAAGAGTACGCGCGGGGCATACGGCGGATATGTATTATCTGATCAACCGGCTAACATTACAGCTGGGGATGTAATCCGTGTATTAGAGGGACCGATTAGTGTTGTAGAAATGATAGAAGAAGAAGAGCCAGCACAGCGCCAGTTATGGATGCGTGTTCGTGATGCGGTGCAAGAAGTGTTAGATAGTACAACGTTAGAAGATTTAGTACGTTATGAGGAAGAAAATCACGGGGGCTATATGTTTTACATTTAATTCCTTGTGAAACGATTTGGAAAGAAGGAGATTTAATGGAACGCATTTACTTAGATCATGCTGCGACATCTCCGACTCACCCAGAAGTGGTCGAAAAGATGATTCCATATATGACAGAAATATTCGGGAACCCGTCTAGTATTCACTTTTATGGACGTCAAACTCGCCATGCAGTAGATGAGGCGAGACGAGTGTGTGCACGCAGCATTCATGCGAATCCGAATGAAATTATATTTACGAGCGGTGGTACAGAAGCTGATAATTTAGCGCTTATCGGTGTAGCACGTGCGAACCGTCATAAAGGTAACCACATAATAACGACGCAAATTGAACATCATGCGATTTTGCATACGTGCGAATTGTTAGAGCGTGAAGGGTTTGAAGTGACATATTTACCTGTCGATGAAACAGGGCTTATTCAAGTTTCTGACATACAAAAGGCATTAACAGAAGAGACGATTCTTGTATCTGTTATGTTTGGGAATAATGAAGTAGGGACAATGCAACCAATTGTGGAAATAGGAAAGTTGCTAAAAGATCATCAAGCTTATTTCCATACAGATGCGGTACAAGCTTACGGTTTAGTAGAAATTAATGTGAAAGAGTTTGGAATTGATTTATTATCAATTTCAGCTCATAAAATTAATGGGCCAAAAGGTGTAGGGTTCTTATACGCTGGTGCAAATGTGAAATTTGAACCGTTATTAATAGGCGGAGAGCAAGAAAGAAAACGCCGTGCTGGTACGGAAAATGTGCCTAGTATTGCTGGGCTTCAGCATGCAATTCTTATAGCTGAAAAAACTCGTGAGCAAAAAAATGCCCAATATGAAGAGTTTAAAGATATAATGGTATCTGTCTTCAAAAATGAAGGCATTACTTTCGAGGTAAACGGAAACTTAGAACATCGCTTACCGCATGTACTTAATGTAAGTTTTACAGGAATGAACATTGAACCATTTCTTGTGAACTTAGACCTTGCTGGCATTGCAGTATCAAGCGGTTCTGCTTGTACAGCTGGTTCGATTGATCCATCACATGTATTAGTAGCGATGTTTGGAAAAGACTCCGATCAAATACGTTCATCCGTACGCTTTAGTTTTGGACTTGGAAATACGAAAGAGCAAATTGAAAAAGCGGCGTACGAAACAGTGAAAATCGTGAAGCGATTAACACAAAATTAGCATGGGAGGTGACATGATGAACAAACTACCTCACGAAACACGCGTTGTCATCGGAATGTCCGGTGGCGTCGATTCATCTGTAGCAGCACTTTTATTAAAAGAGCAAGGTTATGATGTAATCGGAATTTTTATGAAAAACTGGGATGATACAGATGAGAATGGTGTCTGCACAGCAACAGAAGATTACAATGATGTAATTGAAGTGTGTAACCAAATTGGTATTCCGTATTATGCAGTAAACTTTGAAAAACAATACTGGGATAAAGTATTTACGTACTTCTTAGATGAGTATCGAGCTGGTCGTACACCAAACCCAGATGTAATGTGTAATAAAGAAATTAAATTTAAAGCATTTTTAGAGCATGCAATTGCGCTTGGTGCGGATTATGTGGCAACAGGCCATTATGCACGCGTTGCTTATATGGACGGCGAATATAAAATGCTTCGCGGCGTTGATGACAATAAAGATCAAACATATTTCTTAAATCAATTAAGCCAAGAGCAATTATCAAAAACAATGTTCCCGTTAGGTGAATTAAAGAAACCGCAAATTCGTGAAATGGCGAAAGAAGCTGGCTTAGCGACAGCGGCGAAAAAAGATAGTACAGGTATTTGCTTCATTGGTGAGCGTAACTTTAAAGATTTCTTAAGTAACTACTTACCGGCACAACCAGGTGTAATGCAAACATTATCTGGTGAAGTGAAAGGGAAGCATGACGGTTTAATGTATTATACAATTGGACAACGTCATGGCCTTGGAATTGGTGGTAATGGTGATCCATGGTTTGCTGTTGGGAAAAATCTAAAAGAAAACATTTTATATGTTGATCAAGGATTCCATAACGAACTTCTATATGGTGATGAAGTTATTGCTACGAATGTAGGATGGGTAAGTAACAAAGAAAAAGAAACAGAATTTAAGTGCACGGCGAAATTCCGTTATCGTCAAGAAGACAATAAAGTAACGGTTCAAATCGTTGATGAAAATACAGTTCGTATTCTTTGTGATGAGCCAATTCGTGCAATTACACCAGGACAAGCAGTCGTTTTCTATGATGGAGATGAGTGCTTAGGCGGTGCTACAATTGATGAAGTATACCGTAGTGGTAAGAAATTGGATTATTTAGGATAAACGAGAAGCCTCTGCCGATTAGCGGTTAGAGGTTTCTTTTACATAAAGCGAATTTTCGTTCGCTTGGAAAATACATTCTTTGTTATAATTTGTTGTAGAGGTGAAGGACATGTCAAACAAACTTGAAACAGGTATTCAATATATGCAAGAAGGAAACTGGGAAGAAGCAGCTAAAAATTTTACAGAAGCAATCGAAGAAAATCCGAAAGATGCGCTTGGATACATTAATTTTGCAAATTTATTAGACGTATTAGGTGATAGCGAGCGAGCGATTTTATTTTATAAACGCGCACTAGAGTTAGATGATAAATCTGCAGCTGCCTATTATGGTTTAGGAAATGTATATTATGGCCAAGAGCAATTTACTGAGGCGAAAGCTGTATTTGAACAAGCAATGCAAGCTGGATTACAATCAGCTGATGTAACATTTATGTTAGGTATCACACATGTACAGCTTGGAAATGATCGTCTTGCACTACCATTCTTACAAAGAGCAACAGAATTAGATGAAAACGATGTAGAAGCTGTATTCCAGTGCGGACTTTGCTTCGCGCGATTAGAACATGTTCAAGAGGCGAAACCTTATTTTGAAAAGGTATTAGAAATGGATGAAGAGCATGCAGATGCGTATTACAATTTAGGTGTTGCGTACGTATTTGAGGAAAATAATGAGAAGGCTCTCGCTTTATTTAAGAAAGCAACTGAAATTCAGCCAGATCACTTTTTAGCGGGTAATGGCGTTCGTTTATTAGAGCAAGAAGCTGAATAAGATAAAAATATAGTTTAATGGGTAGTTATCCCTCATCTAAAAAGGTGGGGGATGTACTGCTCATTAAAGTGAAAATATCGGAAAGGAGAGGAAAGATGGGAAATCAACATGCAATGGATTTGTTTGAGGAAGAGAAAAAGTTTATAAAAGCGCAAGTTCTTCATACCATTTTCCACAACGAAGAAAACCTCTATTCCGTTGTCAGTATGAAAGTCATCGAAACGAATGAAACGTATGACGAAAAGAAAGTAATGATAAATGGTCATTTTCCCCGCATGCATGAAGATGAAGTGTTTACATTGACTGGTCATTTTAAGGACCATCCAAAGTATGGAAAACAATATATGGTTGAAACATTTAAAAAAGAATTGCCGCAAACAAAAGCAGGTATGGTGCAATATTTAGCGAGTGATTTATTTAAAGGGATAGGAAAGCGTACAGCTGAAAAAATTGTGGACCATCTCGGAGAACATGCTATTTCTAAAATTATGGATGACCCTGAGGCATTAAATGGTGTTGTTAATAAACAAAAGGCTCAGGAAATATATGAGACAATTGTTGAACATCAAGGATTAGAGAAAGTAATGAGCTTTTTAAATGGCTACGGTTTTGGAACGAAACTTTCTATTAAGATTTACCAGCAATATAAAGAGATGACATTAGAAGTGATTCGTAATAATCCGTATCAACTTATTGAAGAAGTGGACGGGATTGGTTTTGGAAGAGCGGATGATATAGGGCGTGCGTTAGGGATATCGGGTAATCATGACGACCGTGTACGAGCAGGATGTTTTTACACATTAGAGAATGTCTCATTACAACTTGGTCATGTTTATATGAGGAAAGATCAACTTGTAAGAGAAACGATGTCACTTTTAAACAATCAAGAAGGAAGAGTGACTGAGGAAGATATTATAGGTTGTATTGAAACGATGCAAAGTGAAGGGAAAGTCATCATAGAAGAAGAACGAGTGTATTTAGCAACGTTATTCTACTCTGAAAAAGGTGTTGTAAAGTCTATTCGCAGGCTTATGAATCAAGAAGAAACACCTTCATTTCCAGAAGCGGAAGTGTTAAAAACGTTAGGTGAAATTGAAGAACAACTGAACGTACAATATGCACCGTTTCAGCAAGAAGCAATTCAAACGGCACTTCATAAACCGATGATGTTATTAACAGGTGGACCAGGAACAGGGAAAACAACAGTTATTAAAGGGATTGTTGAAATGTATGCGTCACTTCACGGATTATCGTTAAATCCGAATGAATACAGTGATGATAATCCATTTCCAATACTATTAACAGCTCCAACAGGAAGAGCAGCGAAGCGGATGAGTGAATCGACAGGACTTCCAGCTTGCACAATTCACCGTTTACTTGGTTGGACGCCAGAAGGATCTTTCCAGCGTAATGAAACGGATCCTGTCCAAGGTAAGCTCCTTATTATCGATGAATTTTCAATGGTTGATATTTGGCTTGCAAATCAGCTATTTAAGTCGTTGCCGACGAATATTCAAGTTATCGTTGTAGGTGATGAAGATCAGTTGCCATCTGTAGGACCTGGACAAGTATTAAAAGATTTATTAAATGCAGGCGCAGTTCCGACAGTGAAGCTTACTGAAATTTATCGTCAAGCGGAAGGCTCATCAGTGATTCAACTTGCCCATGCGATAAAAAATGGAACTCTACCACCAGATTTAGCGCAAAACAAAAAAGATCGTTCGTTTATCAGCTGTACAGGGGCTCAAATTGTTGAGGTTGTGAAAAAAGTTTGCGAAAATGCTAAAACAAAAGGCTTTAGTGCAAGGGATGTTCAAGTATTAGCACCGATGTACCGCGGGCCTGCTGGTATTAATGTATTAAACGAAGCGCTGCAACAAGTATTTAATCCGAAGAGGGAAAAGAGTAAAGAAATTGCTTACGGTGATGTTGTGTACCGAAGAGGTGATAAAGTACTGCAACTCGTGAATCAGCCGGAGAGCCAAGTGTTTAATGGTGATATTGGGGAAATTGTTTCGGTGTTTTATGCAAAAGAAAACGTTGAGCAACAAGATATGATTATCGTTTCATTTGATGGAATTGAGGTAACGTATACGAAGCCCGATTTAAATCAAATTACGCATGCATATTGTTGTTCCATTCATAAATCACAAGGTAGTGAATTTCCGATTGTTATTATGCCAATCGTGAAAAGTTACAACCGTATGTTACGTCGTAATTTAATTTACACGGGCATTACAAGAAGTAAGAAGTTCCTTATTATTTGCGGGGAGGAAGCAGCTTTCCAATCTGGTGTAAATCGCCTTGATGATGCAATGCGTCAAACAACTTTAGCTAGTCGCTTGCAAGAATCACAAGGAGAAGTACAGATGGTCACAGTTAATGGCGAGGAAATGGACGTGGAAAACATTTCACCGTATGATTTCATGTAACAAGGTGAAATTATATAGTGAAACTTTCAAACGCATAGCGTTGAAAGGCTCCAGTAATGTATAAATGAATGCAGTTTGGACATAATGGCGAATAGAATCTGGGAGACTGTAAGGAGATGAAAGCCATATGTTCATTTGTCCAAATTGCAAAGGGAAAGACATTGGAAAAATAGGTGTCAACCAATTTTATTGCTGGAATTGTTATATCGAATTATCGGTTTCAAAGGGGAAAATCCATACACATCAAGTTGAGGAAGACGGTTCATTAAGCTCTCTTGATGATTTATTTGATGAGAATGAAAGAACGATCGGATAACGAAAAGGGGGATTTACTTTGAATCTACGCAATTCATTAATCGCATTAGGTGTTGGAGCTGCAGCATATCAATATGCTCGTAAACAAGATGTATTTTCAAAACGCAATATGAAAAAAGCACGTAAGATGATTAAGTCTTACTTATAATCATTTCGATAAATTGAAAAACTCCCTTGTCTACAAGGGAGTTTTTTTATGCACCCATATGCAAATAAAAAAGTCCGATCTCTGAGAAAAGATAAGATAGACCGTAGCAGCCAACGCCAAGTATTCCATACTGCCATAATTGCTTCGCTTTTTCTTTACGTGAGGAATGAATAAAGAACCCCTTCCAAATACCGAACCCGATACAAATCCATTCAAGAATCATAAAAAGTGCTGATAATCCAAGCATAAACAAAACCATAATTAGCCCTCCTGATTATATTAATTCATGCTGTATTCTCAGGGGTGGTTGTCCTTGTTATGTTATTTATATGTACGTCTTTAAAAAACAGTATGGTCCGTATGAAAAGATTTTAAAAGTTTCGCACATAACCTACCCCATTTATTTTCAAAATAAAGGTGGAGGAGGTTTTTCATGTGAAGAATCTTAAAATCATTTGGATATATCGTTTAGGATTATTGTTACTTGTTTTTCTTTGTCTGCTCGTCTTTTTAAAAATTAAGCCGCTATGGGCACCGATTATTTTTGTATTTAAAGTAGCAATCACGCCGTTTCTTATCGCGTGTTTTATTGCGTATTTATTACACCCTTTAATTGAAAAAATTCATAAGGAAGGGATGCCCCGTACACTTGCCATTTTGCTCATTTATATCCTTTTCTTTGGCGGAATTGGTTATGGGATTTATAAAGGAACACCAGTCGTTATTAAACAGTTACAAGAGATTAATGAACAATTTCCCCAGTTTACAAAGATGTACGATTTGTGGATGGATGGCGTTACAGAACAAACAGCTAATTTCCCTTCGTTCATTCATGAAAAGGTGAAACAACTTTTTGTGGGTGTGGAAACGAAGATTCAAGCGCTTTTAAATAAAGTGATGAGTACAGCTCGTGGTGTACTCGATTCATTGCTCATTATTTTCTTAATACCGTTCATTGTATTTTACATATTAAAAGATTATGGTGAGTTTTATCATATCTTTTGGAAACTAGTCCCAAGTAAATGGCGAGGTACGGGGCAAATGCTTGCGAAAGAAATTGATAAGTCACTTGGAAGCTATATTCGAGGACAGTTATTTGTTTGTTTAGTATTAGGGGGAGTATCAGCTCTTTCTTTTTGGTTTATCGGTATGAAATATCCATTATTGCTTGGCATTATTATTGGGGTAACGGATATAATCCCATACTTCGGTCCTATTTTAGGAGCGATCCCGACGTTAATGATTGCAGCAACAGTATCAACGAGTTTACTTATTAAGGCGGGGATCACGATTGCGATTTTGCAATTTGTGGAGAGTAACATTTTATCGCCTTACATCGTTGGTAAGTCACTTCGTATGCATCCCGTTATTATTATGCTTGCCTTACTAGTTGGGGGAGAGGTAGCTGGGATTGTAGGATTGCTAATATCGGTTCCGATTTTAGCAGTTATTCGCACTGTCATTGTTCATGTGAGACCGCTCTTGAAAAAAGAAGATGTGTAAGTATAGAAGCCCTCTATGTAAGAAATAGAGGGCTAATCATATATTTATTTAGAAAGTTGCTCGTGTATTTTTTGAATGAGGGAGCTCACATCATTTGTTTGAATATGTTTTATTTTTTTCCATTCGTTATCATACATAAATATAATTTGATTGTTGAAAAGACGCTTTTGTTCTTTTAGATTAGAAATTTTTGCGAAAGAGTACTCTTCAAATATTGGATTCTTACTTACATCTGGCCCATAAAAGAATAGTCTTTTGTTCGTTAAAATTAGCAATCCTGGCCTTGCGACGGAACGATAAATAAATATGTCTAATGAACATGCTGCGTAAAATAATATCGTTTCGTCAGTCGCTAATATGTTTTTAGCTTTGCTAAGTAAGGTTGTCATTGTGCTCGCTCCTTTATTTTATTAACAATAATTTAATTATAGCAAAAAAAAGTAATATTTAGAAATTTTTATAAATCATTCTTGTAAGGAGATTCCGATTTGTTAATAAACGCATAATATATGAAAAGGCTGTTAAGAATGAATAGTAGAATACCTATGATTAATAAGCAATTAATACAATATAAATAATTATCTACATTGACAAACTTAAGAGAATTCTATTATATTTAGTCATATAATACATTAAATCAATGACGGAACAAGTACGTTACAGTCCATTTCTAGAGAGAAGCTTCCACATGGCTGAAAGAAGCTTTAAATGAAGGGTAACAGAAAGCTAATCCTGAGAGCAGCTAATCACTGCCGTCTTGCCACGTTACGGCACCATGAGGTGATGAATTGATTGTTATTGTAATCAATTCATAATTAGGGTGGTATCGCGAGTTAACTCTCGTCCCTTTTATAGGGACGGGAGTTTTTTATATTTAAGGAGGAAAATACAATGAAACAACTAACAGGCGCACAAATTCGTCAAATGTTTTTAGACTTTTTCCAAGAAAAAGGACATGCAGTAGAACCTAGTGCATCACTAGTTCCGCATGAAGATCCATCTCTTCTATGGATTAATAGTGGTGTAGCTACATTAAAAAAATATTTTGATGGACGTGTAATCCCACAAAATCCACGTATTACAAATGCTCAAAAATCAATTCGTACAAACGATATTGAAAACGTAGGGAAAACAGCTCGTCACCATACATTCTTTGAAATGTTAGGAAACTTCTCAATTGGTGATTACTTCAAAGAAGAAGCAATTACATGGGCTTGGGAATTCTTAACGAGCGACAAATGGATCGGATTCGATAAAGAATTACTATCAGTTACAATCCATCCAGAAGATGAAGAAGCATTCACAATTTGGAATGAGAAAATGGGCGTTCCAAAAGAGCGTATTATTCGCTTAGAAGAAAATTTCTGGGATATCGGTGAAGGACCAAGTGGACCGAATACAGAGATTTTCTATGACCGCGGAGAAGCTTACGGTAATGACTTTAGTGACCCAGAATTATATCCAGGCGGAGAAAACGAGCGTTACTTAGAAGTATGGAACCTTGTATTCTCTCAATTTAACCATAATCCAGACGGTTCATATACACCACTTCCTAAGAAAAACATTGATACAGGGATGGGTCTAGAGCGTATGACATCTATCGTTCAAGATGTACCTACGAACTTTGATACAGACCTATTCATGCCGATGATTGGTGCAACAGAAACAATTTCTGGTGAAAAATATCGTAATGGCGATTTAGAAAAAGATATGGCATTCAAAGTAATTGCTGACCATATCCGTACAGTAACATTCGCTGTTGGTGACGGTGCTCTTCCATCTAACGAAGGCCGTGGTTATGTATTACGTCGTTTATTACGCCGCGCTGTTCGTTATTCGAAGAAATTAAACATCAACCGTCCATTTATGTTTGAATTAGTACCGGTTGTTGGAGAAGTAATGAAAGACTTCTATCCAGAAGTACTTGAAAAGAAAGATTTCATTGCGAAAGTTGTGAAGAACGAAGAAGAGCGTTTCCATGAAACACTTCATGATGGTGAAGCGATTTTAGCTGAAGTAATTGCAAAAGCAAAAGAAGAAAAAACAACTGTTATTTCTGGAGTAGATGCGTTCCGTCTATATGACACATACGGTTTCCCAATTGAATTAACAGAAGAATATGCAGAAGAAGCTGGCATGACAGTTGATCATGAAGGTTTTGAAAATGAAATGGAAAAACAACGTGAGCGTGCACGTGCTGCTCGTCAAGACGTTGATTCTATGCAAGTTCAAGGTGGTGTCCTTGGAGAAATTAAAGTAGCGAGCGAATTCGTTGGTTACGGTACAGTTGCAACAGAAAGTAACGTTGTTGCACTTGTGAAAAACGGCGAATACACAGACAGCTTACAAGCTGGTGAAGAAGGACAGTTAATTCTTGATGTAACACCATTCTATGCTGAGAGTGGTGGACAAATTGCAGACCGTGGTTACCTTCTTGCAGATGGTGTGAAAGTTCTTGTAAAAGACGTACAAAAAGCACCAAACGGCCAAAACTTGCATAAAGTTGTTGTTGAAGAAGGTACATTAACGAAAGATGCGGCTGTAAAAGCTATTATCGATACGAAAAACCGTAGTAGCGTTGTAAAAAATCATACAGCAACTCACTTACTACACCAAGCATTAAAAGACGTACTTGGAACACACGTTAACCAAGCAGGTTCTCTTGTAACTTCTGAACGTCTACGTTTTGACTTCTCTCACTTCGGTCAAGTACAAGCTGACGAATTAGAAAAAATTGAGCGTATGGTAAACGAAAAAATTTGGGAAAGTATTGATGTTGAGATTTCTCAAAAAGCAATCGAAGAAGCGAAAGAAATGGGCGCAATGGCATTATTCGGTGAAAAATACGGAGATGTTGTACGCGTTGTACAAGTTGGCGATTACAGCTTAGAGCTTTGTGGTGGTTGTCACGTTGATAATACAGCTTCTATCGGTATTTTCAAAATCGTTGCTGAGTCTGGTATTGGTGCAGGAACTCGTCGTATTGAAGCAGTAACTGGTAAGTCTGCATACGAATTAATGAACGATCAAGTAGGTTTATTAAAAGAAGCAGCAGGAAAAATGAAAACAAATCCGAAAGATATTTTAACAAGAGTTGATGGTCTATTTGCTGAAGTGAAACAACTGCAAAAAGAAAATGAATCTCTTGCTGCGAAATTAAGCAATATCGAAGCTGGAAACTTAACTGATTCTGTAATGACAGTTGATGGTGTGAATGTATTAGCAGCGAAAGTAAATGTTGCAGATATGAACAACTTACGTACGATGATGGATGATCTGAAAAATAAATTAGAGTCAGCAGTTGTTGTATTAGCGTCTGTTAATGACGATAAAGTAAACATCCTAGCAGGTGTAACGAAAGACTTAATTAGCCAAGGTTACCATGCTGGTAAACTTGTGAAAGAAGTAGCTTCTCGTTGCGGCGGTGGCGGTGGTGGCCGTCCTGATATGGCACAAGCAGGCGGTAAAAACCCAGCTCAAGTCGAAGAAGCTTTAGCATTTGTACAAGAGTACGTTAAATCTGTTTCAAAATAAAGAGATAGTAGTGTACAATGGTAGGGAGAGGAGAAGTTCTTCTCCCTATACTTACTATATAAGTGAGGTGCTTGAAATGGACGGTTTTGATAAAACAATGAAGTTTAGCATTCAAGATGAAAAACAGAGTGTCCATGTAAATGATGTACTTTTAACTGTGTATGATGCACTTCAAGAAAAAGGCTATAATCCGATTAACCAAATCGTCGGTTATTTATTAAGTGGAGACCCAGCATACATACCTCGCCATAAAGATGCACGTAGCATCATTCGCAAGCTTGAACGTGATGAGTTAATTGAAGAGCTTGTGAAGTCTTACTTGAAACATCATCGTGAGGAGTAGTTTATGCGGATATTAGGTTTAGATGTAGGTACAAAAACAGTCGGAGTTGCAATTAGCGACGAAATGGGCTGGACAGCACAAGGATTAGAAACAATTAAGATTAACGAAGAACGAGGTCACTTTGGTTTTGATCGTATTTCTGAGTTAGTAAAACAGTACAATGTGGACAAAATAGTAGTAGGTTTACCTAAAAATATGAATGGTACAATTGGCCCACGTGGCGAAGCGTGCCAACAATTTGCAGAAAACCTACGAGAGCTGTTACAATTAGACGTTGTAATGTGGGACGAGCGTTTGTCAACAATGGCAGCGGAACGTCTACTCATTTCAGCCGATGTAAGCCGTAAGAAGCGAAAGCAAGTAATTGATAAGATGGCTGCAGTCGTAATCT
This sequence comes from Bacillus cereus group sp. Bce019, assembly GCF_051781745.1. Classification (NCBI taxonomy): domain Bacteria; kingdom Bacillati; phylum Bacillota; class Bacilli; order Caryophanales; family Bacillaceae; genus Bacillus; species Bacillus cereus group sp. Bce019. Next base: position 14,605 of record NZ_JBPWJX010000001.1, read on the forward strand.
TACAAGGATTTTTAGATAGTAAATAAGAGGTGACCAAAATGGAAGAAAATCAAATTACAATTGTAGACGAAAAAGGTAACGAACATTTATGTGAAATTATTTTCACTTTTGACGCTGAAAAATTTGGCAAAAAATCATACGTAGTCTTCTCTCCAATCGGTGAAGTAGACGAAGATGGAGACCAAATTTATGATGCAATGGCTTATGAGCAAAATGAGGAAGAGGGCGGAACTTTACTTCCAATCGAATCTGAAGAAGAGTGGGAAATGGTACAAGAAATGTTCAACACTCTAGCTGATGAGCAAGAAGCTGAATAATAAGTACTGAAAAGATGGACGACATACAGTCCATCTTTTTTTGTATTTATATGTAAAATGAAAGATTTTTTGTCGAAACTGTGTAAGTCTTTGTAGTATAATGAGACGGATTGTAGAAAAATAAAGTGTCAATTAAAAAAGATAAGTGAATTTGTTGCGTTTTTACATCGTGCTGTATAGAAAGGTGTACATACGGTCTACAATTAAGTAAGGAGGAAATGTTTTGATAGAGAATCAAGTGAAAAAGAAGCGTAGACGCATCTTTTTATTTTCGATTATTGCACTGCTTTTAGTTTGTGGTTCAGTCTATGCGTATATTTCATCCGCATTAGGACCAGTTGATAGCGGGAATAAAAAAGAGATTGAAGTAGAAATTCCGAAAGGATCATCTACAAGTAAAATTGGAGAAATTTTAGAAGAAAAAGGCGCTGTAAAAAACGGTACAGTTTTTAGTTTTTATACAAAGGCTAAATCGAAAAGTTTACAAGCAGGTACATATTTATTAAATCCTTCAATGAATGCTGAAGATGTGATCGAACAAATGTCATCTGGCAACGTGCATCGTCCAGCTCTTTATAAAGTGACGATTAAAGAAGGGGCGCAAGTAACTGAAATTGCAGAAACGATTGCGACAGAATTAAAGTGGAATAAAGATGATGTTACGCGTCAATTAAACGATAAAGCATTTATTCAAAAAATGCAGCAAAAGTATCCGAAGTTATTAACAGATAAAATCTTTGATAGTAATATTAAATACCCATTAGAAGGTTATTTATATCCTGTAACGTATTCGTTTTATAAGAAAGATATGACGTTAGAAGAAATTGTAATTCCAATGCTTGAGAAAACAAATGCAATCATTGTTCAAAATGAGGCGAAAATGAAAGCGAAGAATTGGGATGTTCATCAGCTTTTAACATTATCTTCACTTATTGAAGAAGAGGCAACTGGTTTTACAGATCGTCAAAAGATCTCTAGTGTCTTTTATAATCGTTTAACAAAAGGTATGCCACTTCAAACGGATCCAACGGTATTATATGCACTTGGAAAGCATAAACAACGTGTATTATACGAAGATTTAAAGGTCAACTCACCGTATAATACGTATGTTGTAAAAGGATTGCCGGTAGGGCCGATCGCAAACTCTGGTAAACATTCAGTGGAAGCTGCGTTAGAACCTGCGCAAACAGATTATTATTATTTCTTAGCTGCACCAAGTGGTGAAGTGTATTATGCGAAAACATTAGAAGAGCATAATGCATTAAAGCAAAAATACATTACGAAAAAACAGTGAAATGGGGAGGGATAGCGAAAAAAGTCGCACATCCCTCTTTTTTGTGGTAAAATATATCGGGTTAAAAACTGGCAGAAGAATCGTTTTTAATATCAAAACGGGACGTACAAGCTAAGGGTAAAGCTGGCTTGTATTTTTATTGCATTCTATGTGTGAAAAGACGTCATAGAGGCACTTCTCCATGTAAATAAGGAGGACCATTTATGGAGGATGCAGTTAACGAGTACCTATTATCATTTATTGATCCGAAAGATAAATTAATTCTTGAAATGGAAGAATATGCAACAGAAAATCATGTGCCGATTATGGATCGACTTGGAATGGAATTTATGCTGCAATTTTTACGTTTAATTGGACCGAAAAGCATTTTAGAACTTGGAACAGCAATCGGTTATTCTAGTATTCGTATGATGCAAGCTATTCCAAATTCACGTATTGTGACAGTTGAGCGCAATCGTGAGAGATATGAAAAAGCACTTGAATATATAGAACGTTCCCCAGTAACAGATCGTATTTCAGTTATTTACGGTGATGCGTTAGAGACAGGTGAACAAGTAAAAGAACACGGGACATTTGACGTTATTTTTATTGATGCAGCAAAAGGACAGTATCGTCGCTTTTTTGACTTATATGAACCGTTATTAAATCCTGGTGGAGTAATTATTTCAGATAATGTTATGTACCACGGTCTTGTAACGACAAAAGAGAAAATTGAAAACAGACGTACACGTGGTTTAATCCGTCGTATTAAGACGTACAATGAGTGGCTTATGAATCATGAAGGATATGATACAACGATTTTCCCAATTGGTGATGGAGTAGCTGTTAGTAAAAAGAGAGGGTGACCAAGGTATGAAGAAACCTGAATTGTTAGTAACGCCAAGAGCGGTGGCGGATATCGAACCTCTTGCGAAAGCAGGAGCAGATGCGGTAATGATCGGTGAGCAAAAGTTTGGTTTACGTTTAGCAGGGGAGTTTTCACGTGAAGATGTAAAACAAACTGTGAAGATTGCACATGAAAATGGTGTGAAAGTATACGTAGCCATGAACGCTATGTTCCACAACGATAAAGTAGAAGAATTAACAGATTACGTTTCATTTTTAAACGAAGTAAATGTAGATGCAATTGTTTTCGGAGATCCAGCGGTATTAATGGCTGTTCGCGAAGTAGCACCAAATATGCAGTTGCACTGGAATACAGAAACGACAGCAACAAACTGGTTCACTTGTAACTACTGGGGACAAAGAGGAGCGAAGCGCGCTGTATTAGCTCGTGAGCTGAGCTTAGATGAAATTGTTGATTTAAAAGAAAATGCTGAAGTGGAACTAGAAGTACAAATTCACGGTATGACTTGTATGTTCCAATCGAAGCGTTCATTAGTAGGAAACTACTTTGAGTATCAAGGACGTAATCTTGACATTGAAAAGAAAAAATATGAAGAGAATATGTTCTTATATGACCCAGAGCGTAACAATAAATATCCAATTTATGAAGATGAAAATGGTACTCACATTATGAGTCCGAACGATATTTGTTTCATCGATGAATTAGAGGAACTAATCGAAGCTGAAGTTGATAGCTTAAAAATCGACGGTGTACTAAAAAGCTCTGAATACATTATTGAAGTAACGAAGAAATATCGTCAAGCGATTGATTTATGCGTAGAAGATCGTGATGCATATTATGACGTGAAAGATGATCTATATAAAGAAATAGAAGAAATGCAACCAGTAAATCGTCCGTTAGATACAGGATTCTTCTTTAAAGAAACGGTTTACTAAACGAGGAGGGTGTAGGAAATGACTGTACAAGAAATTTCACGAGTGATCGATGGCAAACGTGTTATTGTGAAGAAACCTGAACTGTTAATCCCTGCGGGTAACTTAGAAAAATTAAAAGTAGCTATCCATTACGGGGCAGATGCTGTATATTTAGGTGGACAAGAATTTGGTCTTCGTTCGAATGCAGGTAACTTTACGCTAGAAGAAATGGCAGAAGGCGTTGAGTTTGCAAAGAAGTATGGAGCAAAAATATACGTAACAACAAATATCTTTGCACATAATGAAAATATGGACGGGCTAGAGGAATATTTAAAAGGGATTGAAAAAGCTGGCGTAACGGGAATTATCGTTGCTGATCCGCTTATCATTGAGACTTGTAAACGCGTAGCGCCTTCTGTTGAGGTGCATTTAAGTACACAGCAATCACTATCCAACTGGAAAGCAGCACAGTATTGGAAAGAAGAAGGTTTACATCGTCTTGTATTAGCTCGTGAAGCAAGCTATGAAGAAATGAAAGAAATTAAAGAAAAAGTGGATATTGAAATTGAAGCATTCGTACATGGTGCAATGTGTATCGCATATTCAGGAAGATGCACATTAAGTAACCATATGACAGCGCGTGATTCTAATCGTGGTGGTTGTTGCCAATCTTGCCGCTGGGATTATGATTTAGTTCAAACAGTATCACAACATAAAGATGCAAAAGAGCTTCCTCTATTCCAAGAAGGAGATGCTCACTTTGCGATGAGTCCAAAAGATTTAAATTTAATTTTATCAATTCCGAAAATGATTGAAATCGGAATCGATAGCTTAAAGGTAGAAGGACGTATGAAATCAATCCATTACGTAGCGACTGTAGCAACTGTATATCGTAAAGTAATTGATGCTTATTGTGCGGATCCAGATAACTTTGAGTTTAAACAAGAATGGTTAGATGAGCTTGATAAATGTGCAAATCGTGATACAGCTCCTGCATTCTTTGAAGGGGTTCCAGGACATCAAGAGCAAATGTTTGGAAATCATAGTAAGAAAACAACGTATGATTTTGCTGGTTTAGTGTTAGATTATAATGAAGAAACGGGCATCGTAACGATTGAGCAACGTAATCATTTCAAACCAGGACATGAAGTGGAGTTCTTTGGGCCAGAAATAGAAAACTTTACGCAAACGGTGGAGAAAATTTGGGATGAGGATGGAAACGAATTAGATGCAGCGAGACATCCGTTGCAAATCGTGAAATTCAAAGTGGATCAACGAGTGTATGTGAATAATATGATGCGCAAAAGCATACTTCAATAAGAAAGAGTGATAGTCGAATGGGGACGAATAAGCCTGTTGTAATTGGAATTGCTGGTGGTTCGGGATCAGGTAAAACGAGTGTAACGAAAGCGATTTTTGACCATTTTAAAGGTCATTCTATTTTAATCTTAGAGCAAGATTATTATTACAAAGATCAAAGCCATTTACCAATGGAAGAGCGTTTAAAAACAAATTATGATCATCCGCTTGCGTTTGATAATGATCTGTTAATTGAACATTTGCAGCAGTTGCTTGCATATGAGCAAATTGATAAGCCTGTATATGACTATACATTGCATACGCGTTCAGAAGAAATTATTCCAGTTGAGCCGAAAGATGTAATCATTTTAGAAGGAATTCTTATTTTAGAAGACCCACGTCTTTGCGAGTTAATGGACATTAAATTATTCGTTGATACGGATGCTGACCTTCGTATTCTGCGTCGCATGCAGCGTGATATTAAAGAGCGCGGTCGTACGATGGATTCAGTTATTGATCAGTACGTAAATGTTGTACGTCCAATGCACAATCAATTTATTGAGCCTTCTAAGAAATTTGCGGATATTATTATCCCTGAAGGTGGACAAAACCACGTTGCAATTGATATTATGGTGACAAAAATTGCAACAATTCTTGAACAAAAAGTAAATTTGTAATAGCATAGTAAAAGATATACGGTAGGAAGGGATTTTTTCCCTTCCTATCGAATACAATGAAACATGCAACCTCATCTATATATAGGTGAGGGCATATTTATATCAACTTTCCATACATATCTTCTTTATATAAAGAAGAATTGGAAATACGGGGTTGTATGTGACAACTCCGCTAGTGCAAGGGTACTAGAAACCTCCGCTAACAATGGAAGCGGAGGAGTTTTCATATGGAACTCCTCTTTTTTTCGGGGGATTGGTATATAAAAGGAGTGGAAAATATGTCAACAGAAAAAACATATCCTATGACGCAAGAGGGTAAGCAAAAACTAGAGAACGAACTTGAGCAATTAAAAACAGTAAGACGTAAAGAAGTAGTAGAACGTATTAAAATCGCACGTAGCTTCGGAGACCTTTCTGAGAACTCTGAGTACGATGCAGCGAAAGATGAGCAAGCGTTCGTAGAAGGACGTATTACACAATTAGAAAATATGATTCGTAACGCAGTTATCATTAAAGATAATGGCGAAGTATCTACTGTTGTTACATTAGGTAAAACAGTAACATTTAAAGAATTACCAAATGGAGATGAAGAAGCGTACACAATCGTAGGTAGCGCGGAAGCTGACCCATTTGAAGGAAGAATTTCTAACGATTCTCCAATCGCAAAAAGCTTATTAGGTAAGCAAATTGGTGAGAAAGTAACAATCCAAACACCAGGCGGAGAAATGCAAGTAGAGATTGTCTCTGTAAAATAAAAAAAAAGATTCTCCTATCGGGAGAATCTTTTTTTTTATCCCGCTATTTGCCAGGCAGTAAGACCACTATCTCAAACTTCAGCGGAAGTAAAGAAGTTAGGTGGGCGTCGGACTGCTCGTAAACGCCCGCTTGGTGAGGGCTAATTAAAGTTTCACTTTATCTGTAGAATAGAAAAAATTGTGTAAACCTTAGAATGATTCGACAAAAAATGTCAAAAAAACATTTTAAACTTTGATATCATAATTGGAGAATATAGGTTTCAAAAGGGAAAAGGGGCTAATTATGAAACATAAAATCTTTACAGGATTGGTTTGTAGTATCTCTATATTAGGACTTGCTGCCTGCGGAACGAAAGAGGAAGCTACATCATCAAAGGGAGAAAAAGTGAAGCAAGAAGAAAAACAGGATATTAAAGCAACTGAGAGTTCAAAAGCCTTAGCAAATCCACAAGATAAAAAGGAATTCAATGATTTTGATGTAGCGTATCAATTAGCTATTGTGATGAAAATATTTCAAGATGTAACGATTAAGTACGATTATGCGATTGGGAATCCAGATTATTTATTGCGAGATTCGATGGATCAAAAAACAATAGATGATATGAAGAATATGTTACAAGAACAGGCGAAAAATAATGATAAAATTTTAAAAGATGAAGTGAATCAAGCATATACATATTTAAAACAATCGAAAGTAAGTAATAAAGATGACGTTCAAAAAATAATAGATGCACAAAATAATTATTTACATATTGTAGATAAGATGATTACTTGTATTGATTCTGTAACAGTTGAGAATGCAAAAGAAAAAAGAAATGAAATGGATAATTTCAGTAAGGACTATTTAAAGGTAGCGGCTAATGTAACAACTACTGTAATTGAAGTTGCTAAAAACACTGGAGTGAATGAAACTGAATTTAAATCGCTTCTTACGAAATTTTTAGAGAAGCCAAAAAAACAATAATAGCTTTATATAATATGTATTTTTATTTTGGAGCTTGTATAAATAAAATAGTACCTCGTCTAAACTACAATAGACGAGGTGTTTTTTTTATGAAAATAAAACGGAGAATTACAATTGTTTTAATTTGTTTTATGAGCGTTATGTTTTTATTGCTTTGTCGTTTAATCCAAATTCAAATTATAGATACAGAATCATTTACTGATCGCAAAATAAATTTAATAGAAAAAAGTGTTACGCAACGCACACAATCCATTACAGTAGACGATGGACGTGGGCAGTTTATAGATCGTAATGGTAAAGAAATAGGTGAGGAAAAATATCCTGTTTTAATTATTTTTCCATTTTTACAAATAAAAAATGACATGTTAGAGAAAATCGCGCATATCATTGGTGTGTCGAGACAAGAGATTAGAAGACAAATGAAAAATAACAAAAATGCATTTACACTACAAGGAGAAACTGCTCCATTTCGAGTGACACGAGAGCAGATGGAGAAGGTAAATGAATTACATGTATTAGGTATTGTAGCAGCTGAAGTGCGATTAAAACAAACTGGAGAGATAAGTCATTTAATTGGTGATGTAGGGGAGAACGAAAGGGAATTTCAAAAGCGATATGGAGAATTGAAAAAAATTTCAAAACAAACGCCGATAGGTATTTCAGGATTACAGCAATCATTTGATGAATTTCTATTGACTGATGGAGAGGCAAAAGTATTATATCAAGTAGATCGGCAAGGAGAACCAATTTTCGGAAAGCAAGCGAAATACACTTCACCAGGAAATCCATTTTATCCAGTTAGGATTCAAACTACTTTACATAAAGAGTTGCAGCAAAAAGCAGAAGAAGTGATTGAAGCAAACGAAATAAAGAAGGGGGGATTAGTATTACTTGATGTAAAGACAAATGAAATATTAGCGATGGTTAGTAAGCCGTCTTTACAAGTAAGGGATGAGAAGCTATATAAAACTACACTTGAAAATCAAATGTTAACGCCACATTTTCCAGGCTCTGTTTTTAAAACAGTAGTTGCAGCTGCAGTCATTGATCAAAAAGTAAATTTGTTTAATCGGACATTTAACTGTAATAAAGATTTATATGGTGAAAACGACCCGCAAGTTAGGATGGGTACACTTAACTTTAAAGAGAGCTTTGCTAGGAGCTGTAACAGGACATTTTCCGAGTTAGGTAACGAGCTATTACAAAAGGATAGGACGGTGTTAGAAACATACGTAGCAGCTCTAGGAGCAAATGAAAAGGTTGGATGGAAAGGTTCTGTATTTCATACACCTCATTTTGAGCAAATGCCAGAAGAGAAAGGCACTACTATTTGGGGGAATGAAGAAAATAAAAGTAATAAAAAAGCGGTAGAACAAACAGCGATTGGACAGAAAGATGTACGTATATCACCTCTAGCAATTGCAAATATGATGGCGACGATTGCGAGGAATGGAGAAAAGATGGAAGTGAAAGCTGTTGAAAAAATAGTATATAAAAATGGAGCGGATTTTTTTACATTTGAGAGCCATACGTTAAATGGAAAACAGCTTTCGTATGAAACAGTGAAAACATTACAAGAGTTATTAAGAGGCGTTGTAACAAGGGAGAAAGGAACAGGAACGGCATTCCGTTCGTTGCCACTAAGTGTCGCTGGAAAATCCGGGACAGCGCAAACGGGGAAAGGGACGAGGGTGAATCGCTGGTTTGCAGGTTATTTTCCGTATGAGAATCCAAGATATGCTTTAGTTGTTGTTGATCTAGAGACTGATAGCAAAGTGAATAAAGTTACACCTACTTTTAAAGATATGGTGGGAGCAATCTATCAATTGGAGAATGAAAAGTAATCTTGCAATTTATAGTGAAATGTCTTCATTTCATGAAAATATCATTGTAAATGTTCAACCTTTCTAGATTTAATGTTACAATAGCAAGTAGGAAAAACTGCATGGAGGTTTGGAGAATGGCAGGAGGATCAAGATTCCAACAGAAACAACAAAAACGTCGTCAAAACGGTGTTTTAAATATTGCAATCGCTATTGTATTACTATTAGTAGCTATTGTAGCATATCAATTGTTCGTTCCTAGTACGAAAGAGCAAGCATCTTCTACTGATAAGAAAGTCTCTCAACAAACAACAAAGAATGAGAAAGCTGGAAAATCAGAAGATAAAGAATCTGCTAAGAAAAAAGAAAAAGAAAAAGAGCAAGCAGAAGCTAAGAAAAAAGCTGAAGAAGAGAAGCTAAAGGCTGAAGAAGAACAGAAAAAAGCTGAAGAAGAAGCGAAAGCTAACGAGAAAGTATCAGCTGAAAAAACTGTATCTAAGGCAAAAGAGGCTTACACAAAACCTTCTTGGAAAGCTGTAGGAACAGAACAAGGTTCATCACCGGCGATGACGTTTAAACAAGGGTCATCAGATTGGAATGAGATGCAAAGTGCAATTGCTGCAGGTGTTGAGATACCGAAAGAGCAATTAGTATTCCATTTTGTTGGAAGAGACAAAACTGGAAAGAGCAAAGCTTATGGTGATGTTCAAGATAAGCAAAGTGGGAAAAGATATTATGTAAATATTGATTGGGTAGACAATGAGGGCTGGAAACCAGTACTTGTTCAAACTCTAAACTAAAAAAGAGAAGCTCCTTAGGAGCTTCTCTTTTTTGTTAACGCAATTTCTTTAATTTAAAATGAACAACCGCGCTATAATACGGTCTTTTGCTTTCAGGATCCATAACCATTTGATGAGAGATGTGATGAACTTCAAGCATAAGTGCTTTATTATTATCAATTTGTTCACTAATTTTTCGTTCTAAAGAAGCTAAGTCTCCCGCTTCAAAAAACTCTACTTTATCTTCTAACATTTCAAAGGTAAATGACATGAAGACGGCCCCTCTCCTATGTAATCAACTATAGTGTAACAAAGAAAAGAAGGAAATACCATGTACATTTCAATTGACATTTTTAGAAAGAGGGAATATCATACTGATAAAACCGATAAGAAAAAGGGGAATTTTTATGGGTACAGAATTTAATGGTTTATTTGATGAGTGGGCTCATACGTACGACTCATTTGTACAAGGCGAAGATATACAATATAAAGAAGTTTTCGCTCATTATGAGGACATTCTAGAGGATGTAGTTAACAAGTCATTTGGTAATGTATTAGAATTTGGTGTCGGTACAGGTAATTTAACAAATAAATTATTACTTGCTGGCCGCACAGTTTACGGTATAGAACCGTCGCGTGAAATGCGCATGATTGCAAAAGAGAAATTGCCAAAAGAATTTTCAATTACAGGGGGTGATTTTCTTTCGTTTGAAGTTCCAAATTCAATTGATACCATTGTAAGCACCTATGCATTTCATCATTTAACAGATGATGAAAAAAATGTAGCGATTGCGAAGTATAGTCAATTGCTAAACAAAGGTGGTAAAATAGTGTTTGCTGATACGATATTTGCAGATCAAGATGCATATGATAAAACTGTTGAAACAGCAAAAGAAAGAGGTTTCCACCAGTTAGCAAACGATTTGCAAACGGAATACTATACACGTATTCCAGTTATGCAGACTATTTTTGAAAACAATGGCTTCCATGTAACGTTCACGAGATTAAATCATTTCGTTTGGGTAATGGAGGCAACTAAGCAATAGAAAGAGGGATTAGATTGAGAATTGCTGTAATTGGAGCAATGGAAGAAGAAGTACGTATTTTACGTGACAAATTAGAACAAGCAGAGACAGAAACGGTTGCAGGTTGTGAATTTACGAAAGGGCTATTAGCAGGGCATGAAGTAATCTTGTTAAAGTCTGGTATTGGTAAAGTAAACGCAGCGATGTCAACGACAATTTTATTAGAAAAATATAAGCCTGAAAAAGTAATTAATACTGGCTCAGCTGGTGGATTCCATCATTCTCTAAACGTTGGTGATGTAGTTATTTCCACTGAAGTTCGTCACCATGACGTAGATGTAACAGCATTTAACTATGAATATGGTCAAGTACCAGGAATGCCGCCTGGATTTAAAGCTGATGAGGCGTTAGTTGCATTAGCTGAGAAATGTATGCAGGCTGAAGAAAATATTCAAGTTGTAAAAGGTATGATTGCAACAGGTGATTCATTTATGAGTGATCCGAACCGTGTTGCAGCAATTCGTGATAAATTTGAAAATCTTTATGCGGTAGAAATGGAAGCAGCAGCTGTTGCACAAGTATGCCACCAATATGAAATTCCGTTTGTTATCATTCGCGCACTTTCTGATATTGCTGGTAAAGAATCAAATGTTTCATTTGATCAGTTTTTAGATCAAGCAGCTCTTCATTCTACAAACTTTATCGTAAAAGTGTTAGAAGAGTTAAAGTAATGTAACAAAAAGGCAACTGTCTCATATAAAGAAAATACATACAGTTGCCTTTTCTTTATTGGCAAACAAGGGGGAGAACACGATGAATGTATATCGTGGAGTTCATGAGTTAATTGGTCATACACCAATTGTAGAAATTACTCGTTTTTCACTTCCAACAGGGGTCCGTTTATTTGCAAAGCTTGAATTTTATAATCCAGGCGGAAGCGTTAAGGATCGTTTAGGAAGAGAATTAATCGAAGATGCGCTAGAAAAAGGGCTTGTTACCCAGGGTGGAACAATTATTGAACCGACTGCTGGGAATACTGGTATTGGACTGGCACTTGCAGCATTAGAACATGATTTACGTGTTATTGTTTGTGTACCAGAGAAATTTAGTATTGAAAAACAAGAATTAATGAAAGCACTAGGTGCAACTGTCGTGCATACACCGACTGAGCAAGGAATGACCGGTGCAATTGCTAAAGCAAAAGAGTTAGTAAATGAAATACCGAATTCATACTCTCCAAGTCAGTTCGCAAATGAGGCAAATCCTCGTGCATATTTTAAAACATTAGGACCTGAACTGTGGGACGCATTGAATGGAGAGATTAACATATTTGTTGCTGGAGCAGGAACTGGCGGTACGTTTATGGGGACTGCATCTTACTTGAAAGAAAAAAATATAGATATTAAAACAGTTATCGTAGAGCCAGAAGGATCTATTTTAAATGGTGGTAAGGCTGGTTCACATGAGACCGAAGGAATTGGACTGGAATTTATCCCCCCATTTTTGAAGACATCTTATTTTGATGAAATTCATACGATTTCTGATCGAAATGCATTTTTACGAGTGAAAGAATTAGCGCAAAAAGAAGGACTTCTCGTTGGAAGCTCTTCAGGAGCAGCATTTCATGCGAGCTTACTTGAGGCAGAGAAGGCAGCACCAGGTACAAATATTGTAACCATTTTTCCAGATAGCAGTGAGCGCTATTTAAGTAAAGACATATACAAAGGATGGGAATAAAAAATGAGAGCAAAGACAAAGTTAATTCATGGTATTCGCATAGGAGAACCTTCAACTGGATCTGTAAACGTACCGATTTATCAAACAAGTACGTACAAACAAGAAGCAGTTGGTAAGCATCAAGGATATGAATATTCACGTACAGGTAACCCAACACGTGCAGCTTTAGAAGAAATGATTGCTGTATTAGAAAATGGGCATGCTGGATTTGCATTTGGTTCAGGAATGGCTGCTATTACAGCGACAATTATGTTGTTCTCAAAAGGTGACCACGTTATTTTAACAGATGATGTGTATGGCGGAACATACCGCGTTATTACGAAAGTATTAAACCGTTTCGGTATTGAGCATACATTTGTAGATACAACAAACTTAGAGGAAGTTGAAGAAGCGATTCGTCCAAATACGAAAGCAATTTATGTAGAAACACCAACGAACCCACTACTAAAAATTACTGATATTAAGAAAATATCTACTCTTGCTAAAGAGAAAGACTTATTAACAATTATTGATAACACATTCATGACGCCATATTGGCAGTCGCCGATTTCTTTAGGAGCAGATATTGTGCTTCATAGCGCAACGAAATATTTAGGAGGTCATAGTGACGTAGTTGCAGGTCTAGTAGTTGTAAATAGCTCACAACTAGCAGAGGATCTTCACTTTGTACAAAACTCAACAGGCGGTATTCTTGGGCCACAAGATAGCTTCTTACTACTTCGTGGTTTAAAAACGTTAGGAATTCGTATGGAAGAACATGAAACGAATTCACGCGCTATTGCTGAGTTCTTAAATAATCATCCAAAAGTAAATAAAGTATATTACCCAGGTCTTGAATCACATCAAAACCACGAATTAGCAACAGAACAAGCAAATGGATTTGGTGCTATTATCTCATTTGATGTAGATAGTGAAGAGACATTAAATAAAGTACTTGAGAAATTGCAGTACTTTACACTTGCTGAAAGTTTAGGAGCAGTAGAAAGTTTAATTTCTATTCCATCTCAAATGACACATGCATCAATCCCAGCTGATCGCCGCAAAGAATTAGGAATTACAGATACATTAATTCGTATTTCTGTCGGTATTGAAGATGGTGAAGATTTAATTGAAGATTTAGCACAAGCGTTGGCATAATAAAAAAATGCACTGCTCTATATTAGCAGTGTGTTTTTTTATTACATCATTTTGTGAAATATTTCACAAAATAGACATACACAAACGAAATGATTTCATGTATATTGAATTCAGGAAATGTTACTCACGAACAAACTTGTGAAACATTTCACAAATAATTAAATTCATGTAGGAAAGCATCTCTATTTTTTTATGTTAATAGGGACTTATTTTGACCTATAGGGACATATAAGGACCGTTATAGTAGAATAGGAGGAAATTTACATGGTAGTCAAAGAGAAAGTTGTAAATGAAATGCAGGAAGTAAAAAAGATGATTGATACGCTAGTAAATAATGGTCAACAAGCTTTACAAGCATTAGAAAGTTTTACACAAGAGGAAATTGACAACATTGTTCATGAAATGGCATTAGCAGGTGTTGATCAACATATGCCGCTAGCAAAATTGGCAGTTGAAGAAACTGGCCGTGGTGTATATGAAGACAAATGCATTAAAAATATTTTTGCCACTGAATATATTTGGCATAGTATAAAGCAAGATAAAACGGTAGGAATTATTCACGAAGATTCTCATGAAGAAATAATAGAAATCGCGGAACCTGTCGGTGTGGTAGCTGGGGTAACGCCAGTAACGAATCCAACGTCGACAACAATGTTTAAAGCGTTAATTGCGATAAAAACAAGAAATCCAATTATTTTCGCATTTCATCCTTCCGCACAAAAATGTTCTGTGGCAGCGGCGAAAACAGTATATGATGCAGCGATGAAAGCTGGTGCACCAAAACACTGTATTCAATGGATTGAAAGACCGTCTGTTGAAGCGACGAAACAATTAATGAATCATGATGGTGTAGCACTTGTTCTAGCAACTGGAGGCGCTGGTATGGTTAAATCAGCTTACTCTACTGGAAAACCAGCGTTAGGCGTTGGTCCTGGTAATGTACCGTGTTATATAGAAAAATCAGCACATGTAAAACGAGCTGTTAATGATTTAATTTTATCGAAAACATTTGATAATGGTATGATTTGTGCATCGGAACAAGCAATCATTGTCGATAAAGAAATCTATGATGATGTTAAAACAGAAATGATTGAAAACAATTGTTATTTTGTAACAGAAGAAGAAAGAAAAAAATTAGAAAAGCTTGTTATAAATGAAAATACATGTGCAGTAAATAGTGATATTGTAGGGAAATCAGCACAGTATATTGCCGATTTAGTTGGGATTACTGTTCCTGAACATACAAAAATGCTTGTAGCTGAAATTCAAGGTATCGGAGCAGCATATCCGTTATCTCGTGAGAAACTGAGTCCAGTATTAGCTTGTGTGAAGGCGAATTCATTAGAAGAAGGATTTACATATTGCGAAGAAATGTTGAACCTCGGCGGTTTAGGACATTCAGCAGTTATCCATTCTACAAATAAAGATGTGCAAAAGCAATTTGGGTTACGTATGAAAGCTTGCCGTCTCATTGTAAATGCACCTTCATCACAAGGTGGAATAGGGGATATATATAATGGATTTATTCCATCACTTACACTTGGTTGTGGTTCATACGGAAAGAATTCAGTTTCCCAAAATGTAACAGCCACTCATTTATTAAATATAAAAAGGCTGGCAAATAGAAAAAAGAATATGCAGTGGTTCAAATTGCCACCAAAAATTTATTTTGAAAAACATGCTACAGCTTATTTAGCAAATATGCCTAACATTTCACGTGCATTTATTGTAACGGACCCTGGAATGGTTGAACATGGCTATGTCGATACAGTCGCGCACTATTTAAACAAGCATGCAAATGATGTGAAAGTTGAAGTTTTCTTTGAGGTCGAACGAGATCCATCAGATGAAACTGTTTTTAAAGGTGCGGAAATGATGAGAAGCTTTAAGCCAGATGTAATTATCGCACTTGGTGGTGGTTCAGCTATGGATGCAGCAAAAGGAATGTGGTTATTCTATGAGCATCCAGAAACGACATTCTATGGTATTAAACAGAAGTTTTTAGATATAAGAAAACGTACATGTAAATATCCGGAATTAGGAAATAAGGCGCAGTTTGTTGCGATTCCAACGACATCAGGAACGGGATCAGAAGTGACACCATTTGCGGTTATTACAGATAAGAAAAATAATATAAAGTATCCGCTCGCAGATTATGAATTAACACCAGATGTAGCAATTGTTGATCCGCAATTTGTAATGACAGTACCACCACATGTAACAGCAGATACTGGTATGGATGTTTTAACACATGCAATTGAGGCGTATGTGTCTGTTATGGCAAATGACTATACAGATGGATTAGCATTAAAAGCTATTGATCTCGTATTCAAATATTTACCGAGAGCATATAAAGATGGAAATGATGAAGAAGCAAGAGAAAAAATGCATAACGCTTCTGCAATTGCAGGTATGGCATTTGCAAATGCTTTCCTCGGTATTAATCACAGCTTAGCACATAAGATTGGACCAGAATTCCATATTCCGCACGGACGCGCAAATGCCATTCTAATGCCGCACGTAGTCCGTTATAATGCTATTAAGCCAAGAAAACACGCATTGTTCCCAAAATATGAGCACTTTGTGGCAGATGAAAGATATGCACATATAGCGAGAATGCTCGGGCTTCCAGCAAGCTCGGTAGCAGAAGGGGTGGAATCACTCGTCAAAGCAATTATTGAGCTTGGAAAAAGCTTAAATATTAACATGAGTATTGCAGGACAAGGAGTAGATAAAGAGCAATTTGAAGAGGTTGTTGGAGTATTAGCAGAAAGAGCTTTTGAAGATCAATGTACAACTGCTAATCCAAAGTTGCCGCTTATTTCAGAACTGAAAGAAATTTATATGGAAGCATATAAAGGTGAATAATGATTAAAAAAGAGCCGCAGTAAAGCGGCTCTTTTTTTATTGGAAAACATCTCCCAGAATGGCTGTATTTACTGGTCTTTCAGTTTCATAGAATATGATACAGTGAAATGGAGGAGTGAGAATATAATGAAAGAATTAAAAGGAAAAATAGAAGACTATACTCGGTTCGGACAAATTCTTCTCGCTGTAAGTACATTGTTAATGGTTGGTTTGTTGATTCCGAATGGAGCAAAAGAGACAATCCAATTTTTTGTTATGATGGGGAGCGTCGTTATATTTTTAAGTTTATCGTTCTTTTTCTTTCAGCGTGTGAAAGTGATGCGTGACCAGCTAGAGGAAAATGAATGTGAATAATATTGTTAACTAGAGCGTGGCGAAAAGAAAAAATCTTTTTGTCACGCTTTTTGTTTTTTGTAGAAAAATGTATGCGTTTCGTGTTGACAATGATAATCCTTATCAATTAAAGTAGAATAGTAGTTAATGATTATCATTATCAATTAGAGGTGAAGGAATGAAAAAATCTATTACGCTATTTACAGCGATTTTATCTATTTTTTTCTTGTTAATAGGTTGCAGTGCCAAAGGGGACGAAAAAGCGTCTGCAACCAAAACAGAAAAAGGAAAAGAGAAAATCGAAATTACCGACCTATCAGGAAGAAAGGTAACATTCGATAAAGTGCCAGAAAGTTTTGCAACATTAAGTCTGGGGGACATGGATATTATTCATGCTTTAGGTGGAAAAATAGTAGGTCGCCCGGATACGAAATTAACTCTTCCAGAGGAGTTAAAGAAAGCACAAGTAATTGGGAATGCACATCAACCGAATTTTGAGCAAATTGCTAGTTTAAAGCCCGATGTACTTGTTGCTAACAATGGATTCCAAAAGAATGTGCCAACGGTTGAAGGACAAGGAACGCAAGTTATCATTTCTTCTGCGAATTCTGTACAAGATATTCAAAAGAATATTGAATTATATGGAACGGTAATGAAGAAAGAAGATAAAGCAAAAGAAATTAATCAAAAAATGAATGATCAAATGAAGAAATATGAGAAAAAGAGCGATGTGAAAGCATTGCTAGTGTATGGCGCACCAGGTACTTATTTAGCGGCATTACCAACATCTTTATCAGGTGATATTTTAGAAAAAACAGGCGGAAAAAATATTGCTTCTGATTTTCCAGAAACGAAAGAATATCCGCAATATGCACAGCTAAGTGTAGAACGTATTATTGAGGCGAATCCAGATGTGATTTATTTAATTACACACGGAGATCCAAAAAGTGTGAAAAAAGCATTCGAAGGCGAAATGATGAAAAATGAAGCGTGGAAAAATTTAGAGGCAGTAAAACAAAACCGCGTAGTTATTTTGCCACCTGATTTATTTGGATCTAATCCTGGTACAAAAGTTACAGAAGCAATGGACTTTATGTATAAAAGTATACAAGATGTAAGGAAATGATACGTATGGAAAGTAGTGAAGTAGTAAGAGAAAAGGAACATCCTTTTGCGAAAAAAAGATGGATAATAGCAGTTACTTTAGTTATATTAACAATCCTAGGTCTCTTGTACGGTCTTTTCGCAGGAAGTTTATCCTTTTCTATACGAGATATTTTAACAGGTATACAAGAGGAAGGTTCGACAGTTCATCGAATTGTATGGGATCTTCGCATACCGAGAGTGCTTATTGGGTTTATAGTAGGAACATGTTTAGCTGCATCTGGTACACTGCTACAAGGGGTTATGAGAAACCCTCTTGCAGATCCTGGTATTATCGGAGTTTCATCTGGAGCAGGCCTTGTAGCAATTGTCATCATGATTTTATTCCCACAGCATCTAGCTTTTTTACCACTAGGGGCGTTTTTAGGAGCTTTCATAACAGCGATGGTTATTTATGCTTTATCATGGCAAAAAGGGGCACCACCTTCAAGAATCGTCTTAGTAGGGGTGTCGATCAATGCATTAATTGGTGCAGCAACGTCAGCATTAATGTTATTACATAGTGACAAAGTACAATCGGTGTTACCGTGGTTAGCGGGCGGTATTGGTGGTGTAAGTTGGGCACATTTAAACATGATTATTTATTATGCAATATTCGCCATTATATTAGCTTTCTTTGGTATTAAGCATATTCGAGTGTTAATGCTTGGAGATGAAATGGCAAAGTTATTAGGACATAATGTGGAAAAAAGTCGGTTTTATTTAATCGTAGTAAGTACATTATTAGCTGGAATTGCAGTAAGTGTGTCTGGTCTTATTGGATTTGTCGGTCTTGTCGTACCACATATGCTACGTTTATTAGTTGGAAATGATTATAGATATTTGCTACCTTTATCATGCCTTGGCGGCGGGGTATTACTTGTTTTTGCGGATGCAATAGCTCGAAGTTGGTTTGACCCAATCGAATTGCCTGTTGGTATTTTACTGTCCTTCTTAGGTGGTCCGTTCTTCTTATATTTAATTCATAGAGGAGGAAAACAAAGTGATTTCCGTTAACAAAGTGTTTTACGCACACTCTGAAAGATTTCAAATGCAAAATATGAATGTACATATTAAGGCTGGAGAAATCGTTAGTTTAGTTGGTCCGAATGGATCGGGAAAATCTACTTTGCTTCGTTTAATAGCAAGGCTACTGAAACAAAGCGAAGGGGACATCATTTTAGATGGGAAAAATATTCATATGATGAAGAGTGCTGATGTAGCGAAGCAATTAGCAATGTTACCACAAATGCATGATCATCAATTAGATTTAACAGTGAAAGAACTAATTGAGTTCGGAAGAGGTCCACATAAATCATGGAGTAGCCGCTTAAATAAAGAAGATGAAGAAATTGTTGATTGGGCATTGTCTGTTACAAATCTTGAAGGGTATGAATATCGTCTTTTACATTCTTTATCAGGAGGGGAACGGCAACGTGCTTGGATTGCGATGACGTTAGCGCAACGTACAAATGTCTTATTATTGGATGAACCAACAACCTTTTTAGATATCGTTCACCAGTTGGAAGTAATGGAACTTGTGAAACGATTAAATGAGGAGTTTGGAATGACAATTATAATGGTTTTACATGACATTAACCAAGCTGCTCAATATAGCGATCGTTTACTTGTATTAAAGCGAGGAAAGATTCAGTATGATGGTATACCAGAAGAAGTACTATGCCATGAAATGTTTCAACATGTATTTGGCATAGATGTAGATATTTTTCAAGGAAGTGACAAGCCTTTTTTTACACCGAAACGAATTTCTAAAAGGGGAGAAGAGCGATGCAAACAGAAGAGCGTATTACCACGGAATTAGTAAGAGAATTTGTTATGGCAGCTCACGGGGATTTAGAGAAAGTACAAGAGCTATTGGTTGAATCACCAAGCTTACTTCACGCCTCTTATAATTGGGGTGGATCAGATTGGGAAAGTGCGTTAGGCGCATCGGCACATGTAGGTCGTAAAGATATTGCTCTTTATTTACTAGAAAAGGGTGCTCGGATGGATATTTTTGCAGCAGCTATGCTTGGTGAATTAGAAGTTGTACAAGCTATTTTAGTAGCTCAACCAGAAGCATTGCGTGCATCTGGCCCTCATGGTATTTCTCTTCTTCAACATGCACGAATGGGTGGAGAGAAATCTAAGTGTGTATATGATTATTTAGCAATACTATCTTAATGAACGAAGGAAGTTCTTATGTGCGGTAAACTTTTCACTTGAAACAATTGGAAAGTTTACCGCCCGTTAGAACGGGATAAGTATCTAGTATATTTGAAAATCCTACACCCCCCTCAATTGTAGTTTTCTTTATGCTAGTTATGATATGGATGCAGTGGACAATAGTTGTCTACTGCTTTTTTTAGTTATTTAGAATGAATATTCTGAATTTTATCGTTGGTTCATTTATCCCGCTATTTTCCAGGCAGTAAGACTCTCGCCTAAAAATTCAGTTAAAGAAAAGAAGTTAGACGGGAGATCCACTGCCCGTAAACGTCGGATTGGTAAAGGCTAATAATCAGTGGGGTGAACAAAATTCCCCACTGATTAAAGTTTCACTTTATAATAAATAGTAACATACCGTATACATACAAAACATGATCGTGAAATGAAGAATAAATTAGTGGAAAGGAGTGCCAGCATGTTTCATACAGAACGTTTACAAATTCGCAAATATACAATGGATGATTTACAGTTCTACGCTTCACTATGGGGGAACGAGAAGGTAATGCGTTATATTGGAAATGGGACATTAAAAACATATATGCAGTGTAAAAAAAGTCTGGAGGAATGGGTGATTCCTAGCTATAAAAACGGTCTCGGTTTATTTGTATTGATTGAAAAGGAAACGGGAACAAGAATTGGTCATGCAGGGCTGGTAAAGCAGAAAATAGATGGAAAAGAGGAAATTGAAATTGGTTATTGGTTACTTCCTCAGTATTGGGGAAAAGGGTATGCAAAAGAAGCGGCGGCAGCATTTCGTGACTATGGTTTCCAAGCATTACGAATGAATAAATTAATTTCTCTTATTAATCCGAATCATCCTGCCTCAATATTTGTTGCTAGAAAAACTGGGCTCAGCTACGAGAAAACAACGTCATTTCATGGAATTGATGCTCTAGTTTATTCTATTAAGCGTGTTGGATGAAAAAATTACTTTTTTAAAGGTAAATTGCATTTTTTGAAGAATGGTATATGAAAATAAAGGGAGGGGTTACATGTACATTTATCATAATGGACTTATTATTCGTGAGGGAACGAGTAGTGTACCAGCATATGCAATTAAAGCTTTATTTGAAGATGCCGGTTGGAGTAATGATAATATCCCTTCTTGGCAAATTGAAAAATTTACGATAGCATTCGAAAATTCAACATGGGCTTTCACAATTTGGGATGAGGAAGAGATGATTGCGATGGTTAGAGTCATTTCTGATGGAATTATGATTGCGAACATAGTAAATTTAGTTGTGAAGTGTGAATATAGAGGGAAGGGATTAGGTAAGAAGCTTGTAGCTCTTTGCCTGCAAAAACTTCCCCACGGTGATTGGTTTGCGCATACATCAGCGAACAATTTTGATTTTTATAGAAGCTGTGGATTTGAAGTTAGAGAGCTATCGAGAAATGGAACATGTGCGTATTATGGATATCAAGTCGCAAAAAGAGATGGTCACCGATAAATGAATGGAAAGTAAAAAAGTATAGCGAGGTAATTTTGAAACTTTTGATAATAGAGAATGGATTGAGGCCCGTTTTATGATAAAATAAAAGAAAATTCTGTTTATTATTAGGGGGATAAAAATGAGTGTAAAAGCTGGGGATGTATTTAAATATGAAAGAAGATTTACTGAGGAAGAAGTTTTTGAATTTGCAAATATTACCGGTGATAAAGGTAGACACCATGTGGAATACGATGAAAATGGAAGATTAATGGTTCATGGTTTATTGACTGCTAGCATTGGGACGAAAGTGGGAGAAGAGTTACATTACATAGCAAGAGAATTAGTAAGTGAGTTTATTAGACCAGTTTTCACAGGAGATACGATCACTTGTGAACTAACTTTAACAAATGTTGAGCAAATGGAAGGCTATAAAAAAGTTTCAATCGAGTCAGTTTATCGCAATCAGCATGAAAAGACTGTACTAGTTGGGACAAGTTATGGAATTATAAGGGGATAAAAAGAAGCCTGTTTAACAGGCTTCTTTTTTATTATTTAGTAAACACGTTTTCGATTTTCTGCATAACTAGAGATGAGTAATAATGCAGTTTCTTCTCCTATATTACGAACAATATGAGGAACGCATGCATTCCATGAGAAAGAATCACCTTCTTCTACAATTGCAATATCTTCACCGTGCTGAACTTCTAATTTTCCGCGTAATACAAGGTGACATTCTTCCCCTTCATGGGCATTTGGTGAATTTTCTTTCGGGAATCCAGTAGGGATTTCTACTAAAGATAGGCGAAGGCCCCCTTGCTCCGCAACATGTTCAATTCTTTGCTCATCTTTGCCGTATACACTGTATTTCCGTTCTTCTTTTTTGACAATTTTTAATCGATCTTTTTGCTCTAACAATAAATAGGGAAGGGGAACGTTTAAAAAATTAGAGATCGTTTCTAAAGTTGAGATAGATGGTGATGTTTTATTATTTTCAACCTGACTCATAAATCCTTTAGAAAGACCTGTTCCCTCACAAATTTGTGCGATTGTTATGCCCCTACGTTGACGAATTTCACGTATTGCAGAACCAATATTCATAAAATCAAGCTCCTTTTTGTAAACAACTATTTGTATCATAGCAAAAAAAATATATTTTTTCCCAGTGAAAATGAATTGACGAATAAAAAAAATTAGTGTATGTTTTGTAATGTGAATAAAAGTTTTGTATAAGAAAACTATAAAGGAGAGAAAGAAATGAATCAACATATTGGTAACTTAATTATTCGTATTGTGTTAGGGGTAACATTCTTCATGCACGGTTTAACAAAATTCCAATCAGGAATTGACAATATTGCAGGGTGGTTTACAAGCATTGGTTTACCAGGAGGACTTGCATACGGTGTAGCAACATTTGAATTAGTTGGAGGCCTATTATTAATTCTAGGTTTAGGTGTAAGATATATTGGATTATTATTTGCGCTTGTTATGGTTGGAGCAATCGTAAAAGTGAAATGGTCAGCTGGTTTATTGGGAGATGGAAAAAATCCTGGTTTCGAATTAGAACTTGCATTATTAGCAATGGGTGCATATTTATTTGTTGCAAAAGCTGATGGTTTTGTAGATAATTTCTTAAAAGAAAAAATGTCAAAGAAGAACTAATTTAAATGGGGGGCTAACAAGATGAGTTTTCAACTTCATCCCGATACAACACTTGATGTTGTTCATTTATACGTATCTAATGTAAAGAAATCACTAGAGTTTTATACGGAAGTACTAAGTATGAAGGTGCTAAGAGAAGAAGAAGCAGTCGTTACATTTGGGAATGAAAATGATGAACCACTTCTTATCATTGAAGAAAAGAAAGAAGCTTTTCCGAAGCAAAGAGGAAGAACAGGGTTATATCATTACGCAATTTTATTACCAAGTAGACAGGATTTAGCGAATGTTCTTCGTCATCTTGTAGAGATGGTATATCCACTACATGGCGGAGCCGATCATTACTTTAGTGAAGCTCTTTATTTAGCTGATCCAGATGGAAACGGGATTGAAATTTATCATGATCGACAAAAAGAAGTTTGGCGTGATGAGAATGGAGAACTCCCATTTGTTAGTAACCCGTTAGCAGGTGAAGAATTATTACAGCAAGGAAGTACATGGAATGGCTTTCCAGCTGGTACTGTGATGGGGCATATTCATTTTCATGTAGCTGATTTAGAGGAAGCGAAACGTTTCTATGTTGATGGTCTTGGTTTTGAAGTAACGATTCCATCTCGTAATGGAGCATTGTTCGTATCTGCAGGTGGTTATCATCACCATATCGGTTTAAATACATGGCAAGGTGAAGGGGTACCACCGCAAATGCCAGGTTCTGTTGGTTTGAAATATTTCACAGTTGTACTAGCGAATGAAAAACAAAAAGAGCAAGTATGTGAAAGCTTAAAAAATATTGGCAAGATTGCTACGTACAAAGATGGAATATTACAAGTCGAGGATCCATTTGGACATTGTATCCATTTCAAAATAAAAGGAGAAGCCTAAAAAGGCTTCTCCTTTTATTTTCTTATAATTGCGTTTTCGTTTTGTAAAAATAGTTCATCAAATTGTTTTGCAAGCTCAAAATCTAGTTTCGTTAAACCTTTTGCATTCCAAGATGACAAAGTAATAATAACTGCTTTATACTGGATAAGGATAAATGGATGGTGATTATGTTCTTCTGATAGTTTGGCGGCTTCAGAGACAAATTCGACTCCTTTTAAGTAGTCGGAAAACATATATTTTCGTTCAATCCATTTCTCATCTTTTACCATCCATTTATCTACCTTCAATAATTCCTCGTGAACTTCTTCTTCAGTTAATCTTAGCATCATTTTTCACATCCTTTACTGGAAGTAACGCAAGACCATTGTTAATAAGGCGTGTTACAGCTTCGTCAGTTGTGAAAGTAGAAAGTTGATGTAGTAATGCTGCAGATGTTTCATGCCCTTTGTTATGCTCTAAAAGTAACTCTAATACTTCAAGGCGCAGCAACCATTCTTTCGCATAAAATTTATTTAATACTTCTTGAATTGCTACTAATTGATCGATATGCGCTTCGTGTAAAATCCCCTCACTTCGAATATCTCGAACTGTTTGATACATACGTTCAAGTTCATTCAGTACAAGTGGAGCAGGAATTTCTTGAACTTCTTCATCCATTGGGAAAAATGCTGCTGCATCTGCGGCACCTGGGAATACTGAAGTGATTTGTGAGCCAACAGCCATATCAAATGCGCCCCATGAAGCATCAAATAAAACGCGGGCATTATAAGTAACTGTGCAATTGATAAAGGAAATAAGAGCAATTTTCTTATCGTTTTTTACAATATCTGTTACTGTTCCTTTTACATGAATACCACTTGCAAAAGTAAACTCAGCGATAGTTCCAATTGTAATTCCTAATGATTGTAGTTGTTCGTCTGTACAATTTTCTAATGCAATATTTTCAGTGAGTAATCCAATTGGTGTTCCAAATCCGTCACTGTGTACAGAAGTAGAATGATTTGCTAACTGTTTATTATGAAGTGCTAATGCCGTTGGCGAATTTGTTCGCATGTAAATTAATTCACCTGCATCGTTTTCAATTGTCTCGCTAAATGTACCTGTAATTTGTAATCCACTATTTAGCTCAGCTGTGGCATAGTTCTCAGAGCGAATTGCTTTTTCTAAACCTTCTTTTCCACCTGTTTTAAAGGCCATTGTTTTAGAAAATGTTTCAAGCGCATCTGTTAATTCTTCAAAGGATTCACAAACAAATAGTTGTGGTTGCATTTTTGTTACGTCATAAGTTGTCCCTATACATGCTTCGATAGAAAATGGAACCTTTTCTACAGCGTCTGTTAAGCAATGTTTGCTTTCGCCAACAGAAGAAAGGAGACCAGCACCATATATCTTTGGATCATCTATATTTCCGATCAATCCATATTCTACTGTCCACCAGAAAAGACGTGAAATTTGTTCAGCTTCTGATAAACCAGAAACTAAGTTTTGTTTTTCAATTACAGCATTTTCAGCAGCCTTAACTTCATCAGGAGTAGAAGTAGGGCTTTCTTTTACTATCGTTAATGTACGAACAGCTTCAAATGCATCATGTTCTTCTTTTGTAGAGAAAGCTTTTGCACCAATTTGCCCAAAACGTTTCACATATTTTGCATATGTAGGATCAAGTAAAATCGGTGCGTGTCCTGCGGCTTCGTGTACGATATCTGGCGCTGGTGTGTACTCGATATTTTCTACTTTCCGAATATCTGTTGCGATCGGTAGTAATCCGTGTCCTTGGAAATCGAAGAATGCTACGCCGGGAATAAGTCCGTCAATCGTTACAGCACCCCAGCCACTTGGTGCCAAACACTCATTCATTTCTTCTACTTTTGGAATTGAATCTATATTAATACCAGATGATTGTAGTCCGTTCACATAGGCTGGATGAGCAACGTCTTTTAAGAAGCTATGATTTTGTCTCATAATATAACGCCACACAGCGTGATTCACCGGTGTGTATTGATCATAATGTTGTGTGGATACGAATGGTTTTAAATGTGATGGAATTTCTGTTTTCTTTGTCATTTAGACATCCTCCTTTTTTTCAATAAAATTGAATATCGATTTCGTATAGCTTGTATCACCTCCTTTCATTTTTGTAAGCGCTTATAAAATTTTATCATAAGATTCGGAATTATTTAACATCTGTTTCTGTGAGAAATAGAAAAAGCCCCTATCGGACTTTCCGATAGGGGCGAAAGAATCGCGGTACCACCCTATTTGTAAGTGAAAATATACTTACATCTCAATTAATGATAACGGAAAAATTCCGTCTTTTCCTTCATGCATAAAAGCACTACGAAAAAGAAGCTCCAGAATTGTAATTCATACTTATATATGTGCTAATTTCCACCGACCATTAGCTCTCTGTAACAGGGATATAAGATACTACTGCGATTCTTTCAACGCGTATATATGAAATTGTGTAAGAGGATGGACGCAAAAAAGTCCCTATCGGAAAATCCGATAGGGACGATAAAAATCGCGGTACCACCCTATTTGTAAACAACTAATTGTTTACCACTCACTTTACGATAACGGAAAGATCCGTCTTTCTCTTCATGCATAAAAAGCATTACGGGAAAGAAGCTCCAGAATTGTAATTCACGCTTGTATATGTACTGATTCGCACCAACCATCAGTTCTCTGAGACAGTGATATAAGTCGCTACTAGTATTCCTTCAAAGCCGATATATAATTCGTTCAACTAAACTATGTTTTGTATTATAAAACTATATTAAAAAAATTGTCAACAAAAATTTTTTATCCCGTGTTAATGAGCAGTAAAATTCCTACCTCAAAATTCGGTTGGAGTAAAGAAGTGAGAGGGGAGATTAACTGCCCGTAACTCCCGATTGGTGAAGGCTAATAATCAGTGGGGATGAACGAAATCTCCACTGATTAAAGTTTCACTTTATTTCACTTCTAAATTAACAGTTAAATTAGAGGTATTGCCAGCTGCATCAGTTGCTACAATGTGAATAGTATTTTTTCCTTCTTGTAATTGAGTACGATCGAAATAAATGTCATAGCTTTTCTCCCAAGGGTTCAGGAATGCTTGGTCCCATACACCATTTCCGTTAATTTCATATTGCATTCTCACTGGAATACCAGGTGCTATCCAACCAGATTCTGACATCCAATCTAGTAGAATATCATCAACTTTTCCTCTAATTACGAGATTTTCTTGGTCAACTTCGTATGTTAACTTAGGTGCAGTTCGATCAAGAAATACAGCAGCTGTTTGTTTTGTTTCTCCGCCAGAATTAGAAGCAACTGCTTCGATTTGATATAGCCCGTCAGCTAAAGGAGTTCCATCGGTTTTTGTACCATTCCATTTGAAAGGTTTGTATCCAGGAGTTGCATTTTTAGCTTGATGGATAATCCCTTGATACGTTACACGTTCTTTCGTAACTAAATTTGCATGCAATGTTACATCATCCACAGGCGCAACTAAATAGTAGTTGATGAGATTATCATCTAGTACGTGGTCGCCATTTGGGCTAAAAGTAGAATTAATAATTTCAAGTCCATCGATACGTTTATAATCTTTAGGATCGATACTAAATGTGAATGGAATTCGAATTTCTTCTTTTGCCCCTTGTTCTTTTACATATACATTTCCAGTATACACACCTTGTGGTAGTGAGCTATCTACAGTGATAGTAAATGGTTTTTCGGTACTACTATTTGGTTGAATGCTAATCGATGAAGGGACAGAAGCTTTTACTTTTGTGTTTGTGTTTGCATCTAGTAACTCCACACGAGTTGAAAAACTTTTCTTTTTACTAGAAAGGTTTTGTAATGTAACATTTTGCGTCAGTTTTACTTTTCCGCTATTTGGCTTAATAAGACCAAAGCTGACATTGTTAGGTTTTACTAATACATTTGTTTGAGCTGCTTTCGGAATGTTAATTAAACCTGATCCTTGTGCCATAACAGGGTATGTATTTTCATTGACATCATGTAATGTTTTTGCATTGTTAGCAAGAGCCGCTTTCAATTGTTCTGTCGTCCAATCAGGATGCATTTGACGCAAGAGGGCAACCGCTCCAGCTACTTGCGGAGCAGCCATACTTGTTCCGTTATGCGATTCATAGCCGCCTCGCGGTACTGTACTAGTAATTTGTACTCCAGGTGCAACAACATCAGGCTTTATTAGCCAACTTCCTTGTGATGGTCCTCTTGAACTAAAGTTACCGATAAGTTCTGTTTGCTTTGGTTGTCCAATTTTTATATTTTTCTTTCGTTTTGTAATTAAAGTTTTTAATTCTTCCCCATTTGTATTTGATAATTGCATTACTGGGACAGCTAGATGTTCACGTGAAAAATATTCCGGCATCATATTAATTTCTTTTTCGCTAGAGATTAATAACACACCAAGTGCCCCAGCTTGCTTCGCTTGTTCTGCTTTTACTAATGTACTAGAAGTACCTTGTAAAATAAGTGCGAATTTCCCTTTCACATCTTGTTTTGCATAATCACTTGGATTGCCATAACCAACGTATACAAGAGGGGAATCATTTCCTATTGGAAAATCGGATTTTGATAACGGTAACCCTTGATATGTTTTGCTGGAACCAGCTACTTGGAATGTTGGAAACGGGATAGAAACCGTAGATGCTCCAACAGAAATGACACTACTTGCGTTACCGGGAGCATCAACAGACCAAGGTTTTGGTCCGTCATTTCCATTTGAAACGACAGTAGTAACACCAAGTTTCGCTGCTCGTTCTAACGTTAATGTTACAGGCTGATCAGGTACATTTAAATCCTGCCCAAGGGAGAGGTTTAACACATCTGCACCATCTTGAATCGCTCGCTCAATCCCTTGGATAATATCATCTGTTGTACCAGTTCCACCGTCATTCATTACACGATAGGCTAGAATAGAAGCGTTTGGAGCAACGCCTTTAATTTTTCCATTACCCGCAATAATTCCAGCTACATGAGTACCATGTACGTTACCATCCATTGGATCGCTATCTTCATCAACCGTGTCATATCCACCGATATAATTTGCCTTTAAGTCAGGGTGTGTATAGTCTACGCCAGAGTCGATAATGGCTACTTTCATGCCTTTTCCATCAAGCGGTTTGCCAGATGGATCTTTTAAATTCCACGCTTCAGGTGCACCAATTGTCGGTCCACCGATATTTGGTGCTTCTTCGTTAGTAGTACTTTTTGATGTTTCATGCAATTTATATGTTAAGTTCGGATAGACTGCTTTTACTTCAGGTAAAGAGGCAAGAGAGGTAATTTGATCTCCAGGAACTGAAATAGAGAATCCGGAAAATAACGTATTATACACTTCTTTAATTTTTGCACCAGGTGCTTTTTCTTTTATTTTCTTAGTCGTATCTTCTTGTGCTTTTTTTAGCTCAGCATGATAAGACTGCGCATTACTATTTTGTAAATCTGGAGCATGCTGAATATTACTTTGAGCAGCGAGAGGTGCATGTTGCAATTCTACAATTACTGATATTTCTTTTGTTGTTTTCGTTTCAACATTTTGAGCAATTTTATGTTCTCCCCACTGTTCAATCGTTGTTTTTAATTGTGGACTAAATTGCTTCTCCTTTTGTAGTGATTCAGCATGAGTGCTTAAAGCTCCAAAACTAGAAAAGACAAGCGCCATACTTAATAGTGTAGATGTAGTTTTTTTCATTGATACTCCCCCTAATAAAAAAGTGCCAATATTCAGAAATGGAATCTTACATTTTAGTTAGAACTTATACATATAAATGTTGGCTAAACTATACTTTCGACATAATTCATACCAATCCTCTATGAATTGAAAATTTCTTGGGAAATTTTTTCTGATTATGTCGAATCGATATTTTTCACATATTGTAGGAAGAAAGTGAGGAATGCTATGAGGGAAATGGAGTGATGGTATGAAAAGGCTAATAGTAAGTAGTAGTGTAGTGTTGTTTATGTTTTTATGTTCTATCACTATTACTAGTGCAGAAAATAATAGTGTGAAAGTTGCTTTTATTCGTCATCATAATCTTTGGATTAAAGTTGATGGGAAAGAAATACAGATTACAAAAGGAGAGTACATAACAGGGCCGAAGTGGTCATATGATGGGGAGTGGCTAGCGTATGTAAAAGGGAAGAAACAAAGTATTCTTGAGTTATATCGGTTGAAAGATGGAAAGAAAGTTACGCCGTTTCACTCAGAAGCATCGAATTATCAATGGTCACCAACAGAAAATATAATTGCATTTATATTTACAGGTACATTACATACATTTGATGTAGAAAAAAAGAATGCAGATTTTGAAAATGTATCGGCTGGTGTAGGAGATTATGCATGGTATCCTGATGGAAAGAAGTTTTTTGTATCCTCTGAAGCACACTTACTTCCAACAGGATGGACAGGGGCTCAGCTATATGAAGTGCAAAAAGATGCACATATGAATCCTCACAAAATGAAGCATTTGTATGCATTACCAAATGAACATGATGATTTCCTAGCATTAGTTGCAAGTGGCTTTCAGTGGTCGCCAGATCAAAAGTGGATTTCATTTTTAGCAGTACCGACAGCTTCATGGTCAGCTGATAGCAATACGCTTTGCTTAGTTCGTGCAGATGGTAGTCGTTTTGAAAAGGTAGATCAAATGTTATTAAACACACAATGGTTCAAATGGGCGCCAGCCAACAATATATTGGCCTATATTGAAGGAAGCGGGAGAGTTGCATTAGAGAATAAACATTTGAAAGTAAAAGAATTGCCAGCACTTCAGCAGAACACATTTACACCGAAAGGATATGTCGATTGGGATTTTACATGGAAGAATGATAACGTAATTATCGTTTCACGAGCAAAAGAGGGAGGGTTTGAAACTCTGCCAGAAAAAAGGCCATTCCCATCTTTATATGAGATAAATAGCACAAGCGATAAACAATATCAAATTACAAAGTCATCTAATAAGCAAGGCGATTATCATCCAATTTTCATGAAGAAGAGCAATCAATTAATATGGATACGTTCAGATCGTAAGAAAGCTAATATATGGATAGCTCATAGTGATGGAAAACATGAAAAAAAGTGGATTAAAAATGTAGATATACCAGAGTGGTATTATGAGAAATGGAATTGGGAAAATGTTATCTCGGTGAAAGAAGAATAAAAAACTGCCTAAAAGATCGTTTTAGGCAGTTTTTACTGTTATTTATGTGTTTTATTTGGCTTTTTTTTCGCTGGGTTTCCGTTCCCTTGGCGCTTTCTATTTTGTTCATCTTTTGCTTGTTTTTCATGTAGTGTATCTAAAAATTCATTCGAGTTACTCATGTTTATATCTCTCCTTTCATTTTGTCATGATTACTATAACCATTTAGGAGGATAATCATGAGTTAGAAGTTAGGCACTTAATTTTCTTCGATAATGTAAGTAAAATATTCCATACATAACAAATAGCATGAGTAAAACTTGTAACTCTACATTTGCCTTTAAAATAGCTGCGATAGGGTCTGGTAAGTACGGTGATTTATCATTTGTGCTTAAACCTAACCATTTATTTAAGAGGCTAATGGTACAAAACATAAAAACACCGGACCAGCTTGCCGTAATTGCTTTTTGTTTAATTTTTGTTTCACGTTCATCATCTGTAATCCAAGGATTAGCAGTTTTATCACTACTAAAGAAGCCGTTTATATATCCCCATATAATCATTCCAATAAAGACAATTATCCATTTCATATATGTAATTCTCCTTTCGGTGTAAAAAGTATTTTACATGTAATATTGTAATATTTTACAAACCTTCGTGTCAAACATTTTTTACATATCGGTTTTTATACAGCAGGAATAAAGAATGCAATAGGGAAGAAATATGTGTGAGGATTTTATAGTAAGAGGAGACTGAATATGAAAATCGTTTTTGTTCGGCATGGTGAAGGTGAACATACAACGGATTTACCAGAAAGTTTACAAGTGTTTGACCCACCATTGACGAGAGTAGGAAAGGCTCAAGCTAAATTACTTCAACGTGATGTACCATTACAGGAAACGGATATATTAATCGCTAGCCCTACACTTAGAACTTTACAAACGGCAGCGATATGGAGTGAGAAAGTAGCTTGTCAAAAAATCGTCCATCCATATGCATCCCCACGTATTTTTCCTTATCGAGAAGGAGCAAAAACATTACCATGTGACCACATAGTAGATCAGGGGGTAATAACAAATTTACTTCCACATTTTTCGATAGAGAAAAGTACAAATAAACAGCTATGGACGGAAGGTATAAATACTATTTCAGAGAATCGTTTTCAGCAAATCGTAGATGAATTTCTTCTTTGGTGTTGTGAGCTAGGCGCTGAAAGAATTTGCATTGTATCTCACGACGGTACAATTACAGCATATAGGCAATATTTACAGAAAGTCGTTTTAACTAGATCTGATTTTTTGCAAGAAACGGGTATATATGAAATGGATGTATCCCTTAAAATTTTGATTGAGGAGATCTAATTATAGGATGGTGGGTGTATGTTGAATGTTGCACTAGTAGTTGGTTTTAATTCGGATTTAGAGGCGCAATCAATCCGAGCATCTCTTGAATATTTTGGTGCAAGGGTTGTGACATATTGGATTGGTAGACCGAAAGATTTTGTGGAAGTTCTTTCTGGAAAGAACTTATTTAACGATATTAATTATATTATTTTTTGCTTTCATGGTGAAGAAGGGAAGTTTGTCATGGAAGAGTTAGGCGAAGAAGTATATGAACAAGATGAACCGAGAGGGTATTTTGGTACAGAAGAAATTTATAAATATGCAAAATTGCATAATACACATATTGTAAATAGCGGGTGCACGTTAGGGGAGCAAAATCTAGCAAAATCTTTTTTACATAGTGGTGCGAAATCATATATTGGATCGATTGATTATGTAGATGGAAATGCAGCACTTATGTTTACTATACGCTTATTTTATGGGGTTATTAACCATGGGAAAACGTTAGAAGAAGCCTTTCAAGAAGCGAGTTTAATTGATGAGGAGACACATACATTTCGATTCTATAATTAGTGTGAAACACGTTTATTCTATATTCGAATAAACGTGTTTCACATTTAACTCACATTTTTTTTACATTTTTTTCAATGAAAATGGTTATCACTTGTGGTATGATATGTTCAAGTTTTTACAGGTAATAAAAGTTACTATATAAACGTTAGTTTTTAATGTTTCATACGCATGTCACAGATTATTCATAATTAACGTTTGAAAAATAAGTAACTAATGTTATTATATTATCTGTAACTAACTTAATTACAACTTTAGGAGGAAGATATGGTTATTCAATTTTTAAGAGAAAACAAAGCAGTTTCTTTTGCATTAGCAGTAATTCGAGTATATCTTGGTTACACATGGTTAATGGCTGGAATCGGTAAACTACAAGGAAAAGGATTCGATGCAACAGGTTATTTGCAAGGGGCAATTGAAAAATCTAAAGGTGCACAACCGGCTGTTCAATCTTGGTGGGCATCATTCTTACAAGAATTTGCAATTCCAAATGTAGATTTGTTTAATACACTTGTAACATGGGGAGAAATTTTAGTCGGAATTGGTTTAATTGTAGGCTGTTTAACAAAAACAGCGGTCTTTTTTGGTCTTGTAATGAACTTTTCCTATATGTTTAGTGGGTCAATTGGTGTGAACCCTGAGATGGTTATCTTATCTATGTTTGTTCTTGTTTCCGGTATGAACGCTGGGAAATTTGGAATGGATGGCTTCGTTATCCCGAAAGTATTAGGATCAAAAACTCCAAAACGTCAAAAGCAAGCTGCTTAATATATGAAAACGGGTATCTCATTTTGAGATACCCGTTTATGTTATTTTTCAACTTTAATCGGATTGTTCTTAAAGAAATCTTTTACATACCCGACAAATTCTTGTGGTTCTTGGCGAAATGGTGCATGATAACCTTTTTCAATAATATGTAAAGTGCTATTTTTTAAGAATTGATGATACGTTTCTCCTTCTTTCCAGGAAACGCTACTATCATTTCTGCCCCATATAATTAAAGTTGGCTGTTTTATTTCATTTGCATTAATTTTAAGACGTCTAGGCCATAATTTCATTTTATTATAATGCTCTTCATCATTACGTTTGAATTTCACTTTGCTTTCATCATAATCTGTAATAGAAGAAACGGCATTTAAATCAGTCGACAATTGTGGTTTTGGTGAGCCTTGTTTATTAACGAATGTATGAGGGCCACCTGTAGCATCAGTTAAAATAAGGTGAGTAACTGCTTCAGGATATAAATATGTTAAATTTAGAGAAATTTCTCCCCCCATGGAATGCCCCAGTATTGCGAATGAATCATACCCTAGTTTTTTCATTAATTTATAATACAAATTTGCATGAGTTGGAAAAGAATAATAAAAATCCATTGGCTTAGATGAGCGCCCGAATCCTAAAGCATCTACAGAAATAATTGTATGATCTTTTGCTAAATCGGAGTAAATCTTTTGAAAACCATCTGATGACCCTCCAAAGCCATGAATCATAAGTAAAGGTGGTTTTTCATTACCAATCTTTTTAAAGTAAATGGTTTGACCATCTATTTCTACCATTTTTTCCTCGGTAGCTAGTTTCGCTGTCATTGTATTTTTAACTTGTTTTACTTGTTCTACTGGCTTTTCTGCTGCACTACATCCTACTAATAGTGTAAGAGTAAGACAACCTCCCATAAAATAGCTAAATCGCTTCAATTAGGTGTCTCCTTTCTAACATAACGCTGTATCTATCATAGCAAATAGCATATTACGATTTCCAGGAAGTTGGCTACCATTTTTTATCATAAGAGGTGACAGGAGCGTTTCTTGGAAATTTTCTGTTTGAAGAAATTGACGAAATGTAAATTGTGAGTGTGGAACATCAATTCGTACTATACCATTCCAACATTCACATATCTTTTTTAATAATTGGATAGCATCTTCTTCTTGCTTGGCGATAAGTGGATTGATACATAATATATTGCCCTTTTGTATGCATAATGAAAAAGCTTCTATACAGTTATTTCTTTCAATTTTAAAAGAGTATACGGCCCTTGGTAATAGCAAAGAGTAAAGTAGAGAACGATTCATACCAGTTGCAATTTGATCCAGAGAAGTAAGAGATATAAGGTCTTCTTCTTGTACTTGTTGTAAGTGAGAAGGATACGTCTTAATAGTCTGCTTTTCAAAACGATGAATCGTTGTTGCTGTTTGAAATCCACATGATGTGTATAGAGGTTCGCCAGCTTTTGTCGCAATAAGTGCAATGGGTTGTTTTGGATGAATTTGTTCCAAGCAATGATTTAGCAACATGCGCCCTAATCCGCGTCCTTGAAAATTAGGGTGAACGATTAACATACCAATGGAAGCGAAGTTACTTGGAAAGGGAAATACTCCTCCAGTCGCAATGAGTTTGTTTTCATGAATGTAACCTACAAGTGTGCCGATAGAAAGATACATTTCGAATTGTTTTTTCATAAAAATTTCATCGTGTAACCATCCAACAGATTTGCAAAGATTAAGTAATTCAAAAATAAAAGACTCATTTAGCTTTACTATTTTCATAAAGGCTCACCGCATTTCTATTTATTTTCATAAAAATAGAGTCAAAATGTAAAAAAAGAGATTTACGTTAAATGAAATCCAACTTGTTTATATTTAAATTGTAAAGGGCGGGATGATTGATACAAAAAGACAAAGTTATACAAATTATAACTGATATTTACATAAGTTAACAAAAAATTTACATACAGCTAATTTTCTCTTAATAGTCTTCCATTAAATTTGATAGTGGGAAATGAATAACCTAATTAGGGGGACAAGACAGTGAAAAAGTTTGTGAAAAAAGCATGGCCATTTGCAGTTGTGGCATCATTAGCAGTTACTTCGGTAGCAACATGGAATTTTACTCGTTCTAGTGAGGTTAATGCAGATGAGAACGGAAGCAATGCAAAGATTAAAAATGTTATCGTATTAATTGGGGATGGTATGGGCCCTTCATATATGACGGCTCACCGTTATATGAAAGATAATCCAAAAACCTTTGAAATGGAATCTACAGAATTTGATAAGCATCTTGTAGGAACACAAAAAACATACCCAGAAGATGAACATGAAAATATTACAGACTCTGCATCGGCAGCAACAGCTATGTCAGCAGGGATTAAAACATATAATGCTGCAATTGCAGTTGATAATGATAAAGCGGAAGTGAAAACAGTTCTTGAGCAAGCGAAAGAAAAA
Organism: Bacillus cereus group sp. Bce019; assembly: GCF_051781745.1. NCBI lineage: Bacteria > Bacillati > Bacillota > Bacilli > Caryophanales > Bacillaceae > Bacillus > Bacillus cereus group sp. Bce019. The sequence continues at coordinate 51,005 of NZ_JBPWJX010000001.1, forward strand.
GGGAAATCAACGGGACTCGTTGCAACTTCTGAAATTACACATGCAACACCAGCTGCTTTCGGTGCGCATGACATTAGCCGTAAAAATATGGACGCAATTGCAAATGATTATTTTGATGAGAAAATTAAAGGGAAGCATAAAGTAGATGTTATGCTTGGCGGCGGCGTAAAGAACTTTGTTAGAAAAGATCGTAATCTTACAGAAGAGTTCAAGAAATCTGGTTATAGCTATGTAACGGATCGAGATCAATTGTTAAATGATAAAAATGATCAAATTCTTGGTTTATTTGCACCAGGTGGATTAGATAAAATGATTGACCGTAATGAGAAAACACCTTCATTAGAAGAAATGACTAATGCAGCAATTGAGCGTTTGAACAAAAATAAAAATGGTTTCTTCTTAATGGTGGAAGGAAGTCAAATCGACTGGGCTGGACATGATAATGATATTGTTGGTGCAATGAGTGAAATGGAAGACTTCGAAAAAGCTTTCAAAGCAGCGATTGAGTTTGCGAAAAAAGATAAAAATACGTTAGTTGTTGCAACGGCAGATCACGCTACTGGTGGATTATCTTTAGGTGCCAATGGCGAGTATAACTTTAAAGTAGATCCAATTAAAGCTGCAAAGCGTACACCAGACTTTATGGCAAATGAGATTGCAAAAGGTGCAAATGTAGAAGAAACATTGAAAAAGTATATTGATTTACAATTAACTCCAGAAGAAATTCAAGCTGTAAATGATATAGCTCCTTCAAAAGATGTAACAAAGATTGATAATGCAATTGAAGATATTTTCAATAAGCGCTCGGTTACAGGCTGGACAACGGGTGGACATACAGGGGAAGATGTGAACGTATATGCATTTGGTCCAGGTAAATACTTGTTCTCTGGCGTTCAAGAGAATACAAATATAGCGAAACGTGTCTTTGATATTGTTGGCGGCGGCGATCCGAATAAAGGAAGACGCTAATTAAGAGCGAAAGTGAGGCGAAATGCCTCACTTTTCTTTTTAGGAGTTGGGAATATGAAAAAGTTATTTAGGAAATTAAGATTCCTTTTAGTATTTGTAGTATTACTAGTTGGATGTCAACAAGAAGAGAATAATGTAGAACAAAAATCTACTACTAAAAAAACTGAGGAAAAGGTACAAATAACAAAAGAAGAAGAGAGATCTATTCAAGATGTTATTCATACATTTGTGCGAACGACGAATGAAAAAAATCTTGCAGAACATATGGAGTTATTTTCAAAGAAGATGCCTAGTGCTGAAGACTTAAAAACACAAAAAGAAGCCGCATTTCAAAAGGGAAATAAGAAAATTGAATTGGAACATATAGATATGAAAGTTAGTAAAGTAGGGTATGTTATTGTTGAAACGAAAGAAAAGGAAGTAGACGACAGTATCACTCTTCAAAAGAAAGTACAGTATGCCCTTGGAAAAGAAGAGGATAAATGGAAGATTGAAGAGGTTCGAACAATAGAGAAAAAATAACGTGAAACTTTAATAAGTGTAGGAGTGGTACTTCCCAAAATGGTAGAAAAAAGGTTCTCATTGGCGAGAACCTTTTTTTATAGTGGTAGCATAATTTGATTTGAGCATGCCTCAATATCATCAATATCTTGACGGATTGTGGCCATTTTATTATCAAGATCTTCAGCTTTCATTGCTGCATCATGTAGTTCATCTTTTAAATACTCCGGTATTTTCCCTTCATATTTATAATAAAGTTTGTGTTCTAAACTTGCCCAAAAGTCCATTGCTAGTGTACGTAACTGAATTTCTGCAAATACATCTTTTGTACCAGAATTTAGTGATAAAGGGTATTTAATAATCATGTGTAAACTTTTATATCCGTTTCGTTTTGGGTTAGCGATATAATCTTTTACTTCTATGACTTCCATATCTTCGCGTTTTTGAATGACTTCTTTCAAATGATAGATATCTTCTACGAAGCAACATGTAATACGAATACCAATAATATCTTGTAAATGTGTTTGAGCGTTTTCAACTGTTGGTAATAAGCTTTTGCGCTCTAGTTTTTTAATAATACTTTCAGGTTGTTTTAGTCTTGTTTTTATATGTTCAAACGGGTTGTAATCCTCTAGAAATTGAGCTTCCCGGTTCATAATTTCAAATTTAGTTTTTAACTCTTCTAAAGCAAATGTATATGGTAATACAAAAGCTTTCCAGTAGTTAACTGTTGATTGATTATATTCCATTTATATACACACCTTTTCCTATTTGCAAGTGAGGTCGTTATTATACTAAATACCAAATCATATAAGCGCAAGCAGCAAATGATGAGATCATAAAGCGATATTTAGTTTTCATACTTTCAACTCCTTTCGAGTAAGATTTTATATAAATAAACGTGATTGTTAATAAGTTCACTATGTACAGTTTCTATAGTAATAGATTCGTGTGAATTTCGTATGAACTAATTGTTTCAGCTTTTTGTCTTTTTTGCTGTTAATCATAATTATTATTCGGATTTAAAGTGTTTTTATTTGATTTATCTATTTGTATAAATTAATGTATATTTGAATTTATAGTTATTGAGGAGGATATATGGTGAACTTTGAAGAATTAGCAATTGCTAGACGTTCTGCAATGAAATTTATACAAGGTATAGAAATCCCTAATGAGGATTTTAAAAAAATATTTGAGTTAACTAAGCTTTCTCCATCTTGCTATAATTTGCAGCACACACATTATGTTGTAATTCGTGATCAAGAGCGAAAAGAAAGATTAAAAGAATTAGCTTTCGGTCAATATAAAGTATCGAGTGCATCAGCGGTAGTGCTCGTTTGTGGTGATAAAAAAGCATACCAAAATGTTGAAAATATTTACTTCGGTATGAAAGTTTTAAAAATGATTGATGAATGTGAATATGAAGATACAATTAGGCAAACGAAAGGTTTATATGAAGGAAAAGGAGAGCGTTTCATGGAGGATGAAGCGATTAGAAATGCTTCGTTAAGCGCGATGACTTTTATGTACGCAGCTAAATATTATGGCTATGATACATGTCCAATGATTGGTTTCGATGAAAAAGCAGTACAAAGTGAATTAAATATGCCAGAGCATGTAATACCTGTTTTAATGATTACGATAGGGAAAAGTGATACGACTAAAGTTCGTCCAAGAGGATATCGAAAGCCAATTAGTGAGTTTGTTACATACGAATCGTTTTAATAAAATTTATTTAACTATAAAAACAAGGGGATTCTAAATAGAATCTTCTTGTTTTTGCAATTGACAAATAGAATGAAGTTTTATAATATATAAATCGTAATCATTACGTTTTAGTTGCGATCTTTGAAAGAAAGGAGAATTAAATATGCGTGTAAATATTACATTAGCTTGTACGGAGTGCGGCGATCGTAATTACATTTCTAAGAAAAATAAACGAAACAATCCAGAACGCATCGAACTAAAAAAATATTGTCCACGATTAAAGCGAGTAACGTTACATCGTGAGACAAAGTAAAAGACTAGAGATATCTCTAGTCTTTTTTTGTTAATAAGTTTTAGTTTTCTTTGTTATAATTACCTTAAAATGTAATAAAGGAAGCGGTATGATGAATCAAAAAGATAAAGAAAGAAAAGAGCGAGTGGCTCATATTATTAACATTCCAGATGAATATAGTCTTGTTGTAGATGATCAAGAAGGGGTTGATGACCCGTATCATCTATTATGGTGGGAGCATAAAGAGGATCAGGAGAGAACGATACAAATTACATTGAATAGACATACTGGTAATTTAATTGAATTTAGGATAGATGATGGAAATTATTTTTCGAGTGATAAGGAAGTTATAGAGGAGAATAGGGTAAGAGAGATTGCAAATGTATTTATAAAAAAACATGTGGAAGAAGGATTAGAGTTTTATACATATGTAACTATCCAGGATGATTGGCGTGGCTGGAAAGAAATAAATTATATGCAAGAAGTAAATGGATATCCATTACCGGATACAGGATGTGTGGTGCAAGTGCATCCTTCAGGGAATGTTGTGAATTTTCATTATAACGGACGAGAAAGCATAAAAGAAAAGCCGTTATGGCCAAGTGAGATTGTTGAGGAGAATATCGTTTTAGACAACTTAAAGGCTAAACAAGATATGAGGCTTGTATTTGTAGATTTAACACATTCTTTATGTAAATATGAAAATGGAGAAGAAGTAAAAGGGTACCACCTTGTGTATGTACCAGAACCTAGTCATGTATTTATTGATGCAAGTACAGGTAAAGATTTATTTGGACCAGATCATTATAAATTACCGCCAACAGTGGCTGTTAGAAAACAAAAAAGGGGTAGCCAACAAGATGATGTATTCGATTTATTTGACTGGAATAAAGAAGGTTTTACAAAAGTAGTTGAGACGGAAAATGATGATGAAATAAGGATGAAATTTGTTCCGAAAGAGGAATTACAAAAACAGAAAGAAGAAAAGAATCCGTATTTAATGAATGAATTCTTTAACAAGCATTTACCGATGTTGAAATATAATAATTTAGTTAGCGTTACAATTGATAAATTAACCAATGAATTAACTGGTTTTATAAAACTGACAGATGATAAAGAAGTAAAGCAAATACTGTCTAGAGAGGAATGTTTACAAAAAGCACTTCAATTTTTAGAACGAGTTATTCCAGATATCAAACAATATCTGCGTCTTTGGGAGGAACGTGAAGCAGCAGAAGATGGGATTGAAAGATTTATCTTTTCTGTATATATAAATGATATTCCGGCAGAGTATAACTAATTTATGATCAACATCAATGCAGAAAATGGTGCTGTTATGCACTACTCGGGGGAGTCTAGCAACTTTATAAAAAAATTACTTACATATGAAACAACACCAAAATTAATAAAAGAAAAAGCGTTAGAAATATACAGAGCGGCTATCCGAGTTAAATTAGAATGGTTTGTAGATCATGATGCAGAGGAAACGAAATACAAACTACTGTACAAACAAACGACAGATGAAAAACATAAAGAACCTTTTGATTGTAGTCGGGAAATTCGTTATATTGATGCCCAAACTGGGAGAAAGATTTGGAGTAAGTAAAATAAAAAGAGTTATTTTTCAAAGAAAATAACTCTTTTTATTTTTATAATTTGCCTGTTCGCTTTTCAAAAGTAAATGTGATAGGAAGATTGGAATGAGAACTATCACTTTTAAATATTACTTTCCATTCTTTAGTATGGGCTTTAATTTCAAAATTAAGAAGATTTATCGCTCTACGTTTATCTATTTCTAAAAACATATTATGAATTTCTGGTTCTTGCTGTAAATTAAGAGCCTTTAGTGTGACTGTAAATGTGAAAAAATTCTGCCCTTCATATACTATTTTTGATATTTTTGTTTTTTGTGTATTTAACAGCACATAAAAACGGTCTGATGGAGTTAATTGTACAGAGTCATCAGTAATTTCATTCTCGCTATTATGAAGTTCAACTAAGAAAGATGTACTATGGGAAGAATCTTTTTTGCTTGTAATCTGTAATTCAGTAGGAATCATCGGTATTTCATAAAAGTCATTCCTTATTATGTTATTGTAATCCTCTGAAAATTTACGGACTTCTTTTGGAAAAGAGTCTTCTTGTGTACTTAAAAAAGTTTTATGTTGCTTTGGAATTTTTTTACTAAAATTTAATGTTTCTTTAAAGTAATAATTGGATCCAGTTAAAAATAAAAAACTACAAATTAATAAAAAAATTCGATACAGATTTTGAAAATGAAAGAACAATAGTATACATGTAATAATTCCAATTACATAGAAAATAAAGATAAGTAGTTCTAGTTTTGAGTGAAACAAGAAACCATAGTTATGAAAAAATTTTATTCCAGTTATAATTTGAGCTCCAAAAAATAAAGAAATTCCAAATTGAAAAAATAATAAATCAGGCCCTCTTTTAATAACAAAAGTAATGAACGAAATGAAAAGTAAAAATACTCCTAAATAAATTGTTACATTTAATAATCGTTCTAATGTAATCATGAATAATGTCCCCTTTAATAGCATATTCATATATAAATAACAATTTTATATAATTATAATATAACAATAAATTATTTTAAATGTTGGAAGTGTTGAGTTTTATAAATAAACTGTACAGACACAAACAACCTCACGCCCACATACACATAATAAAGACCACTATTTTGGCGGAGGTGAAAGGTTTGAGTCTATTCGCCGCAATTGGATATATGGTTCGAGAAGTGTTTGTCTTTGTTTCTTATGTGAAGAATAATGCGTTCCCGCAGCCGTTATCATCAGATGATGAGAGAAAGTACTTAGAGTTAATGGAGCAAGGTGATGCTCAAGCGAGAAATCTTTTAATTGAACATAATTTACGGCTTGTAGCTCATATCGTTAAAAAATTTGAGAACACAGGAGAAGATGCAGAAGATTTAATTTCAATTGGTACGATCGGGCTCATTAAAGCGATCGAGAGCTATTCTGCTGGAAAGGGAACGAAGCTTGCGACGTATGCAGCACGCTGTATTGAAAATGAAATTTTGATGCATTTACGTGTACTAAAGAAAACGAAAAAAGATGTTTCACTTCATGATCCGATCGGGCAAGATAAAGAGGGCAATGAAATATCGCTTATTGATATATTAAAATCAGAGTCTGAAGATGTAATTGATATGATTCAGCTTAGTATGGAGTTAGAAAAAATTAAAGAGTATATCGATATTTTAGACGAAAGAGAAAAAGAAGTGATTGTGAAACGTTTTGGACTTGGGCTAGATAAGGAGAAAACACAGCGGGAAATCGCTAAGGCGCTTGGTATTTCTAGAAGCTACGTATCACGGATTGAAAAGCGTGCTTTAATGAAAATGTTCCACGAGTTTGTAAGGGCAGAGAAAGAGAAAAAAGCGAAAGAGTAAAGTGTATTAGAAGCAGCCATATTTAAAATGGGCTGCTTTTCTTATTGTAAATAAGAAAAGAAAACGCGTTATGCTAAGAAGAAATACATGTTCACTGTTGAAAATGACGGATTCTATCTGTAATATTAGAAGGTGCTAAATAATTTAAGAATAATACCATACTTAGTTTTCTGTATGTATAATAAGGTTGCTTTATATGATATGTGGGAATAAGAACCAATTTTACATATGATATAGAAAGAAAAGAAGGGAAAACTAAAGTTATAGACTGATTAGGGGGTTTCGCAATTTGCGACGTACATTATATCGACTTATGATAGAACTTACAAATGGTCGCTTTACTTCTTATATATTACGTAAATTTGCACAATCTCGTTTGAGCTCTATCATTATTCCATCGTATGCGAAAGTTTTTCAAATTAATCAAGATGAGATGGAAAAGGGTTTGAAGGAATATAGAACATTGCATGAATTATTTACGCGTAAGCTAAAAGAAGGAAAGCGTAGTATTGATACAGATGCATCGAGTATCGTTAGTCCTGTTGATGGTGTTTTTGCAGATCATGGTCCTATTGAGGATACAAAAACATTTTATATTAAAGGAAAGCGCTATTCAATTGTGGATATGCTAGGTAATGAAGAACGTGCAACGCGATATGCAGGCGGTACATATATGGTAATTTATTTGAGTCCAAGTCATTATCATCGCATTCATAGTCCGCTTTCTGGTTCTGTGACTGAAAGATTTGTACTCGGTAGAAAATCATATCCGGTAAATGCAGCTGGTATGGAATACGGGAAAGAACCACTGTCAAAAAATTATCGTTCTGTTACAGAAGTAAGCAGTGATGGCGAGCATATGGCTCTTGTAAAAGTAGGGGCCATGTTTGTTAATAGTATTGAGCTTTTACATGAGAGAGACACTGTTCAAAAAGGTGAAGAAATGGCATACTTTACATTTGGTTCAACAGTTGTGTTATTGTTTGAAAAAGATATGATAGAAGTAGTGCAGGAATTAAAGAGTGGACAAGAGCTTCGTCTTGGTGAAAAAATAGCTACTCGCTTAGCTCATAAATAAAGAAAAGCTTTTATAACCGTAAGTAAGAGTTATGGGCAAAGATACTTAATGATGAAATCCCCTAGATGGGAGTACTTGTTTATTCGAGAGCCATCGTAGGATGGCTCTTTTTACAGGGCATCCAATAAATTATCCTTTAACTGTTTAATTGGTAAGGGCTGATTAAACTTTCACTTTATATGTAATCAAGATGATTTGACAAGCTTGTCCTCTAATGAGCGTCTAATGATTTCTTGTTTTATAAGTAAAATGAAGTCGGGATTTAATTTTAGTTCTTTTGCTTTATAATAAGACTCAGTGAGTAACTCAGTGGATAACTGTTCCATATGTTTTGTTTTCAAGGTGAGTCACCTCCTAATAATATAAGGATTGATTCGTTGATGCATTTAATGTACCAAAAAAATATGACAGTCACAAACGAGTGGTTATCCACATACCTAGGTGGATAAAGTGTGTATAGTTTGTTAGTAAATTCCAAATTAACTGAAAAATTAATGTGGAAAATGTGTACAATTTTATCCACAGGTTATATATCGAAAAATGTTGTCGAAAAATTTTATGAAAAATCCTCAAAGAGGTGAAAGAAATTGAAACTATTTTTACCAAATGAATATGTGAAAAATGTATATCATGTTCAACCAGAAGATTTAAAAAAACGTGGGATTAAAGGCGTTATTACTGACTTAGATAACACTTTAATTGAATGGGATCGTCCCAATGCAACACCGCAACTTGAAAAATGGTTCTTGGAAATGAAAGAGCAAGGCATTCAAGTAACGGTCGTTTCAAATAATAATGAGCAACGTGTAAAAGATTTTGCTGATCCATTAGGTATTCCATTTATTCATAGTGCACGTAAACCATTTGTTCGCGCATTTAAGCGTGCGATACAAGAGATGCGTTTGCAGCCAGATGAAGTTGTAGTAATTGGAGATCAGTTACTGACGGACGTGCTTGGTGGCAACCGAGTAGGCCTTCATACAATTTTAGTTGTACCGGTAGCACAAACGGACGGATTAGTAACGCGCTTTAATCGAAAAATTGAACGAAGAATTATGAAAAATATGAAGAAAAAAGGTTTAATTAACTGGGAGGAATAAAGTTTGACTGAAACAATTAAATGTATTGGTTGCGGTGTAGAAATTCAAACAGAAAATAAAAACGAAGTGGGGTATGCTCCTGCCTCATCTTTAGAGAAAGAACAAGTTATTTGTCAACGTTGTTTTCGCTTGAAGCATTACAATGAAATTCAAGATGTATCGTTAACAGATGATGACTTCCTACGCATTTTAAATGGAATTGGAAAATCAGATGCATTAGTAGTCAAAATTGTAGATATTTTTGATTTTAATGGTAGCTGGTTACCTGGCTTACATCGTTTCGTAGGGAATAATAAAGTATTACTTGTTGGAAATAAAGCTGATTTAATTCCAAAGTCAGTAAAACATGATAAAGTAAAACATTGGATGCGCTATAGTGCAAAGCAGCTAGGATTAAAACCAGAAGATGTCTTTTTAATTAGTGCAGCGAAGGGACAAGGAATCGCTGAACTAGCAGATGCTATTGAGTATTATCGCGGCGGCAAAGATGTTTATGTTGTTGGATGTACGAATGTAGGGAAATCGACATTTATTAATCGTATGATTAAAGAATTTAGTGATGAGACTGAAAATGTAATTACAACATCTCATTTCCCAGGAACAACACTTGATTTAATTGATATTCCATTGGATGAAGAGTCTTCTTTATATGATACGCCAGGTATTATTAACCACCACCAAATGGCTCATTATGTTGGAAAGCAAAGCTTAAAGCTTATTACACCAACAAAAGAAATTAAGCCGATGGTATTCCAATTAAATGAAGAACAAACGTTATTCTTTAGTGGATTGGCACGTTTTGATTATGTAAGTGGTGGTCGTCGTGCATTTACTTGTCACTTCTCGAATCGCTTAACAATCCATCGTACAAAGCTTGAGAAAGCAGATGAATTATATAAAAATCATGCCGGGGATTTACTAAGCCCACCAACGCCAGAAGAATTAGCAAATATGCCTGAGCTAGTGAAATACGAATTTAATATTCGTGAACCTAAAACGGATGTTGTATTCTCTGGATTAGGATGGGTTACTGTGAACGAACCAGGAGCAAAAATTGTTGCACACGTACCAAAAGGAGTAAGTGTTTCACTACGTAAATCTTTAATTTAATATGGAGAGGGATTTATGAAACAATTATATGGTGTAATCGGAAATCCAATTGGACATTCATTATCACCCGTTATGCATAACGATGCATTTGAACACTTGAATATGGATGCCCATTATCATGCGTTCCTTGTTGAAGAGGAATTGCTAGGGGAAGCAGTAAGAGGTTTAAAAGCATTAGGTATTTCAGGATTTAATGTAACAACTCCGCACAAGGTTGCTATTATGGAGTATTTGGATGAGATTGACCCATTGGCAAGGAAAATCGGTGCAGTAAATACAGTGGTTCATAAGGATGGAAGATTAATTGGCTATAACACAGACGGGATTGGTTTTGTTCGAGCGCTGCAGTCAATTAGTAATGAACCACTTCAAGGGAAACGTATTTTGTTACTTGGTTCAGGTGGTGCTAGCCGAGCTATTTATTTTTCTCTTGCTGATGTAGGTGTAAAAGAGATTGATGTAGCCAATCGTACAGTAGATAAGGCGAAGGAACTTATTGCTGCACGTACGGCCGATGTTAATTCTGTTGCTTTGTCGTTAGAAAAAGCGACGGAAGAACAAGGAAATTATGATATTATCATTCAGACGACAACGATAGGTATGCATCCACACGTAGAACATACGCCATTACAAATTTGTTCGTTAAAAAAAGGAACGATTGTATCAGATATAATTTATAATCCATTTGAAACGAAAATTTTATGTGAGGCAAAAGAGCAAGGTGCAATCATTCAAAATGGTATTGATATGTTTGTTTATCAAGGAGCACTTGCATTTGAAATGTGGACAGGACGCACGCCAAATATCGAGAGAATGAAACAATTAGTTATAGAAAAGCTTGGAGGCTAACATATATGTTAACAGGAAAACAAAAAAGATTTTTACGTGCACAAGCACATCATTTAACACCAATTTTTCAAGTAGGAAAAGGCGGAGTAAATGAAAATATGATTAAACAAATCGCAGATACTTTAGAAGCTCGTGAGTTATTTAAAGTAAGTGTATTACAAAACTGTGAATTTGATCGCCGTGAGGTTGCGGAAGAACTTGCAAAAGGTGCACGTGCTGAAATCGTTCAAGTAATTGGAAGCACAATTGTTTTATACAAAGAATCAAGAGAAAATAAACAAATTAAGCTTCCTCGATAAAAAGACTAGCATGCGCTATTTTTATCGTTTATGCGTAATGATGTAGAGAGCGAAACCAATTGAACTTTTATTAATAGCAACTCTCTTCATTCCTAACCGAGGAGAGTTGCTGTATGTAAAAGGAAGGGGCGTTTCTTTTGAGAAAAATTGGCATCATTGGCGGTACATTTGATCCGCCTCACTATGGACATTTGCTAATTGCAAATGAAGTATATCACGCTTTGAACTTGGAAGAAGTATGGTTCTTGCCAAACCAGATTCCGCCACATAAACAAGGGCGGAATATTACAAGTGTAGAAAGTCGTTTACATATGTTAGAGCTCGCGACTGAGGCAGAAGAGCACTTTTCTATTTGTTTAGAAGAGCTAAGTAGGAAGGGCCCATCTTATACGTATGACACTATGTTACAATTGACGAAGAAGTATCCGGATGTGCAGTTTCACTTTATTATTGGTGGGGATATGGTTGAGTATTTACCGAAGTGGTATAACATTGAAGCTTTACTTAATCTTGTAACGTTTGTTGGAGTTGCAAGACCTGGGTATACATTGCATACACCATATAAGATTACTACAGTGGAAATTCCGGAATTTGCAGTTTCTTCATCCTTATTACGTGAGAGATATAAGGAGAAGAAAACGTGTAAATATTTACTTCCCGAAAAAGTACAGGTATATATCGAGAGGAATGGGTTGTATGAATCGTGAGAATGCACTGCATATTGTCAAACAACAAATGCATGAAAAACGTTATATACACACAATTGGTGTAATGGAGACAGCGATTGAGCTTGCTAAGTTATACGGTGTGGACGAAAAAAAAGCAGAGATGGCAGCTATATTCCATGATTATGCGAAATGTAGAGCAATTTCAGAGATGGAAGAGATTATTAAACGTGAAGATTTGCCGAAAGATTTACTTTGCTATAACAAAGAGTTATGGCATGCACCTGTTGGGGCATACTTAGTAGAAAAAGAAGTAGGCATTACGGATTCTGAAATTTTGCAAGCTATTACATATCATACAAGTGGTCATGAGAATATGACGATGTTAGATAAAGTGATTTATGTAGCTGATTACATTGAACCTGGGCGAAAGTTTCCAGGAGTGGAAGAGGCTCGTAAACTCGCATATACGGATATAAATCAAGCTTTATTATTTGCGTTAAAGAGAACAATTCAATTTTTAATGGAAAAAGATCAGACGATTTATCCATTAACATTCCAAACATACAATGCAGTTATCAAGGAGGAAATGAGTAAATGAACGATAAAGATTTATTAGTATTAGCGGCAAAAGCAGCTGATGATAAGAGAGCAGAAGATATGGTTGTCCTAAATATGCAAGGTATTTCACCAATTGCAGATTATTTCATTATTTGTCACGGAAATTCAGACAAACAAGTGCAAGCAATTGCACGTGAAATTAAATCAAAAGCACATGAGTTCCAAATCGACGTACAACGTATGGAAGGGTTTGACGAAGCACGTTGGGTATTAGTTGATCTTGGAGATGTAGTTGCTCATGTATTCCATAAAGATGAGCGTAATCACTATAATTTAGAGCGTCTATGGGGCGATGTGCCACGTGAAGATATTACAGAAGAGTTAGGCCAATGAAATACGAACAATTTGCATTGTTGTACGACGAACTAATGAATGATGTCCCTTATGATAAATGGGTGGAATTTACAGAGGAAAGTTTACAGCAGGCAGATATGAAAGAGGCAAAAATTCTTGATGTAGCATGCGGTACGGGTAATGTAACCCTGCCGCTTGTGCAAAAGGGTTACGATTTAATAGGTGTCGATCTTTCAGAAGAAATGTTAACAGTCGCTCAGCAAAAACTAGGAGGAGAGGGATACTTTATTCCTTTTTATCAACAAGACATGCGAGAGCTTGATGTTCCAGGTGAGTTTGATTGTGTAACCATCTTTTGTGATTCATTAAATTATGTATTGCAAGAAGATGGAGTACAAGAAACATTTAGAAGAGTATTTCACCATTTACGTCAAGATGGTTTGTTTTTATTTGATGTACATTCTTTATATAAAATACATCATGTATTTCAAAATGAAACGTATACAGTGAATGGAGAAGAAATATCTCTTATTTGGAATTGCTTCCCTGGTGAAGAATCAAATAGTGTAGAGCATGATTTAACATTCTTTGTTCAAGATCCGGAAGAAGATGTGTACCATCGGTTTGACGAATGTCACGTGCAACGTGCATATCAAGTGGAAGAGTTAACGAAATGGCTTGAAGAAGCAGGTTTTACAGTGCTTCGTGTAACAGGTGATTTTGAGCGACTTGAAGTTACAGAACAAACAGAGCGTATTTTCTTCATGGCGAAGAAAAACGGATAAAACAAAAGCAACCGAGAAGGTTGCTTTTGTTTTATAAAGAAGATGTATTTTTAGTTCTAGCATAATCTGAAGATTGTATGCGTAAAGTGTGGGAATAGTAGTTGAAGTGAAAATGTATTGTAAAAAAGTAAGTATTTATAAAAAGGATTTGGAATGAAAATGACGTATTTATTATGTGTGTTTATTGAATTGCTGATCAACGCATTCTAAATCTTCATCAAATTTTTCATGTGTTCGCTCGATTAACTTATGGAACATATCTCCAACGTGCTCTTCTAAAACCCGAATGCCTTCCCCAGTAACGCCGCCTTTCACGCAAACCTTTTCTTGTAAGGTAGGTAATGTGAAGATTTCTTTTTCAAGTAATTTCCCCATCCCCACGACCATTTCACTTACTAAAGTAGTAGCCTCTTCGTGTGTAATATTTGTTTTATCTACAGCAGCGTTAATGAAGCATTGTAGTAAATAACTAAAGAAAGCAGGACCGCAACTTGCTATATCAGATGAAACGCGCGTTATATCTTCTTCTATTACAAGAGGTGTAGAAATGTTTTTGAATAGACGAAGTAGTTTTTGTTGCCATTCTTCAGAGCAATTATCTCCAAATGTAAATAGTGAGGCGCCAGAGAGCGCGCGATTTGTGATACTTGGAATGATACGCGCGACGTGGCAAGGTACGAGAGTCTCTAATTGTGATGGAGATATTGGACTTGTAATAGAAACTAAGCACGTTTCATCAGAAAAATGTTCAGCGTATTTTTTTAGGATAGGGTATATATCTATCGGCTTGACACAAATAAAAATAAGTTGTGATTGTTCGATTACTTCCGGGATTGTTTTTGCTATATGAACAGAAGGGTATTTTTCTTTTATATGATATGCTTTTGCAGGCGTCCGATTAATGATTGTAAGGCACGAAGGTTTGACAGCACGGGTTTCTAAAAATGCATCGATTAGTATATTCCCCATGTTTCCTGTCCCTATAATTCCTATGTTCAAAGTTTCATCCCTCCTTCGTAACAGCTTTCTCCTAAACAATATGAATGATGTTATAAATTTATGATTAGAGGTGTAAAATGATGTGGGATTTTCCGAAAAAGTGGTTAGGTTTAGTAGCTATTATTGGAACTTTACTTTTTCTTGTTTTTTGGAAAACGAATCAGAGTGTAGAACGAATGCCTATTACAATGAATGTACAAGAGAAGGAAATCGAAAAAAAGGGTAAACCGAAAATATCGGATACAAAGGAACAGAAAAGAACAATTATAATTGATGTGAAAGGAGCGGTTAGTAAAGAAGGGGTATATGAAATGAAGGAAGGAGATCGCGTAAAGGATGCGGTTCAAAAGGCTGGTGGTTTTTTATCAGAAGTAGATATGAAAAAAGTGAATTTAGCACAAATTGTACAAGATCAAATGCTTCTTTATATACCGAGTAAAAATGAATCAGAACAAGGGGTGCTTACTTCTTCTAAGGAAGATGGCAAGATTCGAATAAATACAGCGGCGAAAGAACAACTAGAAAAAATTACAGGGATTGGCTCTCGAAAGGCAGAAAGTATTTTGAAATATCGAGAAGAACATGGTCCGTTTCAGAAAATAGAAGATTTATTAGAGATTGATGGGATTGGTGCGAAGTCTCTTGAAAAGATAAAAGATCAAATTATTATTCCGTAAAAGATTGACGAAGTTTTTCTTCTTTCGCTACACTACAAGTAGACAAAAAAGTAGGTGAAAAATATGGAACGAATTTCATGGGATCAATATTTTATGACGCAAAGCCATCTACTATCTTTGCGTAGTACATGTACAAGGCTTGCGGTAGGAGCGACAATCGTTCGCGATAAACGAATTATTGCTGGTGGATATAATGGTTCAATTAAAGGTGGCGTACATTGTATAGATGATGGTTGTTACGTAATCGATAATCATTGTGTTCGGACAATTCATGCCGAAATGAATGCTTTATTACAATGTGCCAAGTTTGGTGCGAAAACAGAGGAAGCAGAAATTTACGTTACGCATTTCCCTTGTTTACAATGTTGTAAGGCAATTATTCAAAGTGGTATTACAGCGGTTTATTATGCGCAGGATTATAAAAATCATCCATACGCCATAGAGTTATTTGAACAAGCGAATGTAACAGTGAAACACGTTCCGCTAGAATATGATATTGCTGCATTAGAGGATCAAAAACGTTATACAGAGTTGAAAGAATTATTTGTGTCTTTAGAAAAAGATAATTTATCAATGGAAGAATTACAGCATGTATTCACGAAAGCAAAAATGATGCTATAAGGAGTGAGTATAAGTTGCAAGAACAATGGGGGTATGTTGCAATCTCGTTTATAATAGGGATTGCAATTGCCTTTTCCTCGTCACTTTTATTGATAGTTTTTTGCCTCTTTTTAAATGTTTCCTTCTGTTTATATCGCACTTCGCGTAAAACCTTCATTTTTTGTATTGTAGCGTGCTTTAGTAGCGTTATATACACTTCCTATGTTCAAGTGTGGAATAAGCCTCTAGGGAAGCCCTATGCAGTTACAAGAGGGGTTATACAAAACACACCGCTTGTTAATGGGGATCGCCTATCTTTTCAATTTGAAGATCAGAATAAAAATATAGTGCAGTTAAGTTATAGAATAAAATCAGCTTTGGAAAAGAAAAAAATGCAACAATTATACGCAGGGATATCATGTGTATTCGAGGGTGAGAGGAAAGAACCGGAAACAGCTCGGAATTTTCATGGTTTTAATTACCGTGATTATTTATACAAGCAACATATTCATTTCACATTTGAGGCTACATATATTTCTGAATGCTATAAAACATCACTGTCGCTCACGCAATGGATTCTTCTTTTAAGGCAACAAGCAATCTCGAAAGTTACAGAAATGTTTCCAGAGCAATCAGGTGCTTTTATGAATGCATTACTCTTTGGTGATAGACAACAAATGACGTTTGAAGTGGAAGAGCAATATCAACAATTTGGTCTTGTACATTTGTTAGCAATTTCAGGTTCACACATTGTATTGTTGATGGTGATAGTATATTTTATTTTGCTAAGAAGCGGTGCGACGAGGGAGGTAGCAACAATTTGCCTTATCATTTGTATTCCTTTGTATATGGTTTTAGCAGGGGCTTCACCCTCTGTTATAAGAGCTTCTATAACAGGGGTTTTGATGTTGATTGCTTTTATGTGCTCGATTCGTTTATCTAGTTTAGATGCTTTAAGTGTAACAGCTATATGTATGCTTATATATGACCCTTATCTTGTTTTTAATATTGGATTTCAGTTTTCTTTTGTAGGTAGCTTCGCTTTACTTTTGTCTGCTCCGTTATTGTTAGGGAGTAGCAACGGAGTAATCCGAAATTCTATTTATATTTCTATCATTTCACAGCTCGTTAGTACTCCGATTTTGTTATATCACTTTGGTTATTTTTCTCCATATAGCATTCTCCTCAATCTCTTATACGTTCCGTTTTTATCTATCATTGTATTACCATGTAGCATTATTATTTTACTGTGTATGCCAATTGTCCCGTTTCTCGCAAAAGGATTTGCGGATGTATTATCAATAGGCTTGAGTATGTCTAATGATTTTCTAAGTTATTGTGAAAGTTTACCATTTACCCAGCTTAACTTCGGGGAAACGCCCTTCAATCTTGTAGCTGTATATTGCGCGAGTATTGTCAGTATATTGATGGTTTGGGAAAGAAGAGCGCCGAAAAAAATGGTTTGTATAGTTGCGAGTGTATTTCTTTTTATTAGCACATGTCATTATGTATATCCATATTTTAGAGGAAGCGGAAGTGTAACATTTATTGATGTTGGACAAGGTGATGCAATATTAATTCGCCTTCCGTATGATAAAGGGATTTATCTTATTGATACAGGTGGAACGCTTCGTGTGAATAAGGAAGAATGGCAACAAAAAAAGCATGAATTTTCTGTTGGGAATGATGTTTTAATACCCTTTTTACAAAAAGAAGGTATTAAAACAATTGATAAATTAATCGTAACGCATGGAGATGCAGATCATATAGGTGCTGCGCAAGAATTATTATCATATATACCTGTAAAAGAAGTGGTATTTGGCCGAAAGGGAAAAGATGCAGTATTAGAAAAAGTAGTCAAGAAACAGGCATTAGAAAAGGAAATGAAAATAACTGAAGTGGGGGAAGGGGCGAGTTGGAGTGTAAATGAAGCGGAATTTTTCGTTTTAGCTCCAAAAGGAAAAGAAAAAAGCGAAAATAACGCTTCAATTGTAATATGGGCAAAATTTGGAGGGTTGAAGTGGCTATTTACAGGCGATTTGGAAGAAGAAGGGGAAAAGATTTTAGTAGAGGCATATTCAGATTTACAAGTGGATGTTTTAAAAGTTGCTCATCATGGGAGTAATACGTCATCTATAGAGCCTTTTTTGAACGTCATACAGCCTCGTGTAGCGATTATATCTGTTGGTAAGCAGAATAGGTATGGACACCCGCATAAAGAAGTGATAGAGCGTTTTGAGAAGATGGGGAGTGAGATATGGCGCACGGACAAGCAAGGTGCTATTTCCTATGTTTTTAAAGGGGAAAATGGAACCTTTAAAAGTAAAATCACATATGATAAAACACATAATAGATGAAAAAGAGAAGACTGCCATGAAGTGGCAGTCTTTAAGAACCGATAAATTTAATAACAGTTGCAATGATGAAAAGTGTTGCGAAAAAACCAAATGAGACGATAAATCCTACCCCTGAATCAATAGCGTCATTGCGTTTACTTTGAACGTTTTGTTCAAAATCATTCATTTAGAATCCCTCCCCAACATTCCACTTTAGTATAAAATATTGTCAGAAAAAAATCTACAATTTCCATATGAAGAGAAAACGAGCTTTTTTGCTACTTTTAAATCATGAAGTAATGTGAGTTTTTCGTTTCCAAGCATGTTAACAGTTGGCACTTATACTCAAATTTTTATTGCGAATAATAAAGGGAAGGTGATTACCGCACACCAATAAGAAACCCGGGGCTTATTGCGTGGCGTTTAATATAAATAAAGGGACGGGTTATAAAGCCTGTTCCTTTGTACTTGTAAAACAAAAGCTAGGGCATTAGTATAAATATATATTGCCAAGTTAGGGAGTAGGAAAAAGTATGAGTGATATACATAAAAAAATTAAAAAGAAACAGTTTGCTCCGTTATATTTACTATATGGAACGGAAGCTTTTTTTATAAATGAAACGATAAAGCTTATTACGACAGAAGCACTTGAAGAAGAAGATCGAGAGTTTAATGTTGTGACATACGATTTAGAAGAAGCGTATTTAGAAGATGTGGTTGAGGATGCGCGTACGCTTCCTTTCTTCGGAGAACGGAAAGTACTGTTAATAAAATCACCGCTATTTTTGACTTCGCAAAAAGAAAAGTTAGAGCAAAATATAAAAATTTTAGAAGAATACATTGGTGAACCTTCTCCATTTTCTATTCTTGTTTTTGTTGCGCCTTACGAAAAACTTGATGAGCGAAAAAAAATTACAAAACTATTAAAGAAAACAGCAGATGTAGTAGAAGCAAATGCGATGCAAATACAGGATGTTCAGAAGTGGATTGTTGCTCGTGCAGATGAAGTGCATGTGCATATTGATAACGCGGCTGTTAGTTTGTTGCTAGAGCTTGTGGGAAGTAATGTAACAATGTTGGCGAAGGAAATGGACAAGTTAACGTTATACGTTGGTATGGGCGGAGAGATTACGACGAAACTTGTTGCAGAGCTTGTACCAAAATCCGTTGAGCAAAATGTATTCGCTTTGACAGAAAAAGTGGTGAAAAAAGATATTGCAGGTGCAATGCAAATTTTGGATGGATTATTTACGCAGCAGGAAGAGCCGATTAAATTGCTTGCGTTATTAGTGAGTCAATTCCGCTTGTTGTATCAAGTGAAAGAGCTACAGCAACGTGGTTATGGACAAAATCAAATTGCGTCTCATATTGGTGTACATCCGTATCGCGTGAAGTTGGCAATGAATCAAACGAAGTTTTTCTCTTTTGAAGAATTAAAAAAAGTGATTATAGAATTAGCGGAAGCTGATTATAGTATGAAGACGGGAAAGATGGATAAGAAACTTGTGCTCGAGTTTTTCTTAATGCGATTAAA
Source organism: Bacillus cereus group sp. Bce019 (assembly GCF_051781745.1). Taxonomy (NCBI): domain Bacteria; kingdom Bacillati; phylum Bacillota; class Bacilli; order Caryophanales; family Bacillaceae; genus Bacillus; species Bacillus cereus group sp. Bce019. The sequence goes on from NZ_JBPWJX010000001.1 coordinate 70,857, forward strand.
TCATATGTGATGATACAAAAAAGTTCATGTACTAAGTACATGAACTTTTTTGTATATAAAAAAACGATCCAAATGGATCGTTTTTTAAACGCCTTACGCGTTTACTTGTTTCGCTAAGCGAGATTTTTGACGAGCTGCAGCGTTTTGGTGGATAAGACCTTTACGAGCTGCTTTGTCAAGTTTTTTAGAAGCAGTTTTGAAAGCTTCTTTAGCATTTTCAAGATCGTTATTAGTAACTAAAGCTTCTACAGTTTTAACAGCAGAACGCATGTCAGACTTGATAGAAGCGTTATGTGCACGACGCTCTTCGCTAAGTTTAGCGCGTTTGATAGCAGATTTGATGTTTGCCATACTTTTCACCTCCCTGGTGCAATCGAATGACTCGATTCTTACATAGAACAAGTGATATTCTATCAAACGGTGAAGAGAATTGCAATAGTATATCCATGAAATTTCACGTAAAGGAAAGAATGACCTTATATAACTTTGGGAAATCTAACGATATTTACTATGAATTACGGAGGAGATACGATGAAAGAACCATTAGATTTAAGTAAATATAGCATTAGAACTGACCTTGCTGTAGAAGCCCATCAAATGTTGCAAGAAAGCCAAGAGGAACAAAAAGGGATACAGGGAGTTATTGTAAAAGAGAGAGAAGAAGAGGGGACTATAATTACAAAAGTAACAATTGATGAAGCTGCCTCTGAAGCGATGGGTAAAAAGCCTGGAAATTATTTAACGCTTGAAGTTCAAGGTATACGTCAGCAAGATACAGAACTTCAACAAAAAGTGGAGCGTATTTTTGCAAAAGAATTTTCTAATTTCTTAGAAGAGGTTGGCGTTACAAAAGAAGCAAGCTGTTTAATTGTAGGTCTTGGGAATTGGAATGTAACACCAGATGCTCTTGGACCGATAGTTGTGGAAAATGTATTAGTAACGAGACATTTGTTTCAATTACAGCCTGAAAGTGTAGAAGAAGGGTTTAGGCCTGTTAGTGCAATTCGGCCGGGGGTAATGGGAATTACAGGGATCGAAACGAGCGATGTTATTTATGGGATTATTGAGAAGACGAACCCGGACTTTGTAATTGCGATTGACGCATTAGCTGCCCGTTCTATTGAACGAGTAAATAGCACGATACAAATTTCTGATACTGGAATTCATCCCGGATCGGGGGTTGGGAATAAACGTAAAGAACTAAGTAAAGACACATTAGGTATCCCTGTAATCGCGATTGGTGTTCCGACTGTGGTCGATGCTGTTTCGATTACAAGTGATACGATTGATTTTATTTTGAAACATTTCGGCCGAGAGATGAAAGAAGGAAATAAACCTTCACGCTCTTTGTTACCAGCGGGATTTTCATTTGGAGAAAAGAAAAAATTAACAGAAGAAGATATGCCGGATGAAAAGAGCAGAAATATGTTTTTAGGTGCTGTTGGTACGTTGGAAGAAGAAGAAAAAAGAAGGCTGATTTATGAAGTGCTATCTCCTCTTGGTCATAATTTAATGGTAACCCCAAAAGAAGTAGATACTTTTATTGAGGATATGGCGAATGTAATAGCGAGTGGTTTAAATGCGGCGCTGCATCATCAAATTGATCAAGATAATACGGGAGCATATACACATTGAGGGGAACAGATGATTATCGTTTGAGTCGCTTTACGCTTTTGTGTATATGTAGTGTGGCTTTATGTTTACTTATGATGATAGCAGGAGTGGCACTTGCTAATCATGGTTTGAAAAGTATGAAAGGCTATCAGCAACTGTCATATGAACAAATAGCTCATATGACAGGGACAGAAAGTACAGGTGCTGAATCAGAAATTTTGGGTAGCTCGTTTTCGGCCTCAGAAAAACAACAACAGTTAGAACGTTTAAGAAGTTTTAATGTTGTAGAAGGAATTGGGATGGCAGTAGCAAGTGTAGCTTATGAAATGACGAAGTTCGGAACGGATATCGTTGTTGGGAAAATAAAAGGAATTTTTAGCTAAGAGTAACATGGGAGGCGGTTGTTTTACTGGTTTGTAAGACAGCCGTTTTAAAATTTGAAAAGGGTTTGTCTCTTATGGTTTATTCGCATAAGATATAGATAGAATGATTTGTATCGTAAGCAGCACGAGTTTTCATTGAATCTTTGTTGCTCTATTGATATAATCAGTGCTAGTGTATATTGGCGAGACTATTAGGAGTTGAGAACATAGATGAATAAAGAAGAAAGAGCAAAAAGACAGTCCAAAATTCGTAATTTCTCTATTATTGCTCATATTGACCACGGAAAATCAACGTTAGCAGACCGTATTTTAGAGAAAACAAACGCGTTAACACAACGTGAAATGAAAGCTCAGTTGCTTGACTCTATGGATTTAGAGCGTGAGCGTGGTATTACAATCAAATTAAACGCAGTACAATTAAACTATAAAGCAAAAGATGGTGAAGAGTATATTCTTCATTTAATTGATACACCAGGACACGTCGACTTTACGTACGAAGTATCTCGTAGTTTAGCGGCTTGTGAAGGCGCGATTCTTGTAGTAGATGCAGCGCAAGGTATTGAAGCGCAAACGTTAGCAAACGTATACTTAGCGCTTGATAATAATTTAGAAATTTTACCAGTTATTAATAAAATCGACTTACCGAGTGCGGATCCAGAACGTGTACGTCAAGAGGTAGAAGATGTAATTGGTTTAGATGCATCAGAAGCGGTACTTGCTTCTGCGAAAGCTGGAATTGGTATTGAAGAAATTTTAGAACAAATTGTTGAAAAAGTACCAGCTCCGTCGGGTGATTCAGAAGAGCCATTACAATGTATGATTTTCGACTCTTTATATGATCCGTACCGCGGTGTAATTGCTTATATCCGTGTTGTAAATGGAACAGTAAAAGTTGGCGATAAAGTACGTATGATGGCAACGGGTAAAGAATTTGAAGTAACAGAAGTAGGTGTATTTACACCGAAAACTACGCAACGTGACGAGTTAACAGTAGGTGATGTAGGTTTCTTAGCAGCATCGATTAAAAATGTTGGTGACACACGTGTTGGTGATACGATTACACATGCGAAACGTCCAGCTGCAGAGCCGTTAGCAGGTTACCGTAAGTTAAACCCGATGGTATTCTGTGGTCTGTATCCAATTGACTCTGCTCGTTATAACGATTTACGTGATGCATTAGAAAAATTAGAGTTAAACGATTCTGCTCTTGAGTTTGAACCAGAAACATCTCAAGCGCTAGGATTTGGTTTCCGTTGTGGTTTCTTAGGGCTTCTTCACATGGAAATCATTCAAGAACGTATTGAACGTGAATTTAAGATTGACTTAATTACAACAGCGCCAAGCGTTATTTATAAAGTTTATTTAACTAACGGTGAAGATGTTATTGTTGATAACCCATCTAATATGCCAGATCCACAGTCTATCGATCGTGTAGAAGAGCCGTTTGTGAAGGCTTCAATTATGGTTCCGAATGACTATGTTGGAGCTGTAATGGAGATTTGCCAAGGTAAACGTGGAACGTTTATTGATATGCAATATTTAGATGAAACGCGTGTTACATTAACATATGAAATCCCGTTATCAGAAATCGTATATGACTTCTTCGATCAATTGAAATCAAATACGAAAGGGTATGCATCATTTGACTACGAGTTAATTGGCTATAAGCCATCTAAACTTGTGAAAATGGATATTCTTTTAAATAATGAACAAGTGGATGCTTTATCATTTATCGTACACCGTGATTCAGCGTATGACCGTGGTAAAGTAATCGTAGAGAAATTAAAAGAATTAATTCCGAGACAACAGTTCGAAGTGCCAATTCAGGCGACTATCGGAAATAAAGTTGTAGCACGTTCTACAATTAAAGCGATGCGTAAAAACGTACTTGCAAAATGTTACGGCGGTGACATTTCTCGTAAGCGTAAACTTCTTGATAAGCAAAAAGAAGGTAAAAAACGTATGAAGTCTGTTGGCTCTGTAGAAGTACCGCAAGAGGCATTCATGGCTGTACTGAAAATGGATGACAACTAATATTTGAAATAAAAAAGAAGTCGTTTGTGCGGCTTCTTTTTTCTGTATAATTACTTTTTAGACATCTGAGCAGCTCTCATTTACAATAATGAGAGAGCTTTTTAGTTCATATAGAGTTAGGAGATTGTTAATGTCCGAAAATATTCGAAAAGATATTCAAGATAAAATACAAAATGGTAATTTTAATTGTGAAAAGGAATTGACGCTTTCTATTATTAGTGGAAAGTGGAAAGTTGTGATACTGTGGCATCTTGGTGTGGAAGGGCCGCATCGTTTCAGTGAATTACAACGGTTATTCCCAAGCATTTCTCATAAAGTTTTGTCGAACCAATTAAAAGAGTTAATGGAAGATGGGATTGTTGATCGGACAGTATATCCCGAAATTCCTCCTCGCGTTGAGTATTATATGACGGAACTAGGCATGTCACTTTTACCGATCGTTGAAATGATGTATGATTGGGGAAAAATGCGAATGGAACAAATTCGTAATACGTTAGAGAAGTAGAGAACCCTCCGGAGTGCGGAGGTTTTCTTTTTAGAAAGGTAGGAGTTATATTTGGTACAAGCTGCATACATTCATATTCCGTTTTGTCAGCACATTTGTCACTATTGTGATTTTAATAAAGTGTTTATTGAACGCCAACCGGTTGATCAATATTTAGATTATTTAGAGAAGGAAATAATAAATACGGTTCAAAAAGTTCCATTTGATAGTATGAAAACGATTTTTGTGGGTGGGGGAACTCCGACAGCGTTAAATATGGAACAGACAAAAAAATTACTCGAGATTATTAATCGTCATTTGCGTCCGTTCGCCCCGAATTGTGAATTAACATTTGAAGCGAATCCAGGAGATTTACCGAAAGAGAAGTTGAATGTACTGCTAGAAGGTGGAGTGAATCGAATTAGTTTTGGTGTGCAAACGTTCCGTGATGAACTGCTTGAGAAAATTGGGCGCAAGCATACGAGGGAAGATGCATTCCTAGCGATTCGAGAAGCACAGGAAGTTGGCTTTAAAAATATTAATGTAGATATTATTTATGCTTTGCCAGGACAGACGATAGAAGATGTAAAAGAAACATTAGATATTGCTTTTACGCTTGGTGTACAACATTTCTCGGCATATTCATTAATTGTGGAACCAAAAACAGTGTTTTATAACTTAATGAACAAAGGGAAATTGCGTCTTCCGGGTGAAGACCATGAAGCGAAAATGTATGAAATAGTAATGGATGAAATGGAGAAACACGGTTATAACCAGTATGAAATTAGTAATTTCTCAAAAGGTGACAATAAAAGTAGACATAATCTCACATACTGGAATAATGAAGAGTATTATGGATTTGGAGCTGGAGCTCATAGTTATGTGAACGGGGAACGTATTCAAAATGTAGGTCCCCTGAAGCAATATTTTAATAAAATTGATGAAACAGGATTTCCATATTTAGATGTTCACAAAGTGACGGAGAAAGAAAGAATGGAAGAAGAGCTGTTCTTAGGGCTTCGAAAAACAAAAGGTGTTTCTAAAACGGCGTTCCGCAATAAATTTAATGTAGAGATGGATCAAGTTTTCACGAAGCAGTTACAAAGCAACCAAGAGAAGGGATTGCTTGAAGAGGAAGATGGACATGTGCGTTTAACGCGAAAAGGAAAATTATTAGGGAATGAAGTATTCCAATCATTTTTGATTGACTAATTAAATGTTCCATAGGCGTGAAAAAGTTTCATTATTTCGTGACGTTTCCGTTGACAATTGAATGTCAATTTTGGTAAGTTATTAATAGATTTAGCACTCAAAGACAAAGAGTGCTAACAGAGGTGATGATGAGATGCTTACGGAACGTCAGCTCTTAATTTTACAAACAATTATTGATGACTTTATTGGATCAGCGCAGCCCGTTGGGTCTAGAACGTTGGCTAAAAAAGATGAAATTACATTTAGTTCAGCTACTATTCGAAATGAAATGGCGGACTTAGAAGAATTAGGTTTTATTGAAAAAACGCACAGTTCTTCTGGACGTGTTCCTTCTGAGAAAGGTTACCGATTTTATGTAGACCATCTTTTAGCGCCGCAAAACTTACCGAACGCTGAAATTGTACAAATTAAAGATTTATTTGCCGAAAGAATTTTTGAAGCGGAAAAAATTGCACAGCAATCTGCTCAAATTTTATCAGAACTTACGAATTATACGGCCATTGTTCTTGGACCGAAGTTAAGTACAAATAAACTTAAAAATGTACAAATTGTGCCGCTTGATCGTCAAACTGCAGTCGCTATTATTGTAACCGATACAGGGCATGTACAAAGTAAAACGATTACCGTTCCGGAATCTGTTGATTTATCAGATTTAGAAAAAATGGTTAATATTTTAAATGAAAAGCTATCTGGCGTACCGATGGAAGAACTTCATAATAAAATCTTTAAAGAGATTGTTACAGTTTTACGTGGGTATGTTCATAATTACGATAGTGCAATAAAAATGTTGGATGGTACATTTCAAGTTCCTTTATCGGAAAAGATATACTTTGGAGGAAAAGCAAATATGCTTTCGCAGCCAGAGTTCCATGACATTCAAAAGGTTAGATCTTTACTTACCATGATTGATAATGAAGCCGAATTTTATGACATTTTACGTCATAAACAAGTCGGGATTCAAGTGAAAATTGGTAGGGAAAACTCTTCGACGGCTATGGAGGATTGTAGTTTAATTTCTGCAACATATTCAATCGGCGAAGAGCAACTTGGAACAATTGCTATTTTAGGTCCTACGAGAATGCAATACTCTCGTGTAATTAGTTTGTTACAGTTATTTACGAGACAATTTACTGATGGGCTTAAAAAGTAAATGAGAGTAATACATTCGCTCAAGTGATGAAATTTTCATTGCTGTGTGTAATATATAATGCTTAGGTAATCATGCTATGCATGATACCTAATACCTTTTAAGGAGGTGAATATTGTGGAAGAGCGTAACGAACAAGTGGTAGAAGAAGTAAAAGAAGCGCAAGTTGAAGAAGCTGTCACGCCAGAAAACAGTGAAGAAACTGTAGAAGAAAAAAGTGAGGCTGCTCTTTTACAAGAAAAAGTAGATGAGTTACAAGCGAAACTAACGGAAACGGAAGGTCGCACATTACGTCTACAAGCTGATTTTGAAAATTATAAGCGCCGTGTCCAAATGGATAAACAGGCTGCTGAAAAATATAGAGCACAAAGTCTAGTTTCAGACATCTTGCCAGCTCTTGATAATTTTGAAAGAGCAATGCAAGTGGAAGCGACTGATGAGCAAACGAAATCCTTGTTACAAGGTATGGAAATGGTGCATCGTCAATTGTTAGAAGCGCTGACTAAAGAAGGTGTGGAAGTGATTGAAGCTGTTGGTAAACAGTTTGATCCTAATGAACACCAAGCTATTATGCAAGTGGAAGATAGTGAATTTGAATCAAACGCGGTTGTGGAAGAATTCCAAAAAGGTTATAAATTAAAAGACCGTGTGATTCGCCCATCAATGGTAAAAGTAAATCAATAATTTACATAAAACTAGGAGGATTCGCCATGAGTAAAATTATCGGTATTGACTTAGGTACAACAAACTCTTGTGTAGCTGTTATGGAAGGTGGAGAACCAAAGGTTATCCCAAATCCAGAAGGAAACCGTACAACACCTTCTGTTGTAGCTTTCAAAAATGAAGAACGTCAAGTTGGGGAAGTTGCAAAGCGCCAAGCAATTACAAACCCAAATACAATCATGTCTGTTAAACGTCATATGGGTACAGACTACAAAGTAGAAGTTGAAGGTAAAGATTATACACCTCAAGAAATTTCTGCAATCATTTTACAAAACTTAAAAGCTTCTGCTGAAGCATACTTAGGTGAAACAGTAACGAAAGCTGTTATTACAGTACCTGCATACTTCAACGATGCAGAGCGTCAAGCAACGAAAGATGCTGGTCGTATCGCTGGTTTAGAAGTTGAGCGTATCATTAACGAGCCAACAGCAGCAGCACTTGCTTACGGTTTAGAAAAACAAGACGAAGAACAAAAAATCTTAGTATATGACTTAGGTGGCGGTACATTTGACGTATCTATCCTTGAGTTAGCAGACGGCACATTCGAAGTTATTTCAACTGCTGGTGACAACCGTCTTGGTGGCGATGACTTTGACCAAGTTATCATCGATCACTTAGTAGCTGAGTTCAAAAAAGAAAATAACATTGATTTAAGCCAAGATAAAATGGCGCTTCAACGCTTGAAAGATGCAGCTGAAAAAGCGAAAAAAGATCTTTCTGGTGTAACACAAACTCAAATTTCATTACCATTCATTAGTGCTGGAGCTGCTGGTCCATTACACTTAGAATTAACGTTAACAAGAGCGAAATTCGAAGAGCTTTCAGCAGGTCTTGTTGAAAGAACATTAGAGCCAACTCGTCGTGCATTAAAAGACGCTGGTTTTGCTCCAAGCGAATTAGATAAAGTTATTCTTGTTGGTGGATCTACTCGTATCCCAGCTGTACAAGAAGCTATTAAACGTGAAACTGGTAAAGAGCCATATAAAGGTGTAAACCCTGATGAAGTTGTAGCATTAGGTGCTGCAGTTCAAGGTGGCGTACTTACTGGAGATGTAGAAGGCGTTCTATTATTAGACGTAACTCCACTTTCTTTAGGTATTGAAACTATGGGTGGCGTGTTCACGAAATTAATTGAGCGTAACACTACAATTCCAACAAGTAAGTCACAAGTATTCTCGACAGCTGCTGATAATCAACCAGCAGTAGACATTCACGTATTACAAGGTGAGCGTCCAATGTCAGCTGACAACAAAACGTTAGGTCGTTTCCAATTAACTGACCTTCCACCAGCACCACGTGGTATTCCACAAATCGAAGTAACATTCGATATTGATGCGAACGGTATCGTTAACGTACGTGCGAAAGACTTAGGAACAAGCAAAGAGCAAGCTATTACAATCCAATCTTCTTCAGGTCTTTCTGATGAAGAAGTAGAACGTATGGTACAAGAAGCGGAAGCAAATGCTGACGCTGACCAAAAACGTAAGGAAGAAGTTGAACTTCGTAACGAAGCTGACCAACTTGTATTCCAAACAGACAAAGTTGTAAAAGATTTAGAAGGTAAAGTAGATGCAGCTGAAGTTGCAAAAGCAACAGAAGCGAAAGAAGCATTACAAGCTGCAATTGAGAAAAACGAGCTTGAAGAAATTCGTGCGAAAAAAGATGCTTTACAAGAAATCGTACAACAATTAACTGTTAAATTATACGAGCAAGCTCAAGCAGCTGCTGGTCAAGCAGAAGGTGCGCAAGGTGCACAAGACGCTGGCGCGAAGAAAGACAATGTAGTTGACGCTGAGTTTGAAGAAGTAAAAGAAGACAAGTAATTCAACTGTAAACATAATAAGTAAGATGACAAAAAGTCAAAGTCAAGCGTGCCTTGACTTTGGCTTTTTTCACGAATGAGAAGCGATGTGTGAGGATCTTAAGTTTTTCGCTTTGCATACTGTAAGTGAGGAAACTTTGTTGCAAAGCACTTTCTTTCGGTGTTAAAATTACGTTTATGTGAAAGATTCGGGGGTTGTAAATTTATGAGTAAACGAGACTATTATGAGGTCCTTGGACTTAGCAAGGGCGCTTCAACAGATGAAATAAAAAAAGCGTATCGTCGTTTGGCTAAAAAATACCATCCAGACGTAAGCAAAGAAGAAAATGCAATTGAAAAGTTTAAAGAAGTACAAGAAGCATACGAAGTGTTAAGTGATGATCAAAAGCGTGCGCAGTACGATCAATTTGGTCATGCTGGTGCAAATCAAGGATTCGGTGGATTTGGCGGCGGAGGAGACTTCGGCGGTGGCTTCGGTTTTGAAGATATATTTAGTTCTTTCTTTGGCGGTGGCGGCGGCAGACGTCGTGATCCAAATGCTCCGCGCCAAGGCGCTGACTTACAATATCAAGTCACTTTAGATTTTGAAGAAGCTATTTTTGGTAAGGAATTAAATGTGGAAATTCCAGTAGAAGATCCATGTGATACTTGTAAAGGTAGTGGAGCAAAACCAGGAACTTCAAAAGAAACATGTAAACATTGTTCAGGTTCTGGTCAAGTGAGTGTTGAACAAAACACACCGTTTGGTCGTATCGTAAACCGTCAAGCTTGTGGTCATTGTTCAGGAACTGGACAAATTATTAAAGAAAAATGTACGACATGTCACGGTTCAGGTAAAGTTCGTAAACGTAAAAAAATTAATGTTAAAATTCCAGCGGGTATTGATAATGGTCAACAAATTCGTGTGTCTGGAAAAGGTGAAGCCGGCGTAAATGGCGGACCAGCAGGAGACTTATATGTTGTTGTTCATGTAAGAAATCATGAATTCTTCGAGCGTGAAGGAGACCACATTATTTGCGAAATGCCATTAACATTTGCACAAATGGCACTTGGTGCTGAAGTGGAAGTCCCTACTGTTCATGGTAAAGTGAAGCTGAAAATCCCAGCAGGAACACAAACTGGAACAGAGTTCCGCTTAAAAGGAAAAGGTGCTCCGAACGTACGTGGATACGGTCAAGGAGATCAATATGTAGTCGTTCGTGTTGTTGTACCGACGAAATTGACTTCACAGCAAAAAGATTTATTACGTGAATTTGCAGGACAAGAAGAGCAGGATGATAGTTTATTCGGAAAGCTTAAACGTGCTTTCAAAGGGGAATAATGGAAATAAAAAATGGAGTTGGTAAATTGTGAAATGGTCAGAAATTAGTATTCATACAACAGAAGAAGCAGTAGAAGCTGTCTCTCATATTTTACATGAAGCTGGTGCTAGCGGAGTTGCGATTGAGGATCCAGCGGAGTTAACGAAAGAGCGCGAGCAACAATATGGTGAAATTTATGCATTGAATCCAGATGAATATCCGGCGGAAGGTGTATTAATAAAAGCATATTTCCCGCAAACCGATTCTTTACATGAAACGATTGCAGGTGTAAAATCATCTATTGATGCGCTTCCATCTTACGACATCGAAATTGGTACTGGAAATATTACCGTTAACGAAGTCAATGAAGAAGATTGGGCTACTGCTTGGAAAAAATATTACCATCCAGTACAAATTTCTGATACATTCACAATCGTACCGACTTGGGAAGAATATACACCATCTTCTCCTGATGAAAAAATCATTGAATTAGACCCGGGTATGGCGTTTGGTACAGGAACTCATCCAACAACAACGATGTGTATCCGTGCTTTAGAAAAAACAGTACAGCCAGGTGACGCTATTATTGATGTAGGAACAGGTTCTGGTGTACTTAGTATTGCAGCAGCAAAATTAGGTGCGTCTTCTGTTCAAGCGTATGATTTAGATCCGGTTGCGGTTGAAAGTGCAGAAATGAATGTACGTTTAAATAAAACAGATGATATCGTGTCTGTTGGACAAAATAGTCTTTTAGAAGGTATTGAAGGTCCTGTTGATTTAATCGTAGCTAACTTATTAGCAGAAATTATTCTATTATTCCCTGAAGATGCAGCAAGAGTTGTGAAGTCAGGTGGATTATTTATTACATCGGGCATTATTGCTGCGAAGGAAAAAGTAATTTCTGAGGCGCTAGAAAAAGCTGGATTTACAATTGAAGAAGTGTTACGAATGGAAGATTGGGTAGCAATTATTGCACGAAATGCGTAATATAGATTTTAGTCTATAATGAAAAGGGGAGTCTCTCACTATAAGGTGAGGGACTTGCCGTTTGTTATATGAAAAATGATAACGTTTCGTTCTTTTCGTAAGTGTTGACTTACGAAAGGAACGAAACTCTACTAAGGTGATTATATGCAACGTTATTTTGTAGAAGAGAAATATGTAAATGAGACAAGTATTCGCATTGTAGGTGATGACGTACATCATATCGCAAGAGTGATGCGTATGTCAGCTGGTGATCATATTTATTGCTGTGTAAATGGAAAAACAGCAGTATGTTCAATTGATGAAATTACCAGTGAATTTATTAATACGGCTATTGTAGAATGGGTAGAGGCGTCAAGTGAACTTCCTGTTTTCGTGACGATTGCAAGTGGACTGCCAAAAGGAGACAAGCTAGAGTTAATTTTTCAAAAAGGAACTGAGCTTGGGGCAGCTGCATTCTTACCATTTCAAGCATCTCGCTCTATCGTAAAATGGGATGCGAAAAAAGCTGATAAAAAAGTTGAGCGTTTAAGAAAAATTGTGAAAGAAGCTGCGGAACAATCACATAGAAGTGAAATTCCAGAAGTACATGCTCCGGCATCATTTAAGCAATTGCTTTCAATGAGTAGTGAGTATGATGTTTGTCTTGTTGCTTACGAAGAGGAAGCAAAACAAGGCGAGAAATCTAATTTTGCGAAAGCTTTAACGACAATGAAACCAGGTCAAAAGCTATTGATTGTATTTGGCCCAGAAGGCGGTTTAGCTGAGGAAGAGATTACAGCGCTTCGTGAACATAAATTTGTACCATGTAGTTTAGGACCAAGAATTTTAAGAACAGAAACGGCGCCGTTATACGCGTTAAGTGCTGCTTCGTATCATTTTGAATTGATGGGGTGATGATCAATGTCAACTGTTGCGTTCCATACGTTAGGTTGTAAAGTAAACCACTATGAAACAGAAGCCATTTGGCAATTGTTTAAACAAGGTGGTTATGAAAGAACAGAATATGAAAAGAAAGCTGATGTATATGTTATTAACACATGTACAGTAACGAATACTGGGGACAAAAAAAGCCGTCAAGTAATCAGACGTGCTGTGCGTCAAAATCCAGATGCAGTTATTTGTGTAACGGGATGTTATGCACAAACATCTCCAGCTGAAATTATGGCGATCCCGGGTGTGGATATTGTAGTTGGTACACAGGATCGTGAAAAGATGTTAGGTTACATCGAAGAATTCCGTAAAGAGCGTCAACCAATTAATGCTGTCCGCAATATTATGAAAACACGTGTGTACGAAGAACTTGATGTACCTTATTTCACGGATCGTACACGTGCGTCTTTAAAAATACAAGAGGGTTGCAATAACTTCTGTACATTCTGTATCATTCCTTGGGCGCGCGGTTTAATGCGTTCTCGTGATGGAAAAGAAGTTATTAAACAAGCGCAACAATTAGTGGATGCAGGCTATAAAGAAATCGTATTAACGGGTATTCATACAGGTGGATACGGCGAAGACATAAAAGATTATAACTTAGCTGGATTACTTCGTGATATGGAAGCGGAAGTAGGCGGATTAAAACGTCTTCGTATTTCTTCTATTGAAGCGAGTCAAATTTCAGATGAAGTAATTGAAGTGTTAGATAAATCTGAAGTAGTTGTACGCCACTTGCATATTCCGTTGCAATCTGGCTCTAATACTGTATTAAAACGTATGCGTCGTAAATATACGATGGAATTCTTCCAAGAGCGTTTAGATCGTTTGAAAGAAGCGTTACCAGGCCTTGCGATTACATCTGACGTAATCGTTGGTTTCCCAGGTGAAACAGAAGAAGAATTCATGGAAACATACAATTTCATTAAAGAGAACCGCTTCTCTGAGTTACATGTGTTCCCTTACTCAAAACGTACAGGAACACCTGCAGCGCGCATGGAAGATCAAGTTCCTGAAGATGTGAAGAACGATCGTGTTCATCGTTTAATTGAGCTATCTAATCAATTAGCGAAAGAGTACGCATCAGCGTTTGAAGGTGAAGTGCTTGAAATCATTCCGGAAGAGCAATTTAAAGAGGGCGACCGTGAAGGGTTATATGTAGGTTATACAGATAACTACTTGAAAATTGTATTTGAAGGATCAGAAGAATTAATTGGTAAGCTAGTGAAAGTGAAAATTACGAAAGCTGGTTATCCATATAACGAAGCGCAATTTGTTCGTGTTCTTGAAGATGATGTGAAAAAAGAATCAGCTAGCGCATAAAAAGAGCGTGCAACCGGAAACGGTTTGCATGCTTTCTTTATTTGAAGCGGTTAAGTAATAGAAGGTGGGGAGGCGTTTCATGCATCCCTGTATGAAAAAAGATGAAATGATAAAAATATAGTTGTCTTCATCAGTGAAGGATACTAGTTATTTGCATAACTTTTGAAAAGGAAATGCTTCTATTCTTCTTTTATTCTGCCAAATAGTTGACCTGAAGTGATAAAATGTATTATAATCGTAAAAGACATGCTGAAGAAGTGTTTCTTTTTGCATGCTGAAGTTAGTATGTAAGTGTGATGTTTCGGAGGGAGGGAAAGAGAATGTCAAAAACAGTCGTTCGTAAAAACGAGTCTTTGGAGGATGCACTTCGCCGTTTTAAAAGATCGGTTTCTAAAACTGGTACACTTGCTGAAGCAAGAAAGCGCGAGTTTTATGAAAAACCAAGTGTAAAACGTAAGAAGAAATCTGAAGCGGCAAGAAAGCGTAAATTCTAAGAGAGGGTGTAAGTTATGAGTCTTCTCGGTCGTTTAAACGATGATATGAAACAAGCGATGAAGAATAAACAAAAAGAAAAATTAACCGTTATTCGTATGGTTAAGGCTGCTTTACAAAATGAAGGTATTAAACTGCAACATACTCTTACTGAAGAAGAGGAAATAACAGTTTTAGCTCGTGAAGTAAAACAGTATAAGGACTCCCTCCTTGAATTTAAAAAAGCTGGTCGTGAAGACCTTGTTAATAAACTGCAAAGTGAAATTCAGATTTTAAGCGCATATTTGCCAGAGCAATTAACTGAAGAAGAACTAGTTGATGTAATCAAGCAAGTTATTTCTGAAGTTGGTGCGACTTCTAAAGCAGATATGGGTAAGGTGATGACTGCTGTTATGCCGAAAGTAAAAGGTAAAACAGACGGATCACTTGTGAATAAGCTGGTTATCCAGCTATTAGCATAAAAAAACGTCTCATTTCGTATGAGACGTTTTTTTATTGTTCTTATTAAGGAGAAACGCTATATTGCTTAAAAAGCGTTTCTGTAAGTGATAAAAACCCCTCTAGTTAAAGTTTCAATTTATTATTTCCTTGTATAATTCCGATTCTACACCTATTCTTACTTCCTTGACTAAAACTTCTTTCGCGAATAAAAGCTAAGTACCGAGCCTTCTGAAACTCAGATTGAAGTTTTATAGCTTGCTCTTCAGTATAATCCTCAAAGGTAACGAAAGAGATTCTAACTATTTTAGATTTTGCATCAGTTGCATAAAATGGCTGGATATTACTGTCGGTAACTTGTTTTATAACATTCAAAATTTCTTGACCAAAGCCGATTTCCTTTCGTATTTCCTCATTTATTAATTCATTTTTTAATGAACCCTAATATTTTTTGAAATTCATATAACAACCATCTATAAAATATTCTTACTTACAACGTAACATTCAGAGCGGGGAAATTTTCTTTTTTGAATTTTATCCCGCATTAACAGGCAGCCCGATTGGTGAGGGTTGATTAAAGTTTTACTTTATCTCAGTTGTCCAATAAATGACAACTACTTATTCTATGGTCAGTATGTCAAGTCCAGGACGAATTATAACAGTTTTTTTCAAGTTTCCAATTTCTCGCTAGGCTCAATTTCTTAATGTAACTTGTACTGATATCCTGTAGGGGCGCATATTCTTGTATTAATACTTCTATTATTAAAGGCAACATCCTCTGATCCATCATTGTCCTGACAAATATGATTTCATATAGCGACTGTTTTAATTAACATGATATGAACTCTTACAGAATATAGTTATGTTAGTGAAGTCGTTATAACACGATAGGCACTTGTGAAGAAATACATATATATATATGGGATGAGGAGGGGGTCTTTCGAGATGAAGAAATTAGAACAAATGAAAAATTGGTTAACAAAACAAGTAGACCTACCAGTGGATGTATTAATGGATCTGCCTCGGATTACTCTTGTTGGGCAAATACATATTTATATAGAAAATCATCGGGGGTTATTAGTGTTTTCAGATAAAGAAGTGCGCTTGCTTTTAAAACATGGTCAATTATTAATTAAAGGACAATCCTTTGTTATTAAAACGATTCTTCCAGAAGAGCTTTTACTCGAAGGGGTAATTGAGCAAGTAACATTTTTAGAAAATGAAAAAAAAGGTGATTGAAGTGAAACTTCCATTTGTGAAGTTTTTCTTCTTTATCCTGTAAAAGTTCCGTTTATAGAGACTGATTACAGTTTTACTCTGTTTCATTTTAGTACGAGCTATTTTAATGCTTCAAATAAAAAGTAGTATATCTACTTTTAGAAAGGTAGTGAAGGTGGTAAATGAAAAATAAATGGTTTATAAAGTGGCTTGGATATGTAAAAGTGAGAATTGAAGGTAGAGGAGCGGAACGGTTTGTTAATGAATGTGTACGGAGGAATTTATTAGTTTGGGATGTTAAAAAGATAGCTGATGAAACGTTAGTTTTTTGCATGTTGTTACGCGATGTGAAAAAAATAAAACCAATTTATAGAAAAAATGAATGTAAATTATATTTTATTGGACGTTATGGTTTTCCTTTTTGGAATAAACGTTTAATTAAAAACAGTGGATTTTTAATTGGTTTTTTAATTTTCTTTTTTGGTGTGATTGCAATGTCAAATATGGTTTGGAAAATTGAAATTACAGGAGCTAAACCTGAAACAGAATATATATTGATGAAAGAATTGGATAAAATGGGTATTAAAAAAGGGAAACTACAATTTCAAATGCCGAATGTAGAAGATGTACAACGCCATTTGACAGATAATATTAATGCCATTACTTGGGCGGGACTAGAAGTAAGGGGAACGACTTATCATTTTAAAATTGTTGAAAAAAACGAACCGAAGAAAGAAAAGGAACAAAGGCCGCAAAATTTAGTAGCAAAAAAAGAAGCGATTATTACAAAAACGTTTGTAGAAGTTGGAAAGCCGGTTGTACTGAAAAATGATCATGTAGAAAAAGGACAGATTCTCGTATCGGGAATATATGGTAATGAGAAAAGTCCGACGATTGTTTCAGCGAAAGGTATTGTATATGGCGAAACGTGGTATACATCTAAGGTGGATGTCCCGTTAAAGACGCAATTCCAAGTGTATACTGGTAATGTATACAATGAACATTTTCTTAAATTCGGGGATACGAAAATAAAAATATGGGGATTTCAGCATGATAAGTATAAACGCTCTCGTACTGAAAGTGTAAAGCATGATGTGAAATTATTTGGTTTTACACTGCCGATTGCATATGAAAAAGATGTTGTGAGAGAAGAGGAAGAAGCGAATCGAGAATATACAGAAAAGCAAGCGCTGAAAGTAGCGAAGGAGATGGCCGAAAAAGAACTAAAGAAAAAATTGGATGAACATGCTATGATTGTAAGTGATAAGATTTTGAGTAAAGAGGTTGAGGCGGATCAACTAAAAGTCACATTGCATTATACTGTGGTTGAAAATATTGCAGAGCCACAACCAATATCCGAATCCGATATTCAAGGAGACTGAGTAATGGCAGAACAATTAGTAGAAATGAACCAACAATTGGAAAATGCTAACGAAGCAATCGCTCTTTTTGGAGTTAATGATGCGCATTTAAAAGTAATTGAACGAGAACTGAATGTATCGATCGTAACTAGAGGAGAAACTGTTCATGTATCTGGGGCAGTTGAAACGGTGGCACTCGTAGAAAAAATCTTACAGCAATTACTTGTTGTAATTCGTAAAAGTATATCAATTTCAGAGAGAGATGTTGCGTATGCTATTCAGCTTGCACAACAAGGGAAAATTGCTCAATTTGAAGAGTTATATGAGGAAGAAATTTTCAAGACTGCAAAAGGTAAAGCCATTCGTGTAAAAACAATGGGGCAAAGAAGATATATTCATGCGATGAAGAAGAATGATATTGTCTTTGGGATAGGGCCTGCAGGAACTGGAAAAACATATTTAGCTGTAGTAATGGCTGTGAGGGCTTTAAAACAAGGATATGTAAAGAAAATTATTTTAACAAGACCTGCTGTAGAAGCTGGAGAAAATTTAGGTTTTTTACCAGGGGATTTGAAAGAGAAGGTAGATCCATACTTACGCCCGTTATATGATGCTTTACATGATATTCTTGGACAAGAATATACGCAGCGTATGATGGAGCGAGGAGTAATTGAAATAGCTCCGCTTGCTTATATGAGGGGGCGTACGCTTGATGATTCATTTGTTATTTTAGATGAGGCTCAAAATACAACGGGTGCTCAAATAAAAATGTTTTTAACAAGATTAGGTTTTAGTTCTAAAATGGTTATTACAGGGGACCCTTCACAAGTAGACTTGCCAAAAGGGGTAAAATCAGGGCTATCTATAGCTGCTAATATTTTATCTGGTGTATCAGGTCTGTCATTTATTACATTAGAACAAACGGACGTTGTGAGACATCCATTGGTGCAACGTATTATTGAGGCATATGATAAAATGGAATGATCCTATTTGTCAGGATCATTTCTTTTTGTATGATAAGGTTGGCGAACGTCATATTTTTTACTATCATGAAAGATAAGGAAAATAAACTATTGGTACTAGTGTATAAAATATTGCCTCAAAGTATCGTTTGGTAGAAGAAATGAAAGCTATAAATAGTTTCACTTTATTTCTGGAGAGGAGAAGGTATTGAAATCATGTCAAGATCTCAAGAAATTTCTAAGTGGTTTCGTAATTTACAACATTCGAAAAAACTAAGTTGGATTTCTTACGTTGTGTTAGGAGCAGTGCTGTTTTTTGCGCTTATGAATAATGTAAAACCAGAACAATTAGATGTTAATATGTATTCTATTGCGAAAAAGACAATCCATTCTCCTATAAAAATTGAAGATAAAGTTACAACGGATAAAAAGAAAAAAGAAGCCGCTACAAAAGTTGAAGATCAATATACATATAAAAGTGAGTATAAACAAAACAAAGTTGATATTGTGAATGACGTCTTTGCTAAAGTGGATGAAGTGGTGCAAGAGATTAAAGCTGTTGGACCGGATGATCAAAAAAAGATGACTGATGCTGAGAAAGTGGACAAGTTAAAAAAGAAACTACCCGCTGACTTAACGAAAGAGTTATCTGATTCAAACTTACTGAATTTGATTAATGCAGATCCGAGCCAATTAGTATTAGCGAAAGATGCTGCGGTCACAGCGATTAATAGTATCATGACTGAGCATATTAAAATGGACGAATTGAAAGATGCGAAAGAACGATATGTAAGTGAGATGAATAGTGTTAATGTTGATAATGGTTTGAAAGAATCAATTAAGGCGCTAGGAAGATATGCAATTTCAGCTAACTATTTTTATGACCCAATCTTAACGAAAGAGAAGAGAAAAGCAGAGGAAGATTTAGTTCCACCTGTTTATATTCTTCAAGGTCAAGTTCTTGTTAGAGAAGGTGAAACAATTTCAAGTGATGTGTATAATCAGTTGAAATTAGTTGGTTTGTTAGAAAAAGGGAACGGTTTTCAACCTTATGTTGGATTAGCGGTACTCATTGGTGTGTTACTATACTTTATGCATAAACAATTTGAATTATTTTTAAAGAGAAAAAGAGAAGATAGACCGTATGTTTTAGCGTATATTACAATTTTGTCTATCACAATCGTCTTAATGAAAATCATTAGTTTGTTTCAAAAACTTGAATACGCAGGGATTGCATATGTTGTCCCAGTTGCGATGGGAACAATACTTGTAAAACTAATGATTGGTGATCGATTTGTCTTTTTAACGAGTATGATTTTTTCTGTATGCGGAAGTATTATGTTTAATGAAGGAGTAACGAGTACATTAAATTATAGTGTAGGGATTTACGTATTGTTAAGTTCGTTATCGGTTAGTATTTTTTTGCGAGAAAAAAATCGTCGTACAATGATTTTACAAGCTGGTATACTCGTTTCTGTATTAAATGTAGTCGTATTGGCGGCGCTTTTATTATTACGTAATGGGAATTTTTCGCCTCTTGAAATTGGTACGCAATTATTAATGGCTTCACTTTCAGGGATTATATCATCCGTTTTGGCTATGGGGATTTTACCATATTTAGAAAGTGGACTTGGAATCGTATCAAGTATGAAGCTTATGGAACTATCAAGTCCAAATCATCCGCTTTTACGCAGAATTTTGTTAGAAGCGCCAGGGACATATCATCATAGTGTAATGGTAGCGAATCTTTCTGAGGCTGCTTGTGAAGCAGTTGGGGCAAATGGTGTATTAGCGCGTGTAGGGGCATATTATCATGATGTAGGAAAAACAGTACAACCGCAATTCTTTATTGAAAACCAAATGGGAATTAAAAACCCACATGATAAATTAGATCCTGTAACGAGTAAAGATATTATAATTGCTCACGTAACGGATGGAGTAAGAATGCTCGAAGAATATCATATTCCACAAGAAATTATTGATATCGCTGGGCAACATCACGGTACAACGTTACTGAAATATTTTTATTATAAAGCTATTAAAGAAGATAAAGAAAAATATACAGAAGAGATGTTCCGTTATCCAGGTTCAAAAGCAACTTCGAAAGAATCGGCAATTGTTGGTATTGCTGATAGTGTAGAAGCTGCGGTACGTTCTATGAATCACCCAACGCCAGAACAAATTAATAATTTGG
Source organism: Bacillus cereus group sp. Bce019 (assembly GCF_051781745.1). Taxonomy (NCBI): domain Bacteria; kingdom Bacillati; phylum Bacillota; class Bacilli; order Caryophanales; family Bacillaceae; genus Bacillus; species Bacillus cereus group sp. Bce019. The sequence goes on from NZ_JBPWJX010000001.1 coordinate 91,482, forward strand.
TGCAAAGTATTATTAAAGATCGACTGCAAGACGGTCAATTTAGTGAATGTGATTTGACGTTTAAGGAACTACAAATCGTTGGAAAAACGTTGTGTGAAACGTTAAATGGTATTTTCCATTCGCGTATTACATATCCGGAACCTCCGGAAGAAAAGGAGAAAGAATGAGTTTGTTAATTGATTTTATTGATGAAACAGAAGAAGTAAAAGAAGAGTATATGAGTTTAATTCGTGAAGTGTTAGAAAAAGCAGCTCAAATGGAAAATATTGAGGATGGTGCGGAGGTATCGGTGACATTTGTAGATAATGAGCGCATTAGAGAAATTAATCGTGATTACCGAGATAAAGATCAACCTACAGATGTAATATCCTTTGCCATGGAAGAGATGGGAGAAGGAGAAATGGAGATTGTTGGTGCAGAGATGCCGCGCATGTTAGGGGATCTTATTATCTCTATTCCAAGGGCGAAAGAGCAAGCTGAAGAGTACGGACATTCTTTCGATCGTGAACTTGGATTTTTGGCGTTACATGGCTTTTTACATTTACTTGGTTATGATCACATGACAGAAGAAGATGAAAAAGAAATGTTCGGAAGACAAAAAGAAATTTTAGAAGCTTTTGGATTAGGACGATGAAAAAAGGAAAACTTATAGATAGTTTTGGATATGCTATAGCTGGTATATTCTTTTGTTTTCGTCATGAACGAAATATGAAAATCCATTATTTAGCCGCAGTCATTGTTATATGCTGCGGCTTTTATTTCCATATTACGAAAATAGAGTGGATGATATTACTTATTGTAATAGGGAGTGTAATGAGTTTAGAGATGGTAAATACGGCTGTGGAAAAAACGGTAGATTTAGCGACTGCCGATATTCATCCGTTTGCAAAAATTGCAAAGGATGTTGCGGCAGGAGCGGTTTTATTGTTTGCAATTATAGCTGTTATAATTGGTGCTATTATCTTTTTACCGTATATGGTATAGTTGCATTCCGAAGCTTTTATTAAGCTTTGGAAGTGCTGTAAGGGCCTTTAATGAGAGAGTGTATCTCTTCATAGCTGTGAACAGGAAGGATGCGGGAATATGAATAGTAAACAATTAATTCTAGAAGCAATCGAAGCGCGTAAACAAGCGTACGTACCATATTCTAAATTTCAAGTAGGTGCAGCATTATTAACGCGCGGTGGAAAAGTATATCGTGGATGTAATGTTGAGAATGCATCATATGGCTTATGTAATTGTGCTGAAAGAACAGCTTTATTTAAGGCGGTTTCTGAAGGAGATAAAGAATTTGTAGCCATTGCGGTTGTAGCAGATACAAAGCGCCCAGTACCTCCTTGTGGAGCATGTCGACAAGTTATGGTAGAATTATGTAAACAGGATACGAAAGTATACTTATCAAACTTACATGGTGACGTTCAAGAGACGACAGTCGGAGAATTGTTACCAGGAGCATTTTTAGCGGAGGATTTACATGAATAGAAAAGGTTATAAATCAGGTTTTGTCTCTATTATTGGCAGACCGAATGTTGGAAAATCTACATTTTTAAACCGTATTATTGGCCAGAAAATTGCTATTATGAGTGATAAGCCACAAACGACTCGTAATAAAATTCAAGGTGTATATACAGAAAATGATGCACAAGTTATTTTCATTGATACACCAGGAATACATAAACCTAAACATAAATTAGGCGACTTCATGGTAAAGATGGCGCAAACGACATTAAAAGAAGTTGATATTGTTCTGTTTATGGTTAATGCAGTTGAAGGATTTGGTCGTGGTGAGGAATTCATCATTGAGAAATTAAAAGAAACGAAACAACCAGTATTTTTAGTCATTAATAAAATTGACCAACTTCATCCAGAGCAATTACTAGAGTTAATTGATCAATATCGTAAACTACATGAATTTGCAGAGATTGTACCAATTTCTGCGTTAGACGGTAATAATGTGGACGCTTTAATTGGAACAATTAAAAAGTATTTACCAGAAGGACCACAATACTATCCAGAGAATCAAGTAACGGATCATCCGGAGAGATTTATTATTGCAGAGCTTATTCGTGAGAAAGTACTACATTTAACACGTGAAGAAGTGCCGCATTCTGTGGCTGTTGTTATCGATGCGATTCAAAAGCGTGAGGGCGGGGCAGTTTATATAAATGCAACGATTGTTGTTGAACGTGCATCACAAAAAGGAATCATTATTGGAAAACAAGGAAAAATGTTAAAAGAAGTTGGTAAGCGAGCTCGTTTTGATATTGAAGCGCTACTTGGTTCTAAAGTATTTTTAGAAGTATGGGTAAAAGTGCAAAAAGATTGGCGTAATAAAATGTCTCAGCTTCGTGACCTAGGTTTCCGCGAGGATGAGTACTAAAATAGAGTAAAGTTGTAATCAGTGGATGGTTGGTTCATCCACTGATTATTGGTTTTTATGAACTTTGATAAATTAGGAAAAATTTTTCTCACATGAAAATGGACAAAATGGGTCAATTTAATAACAACAAAGGAAATTGGTTTATAGGCTACGCTTATTGAGAAAGGTGGATTCTTATGCTAGATTTTACCTGGAAGTTTTTCTCCAAAACAGGAAGCATTGAAACGTACTTGCTTTTGAAAGAAATGGAAAAAGACGTAAACGATGAGATGGATCAACATGAAGAGGAGCTAGCGCATCTAGACTCTCCAATTTCTTGACCCGTTTTGTTCAAACCTTGGATGGTGACGAACATGTTTCAAAAAGTTGAGGGCATCGTTATCCGTACGACAGATTACGGAGAAACGAACAAAATTGTTACAATATTCTCAAGAGAACTTGGTAAGGTAAGTGCAATGGCAAGAGGGGCAAAAAAACCGAAAAGCCGATTAGCATCTGTGTCGCAATTAATGACACATGGCCATTTTCTAATTCAAATGGGATCTGGGCTTGGAACATTGCAACAAGGCGAGATTATTTCAACTATGAAAGAAATTCGCGAGGATATATTTTTAACTGCTTATGCATCATTTATTGTTGAGTTAACTGATAAAGCAACAGAAGATAAAAAACATAATCCGTATTTATTTGAAATGTTATATCAAACGTTGCATTATATGTGTGAGGGTGTTGATCCAGAAGTATTATCATTAATTTATCAAACGAAAATGCTTCCGGTATTAGGGATGCGCCCGTACTTTGATACATGTGCGATTTGTCATCAAGAAACAGACTTTGTCGCCTTCTCCGTAAGGGAAGGCGGTTTTCTGTGCTCACGTCATGCAGAGCAAGACCCATATCGTATACCGGTAGGAGAAGCTGTTCATAAATTATTACGCCTTTTCTTCCATTTCGATTTACATAGGCTCGGAAATGTATCGGTAAAGGATAGCACAAAAAAACAAATGCGTTTAGTATTGAATACATATTATGATGAATATTGCGGAATTTATTTGAAATCAAGACGTTTTTTAGAACAACTTGATAAGTTTCAAATATAATTTTGGGCCGTATACGGTCCTTTTTACATACTTTCTTTTTCGAATAGCATATTTAGTATATAATATTTAAGAGATAGTATAACTTTTTTCGTTGTGCATTAAAGGTGGTGATTATCATAGAGCTGAATAAACGGCAAGAACATATCATTCAGATTGTAAAAGATCACGGTCCTATTACAGGGGAATCAATTGCAGCGCAATTGGGTCTAACACGTGCGACGCTAAGACCAGACTTAGCAATTTTAACGATGGCTGGTTATTTAGAAGCACGTCCACGCGTAGGTTATTTTTATACGGGTAAAACTGGGGGGCAGCTATTATCTGAAGCTGTTAAGAAAATTAAAGTACAAGATTATCAATCTAGACCGGTTGTAATTGATAAAAATGTTTCCGTATACGATGCAATTTGTACGATGTTTTTAGAGGACGTTGGTACATTGTTCGTTGTAGATCAGATGACTCTATTAGTTGGTGTTGTGTCTCGTAAAGATTTATTAAGAGCGAGCTTAGGAAAGCAGGATTTAACCTCTCTTCCGGTTAATATTATCATGACAAGGATGCCAAACATTGCGATGTGTCGTAGAGAGGATTCTTTATATGATATTGCGATGGAATTAATAGAAAGACAGATTGATGCAATGCCAGTTGTAAAAGATACGAAACAAGGTTTAGAAGTGATTGGGCGAATTACAAAAACAAATATTACACGTGCGTTTGTAAATTTAGTAAATAACGAATAAGTGTAATTTGTTTAAAGTGAGGTAATGTAATGGATAATAAAATCGTATATGTCGTATCTGACTCTGTAGGGGAAACGGCTGATTTGGTTGTTCGAGCAGCAATGGGGCAATTCCCGTTTGCTCCTGATATTAGACGTGTACCGTATGTAGAAGATACAGGGACATTAAAAGAAGTGATTTCGATTGCTAAGAGTAATCAAGCACTTATATGTTTTACGTTAGTTAAGCCTGATATGCGCCAGTATTTAGTAACAGAGGCTGCAAAAGAAGGGGTAGAGGCATACGATATTATCGGCCCTCTTATTGATCAAATTGAAGAAATTACGGGGCAAGTGCCGAGATATGAGCCAGGTGTTGTCCGTAGGTTAGATGAAGAATACTTTAAAAAGATTGAAGCGATTGAGTTTGCTGTGAAGTATGATGACGGCAGAGATGCACGAGGTATTTTAAAAGCAGATATCGTGTTGATTGGTGTTTCGCGTACATCAAAAACACCACTTTCCCAATATTTAGCTCATAACAAACGCTTGAAAGTTGCGAATGTACCACTCGTGCCAGAAGTTGACCCACCTGAAGAACTATATCAAGTGGCAAAAGAAAAATGTTTCGGTTTGAAAATTACGCCAGATAAGTTAAATCATATTCGAAAAGAACGATTAAAATCACTTGGATTGAGTGATGGAGCAACATATGCAAATATTAATCGTATTCAAGAAGAAATTGATCACTTTGAGGAAGTAATTAGTAAAATAAATTGCCAAGTAATCGATGTATCGAATAAAGCGATTGAAGAAACAGCAAATATTATTGTGAATGCAGTGCAAAACCAAAAAATGTTTTAGCACATTTACCAAAGGTGAATGTGCTTTTTTCGCTCGTGTGAAATATGATACCTATGGATTTTGTAATAGATTGTAGTGTAATGGTTATACTTATACTCCTTTGTCTTTTAGTATATTCAAGGTGTGAGTTTGTCATCCTGAAATGTAAGATGAAAAAATAAAGGGATATGTAGCGTAGTTGAAGAAAATATATTATAATAAAAAATTGTGATAAAAACCTATATTTTACGTTTAGACTTTAATTTTTCAGAATAAACTAGGGATAGGATTTACGAAAAAGACATGTAATTACGTTAAATCGACAAAATCTATACAAGAAAACGCACATTATGGAAGGATTCACAGAAGGGATGTAGAATACAGAAATATGCAAAACATCAACAACATATTAGTTGGTGTAGATGTATATCCCGTGAAGGCTGAAATTGTGCAAGTTGGAGCGGAATTTCATGTCGGAATTTTGTTTGTCGCATCATATGCTCATCCTTTAAGGAAATAGCAAGGCAATTGGATCATTGTAGATACTGAACAAAATGGAGTTGATTGTTATATGGATCAACATGAAAAAGTTACAGATCTCAAGATCAAACAGTATATGTGGCTTGCTACTCTTCTTGGAAAAAGGTGTATATGTATTGTTTCTAAGAGATACATTTGTAACAGATGAGCAAATGTATACAATTTTATATAGCAAGTATGTATATGCGATTTATGCAGATAAAGGACCTATAGGAAAGGTTCAAAATCGTTTATACAATGTAATCGGCAACACTTTCTAACAAGTTTAGAAAAATATTGTCGAATTATAAAGGAATTTTTTAATTTATATCGAATACAAAATACGACACGGAGATGGAGTTATGGGGAACAGAATTCCCGAAGAAGTTGTTGAACAGATTCGGACATCATCCGATATTGTAGAAGTCATTGGTGAATACGTTCAACTTAGAAAACAGGGGCGTAACTATTTCGGCCTTTGTCCATTTCATGGTGAGAATTCTCCTTCATTCTCTGTTTCATCTGATAAGCAAATTTTTCATTGCTTCGGATGTGGAGAAGGTGGAAATGTATTTTCCTTTCTAATGAAAATGGAAGGACTGGCTTTTACCGAGGCTGTTCAAAAGCTAGGCGAAAGAAATGGAATTGCGGTTGCAGAGTACACATCAGGACAAGGACAACAAGAAGACATATCTGATGACACTGTCATCATGCAACAAGCTCATGAATTATTGAAAAAGTATTATCATCATTTATTAGTAAATACGGAAGAGGGAAATGAAGCACTTTCATATTTATTAAACCGTGGTATTACGAAAGAGATGATTGAGAAGTTTGAAATTGGTTATGCATCACCTGCTTGGGATGCGGCGACGAAAATTTTACAAAAAAGAGGTTTATCGCTGTCTAGTATGGAACAAGCTGGCCTTCTAATAAGAAGTGAGAAGGATGGTAGTCATTACGATCGCTTCCGTGGAAGAGTTATGTTCCCGATCTATACGTTACAAGGTAAGGTGATAGCGTTTAGTGGAAGGGCGTTAGGGGATGACACTCCGAAATATTTAAATAGCCCTGAAACACCGATTTTTCACAAAAGTAAATTGTTGTATAACTTCCATCAAGCAAGACCGTTTATTAGAAAGCGTGGGCAAGTGGTTCTTTTTGAAGGATATGCCGATGTACTAGCTGCGGTAAAAAGTGGTGTGGAAGAAGCTGTTGCGACAATGGGAACAGCTTTAACTGAAGAACAAGCAAAACTTCTGCGACGTAACGTTGAAACTGTTGTTCTTTGCTATGATGGTGATAAAGCAGGGCGAGAAGCGACGATGAAAGCAGGGCAATTATTGCTAAAAGTTGGTTGCCAAGTGAAAGTCACATCCTTGCCAGATAAGCTTGATCCTGATGAATATGTGCAACAATATGGGACTACCGCTTTTGAAAATCTTGTGAAATCAAGTGTGAGTTTTGTTGGTTTTAAAATAAATTATTTGCGTTTAGGGAAAAATTTGCAAGATGAGTCTGGCAAAGAAGAATATGTGAAAAGTGTTTTAAAAGAGTTATCGTTGTTACAAGATGCGATGCAGGCAGAGTCATATTTGAAGTCATTATCGCAAGAATTTTCGTATTCAATGGAAACACTTTTGAATCAATTGCACCAATATCGCAAAGAACAAAAGGTACAGCAAAAACAAATAAAGCAGGTTGCTAAACCGTCTCAAGTCGTTCAAACAAAACCGAAGTTAACAGGTTTTGAAAGAGCGGAAAGAGAAATTATTTACCATATGTTGCAAAGTGCAGAAGTAGCTGTTCGTATGGAATCCCATATAGAAGATTTTCATACAGAAGAACATAAAGGGATTTTATATGAACTATACGCATATTATGAAAAGGGAAATGAACCTTCAGTCGGAACATTTTTAAGTTGGCTCTCTGATGAAAAGTTGAAAAATATTATCACTGATATTTCGACGGATGAATTTATTAATCCAGAATACACAGAAGAAGTGTTGCAAGGCCATTTGGAGACGCTTAGGCGGCATCAGGAAAAACTTGAAAAGATGGAGATCATCTTTAAAGTGAAACAAATGGAAAAAACAGATCCTGTAGAGGCTGCTAAATATTATGTAGCATATTTACAAAATCAAAAAGCGAGAAAATAGCTTTTTTGATAAAGTTTTAGTATAATGAATGTTTGTATCTCGCGTAAGGAGGGGAACAGATGGCTGACAAACCAGCTCGTTCTAAACAAATTGAAACTGAAATGACCCTTGAGCAAGTGAAAGAACAACTCACTGAGCTCGGAAAAAAACGTGGCGTTCTTACATATGAAGAGATTGCAGAACGCATGAATGGATTTGAAATTGAATCCGATCAAATGGATGAATACTATGAATATTTAGGTGAACAAGGCATTGACTTAGTTGGTGATAATGACAACGAAGAAGGCCCTAATAATCGCCAAATTTCAAAAACAGAAGAAGAGTTTGACCTCAATGATTTAAGTGTACCACCAGGGGTTAAAATCAACGATCCTGTTCGTATGTATTTAAAAGAAATTGGTCGTGTAGACTTACTATCTGCAGAAGAAGAAATTCGACTTGCAACGCGTATTGAAGAAGGCGATGAAGAAGCGAAACGTCGTCTTGCAGAAGCAAACTTACGTCTTGTAGTAAGTATTGCAAAGCGCTATGTAGGCCGTGGTATGCTTTTCTTAGACTTAATTCAAGAAGGTAATATGGGTCTAATTAAAGCTGTTGAAAAGTTCGATTATCGTAAAGGTTTCAAATTTAGTACGTATGCAACTTGGTGGATTCGCCAAGCTATTACACGTGCCATTGCAGACCAAGCGCGAACAATTCGTATTCCAGTCCATATGGTTGAAACGATTAACAAGTTAATTCGTGTACAACGCCAATTATTACAAGATTTAGGTCGTGAACCGTCTCCTGAAGAGATTGGTGAAGAAATGGATCTTGCTCCAGAAAAAGTACGTGAAATCTTAAAAATTGCACAGGAGCCAGTTTCTCTTGAAACACCAATTGGTGAAGAAGATGACTCCCATTTAGGTGACTTTATTGAAGACCAAGAAGCAACATCGCCTGCGGACCATGCAGCCTATGAATTGCTAAAAGAACAATTAGAAGATGTGTTAGATACGCTAACAGATCGTGAAGAAAATGTTCTACGTCTTCGTTTCGGTTTAGATGATGGACGAACTCGTACGCTTGAAGAAGTTGGGAAAGTATTTGGCGTAACAAGAGAGCGTATCCGTCAAATTGAAGCAAAAGCACTTCGCAAATTAAGACATCCAAGCCGTAGTAAGCGTCTTAAGGATTTCTTAGAATAGGTTATTTTTTAAGTTTACTTCACCATTGTGAAGTAAACTTTTTTATTTTGTTAATTTTTGTTAAAATTTAGCTATCGGCAACGATTACAATTTCTTGTAATTTATTTTACAGAATTGTCTTTTGATTTGCAAATGCTCATTTTTCGATTTTTCGATTAATTTTGTTTATTCTATACAAAAATATATGTAGAAAAGCGAAAAATATGATGAGAAACGTTAATAATTATCGAAATAATAAGCGATATGACAATAAAAAACAATAAACTGAATTTATGGAATATTTTTAACAAGTGGTAGTTTACTCTTTTCTGATAGAGCGTTTTCAAGTACAATGGAAATGACTGAATCATCTAACTATTTAGGGGTATAGAGGGGGGAGAAGAGATATGAAACGTAATCCGCTGATTCCGTTCGCTCTTATTGCAGCATTGGGTATTATCGTTATGTTTGTATTTTCATTTCAGGGGCTAAATAAATCTAAAGAGTTAGCTGATGCAAAAAATGGCGGGAAGCCAGCACAAACGGCATCAAAACCAGAAGATATTGTGAAGCAAAGCTGTACGAGCTGCCATGGTGATCAGTTACAAGGGGCAGTTGGACCTAACTTGCAAAAAATTGGTGGGAAACTTTCAAAGGATGAAATTAAAGAAATTCTTTCGAAAGGAAAAGGCAATATGCCTGCCAATATAGTTCCAGCTGATCAAGCCGCTAAAGTAGCTGATTGGTTATCGAAGAAAAAATAAAGTTCCGTATGACAAGCCTTTTGCTTATGCAAAGGGCTTGTTTTTCTATATTTTCTAAAATACGATGAATGATAGAGCAGTGAATTGTTGTTATGGGCTTGCAACAACTACTATAAATTCATTATCATGGAGACAGACTGACAAGAGAAGGAGTAATGGAAATACATGAATGAAGTAAAGCTTTCAAAACGATTAGAAGAAGTTGTACGTGAAATACCAGTAGGATCTACAGTCGCTGATATTGGATCGGATCATGCGTATTTACCGTGTTATACAATTATAAATAATATTGCTACAAAAGCAGTTGCAGGAGAGGTCGTAGATGGACCATTTCGCTCTGCGCAAGCAACTGTAGCTGAAAGTGGTTTACAAGATAAAGTAGATGTGCGTAAAGGGAATGGATTAGCTGTTATCGCACCAGGAGAAGTAGATGTAATTACAGTTGCCGGAATGGGCGGAGCGTTAATTCGTGACATTTTAGAAAGTGGTAAAGAAAAATTAGAAGGTGTAACACGTTTAATTTTACAGCCTAATATTGCAGCGCATCATATTCGTGAATGGTTTATTGAGAATGGTTGGGAGCTTATCCATGAAAAAATCGTAAAAGAAGATGGGAAAATTTACGAAATTTTAGTAGGGGAGCGAGGAAATGTTGCAGCGCCTTACTCTGAAAATAAACAAGCTGAATTGTTTATGGGACCATTTTTAATAACAGAAAAAAGTGAAGCCTTCGTTGAAAAATGGGAAGGAGAATTAAAAAACTTCCAAAATATTTTAAAACAGTTAGAACGTGCAGCTGATTCTGAAGAAACAAAAGCGAAGCGTGGGGAAGTAGAAGCGAAAATGAAAATGATAGGGGAGGTTTTATCATGAGTAAAATTCCAAATGGCCATGAAATTATTTCTTTATTTGAAAGTATGTATCCGAAGCATTTGGCGATGGAAGGAGATAAGATTGGCCTGCAGATTGGAGCGCTTAATAAACCCGTGCGGCACGTATTGATTGCGTTAGATGTAACGGAAGAAGTTGTGGATGAAACAATTCAATTAGGGGCAAATGTCATTATTGCTCATCATCCTTTAATTTTTAACCCGTTAAAAGCGATTCATACAGATAAGGCGTATGGGAAAATTATTGAAAAGTGTATTAAAAATGATATTGCAATCTATGCAGCGCATACAAATGTGGATGTTGCTAAGGGCGGGGTAAATGATTTACTTGCTGAGGCGTTAGGATTGCAAAATACAGAAGTTTTGGCACCGACATATGCAGAAGAAATGAAAAAAGTTGTTGTGTTTGTGCCAGTCACTCATGCAGAAGAAGTAAGGAAAGCATTAGGAGACGCAGGTGCTGGTCATATCGGCAATTATAGCCACTGTACGTTTAGTAGCGAGGGTACAGGCACATTTGTACCTCAAGAGGGGACAAATCCTTATATCGGGGAAACTGGACAGTTAGAACGTGTAGAAGAAGTGCGAATCGAAACGATTATTCCAGCTTCATTACAGCGGAAAGTGATTAAAGCAATGGTAACGGCGCACCCTTATGAAGAAGTAGCATACGATGTGTATCCGCTTGATAATAAAGGTGAAACGTTAGGCCTAGGAAAAATAGGATACTTACAAGAAGAAATGACGCTTGGTCAATTTGCAGAACATGTGAAACAATCATTAGACGTGAAGGGCGCAAGAGTTGTCGGTAAGTTAGACGATAAAGTGCGTAAAGTAGCTGTACTTGGTGGAGATGGTAATAAATATATAAACCAAGCGAAATTTAAAGGAGCAGATGTATATGTAACTGGTGACATGTACTATCATGTTGCTCATGATGCGATGATGCTCGGTTTAAATATAGTTGACCCAGGACATAATGTTGAAAAAGTAATGAAACAAGGTGTACAAAAGCAATTACAAGAAAAAGTGGATGCAAAGAAACTCAATGTACACATTCATGCTTCGCAGTTACATACAGATCCATTTATATTTGTATAAGAAAAATAAAAACCGTTGCTCATGCAAGCAACGGTTTTTATTATTGTTCTTTTTTCACTTTCACGCGAGGTAATATTTTTTGTAACGGTACTTTTCGAACTCTTTCCCATGTAGCGGGATTCATTGGGTTATATTGCTCTAAGAAAGCGATAACTTCTTTCGTAATTGGCGTTGGAGTAGAAGCACCTGCTGTAACAGCTACGTTTTCTACACCTTGTAGCCACTCTAATTGAATTTCGCTTACATCAGCAACTCGATATGCTTTTGTACCCGCGATTTCTTGTGATACTTGTGCTAAGCGATTTGAATTGTTACTTTTCGGATCACCAACAACAATTGTTAAGTCTGCAACATCAGCTTGTTTAGCGACAGCTTCTTGGCGAACTTGAGTTGCTAAACAAATTTCTTTATGGAATTCTGCTGTTGGGAATTTTTTTTGAATGTCCTCCATTAAATGTTGAACATCCCATTGACTCATCGTTGTTTGATTTGTTACTAAAATTTTATCTGTTGGGATTTCTAATGTTTTTAAATCATCGGCTCTTTCGATAAGGTGAACGATGTCAGGTGCAATACCAACTGCACCTTCTGGCTCTGGATGATTTTTTTTACCGATATAAATGACATGATACCCTTCCGCTTTCTTAGCTTCGATAAGGTCATGCGTCTTGGTAACATCTGGGCAAGTAGCATCGATTGTTGTTAAACCTTTTTCTTTTGCGCGTTGTTTAACTTCTGGAGAAACACCGTGTGCAGTGAAAATAACAGTACCAGAATCAATTTTATCTAAAATTTCTAAGCGACTTGGACCGTCTAATGTGATGATTCCATCTTCTTCAAAAGCGTCTGTAACATGTTTATTGTGAACAATCATACCTAAAATATAAATGGGTCTCGGCAATGATTTATCTAATGCGGCGTTACGTGCAATTACCATTGCATCGACAACACCGTAGCAATAACCACGAGGGGAAATTTTAACAATTTTCATATGAGTAATCCTCTCCTTCTAAACAAGGGATACTTTTGTGCATAGTCTTTTACATTATAAAGGAGGAGTGGATAGAAAACAAAGGATTGTTACACATATAGTTTTGGTTTTGTTGCTGTTTGTTGAACTGGTTCTTTCGGTAACTCTTTTTCTATTACAGGTTCAATCACTATTTTCTTTCGTTTTCGTTTCTTTTTTTGAGGTGCAGGAGGCGGACTTTCTACTTCAACTGGCTCTGTTACATTTTCCGTTTGATTTTCTTCCGTGCTTTTTCCAGAGGTGAGGATTTTAACAATGCTTGGTAGACTACGCATAATAGGACCGTACTGTTCGACGACAGGACCTACAGATTGAACGACTTGGGATACTTTTTCGATGTTATTTATCATATTAGTTGGATTCGAAATTAAGTTCGAAAAAAAACTGCCGATGCCACTGCTTGCTGTTGCCGCAGTTGTAGTTGAGCCGCCGCGCGTTTCAGTTGATTCATACATTTGAGGCGGTATCATTTGCTCAGGATATTGCTGCATGTATGGTTGATATTGTGGATGTTGCTGCGGATATTGCTGATGATATTGCTGCGGTGGTGGTTGCTGATGCATCATCGGTTGCCCTTCCATTTGTCGGTAAGGTGGAACCATTTGCATAAAAGGCTCGGTTGGATCGTGTTTTTTAAAAAGCTTAGCAAGAAAACCTTTCTTTTTTTGTGCCATTGGTGGTAGTTGTGGAATTGGATATGGTGTATAAGGTTGCTGCCCTGGATTCGGATACATTTGCCTTGTAGGGGATTTCGGAAACATGTGAGAAATCCTCCTTTCTTCAGTTAGGTATATACACATACAATATGCAATAAAAGGGAAGAAGGTTAGTTTTTGAAGTGAAAACCTAAACTAAAGATGGATTTTACTTGTAGATTTCGATATAATGTAGACTTGACTGATTTGTGCGCGCAGTAGAAATTTTAGAAAGAAGGTGTAACTTATGACACAACAAACTTTTACACAGTATGATTTTAAACCATTTTTAATAGATGCAGTTCGTGAACTACGCTTTACAGAGCCGACAGGAATTCAGCAGAAAATTTTCCCGGTCGTGAAAAAAGGTGTAAGTGTAATTGGACAATCCCAAACAGGTTCTGGGAAAACACATGCATACTTACTTCCTACATTAAACAGAATTAATGCAAGTCGTGAAGAAGTACAACTTGTTATTACAGCGCCTACTCGTGAGTTAGCACAACAAATTTACGAAGAAATCGTGAAATTAACAAAGTTTTGTGCGGAAGACCAAATGATTACAGCACGTTGTTTAATTGGTGGAACTGATAAACAACGTTCAATTGAGAAATTGAAAAAACAACCTCATATCGTAGTTGGGACACCAGGACGTATTAAAGACTTAGTTGAAGAACAAGCATTATTTGTTCATAAAGCAAATACGATTATTGTCGATGAAGCAGACTTAATGCTTGATATGGGATTCATTCATGATGTAGACAAAATTGCAGCACGCATGCCTAAAAACTTGCAAATGTTAGTTTTCTCTGCAACAATTCCTCAAAAACTAAAACCGTTTCTGAAGAAATATATGGAGAATCCAGAGCATATTCATATCAATCCAAAACAAGTTGCAGCTGGAAACATTGAACACTATTTAGTGCCTTCTAAACATCGTAATAAAATTGATTTAGTGCATAAAATGCTACTTCAATTTAAACCGTATTTAGCAGTTGTTTTCACGAATACGAAAAAGATGGCAGACCAAGTTGCTGATGGATTAATGGAACGTGGCTTAAAAGTTGGACGAATTCACGGGGATTTATCACCACGTGATCGTAAAAAAATGATGAAACAAATTCGTGACCTTGAATTCCAATATATTGTTGCGACTGATTTAGCAGCACGTGGTATTGATATTGAAGGGATTAGCCATGTTATTAACTATGAGTTACCATCAGATTTAGATTTCTTCGTTCACCGCGTTGGAAGAACAGCACGTGCGGGGCATTCTGGTATTGCAGTGACGATTTATGATCCAGCAAACGAAGAAGCGTTAGATAGCTTAGAAAAACAACGTCATATCGAGTTTAAACATGTAGATTTACGTGGAGATGAGTGGGCAGATTTAGGTGAGCGTCGTCGTCGTAAGAGCCGTAAAAAACCAAATGACGAACTTGATGTTATGGCAACGAAAGTTATTAAAAAACCGAAAAAAGTAAAACCAAACTATAAACGTAAACTTGCAACAGAACGTGACAAAGTGAAGAGAAAATATAGCAATAAAAAAAGATAAGGGGTTTCCCTTATCTTTTTTTAATCCCGGTAATTTAAATGAAGAGTATAGTCTGTCTAAATAGTCATATGAATTTGTGTAGTGCGTCTTTTGTGAACAAACAATTCACTACATATTTCTACAAATTATGCTATCATTATATCTATTGTATATTGAAGAGGTGATTGTATGTTAAAGATTGGATCTCATGTTTCTATGAGTGGTAAGAAAATGTTATTAGCAGCAAGTGAAGAGGCTGTTTCATACGGTGCAACAACGTTTATGATTTATACAGGTGCACCGCAAAATACACGAAGAAAACCAATTGAAGAATTGAACATAGAAGCAGGAAGAAAACATATGGAGCTGAACGGAATTGAGGAAATTATCGTCCATGCGCCGTATATTATTAATGTTGGGAATACAACGAAGCCAGAAACATTCCAATTAGGCGTAGACTTTCTTCGCATGGAAATTGAAAGAACATCGGCATTAGGTGTAGCGAAACAAATTGTTCTTCACCCAGGAGCGCACGTTGGTGCTGGAGCAGATGCTGGTATTCAACAAATTATTAAAGGGCTTAATGAAGTATTAACGCCAGAACAGACGGTTAACATTGCGTTAGAGACGATGGCAGGAAAAGGAACAGAATGCGGTCGTAGCTTTGAAGAAATTGCGAAGATTATTGATGGTGTAAAATATAATGAAAAGCTATCTGTATGCTTTGATACGTGTCATACGCACGATGCAGGATATGATATTGTAAATGACTTTGACGGTGTATTAAACGAATTTGATAAGATTGTTGGTATAGATCGTTTACAAGTACTTCATATTAATGATAGTAAAAATGTACGCGGAGCAGGAAAAGACCGTCATGAAAACATTGGATTTGGTCACATTGGGTATAAAGCATTGCATCACATTGTACATCATCCACAGTTAATGCATGTACCAAAAATTCTTGAAACACCGTATGTAGGGGAAGATAAAAAAGATAAGAAGCCACCATATAAATTGGAAATCGAAATGCTGAAAAACGGCACTTTTGATGAAGGGCTTCTTGAAAAAATTAAAGCGCAATAAGGAGGGGAAATCCCCTCCTTATTTTAGTAGTTGCTGAAATAATGTATTTACTTGTTGGGCAGTGGCAGGGGAAGTTACTTTTGCGATCTGTTTTAAGAGCTCTAGTCGCTCGTTGTTATCGTAAATATTAATATTTTTACCCTTCATAAGTAAAACGATTTGGTCAGCTTGTGCGGCTGTAATAGGAACTTCGTATTCTTTGCTATATTTTAATAACTCTTTTGTAGAAATATGATTTAATTTTTTATTAACAATTTGTTTAATGAGGTTCATCTTATTATCCTCCTTCACGCGTTCTTCTATCGAAATATATGAGCATGTAGCTTGTACATATTCGTATGGAGTTTCTTTTTTTATGAGGAAAAGAAGCGTATGTTATAATATAAGGACGAAACTACAGAAAAAGAGTACAGGGAGGGCTTATGGAGCAAAAGCAACATCGAAAAGAAAGTGTTATTCATCTCATTTATCGTTTAGTTATGATTATTTTTGGAGCAGCATGCGCGGCGGTGGCGATTGAACTATTTTTAATGCCAAATAAAATTATTGATGGTGGAATTATTGGTATTTCTCTTATATTAGATTATCTTACTCCTAACATTTGGTGGTTAAGTTTTTCTACTTTAGTCGTTGTTCTCAATATCCCATTTATGTATTCCGGTTATAAGCAAATTGGAAAAACATTTATGTTATCTTCGACATTTGGTATTGTAGCGTTAGCTTTCATTGAGTCAACGTTACATGCGGTGCCACCATTTACAACAGAACCTATTTTAGCGACAGTGTTTGGTGGGCTTATTTTAGGTCTTGGTGTAGGACTTGTAATTCGTCATGGTGGGTCGTTAGATGGAACTGAAATTATGGGGATTTTATTAACGAAGAAACTACCGTTCTCTGTTGGTGAATTCGTAATGTTTGTGAACTTATTTATTTTTGCATGGGCAGCATTTGTGTTTGGTGTGGAACAAGCGATGTATTCTGTTATGACGTACTATATCGCATTTAAAACAATCGATACAGTAATTCAAGGGCTAGATGAAACGAAGGCGGTTTTAATTGTATCTGATCAATATGAGGAAGTATCAAACGCGATTTTGCATCGTCTTGGCCGTGGAACGACAAAGCTTGTAGCAAAAGGTGGTTACACGGATAAAGAAAAAGAAGTTATTTATGCAGTTGTAACGCGTCTAGAAGTGACGAAATTAAAGTCAATTGTGCATGAAATTGATGAAAATGCGTTTGTTACGATTATGAGCACGCAAGAGACAAATGGTGGTAAGTTTAAATCGGCTATTCACTAAAAGTTTATAGGAATATTTTTTGAAAGCAGAGAATTTTTCTCTGCTTTTTGTTATAATAGTAAGGTTTCTTGAAAAAATAGATATATTTTAGGTAGATTGGTTTACAACTATAATAAGCTGTACTATAATTCAAATAGATATAAATCGGAATCATTCTGAATTAAAATAGGTGAGATGCTATGAATAATATATTAGAAATTGAAGGTTTAACATTCCGATATGAAGATCGGAATGTGTTAGAAAATATTAATTTGCAAGTTCCGAAGGGAGCTTTTTTAGGTTTAGTGGGACCGAATGGTTCAGGTAAATCAACTTTACTTAAGTGTTTATTAGGCGTTTTAAAGCCAAAAGAAGGAAGCATACGCGTGTTTGGCGTTGATAGTAAGAAGTTTAAGGAATGGAACAAAGTTGGTTATGTATCCCAAAAGGCAAATAGTTTCAATTCTGGTTTTCCAGCAACTGTTTCTGAAGTTGTCTCAATGGGACTTGTTTCGAAAAAAGGGCTTTTTCGCTTTTTTACAAAAGAGGATAAAAAAAAGGTAGAAAAAGCAATTGCTGATGTAGGGATGAGTGAATTTCAAGGTCGTAACATTGGAGAGCTTTCTGGTGGACAGCAACAGCGTGTATTTATTGCTCGTGCGCTCGTTAGTGATCCTGAATTGCTTATTTTGGACGAGCCTACTGTTGGAATCGATGTGAAAAATGTGGAAAGTTTTTACGAAATATTAGAGGATTTAAACAAAAGGCTCGGGATCACATTAATTCTTGTTACTCATGATATGGGAGCTGTTACTGAAAAAGTAACACATGTTGCATGCCTAAACCAACATCTACATTTCCATGGAAATGTAGAGAAGTTCCGAGAGTTAGAAGATGCAGAAATGTCCGTCTTATATGGACATCATGTTCATCGTTTAGAACACGAACATGAGCATCACGGGAGGATATAATGATACAAGATTTTTTACAATATGACTTTTTACGTAATTCTTTATACGCAGGTATTTTAATTGGACTTGTTGCACCGCTAATTGGTGTGTTTGTTGTTATTCGTCGTTTATCTCTTATTGCGGATGCATTAAGTCACGTGACGTTATCGGGTATTGCAGCAAGTTTATTACTTGAAAAAACCATTTTTACAGGTGGATTTTTAAACCCCTTATATATGGGGATGATTTTCTCGATTGGTGGAGCGCTACTAATCGAAAAGTTACGAACTGTATATAAGCACTATCAAGAATTAGCAATTCCAATTATCCTTTCGGCAGGGATGGGGGTTGGAGTTATTTTCATTTCACTTGCAAATGGATTTAACACAGACTTATTTAGTTATTTATTTGGTAGTGTCAGTGCTGTAACAAGTACAGATTTAATTATTATTGGGATTGTAGCAATTGTTGTTGTTGCGACAATTATTTTATTATATAAAGAGCTGTTTCTATTATCATTTGATGAGGAATACGCAGTATCAACTGGTTTAAGAGCGAAATGGATTCACTTTATTTTCATTATATTAGTTGCTCTTGTCATTGCAGTATCAATGCGTGTAGTGGGGGTTCTTCTCGTATCATCATTAATGACATTACCAGTTGCAGCAAGTATTCGTATTGCTAAAGGATTTAAACAAACAATTTTCTTTTCCATTTTATTTGGTGAAATTGCAGTAATTGGTGGAATGTTTGCTTCGTATCAACTTGATCTAGCGCCAGGTGGTACAATTGTTATGATAGCAGTTCTTATTTTAATCGGTGCGATTTTATGGAAGAAGAAAAAAACTGCATAAAGTAGGGATAGGTATGAATCTAACAGAAGCTTTACGCCTAATGAAAGAAAAAGGATATAAACATACTGGAAAAAGAGAAGAGATGCTCAGATTATTTGCAGCACATAATCGTTATTTAACTGCGAAAGACGTTTTAGAACATATGAAAGACGATTATCCAGGGCTTAGTTTTGATACGATTTATCGTAACTTAACAGTTTTTGCTGAGATTGGTGTTTTAGAACAAACGGAATTAAATGGCGAAAAACATTTTCGTTTTACTTGTTCTATTATGGAACATCATCATCATTTTATTTGTTTGGATTGTGGGGGGACGAAAGAGATTACTTCCTGCCCAATGGATTTTATGAATAAAGATTTTACTGGTTATGAAGTAACGGGTCATAAGTTTGAAATATATGGTCGTTGTCCAAAATGTGCAAAGTAAAAGCTCGTCGGTTATGTAACTGACGAGCTTTTTTACGTAGAAAAGAAGGTTGCTCACAAATATTGTGGCAACCTTCTTTTTATTGTTCTTGTGTCTCTTTTTCTTTTTCTCGTTCAGCAGCCATTTCAGCAGCAATTACGTCGATTTCTTTTTTCAGTTCTTCTACCATTATTTCTTCTGGTACTTTACGAACGACTTGCCCTTTACGGAATAATAATCCCTCTCCACGTGCACCGGCAATACCGATATCAGCTTCACGAGCTTCACCAGGGCCATTTACAGCGCAACCAAGTACTGCAACTTTAATTGGTACTTGAAGTGTAGAGATGTATTCTTCCACTTCGTTAGCAATGCTAATCAAATCGATTTCAATACGACCACAAGTTGGACAAGAGATAAGTGTTGCTGCATTAGACGCAAGACCGAATGATTTTAATAATTCGCGAGCAACTTTTACTTCTTCAACTGGATCAGCACTTAATGAAATACGTAGTGTATTTCCGATGCCTTTATTTAAGATTGCTCCAAGACCAGCAGCACTTTTTACAGTTCCGGCAAACAATGTTCCAGATTCTGTAATACCTAAATGTAATGGATAATCAAAAGCACGAGCAGCTTTCTCGTATGCTTCGATTGCTAAGTTAACATCAGAGGCTTTCATAGATACGATAATATCATGGAAATCTAAGTCCTCTAAAATTTTAATATGATGCAAGGCGCTCTCAACCATACCATCTGCAGTTGGGTACCCGTACTTTTCTAAAATGTGTCGCTCTAATGAACCAGCGTTTACACCGATACGGATTGGAATACCGCGCTCTTTTGCTGCATTTACAACAGCTTCTACTTTATGGCGACGACCAATATTACCTGGATTGATACGTACTTTATCGATGCCACCTTCAATTGCTTTTAAAGCAAGGCGATAATCAAAATGAATATCAGCAACAAGTGGAATGTTGATTTGTTTTTTTATATCAGCAATAGCATCTGCTGCGCGTTCATCTGGAACGGCAACGCGGACGACTTGACAGCCGGCTTCTTCTAAACGCTTGATTTCAGCAACTGTTGCTTCAACATCATGTGTTTTTGTTGTTGTCATACTTTGTATAATTAATTCATTATTACCGCCGATTGTTAAATTACCGACTTTAACTGGACGTGTTTTTGTACGATGAGTCATTTCATTCACGAATAGATCGCTCTCCTTATAAAAGAAGTTTCTTATTTAGTCCCTCATATCAATGATAGTATACGTGATATAGGGCTATAGAAACCGAAGTACTCGGTTTCACTTTTACTATTGTATCAGCGCCTTTATGTAATTGACAAGGATTAAGTGATAGCTTATTGATATAACGGGAATTTATAAGACTTTCCAATTTGTATTTTTGTAGCAGATGTACTTTTGTTTAATTGTTTAAAGTCGTCAATGACTTTTTCTATGGAAGGAATTTTTTTCTTGTTAATTTGTTCTGTAATAGAAAGAACTGTCTCACCAGTTTTTACTTCAATTGTTTTATAAGATACATCCGTTTCTTTTTCTGTTTTGTTCGCTTTATTTTGTTGACTGTCTGTGTTTTCTTTTTTAATTGTTTGAGCAGCAGTTGTTTTTTTATATGAACTTAACATCGGTAAAGTACCGATTTTTATATCGTAATAAAATATATAACCGAGAACAAGCACGAATAGGAATATACCTAATCTCTTCATATTCTTCACTCCTTTGCTAGGAATATATGCTTGTCCAAAAAAAAAATGCCTATTTAGGCATTTTTTTTCGTTCTTATTTTTCTTTCGGTTTTGGAACTTCTTTAATCGTTAAGTACAGAACAATTAAAACAACTGCGATATAGATGAATGTTGATCCAGGTACGACAATCTTACATGCATCCATAATCATAAAGAAGATTGTTGGGATTGTGTAGCTGTATGCAGTTAGTGTCCAAACTTGTTTATAGGATAGTTTACGTTGACCGCTCATAGCAGAACCGATGAACGCAAGTAAAGTCACACCTACAAAAGTGATGAATAATTGGAATAGGTACACTAAGAATCCAATAACAAATAATAAAATTGGATAAATATTATCGAATAAAGAAATAAATTCTTGTAGATCTTTTTTCTCAAGAGATGCACCTAACAAATCGTTATAAGAATACGTTTGTATTTGACCATTTCCCATAGAGACTACTTTATCTTTTAAAACAAATAAACCTGTTTTATTTTGATATTTTTCTAGGTCTGTTGAATTTGGATCAAATACGAAAAGTGCATTTCCTTCTTCTTTTTCAATAGGTTGATCAATATCGGCTTTTAGTTCGCCATTTTCAATTTTAAAATCAGGTAAATCTTTATCGATGACTTGATTTACCATGCTTACACCATCTTGGATAAAACTACCGTACAAAAAAGTTCTTGGAATAGTAGTAATTAAGCAAAGTAGCATAATATACAAAATGGTTTTACCGATTTTTTGAAAACGGAATAGCGCCATATCTTTAGGCGAGTATATGCTTTTTAAGAATTGGGTAAATATGGACATAGATTCACTTCCTTTATGTATGTATAAAATCATTGTAACGTAGTAATCTAGAGAATCTCAAGATATATTATATTTACATATAGTGGAGATAACTAAATTTCTTTTATTAACTTTCTTCTTTTAAATAAGAAAAATACAATTGACACTTTTCTTTTCTATATGGTAAATTTATCTTACATTTCTTAAAGAGCATATCCGATAGGAATTCCTCTATTTGATATGTTGTTACATACATAATTGTGGACCCTTAGCTCAGCTGGTTAGAGCAGACGGCTCATAACCGTCCGGTCGTAGGTTCGAGTCCTACAGGGTCCATATCCATTTCGCATGTTTATTATGTTAGCAGGAAGCTTCCTTGTAGAAGGAAGCTTTTTTTACGGAATATATGAGCATTTTAATTGAAAAGAAGTGGGAATTTTGCTACTTTAATGATAGCAAGACAATGTGATTTATTTGTTTGCACCCTATGGCAATTAGGGTAGAATGAAGTTGTATGTCACTTAAGTGGCAATACATAAACTGGGAGGAATATAACAATGGCAAAACACGAATTACCAAATTTACCTTATGCGTATGATGCTTTAGAGCCTCACTTTGACAAAGAAACAATGAACATCCATCATACAAAACATCACAACACGTACATTACAAACTTAAACGCTGCTTTAGAAGGTCATGCAGAATTAGCTGACAAAAGCGTAGAAGAATTAGTTGCAAACCTAAACGAAGTACCAGAAGCAATCCGTACAGCAGTACGTAACAATGGTGGCGGACATGCTAACCATACATTCTTCTGGACAATCCTATCTCCAAACGGCGGAGGACAACCTGTAGGTGAACTTGCAACTGCAATTGAAGCAAAATTCGGTAGCTTCGATGCATTCAAAGAAGAATTCGCAAAAGCTGGCGCAACTCGCTTCGGTTCTGGTTGGGCTTGGTTAGTAGTAAACAATGGTGAGTTAGAAGTAACAAGCACTCCAAACCAAGATTCTCCTTTAACTGAAGGTAAAACTCCAGTTATCGGTTTAGATGTTTGGGAGCATGCTTACTACTTAAACTACCAAAACCGTCGTCCAGACTACATCGGCGCATTCTGGAACGTTGTAGATTGGAACGCTGCTGAAAAACGTTACCAAGAAGCAAAATAATCGTAATAAATATAGAAAAAGCTAGGGGAGAGCTCCTAGCTTTTTTCTATGCTTTCCTTTTACATAATTGGGCTTGTCTTTGGAAGACTAGAACATGAAGTAAAGGAGAGTTGTGTATGAAATGGAAACATATAATTGGTGACGTTGAAGTGAATCGGGATTTAGTGTTATTGCTCCTTATAGGAGGTTTATACACGCTCGCAATTTCTTTATCGAATACGTTTGTAAATATTTATTTATGGAAACAAACACAAAATTATGTGAATCTTGGCTTGTATAATTTAGCCAGCGTGGTATTACAGCCTCTCACATTTCTTGTAGGGGGAAAATTAGCGAAACGTATCGATCGCTCGATTTTATTACGAATAGGAGTAGGGACGCTCGCAATTTTTTTTATTGTTGTCTTAGTAGCAGGGAAAAGTGCTTCTCAGTATATTTTATTAATGGGGGCTCTTTTAGGAGTAGGATACGGTTTTTACTGGTTGGCTTTTAACTTATTGACATTTGAAATTACAGAACCAGAAACAAGAGATTTCTTTAATGGGTTTCTTGGACTTCTTACATCCTTCTCTGGAATGATTGGACCAATAGCAGCAGGATACACAATTTCACGTATGGAGAAATGGAGTGGCTATACTGTTATATTCTTTCTTTCATTAGTTCTATTTGCAATTGCTGTCGTCTTAAGCTTCTTTTTATCTAAAAGAGAATGTGAAGGGCGTTATGAAATCGTGCAAGTATTGAAAGAACGACGGATTGATAAAAATTGGGGAAAGATTACACGAGCTCATTTTTTCCAAGGGTTGAGAGAAGGAACGTTTATTTTTGTCATTTCAGTATATGTTTATTTAGCAACTAATAGTGAGTTTGCATTAGGGAAATACAGTTTAGTGAACTCTGCTGTATCCTTTGTATGTTATTACTTAGTTGCTCGTATGTTAAAGAAGGAGTGGCGAAAAAAAGCAATTTTACTTGGAGGCATTATTTTATATGCTGTCGTCTTTTTAGTTATTTTCAATGTTACATACACGAAATTACTTATTTATGCGGCATGTATTGCAATTGCATATCCTATATTACTTGTTCCGTACGGATCAATGACATATGACGTAATTGGTAGAGCGAAAAATGCGAGAGAATGGCGTGTGGAATATGTCGTTGTTCGGGAGTTGTGGTTAAACGCCGGAAGAATCTGTTCCATTTTAAGTTTTTTATGTGCTGTACTATTCTTTCCACCTGAAAAAAGTTTACCTTACTTATTATGTATTTTAGGTGCTGGACATTTTCTTATTTATTTTGCAGTTAAAAATGTCAAATATGATGAGGGAAATGCGAGTAAAGCAAGTGTTGTAACGCAAGGGAACGCGCAAAATCAAACTGAACCAGAAGGTTAACTTCTCGTTTGTTTTATGCTAGAATAGAAAAAGATGTAAGACAGCAGTGAGGACACCTGTATGAAGGTGTCCCTTTCACATTACATAGCTGTTGGTAGAGGGGGTTTGTATGAGCAAGAAGCAGAAGCAAAATAAGAAAAAGACCCACGTTCCTTTTCGGTTAAACGTGCTGTTTTTCTGCGTGTTTTTAATGTTCTCCGCGGTTATTGTAAGGCTCGGATATGTACAAATTGTTCGCGGTGAAGAATATAAGAATGAAGTGGAGAAGAAAGAAAACTCAACGATAAGTAATCCTGTACCGCGTGGGAAAATATTTGACCGTTATGGGCGACCTGTAGTAGATAATGCAGCCGTTCGTACTATTACATTTACAAAAATGAAAGGATCAACTGCAGAAGATCGCTTAGAAACAGCGAAAAAGCTAGCAGATTTGATTGAAGTACCGACAGATAAATTAACAGATCGCGATAAAAAAGATTATTGGCTTGCTATGCATAAAGAGGAAGCTAAAGAAAAAATTACGAATAAAGATCGTCAAGAGTTTAAAGATAAAAAAATTGATGATAAAGAATTAGACGAGCGTCAGCGAAGTCGTGTAACAGAAGAAGAGATTAATCAATTATCCGCAAAAGATCTAGAAATACTAGCGATTAAAAGTAAGATGGACGGCGGATATGCAATGACACCTCAAGTTATTAAAAAGGATGCTACAGAAAAGGAATATTCGATTATTAGTGAAAACCTAGCAGCATTACCAGGTGTAGATACGAATGTTGATTGGGAGCGAAAATATACGTACGATGATTTATTCCGAAGTGTACTTGGTGGGGTGTCGACATCTGATGAAGGTTTACCGAGAGAAAGACTAGATTACTATCTTGTTCGTGATTATAATCGAAATGACCGAGTAGGAAAAAGTTATCTTGAGCAACAGTATGAAGATAGCCTACACGGTACGAAAGCAGAAGTTAGAAATGTTACAGATAAAAACGGTAATATTTTAGAAACGATTAATGTATCAAAAGGACAAAGTGGTAATGACCTGAACTTAACAATTGATATGGAATTACAAAAGCGCGTGGAAGATATTCTTGCGAAGAATTTAATGAGGTTTAAAGGAAGCGAACCTCTTTTAGATCGCGCATTCGTTGTAATGATGAACCCAAAAAATGGCGAAGTTTTATCTATGGCGGGGAAACAATTAGTTAACGAAGATGGTCAAACGAAAGTAAATGACTTTGCATTAGGTACCATGACAAGTTCTTATCCGATGGGATCAACTGTAAAAGGTGCAACAGTACTTACTGGATATCAAACTGGTGCGATTCAACCAGGATCGGTGCAATTGGATGAACCAATTAAATTAAAAGGTACACCTACGAAGTCGTCTTGGAAAACGATGGGATACATTAATGACCTTACAGCTTTAAAAATGTCTTCTAACGTTTATATGTTTAAAACAGCGATGAATATCGCCGGTGTTCAGTATGTGAGAGGTGGTACGTTAGATATACCTCAAAAAGCATTTGATACGATGCGTTATTATTTCGGACAGTTTGGACTTGGTGTAAAAACAGGAATTGATTTACCGAATGAATCTGCTGGTCAGATGGGTAGAAGTAGTCAACCAGGTTTCTTACTAGATTTATCAATTGGACAGTATGATACGTATACACCGCTGCAATTAGCGCAATATATTTCGACGATTGCCAATGGCGGATATCGTATGCAACCACAAGTTGTAAAAGAAATTCGTCAACCGGCAGTGAAACCGGATGAAGTTGGGAAAGTTGTTCAATCTATGGAACCGAAAGTATTAAATCGTGTTGATATGCCAGAATCGCAAATTAAACGTGTTCAAGAAGGATTTAGACAAGTTTATAATGATTCAGGTGGTACAGCTACAAAATACTTTACAGGTGCAAAATATAAAGCGGCAGGGAAGACAGGTACCGCGCAAACTGTGTATGGCGGAGATAAAGAGATTGGTAGAAAGGCAAACGGTGAACGTGTGGAAACATATAACTTAACATTAGTAGGTTATGCGCCACTTGAAGATCCAGAAGTAGCATTCTCTGTTGTCGTTCCGTGGGTACATGATGATAAGACTGGTATTAATGGATATATTGGTCGTGAAATTATGGACGCTTACTTTGATTTAAAAAACAAAGAAGTAAATGGTGAAGCTCCAAAAGATGATAAAGACAATAAAAATAAAGAGCAAGATGATGAATAAAAAAGTTGTAAAAAAGCACACTATCTGAAAAGATAGTGTGCTTTTTTTTATGGTTTATGCATATCGTGTAATAAATGTGGACAAGTATACAACTTTGAAAAAAACGCGGCCGTATAAATGATACTTGTATATGGTGGGATAGGGGATAAATATTTTATAGGGAAATCATCAGAGGAAATGAATAGCTACTACTGAATTGAAATTGTACCGTATGTTGATTTATGTGGAACTTTACAAAACTTTTACAAACAATTAAAACCGAATTAATAGTTTAGCAGTATTCTTATATCTGTAATCCTGTTATTTTTGGTTACTTCTAGGAGGAAGAACACGTGAAATGGATGCGTACACCGATTAAAGTTTTCGTATTATCAATATGGTTCCTCTGTTTTGAAATGTCTACTGCATTTGCTTTAAATGATACGGGAGAAGTTAGAGTTGATGGATCCTCAACGGTTTTTCCTATTATAGAAGCAGTAGCGGAGGAATATACAAAGGTGCATCCAGAGGTGAAAATTTCCATCAGTATTTCTGGAACTGGGGGAGGATTTAATCGTTTCAGTAAAGGAGAAGTAGATATAAATAATGCTTCGAGAGTAATGAAACAAGTCGAGAAAAATGAAATGAAGAAAAACTCTATTCAGTTCACACCTTTTGAGGTTGCTAACGACGGTCTTACGATTGTTGTGAATCGCCATAATACATGGGTAGACGATATGTCAGTAGACGATTTACGACTACTTTGGAGTGAAGATGGAAGAGAGAAGCGATGGTCACAAATTCATTCAACATGGCCACGTGAACAAGTGAAGTTTTATGCACCAGGCGTAGACTCTGGTACGTATGATTATTTTCAAAATGTCATCTTACAAAATCATCGCATTGTAAAAAAAGTCTCTTTGTCTGAAGATGATCAAGTTATTATGCAAGGGGTAATGAATGATAAACATGCCATTGCTTTTGTAGGATATGCTTATTATATGGCTAATCGAGATAAGGTGAAAGCAATAAAAGTAAATGGTGTATTTCCGACGAAAGAGACCATTCAATCAGGTAAGTATGAGCCGTTATCTAGGCCGCTACTTACTTATGTGAATAATGCATCTATCCGAAATAAAATGAATGTAGCAAACTATGTTGAGTTTATGATTCAGCATGTCGGTAACCTCGCTGAAGAGGTCGGGTATGTAAAATTAAAAAAAGAAAAATACAATGAACAGCTGCGTATGTTAACAGAAATAAAAAGGTAATGTCAGGGTGGAAAGGGGTTTTCATCTTTGGCTCATAATGACAAAAGTCAAATTACATTTTCTGTACAACATTTGATTGAAAGAAATACAAAACAAAGAAAAAAAACGCAGCGAATCAATCGAATAGTACCTTTATTACTAAAAATAATTGCTAGTGTTTCTATTGTGACGACACTTGGCATTGTTTTTACGCTCTCTAATGAAACAATCATGTTTTTTCAAAAAATATCATTATACTCCTTTTTGACGGAGAAAGAATGGTTACCATTTTTTGAAGACCCTAAATTCGGTATATTACCACTTATATGTGGAACGTTCCTTGTAACAGCAATTGCTATGTTTGTAGCAATTCCTATCGGTTTAGCGTGTGCCGTATTTTTAAGCGAATATGCTTCAAATAGTGCACGGAAAATATTAAAGCCGATGTTAGAGCTATTAGCAGGTATCCCGACAATTGTATATGGTTTTTTTGCATTAACAGTTGTTACACCGCTTTTACAAAGGATTATACCAGATTTACAGTTTTTTAATGCGATTAGTCCAGGAATCGTTATCGGATTTATGATGATGCCTACAATTGCATCTCTATCTGAAGATGCGATGAGAGCTGTGGCGAAAGGGACGAAAGAAGCTTCATTAGCACTCGGAGCGACGCGGTTTGAAATGGTAAAACAAGTGGTGTTTCCGTCCGCTTTTACAGGGATTATGGCAGCAATTATATTAGCAGCTTCTCGTGCGATTGGTGAAACGATGATTGTTGTAATTGCAGCAGGATCCACACCAAATGTATCGCTTGATCCGACACATTCTATTCAAACGTTAACAGCCTATATTGTGCAAGTAAGTTTAGGTGATGCTCCGCATGGAACGATTACGTATTACAGCATGTATGCTGTAGGCGCAACGTTATTTTTGTTTACCTTTATTATGAACATCATTTCGCAGTCAATTATGCGCCGTTTTAGGAGGATGACATAATATGCGAATGTTGAATCATAAAAAAATACAAAAAAATATGGCATCACGCTTTTTAAAAGATCGAATTTACAAATTGTTATTTTATATAGCAATTTTATTTTCAATCGTAATTTTGTTTTTGTTACTGTTTCAAATTGTTGAAAAAGGTATAAGTTATCTTTCAATAGATTTCTTTACAAATTTCGCTTCACGTAATCCGAAAGAAGCTGGTATTGCTGCAGCTTTGTCAGGGACAATATTATTTATGAGTATTGTTATACCTGTTTCTTTTATATTTGGAGTTGGAACAGCACTTTATTTAGAGCAATATGCGAAGGAATCTCTATTTAAAAAAATAATAGAGATTAATAATCAAACGTTAGCAGGAGTACCATCCGTTGTATTTGGATTGCTTGGTTTAACTATTTTTGTATATGCTCTTCATTTAGGAGAGAGTATAGTTGCAGCAGCATTGACGATGAGTCTACTCGTTTTACCAACAGTTGTTGTGGCGAGTCAAGAAGCAATTCGATCAGTACCAAGTGTTTTATTAGAGGGTTCTTACGGATTAGGTGCTACGAAGTGGCAAACGATGTATCAAATTGTATTGCCATATGCTTTCCCAGGGATTATAACGGGCTGTACGTTAGCGATATCAAGAGCAATTGGAGAGGCTGCACCACTATTAGTTATTGGGGCACTTGCGTTTGCAAATTATGTTCCATTTAGTATGTTTGATAGATTTACAGTTCTACCAATTCAAATTTTTAATTGGATGAGTAGGCCACAAGAAGAATTTCAGTATGTAGCAGCAGCTGGGATGATTGTTTTGTTAGGTTTGTTGCTATTTATCAATATATTTGTTTTATGGTTACGAAATCGAAAATAAGTTGGAAGTGGATGAAAGGGGAATTCAAATGGTAGCAACAGTAGTAAATGTACAGGTGAAAAACGAAGAGAAAATCGAGACTGCGCCAAAGAAGGTAGTATTTGATACGAAAAACTTAAATTTATGGTACGGGGAAGACCATGCTTTAAAAGATATTAATTTAAGTATTCATGAGAATGAAGTTACAGCCATTATCGGTCCAAGTGGCTGTGGTAAATCAACTTACTTAAAAACATTAAATCGCATGGTAGAGTTAGTACCGATCGTTCGAACTACAGGTGTAATTGAGTATAGAGAACGCAATATATTTGATAAATCATATCCAGTTGAAGAATTAAGAACGCATGTAGGAATGGTGTTCCAAAAGCCAAATCCATTTCCAAAATCTATTTATGAGAATGTAACATACGGTCCAAAAATCCATGGTATTCGTGACAAAAAGACATTAGATGAAATTGTTGAAAAAAGTTTACGTGGAGCAGCGATTTGGGATGAGTTAAAAGATCGTTTGCACGATAATGCATACGGTTTATCTGGTGGACAGCAACAGCGTCTATGCATCGCACGCTGCTTAGCTATTGAGCCAGACGTTATTTTAATGGATGAGCCAACATCGGCATTAGACCCAATTTCAACATTAAAAGTAGAAGAATTGATTCAAGAGCTAAAGAAAGATTTTAGTATTGTTATCGTAACGCATAATATGCAACAAGCAGCGCGTATTTCAGACAAAACAGCTTTCTTCTTAAGCGGGGAAGTTGTGGAGTATACAGATACAAACAAATTATTTACGACTCCTTCAGATAAGCGTACAGAAGATTATATTACAGGTCGCTTTGGTTGATATCGTTTCAAAGCTAAGAGCAAATGCCCTCTTAACAGAGGGCATTTCTTATTTTATCTTACTGTTAATAAAGAAGTAATACTTCTCCTTATCTTAAGGTTTATTACAAGCGTAAGAGGCTATGTAGGAGATTTACCCCGCTATTTGCGGGCAGTAAGACCCCCACCTTAAAATTTAGCGAAAGCAAAGAAGTTAGGGAGGGGATCTTGCTGCCTATCAAATCCCGATTGATGAGGGTTGATTAAAGTTTCACTTTTATATAATGGCACATAATATTGAGGGGGAAGAAAAATGGTAAGAGAACAGTTTCAAGGTGATTTAAAAGCGTTACAGCAAAAGGTGATTGAGCTTGGAGAATTAGCAAATGCGGCTTTATTGATTGCTATGGAAGGTCTGCATACAAGGGATGTAGAGAAAGCGTTAGAGGTCATTGATGGTGATTACCGCATGGATAATTTAGAAGAGGAAATAAACGATCTTGCGCTTATGCTCATTACGAAGCAGCAACCTGTAGCAAGTGACTTAAGAAGGATTTTTATTTCAATTAAAACAGCGACAGATTTAGAGCGCATTGCAGATCATGCTGTTAATATTGCAAAGGCTACAATTCGTCTTGGGGAAAAAGAAGTGGCTGTTAGTTTGCACAACCTAGATGAAATGTTTGCGGTTGCAAATGAGATGTTGCATTTAGCGTTAGAAGCATATGAACAAGAAAATTTAACTTTTGCGAAACAAATTGCTGAAATGGATGATTCCGTTGATGAAATATATGGAAAAGCAATTCGTGAGTTTATATCTTCAGTTCCGGAACAACCAGAAGCAATTACGCAAATTACACAATTATCATTTGTCGCGAGATATATTGAGCGTGTAGCAGATCATATTACAAATATTGCTGAAAATGTCTTTTATTTAGTAAAAGGAAAGCATTATTTATTGAATGAGTAGGAAAAAAAGCAGGTGATGAGAAATCACCTGCTTTTTTTAGTCAAAACATGACAAAAAAAGCTCGTTGTTTCCTTTAGTTTATGATGATAAGATGTATCATAATGTAATGGAAAAATTAGTATATATGTTTGTCGTTAATAAGTATTATTTACCAATTTATAGTAAGCGCTTTCTTGTTGTTTGAAATGTACGTTTTTATAGGTTAGAAATTTAATTATATAGTCTTCTAAATGAGGATGTGTTTAACTAATCAAGTTTATGCTGCTAGTTCATGTGGGATAGGGAATATACATATGGTATATGGAGTTACTGAACATTATATAAGTGGAGGCTGAAGTATATGAAGGGGGTTATTTTAGCTGGAGGAAAAGGAAGGCGCCTTAGACCATTAACATGTAATACTCCAAAGCCGATGTTACCATTATTAGAAAAACCAGTTTTAGAATATAATATTGAGTTATTACGCCAGCATGGTATTCGTGAAATTGCAATTACTGTTCAATATATGAGTACGACCATTAAGCAATATTTTGGTGACGGTAGTAAATGGGGAGTTAACTTGTATTATTTTGAAGACTCTCCTCCGCTTGGTACAGCAGGGAGTATTAAACAAGCAGAACAATTTTTAGATGAAACATTTGTTGTGATAAGCGGGGATGCATTAACTGACTTTCAATTATCAGAAGGAATTAGGTTTCATGAACAAAAGAAAAGAATGGTAACAATGTTTGTGAAAGAAGTAGAAAATCCACTCTCATTTGGATTGGTTGTAATGAATAAAGACCAGGAGGTTACACGATATATAGAAAAGCCGGGCTGGAATGAGGTAGTATCTAATGTTGTGAATACAGGCATATATATTATGGAGCCAGAAATCTTTTCTTACATACCGCCTAGGCAATTTTTTGATTTCAGTCATGATGTGTTTCCGTTATTGGCAAAAAAAAATGTGTTATTCGCATATTTGTCAGAAGGTTATTGGTTAGATATCGGCACATTTAATCAATATCGACAAGCACAATTTGATTTGTTAACGAAAAAGTTACAAGTACCTATTCCTTATACAGAAGTATTACCGATGGTATGGATGGGAGAAGGGGTGACGATTGGTAAAGGGACGAAAATTCATGGCCCCTCTTTTATTGGAGAAGGAGCAAAGATTGGTACAGGAGCTGTAATTGAGCCATATTCTATTATTGGGAAAAATAGTATCGTTTCAAATTATTCTCATCTTCAAAAAAGTATTGTTTTTGCAAATACCCACATTGGGAAGTATTGTGAACTATTAGAAACGACAATAGGAGAGCGTACAATAGTTGAAGATGATGTTACACTGTTTCAAAAAAGTGTTGTAGCGGATCACTGTCACATCGGAAGAAGTACGGTAATTAAGCAAAAAGGAAAACTATGGCCTTATAAGGCGATTGATAGTCATTCGATAGTAGGAGCAGCTGGTATTCAAGAAAGTGAAATGAGTGCAGGGTGGTTACAAAAAAGCCGCATTGTAGGAAGAGGGAATGTTGAAATTACTCCGCAGTTTATCGTGAAGATTGCGATGGCGTATGGTTCTCTTTTTAAAAAAGGAGAAAGTATATTAATTGGAAGTCAAGAAAATATAGAAACAACCTCTTATAAAAATTTATTTTTACATGCTATTCATGGTATAGGGATTCATACGATGGAATGTAAAGAAATGAACGAGTCACTTTTTCAATATAGTGTTCACCAGTTGCAATGTGCAGGTGGTGTTTTCATTCAAGTGGAGAATGAGAATGAGATTGTTATAAAGTTATACGGTCAAGCTGGCATGCCGTTAACGTATAAGCAGCAAAAAGAGATAGAACAAGTATATATGTCCGAATTGTTTTATTACGTGCATGAGAAAGAAATGGGGCGTAATAAGCTCGTTCATGTTTCTATGAATGAGTATATAGAAGTTATATTGGAGCATATTGATATCGAGAAAATACAGATGCAGAAGTTTCATCTTCTTATTAATAAGAGAAATGATACGTTGCAACATTTACTCATGCTCTTTCTGCAAAGACTTGGTTGTACAGTTACATGGATTTATGCAAGCGAACAAAAAGATCATGTGAAAGCTTTGATGAAATCAAGTAAAGCGAATATGGCTCTTATGTTTTCTGAGCAAGGAAATCATTTCGAGTTATACGATAAACATAGTAATATTTACCAAGGTACAGATTTGGAAGAGGTAGATATTCCAGATTTCTTACTCGAATCGACAAGAAATATTTACCCAATGTCTTTGAAGTTAGGAGAATGTTATCTTCTATTTTATACGCAGGATGAAAGAAAGTCGTTTCAAGTAAGGTGGAAGCGAGATATTTTATATCGGATTGGAAAATTATTCGAGCTAATAGCATTGCAAGGAAAAACGTTTCTCAGCATAGTAGAGCAATCACCTCCGCTCTATTTACTTTATGATGAAGTGGTATGTTCATGGAATGAAAAAGGGGAAATTATGAGGAAATTATTGGATGATATAGAAAGGAAGGGAGAAGGTATATTTGAAGGAGTACAGTTCAAATATACTGAAAAAGAGTGGTCTTATATCGTTTCTGACACAAAACAACCAAAATTTTTGGTGTATTCACATGCTAGAAACCCAGTAATAGCAAGGGAAAATATGAAAAATCTTATAGAAAAAATTAGACAATATCAAAAGGTGTAGAATTTTTATTTTAAAAGTGGTATTATAGTATAGTCTGATTTAAGTTATTAGTACTGGAGGGAAATAAGAATGCGTGTGAATATTACTCTAGCATGTACAGAATGCGGAGATCGTAACTATATCTCAAAGAAAAATAAACGTAACAACGCTGAGCGTATCGAGCTTAAAAAGTATTGCAAGCGTGACAAGAAGTCTACGTTACACCGTGAAACAAAGTAAGCAGTAGGAATATTTTCCTACTGTTTCTTTTTTTATTCGATTCCTATGTTAAAAGTGATACACTATCAGCATAGAGTAAAGTGTCACTGTAAGGGGGAGAATGTGTGAAAGCAGAGAAAGTACGTTTACGTAAACAAATAATAGAACACATGAATTCTTTATCAGAAGAACAGTATACAACTTTATCAGAACAGATTGCATTTTCGTTGTATGCGCAAAAAGAGTGGGTTGAAGCTAAAACAATTGGAATTACTCTTTCAATGGAAAATGAAGTGAATACATATCCTATTATCGAAAAAGCTTGGGAAGAAGGAAAGAAAGTTGTAGTTCCTAAGTGTAATAAAGGAACTAGAACGATGTCCTTCCGGCAAATTAATAATTTTGATCAATTAGAAACGGTGTATATGAATTTACGTGAACCGATTCCCGGGCTTACGGAAGAAGTGAATATGGATGAAATTGATCTTCAAATTGTCCCAGGCGTAGCTTATACAGAACGAGGAGAGCGAATTGGGTACGGCGGTGGCTATTATGATCGTTATCTCGTGCATTATAAAGGGAAAACGCTGTCATTAGCGTATGATTTTCAAATGGTAAAACACATTCCAGTAGAGCCATTTGATAAAAACATAGAAAAAATTATTACAGAAAAAGGAACACTGCTTATAAATAAGCTTGTATAGACAAATAAAAATTGACGAGACTTTTTCTTCTTGATTATAATAAAATATGTGAACGTTTTCTTATTATAATTTTTTATAGTAAGTGAGCATAGAGGGTGATGAAATGGTATCTATTTATGATATTCAGCAATTGCTAAAGAAATTTGGTACGATTATTTATACGGGAGATCGAATTGCAGATTTACAATTAATGCAAGATGAATTGCGTGAATTAAATCAATCACAGCTAATCGATCCACAAGACTATCAAACAGCTTTATTTTTATTGAAGCAAGAAATTCAAAAAGAGCTAAATAAGAATTAGATAAAGGTAGGTAAGCAACATGGAAGAGAAATGGTTAGTTGGTGTTGACCTTGGTGGTACAACGATTAAATTAGCATTTATTAATGTATACGGTGAAATTTTACATAAGTGGGAAATCCCTACGAATACAGGTGAGCAAGGAAAACATATTACACTTGATGTTGCGAAAGCAATTGATAAAAAGCTAGAAGAATTAGGCGAATTGAAGAGCAAATTAATTGGTATTGGTATGGGAGCTCCTGGTCCTGTACATGTGGCGTCTGGAATGATTTATGAAGCGGTTAATTTAGGATGGAAAAACTATCCGCTAAAAGATTTATTAGAAGTAGAAACAGGATTACCTGTTGTTATTGATAATGATGCAAACTTAGCAGCGCTTGGTGAAATGTGGAAAGGTGCTGGTGAAGGTGCAAAAGATTTAATCTGTATGACACTTGGTACGGGCGTTGGTGGTGGTGTAATCGCCAATGGTGAGATTGTACACGGCGTGAGTGGTGCTGCTGGTGAGATTGGACATATTACAGTCGTTACAGAAAATGCTTTCCCATGTAATTGCGGGAAGTCTGGTTGCTTAGAAACAGTAGCATCTGCGACAGGTATTGTACGTGTTGCTATGCAAAAAATACAAGAGACTAATAAAGAGAGCATGTTGCGTTCTATGTTAGCTGAAGAAGGACGTATTACATCAAAAGATGTCTTTGAAGCACTTGGACAAGGTGATGAATTAGCAGGTGAAGTAGTAGAAAAAGTAGCTTCTTATTTAGGATTAGCTGTAGCGAACCTTTCTAGTACATTGAACCCAGAGAAAATTGTTATTGGTGGAGGCGTGTCTAAAGCTGGAGATGCGCTATTAGAACCAATTCAACGCTATTTCGAGCAATACGCTTTCTCACGTGCTGTAAAGAGCACGAAGTTAGCTATTGCAACACTTGGTAATGATGCAGGTGTTATCGGAGGAGCTTGGCTTGTAAAAAAGCACAAATACGAAGCGAAGATGATATAAGTTGTGAAATATGAAAAGAGGAAGGGGGAACCCTTCCTCTTTTTGTGTAAAATCTCGATGAAGAATAAAGTGTAAACGAATTAAGCTGCTGGTGGATACCCGTTATATAGAACAGTCATGATCGTAAACCATCCGAAAACGAGTACAGTTGCAATTGCAAAGCCGCTCGCGAAAAAGTTTTTTTCACGAAGTGTTCTAAGCGTAGCAAATACAGCTAACAGAGTGACAAGTGTAAAAATAATAACAAGGCCCATACAATATCCTCCTCTGTCTACCCATTTCTTATTATGAGTTTTTGGAATATTTACTCTTTTATATTGTACATGTTTTAAAAATGATTGTCGAGATAGCATCCTTTCTTTTCCTCAGAGAAAGAAATGTTGTATCATTAAAAGTAAGTTTAACAACTGGAGGAGATTTTCATATGAAATGGATACAAATGCCGTTAGGCCCATTACAAACAAATGCTTATATTTTAATGAACGATCAAAAAGAGTGCATTATCTTTGACCCTGGTCATGAAGGTGAAAAGCTCGTTACATATTTACAAGAAGAACAATTAAAACCATTGGCTGTTTTATTAACACATGCTCACTTTGATCATATCGGTGCTGTTGATGCCGTAAGAGACGCTTTTCATATTCCTGTGTACGTACATAAAGAAGAAGCAGATTGGTTAGGAGATGCAACTGTAAACGGCTCTCAAATTTTTATGATGAACCGCAGTATTACAGCAAAACCAGCGGATCATATTATTGATGCAGAAGGTACATTAACAATTGGATCATTTAATTTTGAAATTTTTGAGACACCAGGACATTCTCCAGGAAGTATTTCTTATTATAGTAAAGAAGCGAATGCTGTATTCTCAGGAGATGTATTGTTCCAAATGAGCATTGGAAGAACAGATTTGCCTGGTGGAAGTTTTGCTGAATTAATTGGAAGTATTGAAGAGAAATTATTTGTATTACCAGATGAAACAGCGGTATTATGTGGACATGGTCCAGAAACAAGCATTGGCTTTGAAAAAGAAAATAATCCGTTTTTACAATAAGGAGTCATTATGGGAATGGAGCTCATTTTAAGAGAATGGATGGGGAAAGAAAAGGATTATTCAATTTCATATAGTACGTATATGAACCTTGTATTGTATACGGAGGGTCATGGATATTATATGAAAGAACGTGAAAAGATTGGAAGACAAGGGGATTTTTTTACAAGTAGCAATGTATCCTCTGTTTTTGCAAAAACTTTTGCTAAACTTTTTATTCGTCTTGTTGAAAATGGTGAAGTTGCTTCGAATATTTGTGAGGTTGGTGGGGGAACAGGGAAGTTTGCCTATGATGTTTTACAAGAATGGAAGCAATTATCTCCAAACACCTTTATTAATTTAAACTATTCAATGATTGAAGTGAGCCCTTTTCATAGGAAATTACAGCAGGAGAAACTTGGCTCATTTTCTAATGTATCGTACTATACCTCCTATAGTGAAATGGGAGATTCTTTCGAGGGAATTCTTTTTTCGAATGAGTTGTTTGATGCATTTCCTGTTGAAGTAATTGAGAAAAGAAATGGTATATTGTATGAAGTACGTATTACATATACAGAGGAAGGAAACCTTTCAGAAGTATGTAGGCCGTTAAATAAAAGAATTGGTCGCTATTTATTGAAATATAATATTCATATTGCTGAAGGGCAACGTTTTGAAGTACCAATTGTTATGGAGGAGTATATAAAAGAAATTTCGAAATGGTTTCAAAAAGGTATATGTATTACAGTTGATTACGGATACACAAAAGAAGAATGGATGCATCCAGCACACCGCGAAGGAAGTTTGCGAGGATATTATCAGCATAAGCTAATGCGTAACCCACTAGCGCATCCAGGTGAAATGGATCTTACTACTCATGTTCATTGGGACGAGCTAAAGGAGATGTTTAGTATGCAAGGAATGAGTGCAGTATGGCATAAGAAACAATCTGAGTTCTTGTTAGCTGCAGGGATATTAGAACAGCTTACGAGCCATCAAGATACGAATCCTTTTTCTGAAACGCAAAAACAAAATCGAGCAGTTCGTTCTATGATTTTAAATGGAGGAGTAGGGAGTTCGTTTGATGTTGTTATACATACAAAAGATATGCAACATTTACATTTGGATCGGTATGTAACAATATAAAAAACAAGACACAGTATATACTGTGTCTTGTTTTTTAATACGACTTATGTAGTATTATATATTTCCTCTCATGATATATATTTATATTAAAGATATGAGATAAAAAATATAGAATACGTTCTTTTTCTGCGATTATTAGTCCCTAACCTAATAATACACGAACGAGTTGAATGATTGTTTCATTCTCTACTTTGTAATAAATTTCCAATCCTTTTCTTTCACTAGAAACGATTTTAGCGCTTTTTAATTTTGCTAAATGCTGTGAAATTGTTGATTGTGGCATGTTTAAGCCAGTATACATTGTAGAAACGTTGCTTGGACCGCGCTCGATTAATCCTTTTACGATACATAAACGAACAGGATGAGCTAGCACTTTTAATAATTCTGCATTACTTTCATATAGTTCTAATTCTTTTTGAAAGGTTTCTAACATGTTCTTTTCCACCTCCGTGTGAGCTATTATACCATACTATACATACCAAAAATTTAAAGAAAAGAAAATAGTTGTTGCAGAAAAAAAGTCCTAAAGTAAAGAAATTGTAAGAAAAGAGACCCGGATGTAAATAAAATAGGTAAATTAGCATGTTTTTGTAAAATGACATTTTTGGGTGAAAATTTCGATGCGTTTTAAAAATTGAAAGATATAGATATATTTGTAACACAATTTTATCATGATTTTCTTATTCTTTCAAATGAATATACGAAATTTTTAAAATAATATGACAAAGGAATTATAATGATATATATAGAATATAAAACAGGTTAAAAGAAAAGAAGCTGAATGTCATTCGCTTCTTTATGGTGATAATGAAATATTTGATTACGGCTGATAAATCTTAGGATGATCAAGTCATTAGTCATTTATTCTAAAATTCATCTTTTAGCAACGTTAAAAATCTGTGATTCCATATGTTCTCATAAAAATCAATTGTCTCTTTTGCGGACATAAAAGGATTATTCAACGTAGAGGTTGTTTTCTGTCCCATAAAGTTTTCGTATCCTAGTCCGTGGGCAAACTTAATCGTTGCATCCATACAGTACTCTGTTTGGGCGCCACAAAATTCAATGCGATTTACAGATAATTGATTTAAAATTTCTTTTAAGTTTGTTTTATAAAATGAATTTGCATGTGTTTTTCTTACAAAAAAATCTTGTTCTTGAACATCTAGATCGGTATGAATAGCCCAAAGTTCTTTCTCGGGTACTAAATCATCATCACAATGTTGAACAAAAAGGATTGGTTTATTTAATTTTCTATATGAAGAAATTCTTTTATTTACTTTTTTTAGTAAGTTATGTAAATCAAATAAATGCTCCTCGCTATAACATACGCCATTTTGTAAATCGATAACGATTAAAATATCTGCACAAGTATCCATTATTTTCACCCCTTTTTATTTCTTAATATATCAATTAATCCATTATTTAGAAATAGATGATATACTTTTATTTTTTATGGACTACAAGAAAAGAAGAAATTCAAATGAATATAGCTAAACCGCATAAAAAGAAGATAT
Source organism: Bacillus cereus group sp. Bce019 (assembly GCF_051781745.1). Taxonomy (NCBI): domain Bacteria; kingdom Bacillati; phylum Bacillota; class Bacilli; order Caryophanales; family Bacillaceae; genus Bacillus; species Bacillus cereus group sp. Bce019. Next base: position 131,789 of record NZ_JBPWJX010000001.1, read on the forward strand.
GAAAACCTAATCTCATATCTTCTTTTTCTCTATGCATTTACAGGTTCTTCTACATAAGAAAGGGCATTTTCAAAATCGGATATTAAATCGTTAACATTTTCAAGACCGACTGATAACCGAAGTAATGAATTAGAGATTCCTCTTTTATCACGAGCTTCTTGCGACAGTGCTGCATGTGACATTTTTGCTGGATAAGAAAGAATTGACTCTACAGCTCCTAAACTAACTGCAAAAACAGGCAATTTTACTTTTGATAAAAATTTGCGGAGTGCATCTTCTGACTGCAAAGTAAACGATAAGACCGCTCCAGCTGATGTTGCTTGAGATTGTTGAATATCAAATCCGAGATGAGTTTGTAATCCCGGATAATAGACATTTTTTACTTTAGAGTGTTCTTGTAAATAATGTGCGATTTTATTGGCATTTTTAGCTGAATGTTCGAAGCGTACATGCAATGTTTTTAGACCGCGAAGTACGAGAGAACAATCTTGAGGTCCTAAAATAGCACCGAATGCATTTTGTAAAAATCCAAGCTTTTGAGCGAGTTCTGAATCTTTTACTACTGCTAATCCGGCAGTAACATCACTATGACCAGCAATAAATTTTGTAGCACTATGAAGAACGACATCAGCTCCAAGTTCAAGTGGTTTTTGGAATAGTGGTGTCAAAAATGTATTATCAACAAAAGTAAGAGCCCCAATAGATTTTGCGAGTTTAGAAACCTCGCGAATATCTGTCACTTTTAAAAGTGGGTTAGAAGGTGTTTCTACATAAAAGAGCTTTGTATTTGGTTTAATGTTTTGTTTTATTTCTTCTAAATTGGTCATATCAACAAATGTATGTGAAACACCGTAACGGGAGAGTACCTCAGTTATCACTCGGTAAGTGCCTCCGTACACATCTTCTGAAATGAGTACGTGATCACCTTGTGAAAGAAGGAGGAATGCAGTGGAAATCGCTGCAATGCCTGATGCAAAGGCGAATCCTTTTGTTCCGCCTTCTAATAAAGCAATGATATCTTCAAGAGCTTCACGAGTTGGATTTCCTGACCTGCTATAGTCATATTTTCCGAACGTATCTACATCAAACTGGTGAAAAGTTGATGTGTTATAAATAGGAACGTTCACAGCGCCTGTTTGCGAGTCGTGTTTATATTGGTTGTGTAGTAAGAGTGTATCTATAGAATAGCTCATATTCTTACACCTTCTTTTACGAGTTTAATTGCTTGCTTTAAGTCTTGAATTAAATCGTTACTATTTTCAATGCCAACTGAGAATCGAAGAAGACGATTGCATACGCCGTTTGCTGTTCTAATTTCTTCAGGAATATCAGCATGTGTTTGCGTTGCTGGATAAGTCATTAAACTTTCTACACCACCAAGACTTTCGGCAAATGTAATTAAGGATAAAGATTGTAAGAATGGATTAATCCAAGCTTCATCTTTAAGGCGGAATGAGATCATGCCGCCTCTTCCTGGATAAAATACATCTGTCACCCCGTCTTCATCATTTAAATACGCAACAACTGCTTTCGCATTTTCTTCATGTTGCCTCATGCGAAGCGCTAACGTTTTCATACCGCGAATTAATAACCATGAGTCAAATGGGCTTAAAACTGCACCTGATGCATTATGATAATGAGCGATTTCCTCGCAAAGTTCCTTTCCTTTTGCAACGACAAGCCCGCTTAGTACATCGTTATGTCCCCCTAAATATTTCGTTGCGCTATGAAGTACAATGTCAGCACCTTCTGTTAATGGTTGCTGTATATAAGGTGTGTAGAAAGTGTTGTCTACAATAAGGAGTAGTCCGTTCCTTTTCGCTACAGTTGCGACAGCAGCAATATCAGTAACTTGCATTAATGGATTAGTTGGAGTTTCTATGAAAATAGCCTTCGTTTCAGTTGTGATAGCTTGCTCAATTTGTTTAATAGACTGTGTATTTACGTATCTACATCGAATATTCCACTTTTTTTCATGCTCAGAAAATAATCGATACGTTCCCCCGTATAAATCTTCAGATACAATAAGTTCGTCTCCAGAGCGGAATAGAGAAAGGACGAGGAGAACAGCCGCCATCCCTGAACTACAGGCATAACCTTGTTCGCCATATTCTAAGTCTGCGATCGCCTGTTCTAAAAGACCGCGAGTTGGATTGCCAGTTCGTGAATAGTCAAAGCCAGTAGATTTACCAATTCCTTCGTGACGATAAGCGGTTGAGAAATAAACTGGTGGATTAACCGTTCCGGTTGTAGTTTCACTGCGATTTCCGATTTGTGCTAGTTTTGTTTCGATTGTTGACATGTGAAAATTCCTCCTTTTTAAATTGAAACATTAAGTGAATATAAAATAAAAAAGCCTTCTAAGAAGAAGGCTTTCGGTTTGAATAGAGTCTTCTTCTCATCTGTCAAATCTTTCACAATTTGCTGGAATTAGCACCTTATTAACAAAATGTTAATGGTTGCTGAGGCGTCACAGGGCCAGTCCCTCTACCTCTCTAGATAAGAATGTTCGTATGAAATTTTTATTATGTTTTTAACTTTACAATAAAATATAACTGAATTGCAACTTTATTTTAAATAATTTTTATTTTTCCGCAAGTGTCATTGACTTTTACTTTTGTGCATGCTAAATTTATTAAAAAATTAACAAACATTGTTAAAAGGGGAACGCATTTCCTTTTAGCTACATAAATAAAATAATAAAGACAACTCTTATTGAGAGCGGTGGAGGGAAAGGCCCTGTGAAACCCGGCAACCTTCAAACGAAATGTTTGAAACGGTGCTAATACCTGCAAAACGAATGTTTTGCATAATAAGAGGAGGAACGATTATGTCCCCCTCTTCAAAGTGAAGAGGGGGTTTTTATATTGATAGAAATGAGGGAGAGTCGTGAAATTACTAGATTTATTATCAAAAGGAATTGTAATAGGTGATGGTGCGGTTGGGACGTTATTGCATTCACATGGTTTGCAAAGTAGCTTTGAAGAATTGAATGTATCTGATCCAGACTTAATTATATCGATTCATAAACAATATGTAGCTGCTGGAGCAGATGTAATTCAAACGAATACGTATGGAGCAAATGAGGCGAAATTACGTATGTATGGTTTAGAAAATCAAGTTACAGAAATTAATAGAGCGGCAGTAAAACTGGCGAAAGCATCTGTGACAGATAAAAATGCAATTTTAGGAACAATTGGTGGTATGAAACATATCGGAGCTGTTACAACGACTGATATGGAAAGAGAGTTTATGTTACTTGAACAGGCAGGGGCTTTACTAGAAGAACAGGTTGATGGATTACTATTAGAAACTTTTTACGATGAATTTGAATTACTTCATGCCGTTAAAGTATTGCGTAAGCAAACGAATATTCCAATTGTTGCGCAATTAGCGTTACATGAAGCAGGTACGACTCAAAATGGAAATGATGTCAATGAAATATTAAAGCAACTTATAGATTACGGTGCAAATGTTGTTGGATTGAATTGTCAACTAGGGCCGCTTCATATGACGGAAGCTTTCAAAATGATATCGATTCCTCAAAATGGCTATTTATCAGCATACCCAAATGCAGGCCTCCCGAATTATGTGGATGGACGTTACGTATATGAGGGAAGCCCAGCTTATTTTGAAGCGATGACACCGAGATTTATTGAGCAAGGTATTCGGTTATTGGGTGGTTGTTGTGGTACGACTCCAGAACATATTCAAAGTATGAAGCGCGCTGTTGCGAATATTACCCCTGTAATAGAAAAAGACACGATTCAAAGGCCGAAAGTCGTTCATACGCATGAGAAACGTTCGAAGGCTCACGTCACTCTAGCAGAGAAAGCGAAAAAACAAACGACAGTTGTAGTGGAATTAGATCCACCGAAAACGTTAGATACACAGCGTTTTTTTGAAGGAGCAAGAGCGTTAAAAAGAGCGGGAGCAGATGCTATTACTCTAGCAGATAATTCATTAGCATCGCCTCGTGTTTCTAATATGGCGATGGGTGCGTTATTAACGAAGCATGATATCCCAGTATTGACGCATTTAACGTGTAGAGATCATAACGTCATTGGACTACAATCTCATTTGTTAGGTTTATCGGCGTTAGGGATGGAAGAAGTGTTAGCTTTAACTGGTGATCCAGCGCGCGTTGGTGATTTTCCCGGTGCCACTTCTGTATATGATTTATCCTCTATTGAGCTTATTAAAATGATTAAAGAAATGAACGATGGACGTTCAATTTTAGGGAAATCAATTGGACCGGCGACAAGGTTTTCTGTAGGCGGCGCATTTAATCCTCACGTGAGGCACTTAAAAGCAGCGGTTAAGCGAATGGAACGAAAAATAGATGCTGGAGCGGAGTATTTTTTAACTCAGCCAATTTACGATATCAAGTTAATTGAAGAAGTGTATGAAGCGACAAAGCATTTGGAACAACCTATTTTTATTGGAATTATGCCGTTAGTAAGTAAGCGGAATGCAGATTTTCTTCATTTTGAGGTGCCGGGTATTACTCTTCCTGAAGAAATAAGAGAGAGAATGGATGGACATGAAACGAAAGAGGCAGCAATTGAGGAAGGGATCCGCATTTCACAAGAATTGGTCGACGCAGCGATGAAATATTTTAATGGTATTTATCTTATTACACCATTTTTAAAGTATGAAATTACAGAACATCTTGTTAAATATGTAAGAGAAAAGCAAGAAGTGAAAGAAGGTATTAATTGATGAAGTGTATAGAAGAAAAATTAAAAAATAGCATTTTAATATTAGATGGTGCAATGGGGACAATGATTCAGCAAGAGGATTTAACTGCTGAAGATTTCGGAGGAGAAGAGTACGAGGGCTGTAATGAATATTTAGTGGAAACAAGACCAGACGTTATTTTAAAGATTCATAAAGCTTATATTAAAGCTGGAGCGGATATTATTGAAACAAATACATTTGGGGCAACGAATATTGTACTAAGTGATTATGATCTGTCTCATTTAGATGAAGAACTAAATGAAAAGGCAGCACTTTTGGCGAAGCAAGCTGTTAAAGAAAGCGGGAAGGAAGTATATGTTGCGGGAGCGATGGGACCAACAACGAAAGCAATTAGTGTTACAGGTGGTGTGACTTTTGAAGAATTGATTGAGGCTTATGCAAGGCAGGCACGAGGATTATTAAAAGGAGCAGTTGATGTATTACTCGTTGAGACGAGTCAAGATATGCGTAACGTGAAAGCAGCTTATATTGGAATTCAAGCCGCTTTTGAAGAACTGAAAAAGACGGTTCCTATTATGATTTCAGGAACGATTGAGCCAATGGGAACGACTCTGGCTGGGCAAACAATTGAAGCTTTTTATTTATCAGTAGAACATATGAAACCATTATCTGTTGGGTTAAACTGTGCGACTGGTCCGGAGTTTATGAGGGACCATATTCGTTCACTATCTGATTTATCGGAGTGTTACATTTCTTGTTATCCAAATGCAGGTCTTCCTGATGAAGATGGACATTACCATGAATCTCCATCTTCTCTTGCTGAAAAGGTGAAGCGATTTGCTGAAGAAGGATGGGTTAATATTATTGGTGGTTGTTGTGGCACGACACCAGAACATATAAAAGCAATGAAATCCGCGCTAGCATCTCTTAGGCCTCGTGACCATCATGAGAGAGAAGGACATGGAATTAGTGGATTAGAAGCACTGCAATATGATGAGTCTATGAGACCGTTATTTGTAGGTGAAAGAACGAATGTTATTGGGTCACGTAAATTTAAACGCTTAGTAGCAGAAGGGAAATTTGAAGAGGCTGCTGAAGTGGCAAGAGCGCAAGTGAAGAAAAATGCTCATATTATTGACATTTGTATGGCAGATCCTGATCGCGATGAAATAGAAGATATGGAAAACTTCTTAGCGGAAGTTACGAAAGTTTTAAAAGTACCGATTATGATTGATTCAACAGATGAAAATGTGATGGAGCGAGCTCTTACTTATATTCAAGGAAAAGCTGTTATTAATTCAATTAATTTAGAAGATGGAGAAGAACGATTTAAAAAAGTGACACCGCTTCTTCAGAAGTATGGTGCCGCTATAGTTGTAGGAACAATTGATGAAGACGGTATGGCGGTTAGTGCGGAACGAAAGATAGAAATTGCGAAAAGAAGCTATGAATTACTTACAAAGAAGTATGGGATACGCCCGTCAGATATTATTTTTGATGCACTTGTGTTTCCAGTAGGGACAGGTGATGAAGAATATATTGGCTCAGCGGCAGCGACTATAGAAGGAATTCGCCTTATTAAAGAAGCGTTACCAGAGTGTTTAACGATTTTAGGTGTAAGTAACATATCATTTGGTTTACCACCGGCTGGACGTGAAGTATTAAATTCAGTCTTTTTATATCATGCTACGAAAGCAGGATTAGATTACGCGATTGTGAATACGGAAAAATTAGAACGCTATGCGTCGATTCCAGAGGAAGAAAAACGCCTTGCAGATGCATTACTGTTTGAAACGACGAAAGGGACGTTAGAAGAATTTACAAACTTTTACCGAGTTGCTAAAAAGAAAGATGTCGTTGTACAAGAAACGTTAACGCTTGATGAAAGACTAGCAAATTATATTGTAGAAGGTACGAAACAAGGATTACACGAGGATTTAAGTCTTGCACTTGAAGAAGGAAGAAAACCTCTTGATATTATTAACGGTCCGCTTATGACAGGGATGGACGAGGTAGGACGACTATTTAATAATAATGAACTTATTGTTGCTGAAGTATTGCAAAGTGCCGAAAGTATGAAAGCCGCTGTAAGCTATTTAGAGCCACATATGGAATCTAGTGATAGTGCGAAAAAAGGGAAAGTATTGTTAGCAACTGTAAAAGGTGATGTGCATGATATTGGGAAAAATCTCGTTGAAATTATTTTAGCGAATAACGGATATGAGATTATTAATTTAGGAATTAATGTACGTTCGGATCGAATTGTTCAAGAAGTACAAGAAAAGAAGCCGGACATTATAGGCCTTTCAGGTTTATTAGTAAAATCAGCTCAACAAATGGTAACGACTGCTGAAGATTTAAAAGCGGCAAATATTGATGTGCCCATTGTTGTAGGTGGTGCAGCGTTAACGAGAAAGTTTACAGATAATCGGATTTCACCATCATATAAAGGACTCGTTTGTTATGCGAGTGATGCGATGACGGGGCTCGATATTATTAATAAGCTTCAAAAAGAAGAAGAGCGTGAGAAGATGAAGCAGGATAAAAAAGAACGTCATCTTCATATCGTAAAAAAAGAGGAAAAGAAAGTAGAAATTCCAGCAGTAATTGAGCCATTACCAAAATCAGAGGTTATGGTGCCTGATTCAACAAAACGAATTGTATTACGAGATGTTCCAGCCCTTCATCTCGCACCATTTCTGAATAGACAAATGCTACTTGGGCATCACCTTGGATTAAAAGGAAATGTGAAGAAGCTTTTGAAAGAGGGAGATAAGAGAGCACATGAATTAAATGATTTAATAGATGAATTATTGCAGGAAGGACAATCTTGGTTAAAGCCGAAAGCAGTGTATCAATTTTTCCCAGCGCAAAGCGACGGACAAAACATTGTAATATATGATCCAGAAGATCATACGCGTGTTATAGAGCGTTTCACATTCCCTAGACAAGGAAAGGCTCCCTATCGTACTTTAGGTGATTATTTGCGCCCAATAGGAGATGAGATGGACTATGTTGCTTTCTTATCTGTTACGGTTGGGGAAGGAGTTCGGGATATTGCTGAAGAATGGAAGGCGAAAGGTGATTACCTACGTAGTCATGCCATTCAATCGTTAGCGCTTGAATTAGCGGAAGGACTTGCTGAAAAAACACATATGCTCATTCGTGACCGCTGGGGCATTCCGGACTCACCTGAACTGACGATGGAAGAACGTTTCCGTACGAAATATAGAGGAATACGAGTGTCATTTGGTTATCCGGCGTGTCCAGAACTTGCAGATCAAGAAAAGCTATTTCGCTTAATTCATCCAGAGGAAATAGGTATTTCATTAACAGAAGGATTCATGATGGAGCCAGAAGCGTCCGTAACGGCTATGGTATTTTCTCACCCTGAGGCAAGATATTTTAGTGTATTATAGTCTAGAAGGGGGAGACGTATGAAGAAAATAGTCTTTACAGGTGGCGGTTCGGCAGGACATGTAACACCTAATTTAGCCATTATCCCATATTTACAGGAAGACAACTGGGATATCTCTTATATTGGTTCTCACCAAGGTATTGAGAAAACGATTATAGAAAAGGAAGGCATTCCCTACTATGGTATTTCGAGTGGAAAGCTACGTCGTTATTTTGATTTAAAAAATATAAAAGATCCTTTTCTTGTAATGAAGGGTGTTATGGATGCGTATGTAAGAATTCGAAAACTAAAACCAGATGTGATTTTTTCAAAAGGCGGTTTCGTATCTGTACCAGTCGTAATTGGCGGATGGCTAAATAGAGTACCAGTTTTATTACATGAATCTGATATGACGCCAGGACTAGCAAATAAAATTGCGCTTCGTTTTGCTTCGAAAATATTTGTTACATTTGAAGAAGCAGCGAAACATTTACCGAAAGAAAAAGTAATATATACGGGGTCTCCTGTACGTGAAGAAGTGCTGAAGGGAAATCGTGAAAAAGGTTTAGCGTTTTTAGGTTTTTCACGTAAAAAGCCAGTTATTACGATTATGGGAGGCAGCTTGGGCGCGAAAAAAATTAATGATACGGCTCGAGAAGCATTACCAGAACTTCTTAAAAAGTATCAAATTGTTCACCTTTGCGGAAAAGGTAACCTTGATGAAAGTTTACAAAATAAAGAAGGATATAGACAATTTGAATATGTACATGGAGAACTGCCAGATATATTAGCGGTAACAGATTTTGTTATTTCACGCGCGGGCTCCAACGCAATTTTTGAATTTTTAACATTACAAAAGCCGATGGTTTTAATTCCATTATCGAAATTTGCAAGCCGTGGAGATCAAATATTAAATGCAGAGTCCTTTGAAAGACAAGGATATGCCTCCGTATTATATGAAGAAGATGTAAATGTAAAATCTCTTATAAAGTATGTCGAAGAATTAAATCAAAATAATGAGAAGTATAAAACAGCACTAAAAAAATATAATGGAAAAGAAGCAATTAAAACAATCATTCAAAATATTTCAGAGGCATGATGAAATAATCATGCCTCTTTTAGTAGGGTGAAAGATTCCAAGAATTGATATTTTTATGTTACAATAAAGTGAAACTTTAATCAGTTGGGTGCATCCCACATCTAACTTCTTTACTGTTACTGAATTTTGAGGAGGGAGTCTTACTGCCCTCAAATAGCGGGATAACAAATGGGTTAATAGGGAAATTCCAATTAATGAGGCGTGAAAATACGAATGGATTAGGAGTGACTGTGTTGGAGCTAAGTCTCTATGAAAATACTGCACTTATTATATGCTTTGTGTTGTACGTTGGTAGTGTTATTGTTTATATTTCAAGGAAATTTTCGCAAGAAAGAGAGCTTGAAAAGTCAGAGATAACAGCTGAACTAGAAATGTTAGCTGATGAAAGTTATAAAAAACAAAAAATAAAAGAAGACCATGAAGCATCCCATCATTTAAACGCAAATAAGTTTTAAAGATGGGGATTTTTTTTGAAGTTGTTCTTTATTGTAGCTATAACAAATAACGCTAAAAAGGAGTTTCCCCATACATAATGAAGGAGTGTATATAAATGAATTTTTATATCGCCTCAGGTTTCCAAAATAAACATCTTGTACGTTCCGTAGCAAATGAACTGAAACATGCAGGATGGCACCATACATATGATTGGACCAAAAACGAAAAAGCAGCAAATGAAGAACAATTAAGAGAAATTGGTCAGGCAGAACAAAATGCTGTAAAAGAAGCGGATGTATTTTTACTTATATTAGATGGCGGAAACGGGAGCCATACAGAGTTTGGAATGGCGATTGCACTAGAGAAAACGATATATGTATATCATGCAGGAAGCCCGCTCCAAACAACGTTCTATCACTTGCCAGAAATAAATATTTTTGAAGGAGATGTAGCTGAGTTTGCATCTTATGTTATGAATCATATGAAATAATAGTAACTACCTAAAAGGTTATAAAAGTGATCTTTTGGGTACAGTGATGATAAGAAACGTATAAAAGGAGTACATAATATGAAATTAGAAAATGGATGGGAAACGAGCTTTTTAGAAGTCGTACAAAATAGTGAATTTAAGAAAGAGGCACTTCTTAGTCAATTGCTTTGTCAGGATAGTGAAGAAGTAGAAGAGCTTGTGGATGATTACGGCTACGAAGAACTTGTTGAACGTGAACATGATGATGAGTTAGCTGAAATCTTAGGAGAAGAACTTTTTAGTGAGATGGAACGCCAAGTATTCTTATCTTCAAACCCAGAAGAAAAATTGATTTCATTCGTCAATGGATTAGGTTTTCATGTGTTAGATTGGATCGTTCTTCTTGAAACAGAATTTGGCATTGATAGTGCAAACTTTACATCAGATGCTGTGAAGGTGTTAGAAAAGCGTTTCAGACAGTTTCCATACATAGAGGACAAGACAATTTTTGATATGACATTTGGAGAATCGATGGATGTATTAGAATCTGTTACAGGATTACAACTAAAGGAAAAGATGAACGTATAATGAAAAAAGAACGTGATTGGATCACGTTCTTTTTTTACATAATAATAATTTTATCATCTAGTTTTGTCTGCCCGGTAAGAAGTGCGTTTAAATATTCCACTTTTCTTATACAAGCTTGTATATGTCTTTCAATCTCTTGTAACTCTGCTTGGTGATGCGTTTCAATTGGATGAATTTGTACGTTGAATTTTTCAAATTGACTACTATATGTTATTTCTGCATAGCCGCTCATAATATCTGTTTCGTTATGAAATAAAAATTGCTTCGTTTTGTCACAGAATGATACATTCTGAAAGCCATATACTTTTAATGCTTCAATTACTTTTTTTATCATTTTTGTATTCATTTTTTTACCCTCTTTACGAAGTTCTACTTATATATTATAACATAAAAAATTACATAGAAAGCGCTTCCAAGTGTATTTTATTATAAACTTTACGTTTCAATCACAAAAATGAAACAAAGAAAAAATAATTGTAAAGAAGGAAGGACTCTTTTATTGTTTCGTCATATATATAGAGAAATAGTGCAATGAAAGGAAATTTTCCGAGGTGGAGATCGTATTTCCAATTTGAGCGCAGTAAAAGAGGTGAGAATTTTGAACTTTGATATTGTAGGACAAAAAGCATATATAAAAGATGGACCGCATCGGAACCGAATTGGAATTGTAAAGAAAAATGAGACAAAATTAGCATCGCAGTTTGCTATTGTAATTGGAGAACAAATCATTGATGTAGAGCTAAAGGATATCGTGTTAGTTGGAGTAGACGTAGGACAATTTCATAAATGGTGCGAACAAAATGGTTATTTGTGAAAAGGACGGGCTGTGAGATAATGAAATATATTTGAGGAAAGAGGATATGTTATTGTATTCTCTTTTTCTATGTTTAAGGAGGCGAAAATGAAATATAAAGAACAGGAGTTTACGTTGGAGTTAAAAGAGAACATTCAATGTATGGAGAAGGAAATAGAGCGAATATCACTTAAACTGCATAAAGAGTATTCACATTTATACATAGAAAAACACATGGAATTAGATATGGGATTTGCAAGAGAAAAAGAGAATCCCTTTGAGGTGGGTTATTATTCATCAGTTGCTATAGCTATATTAGATGAAGAAAAAGAGCTGATTGAATTTCATAATATTCCAATTTGGAAATGTGAAAGAATTTTTTTAGGAATGCCAATTCAATCAAACATTTTGGGGAGTAAGAAAGTAGGGGAACTCGCTGATGAATCTTGTTATGAGATTGAGGAAGAGTTAAAAGAGCAACTAGAAGAATACTTAGAGTGATAATTCTCAAGATAAAATCTATAAAGAGGGAACGGAATAAAAAAGACGCTAACAATTGTATGTTAGCGTCTTTTTTTCATTATGAAGCAATTTCACCAGTTTTTGTATCATCTGGATTGTACGTATCTTGATCTAATTCACCAAGCCATTTACTTGAAATAAGACCTGCTGTCATAGAGCCACTTACGTTAAGAGCTGTACGCCCCATATCGATTAATGGCTCAACCGAGATAACTAGAGCAACAATACCGATTGGTAAGTTCATTGTAGATAGTACGATTAAAGCTGCGAATGTTGCGCCGCCACCAACTCCGGCAACACCGAATGAGCTAATAGCAACAACAGCGATTAAAGTTAAAATAAATTGTGGTTGTAATGGATCAATTCCTACAGTTGGAGCGACCATCATTGCAAGCATTGCTGGATAAATACCTGCGCAACCGTTTTGTCCGATAGATACCCCAAATGAAGCTGCGAAGTTTGCAATTCCTTCGGAAATACCAAGCTTTTCTTTTTGCGCTTCAATATTTAATGGCATCGCACCAGCACTAGAGCGAGATGTGAATGCAAATGTTAATACAGGGAACACCTTTTTTAAATATTGAATTGGATTTAAACCAGATAGCGCAATTAATAATAAGTGGATAACGAACATTACGATAAGTGCTACGTAAGACGCTAACACGAAGTTGCCAAGTTTTAAAATAGCATTTATGTCGCTACCAGCAACTGTTTTTGCCATAAGAGCTAATACGCCGTATGGAGTAAGGCGTAAAATTAATGTTACCATACGCATTACAATTGCATATACAGCATCAAGCATCTTCTTAAATAGCTCTGCTTGTTCTGGATATTTTCGTTTTACACCTATAAAGGCAATGCCGATAAAGGCTGCAAATATTACGACAGAAATTGTTGATGTTGGACGAGCGCCTGTTAAATCAAGAAACGGATTTGTAGGTAATAGCTCTAATAATTTATCTGGAATTGTTGTCTTTTCAATAGAAGTAAATCTTTCTTCAACTAGTTTCAGACGAGCAGATTCTGCATCACCTTGTTGTAGGCCGGTTGCAGATACATCAAATCCTGCACTTGCAGCGATACCGACAGCTGCAGCGATTCCTGTAGTAAGAATTAAAATACCGATAATAAGGCCACTAATTTTACCAAGGTTTTTCGTTAACTGTAATTTTGTAAATGCTGAAATAATAGATACTAAAATAAGTGGCATAACGATCATTTGAAGTAATTTTACATAACCGTTACCGATTAAGCCAAACCAAGTATTTGATTCAATAATTACTTTAGAAGTTGGCTCATAAATAAATTGTAATATAAGACCGAATAAAATTCCGACTCCTAAAGCGGTAAATACACGTTTATTAAAAGATACATGCTTACGTTGCATATAATATAATACGCCAACTAAGATGAGCATGACTGCAACGTTAATTCCGACAAGCAGTGTATTCATGTTGATTCCCCCTAATTCCAATCTGTTATATAGAATATAAGGTAATAAAACCTATAAGTCAACTAGGTAATTCCGGAATTAAAAAAAAGATGGCAAAATGCCATCTTTTAATGTCCAGCCCCAGGCACAAGTAAGAATGTCGTGTAGTATGTAAATCCTATGAAGAAAACAGTTAAATATGCCCCAAATACGTATATATACATACGCTCTGTTAATTTTAAATAGCTTAAAAGTACGAAGAAACCTGTTTGTCCTAAAAATAGTAGTGCGGCCGGTTGCATATCCCCTACGTAAAACATAACCGAGAAAATTCCAGTCCAAAAGCCGAGAACGCGAAACATGCGCTCCATGCCATCTCCCTCCTTTTCTAAAAAAAGTAAACCTCACCTCATTATAGTTTATTTTTCTTACTATTGTAAATATTCGTTCATATAAAAAGAAGCCAATTATTATTGGCTTCTTTTTATATGAAAAATTAAATTGTTAGTTTATAATTACAAGATTTACATCCATCTAATAGACTATCATTTCGAGTTAATTCCATGTTAGGGAATAGGATTTCAAAAATCCCTTTCATCATATCTCCGTGCATGTTACAAATTTCAGTTGGATGATGAAAAGCAACTTCTTTAAATGGACAATTGTGTACATCATAGAAAATTTTTGTTCCATCTACACTTAATTCAAATGCAGGTGATAAGCCAGCTGTTGAGAAAGCTTCTTTTGCAATTTGAATCTTTTGTTCCACTGTTAAAGCATCTTCACTCACATTTAAACGTTGCATATGTTGTTGCATTAATTCAGCTCCGAATTGTTTTCCTGTTTCGTATAGCGCTTTCTCACCAGCAGCACCAAGACTAAGTAAAGAATTAAATGCGATTTTTGCTAACAATTGATAATCACGGAATGGAAATTGTAATTGGATAACATCTTCAGATAAGACATACAATCTGCTCGGTCGTCCGCCTTTTCCAGTTTTCTTCGTTTCCGATTTTAGCATATGAACATCTTCTAGTTTAGATAAATGTAAACGCGCTACGTTTGGATGAATGTCAAACTCATCTGCAATTTCTTGTACCGTTACGTAACTATGTTTTTGCGAAATATATTTATAAATGTAATAACGAGTTGGGTCAGATAATACACCTGTAATTTTTAAAGCTTGTTCCATGAGGATCTCCACCTTTATCACTTTATCCAAGATAATAACATTATAATACAGATAAACATGAGTATAGGTAATTTCAGACAATAATTCGGAAATTGTTCATAATTTCACAAACATATTTTTCCTTTTTCCTCTATTGAAAATACAAAAGTCCAAATTTTTATTGCGCATGTTTTCATGCTATATACATAGTGAGGAGGGAAAAGTGATGAATGGGATTGAAATTTTTGCGAATGCAATTTTAAAAGAAGCGTGTAGGGTACAAGCGTCAGATTTACATATTGTGCCCCGGCAGAAGGATGTAGCGGTGCAACTACGTATAGGAAAAGATTTAATGACGAGACAGTGTATTGAAAAGGAGTTTGGAGAAAAACTTGTCTCACATTTCAAATTTTTAGCATCTATGGACATAGGAGAGAAACGGAAGCCACAGAATGGTTCGTTGTATTTGCAAATTGATGGACAAGAAGTGTATTTACGCCTTTCAACACTTCCAACAGTATATCAAGAAAGTCTCGTTATTCGCCTTCATTTACAAGCATCTGTTCAGCCCTTATCACATCTTTCGTTATTTCCAAGTACGGCAGCAAAACTACTCTCGTTTTTACGCTATTCACAGGGGCTACTTGTGTTTACTGGACCGACTGGATCTGGGAAGACGACGACAATGTATGCATTATTAGAGGTAATTAGAAAAAAGAAAACACGTCGCATCATTACACTTGAAGATCCGGTTGAAAAAAGAAGTGACGATGTATTACAAATTCAAATAAATGAAAAAGCGGGTCTCACATATGAAACAGGATTAAAGGCTATTTTACGTCATGATCCAGATATTATTTTAGTCGGTGAAATCCGTGATGAAGAAACAGCAAAAATAGCTATAAGAGCAAGTTTGACAGGACATTTAGTAATGACAACACTGCATACGAATGATGCGAAAGGAGCAATCATTCGCTTCATGGATTATGGTATAACGAGGCAAGAGATTGAACAGTCTTTATTGGCTGTAGCTGCACAGCGACTTGTCGAATTGAAGTGTCCGTTTTGCAGAGGAAAGTGCTCAACTTTATGTAAATCAATGAGGCAAGTAAGGCAGGCTAGCATATATGAGCTACTATATGGATATGAGTTAAAACAAGCGCTTAAAGAAGCTGGTGGAGAATGTGTTACTTACAAACATGAGACTTTAGAATCGTCAATACGAAAAGGATATGCTTTAGGTTTTTTAGAAGAAGATGTTTATGTTTAAGAAAACTTGGAGTTTAAGTGATCAAGTAGTATTGTTGAAACGTTTAGGAGAATTATTAGAAAAAGGCTACTCTCTTTTACAAGCATTAGAATTTTTACAGTTTCAATTACCTGTAGAAAAGAAAGTACAATTGCAGCGCATGATTGAGGGGTTAAAAGATGGGAAAAGTCTACACGATTCTTTTCATCAGTTAAAGTTTCATCAGGACATGTTAAGTTATTTATTTTATGCCGAGCAACATGGTGATATTTCCTTTGCTTTGCAACAAGGAAGTGCACTTCTTTATAAGAAAGATAAGTATAGGAGAGACATGATGAAAATAATGCAGTATCCTATGTTTTTGATGTTTTTTCTACTAATCATGCTTTTTATTTTTAACCTCATTTTATTACCTCAGGTTGAAATGGTTTATAGTTCGTTCGGTTCTAATACACCACTACTTACAGAACAAATTTTAAGTGCAATAAAACTGCTACCATACATTATTTTAACCGCTATTTTAACTGTTAGTATTGGATGTAGTTTATATATGTTGTATTTTAGGAAACTTCCACATATTAGACAGGTAAAAATCATGCTTCGTATTCCCCTCATCAAAACATTTCTTATTTTAAAGCATTCACATTATTTTGCTACTCAGTTGAGTGGTTTATTAAATGGTGGGCTATCAGTATGCGAAGCTTTAACAATAATGATGGAGCAAAGATATCATCCGTTCTTTAAATATGAAGCGAGCCGGATTGAAAGACAATTAATTGGAGGAGAACAGTTACAATCTATCATTGCTAAAAGTGGGTATTACGAGAAAGAACTTTCTTATGTTATTACGCATGGACAAGCAAACGGCAATTTAGGGATTGAATTAGGTGACTATAGCGATCTTATTATGGAAAAGATGGAACGGAAAATTAAACATATGTTAGTTATCATTCAGCCTATTTTATTTACATGTATTGGAGGAATCGTTGTCCTTATGTATTTAGCGATGATTATGCCGATGTTTCAAATGATGAATTCTATTTAGGGGGCATTTGTATGCAGAATGAGGAAGGATTTACTCTGTTAGAGATGCTATTAGTAATGGTTGTCATAACTATATTATTACTATTAATTATTCCGAATGTAGTTACACAGCGCTCATCGGTCCAAGGAAAAGGGTGTGCAGCTTACGTGAAATCTATAGAAGCGCAAATACAAGTATATCAATTACAACATAATAAAATTCCATCGTTAAAAGAACTGACAGATGAAAAGTATATTACAACTGATAAGTGCCCGAATGGCGAATCTATTCATATTTCAGATGATGGCGCAGTATCAATTAGGGCATTGTGAAACAACAGGGGTTTACTTTTTTAGAAATGTTACTCGTTTTATTTGCTATTTCTGTATTAAGTGTAGTTACGTATTTTAGTGTTCATTCCTTATACGAGCGACAAAAAGTTGAACAATTTTTGAGACAGTTTTCAAATGATATTTTGTATATGCAGGAATTAGCGATAAATCGTCAAAAGCACTATACATTACGTTGGCATAAAGATAGAAATATGTATGCTATAAAAGAGTCAGGTACAAAGTATTATATCGTCAAGCGGGAGTATGAAGAAGATATACAAATTGATTTGCATACGTTTCCAAATCCGATGACATATAATCCAAGTGGAAATATTAATAGAGGTGGTACGATTATAATTTCATATCAAAATTATAAATATGAAATTGTATTTCAGCTTGGAAGAGGGAGATTTACGTATCGTGAAATGTCAAAAAGGATCCATAATGGCTGAAATGATTGCATCGTTAAGTATTTTAATGATGGCTGTATCGTTACTACTACCGCAAACAGTATTAGTTATGCAAGAAAGAAAAAATATACAAATTCGTTATAAGGCATCTGGATTATTAAAAAAAGAAGCAGCTATATATATGTATGGAAATGAAGAAAAGCGAATAATAGAAAAGAATATAAATGGAATTGTGTATTACACATATTGGGGAGGCAATGAAGTTTGTACCATGTGGAGAGATGTGAAAGACAGAGTGATGGAACAATGCTTTTATGTAGGAGAAAAAATAAATTAGAATTTGGTTTTTCATTAATAGAAATGATTGTATGTCTGTTTCTATTATCAATATTTTTTTTGCTCTTTCCCCGCCTACATTTCATTGAAATGGAAAATAAACAGTCAAAAGGATTAAATGATTGGGAGTGGGATGTATTTTTAGGTCAAATGCAATTGGAGTTTCGTGAAGTATCATCTGGAGAACAGCTAGCATTTGAAAATGGAGAAAGTATTTTACGATTTCGATCGCGTAATGGGAGTGAAGTATCGTATGAAAAAGAGAATAGTCGTCTTATAAGAAAGGTAAATAGGCGCGGGAGGGAAGTTGTTTTACAAAATATTGGAACGGTTTCTTACAAACTAACACCTCATGTACTCATTATAAATGTGAAAGATACTAGCGGAAAAATATATGAAGGTGTAGTTATGCGATATAGTGAAATGGAAATGAATGTATGAGAGGGCAAAATGGGTTTACAATGCCTGGAACACTCATCTTTCTTATTTTATTAACTTCTTTTTTTATATACGAAACAAATATGTTGTTTACAGATAAAAATTTTTATATAGAAATAGAACAAAAGTTTTTACTGGATGAACTACTTAACCGATCTATTACAGATATAAAAAAAGACTTACAGCAAAAAGAAAAAGAAGGTGCATTTTTCTTTCAGTATGAAAAGGGAGAAGCGAGTGGAAATTATATCTTTGAAAATGATTTAATTCTCGTTGCGTTGCAGTGTACACTCAAACAGGAAGCTTTCTATACGGTGAGCTTTCGGTATAGAAAAAAGGATGGAAAAATAGTCGATTGGATAGAAGGATAATATGTAAAAAATACGAAGAAAAACCAGGGATTTCTATTGTAAATTGAATTGATTTTTTAGAAGAAATGGATAAATATAATGATTAAAAGTTTAAATTTTCTCAAAAAAGAGAAAGGTAGAAAGAATATGATATATTCATGCTATCCAATCATTATTTTTAGGGAGAATAGGGAAATGACAAACAACAATCAAATAGGTGAAAATAAGGAACAAACTATTTTTGATCATAAAGGAAATACGATTATGACAGAAGATAGAGAAATACACATTATTTCAAAATTCGAAGAACCTCTTATTGTCGTATTAGCAAATGTACTAAGTGATGAAGAGTGTGATAAATTGATTGAAATGTCTAAAAATAAAATGGAGCGTTCTAAAATTGGTTCATCACGTGATGTAAATGATATTCGAACAAGTAGCGGTGCATTTTTGGAAGACAATGAACTTACTTCAAAGATTGAAAAACGAATTTCATCTATCATGAATGTTCCTGCGTCGCATGGTGAAGGATTACACATTTTAAATTATGAAGTGGATCAACAATATAAAGCACACTATGATTATTTTGCGGAACATAGTAGATCAGCTGCTAACAATCGTATTAGTACGCTTGTAATGTACTTAAATGATGTAGAAGAAGGCGGGGAAACATACTTCCCGAAATTAAATCTTTCTGTACACCCTAGAAAGGGAATGGCAGTATACTTTGAGTATTTTTATCAAGATCAATCACTAAATGAGCTTACGTTACACGGAGGGGCACCTGTAACGAAAGGCGAGAAATGGATTGCAACGCAGTGGGTGAGAAGAGGTACTTATAAGTAAAAGCGAGTGTTACGTTTTGTTCTTCATAGTATAAGAACAAAACGTTTTTTTATTAAACAAAGTAGCATCTTTCGTTATAATAACAATTAATAAATGACGATTGAGAGGACAGAAAATGAAATCTATATACATAACCGGCTATATGGGAGCAGGGAAAACAACAATTGGAAAAGCATTAAGTCAAGAACTTCAAATGGATGTTGTAGATACTGATCAAAAAATCGAAGAGAAGCAAGAGAAGGCAATTCGTGATATTTTTGCCGAAGAAGGCGAAACGGCTTTTCGGGAATATGAAAGCGAAATGTTACGTTCGCTACCAGTCCATAATGTCATTATTACAACTGGTGGGGGAATTATTGAACGAGCGGAAAATCGCAAGTGGATGAAAGAGAACGGAACTGTCGTGTATTTATATTGTGATCCGCATGTAATTGCAGAAAGGCTTAGTGAAGATACGACACGTCCACTATTTCAAAAGAAAGATATAGATGCATTTGTAACGAAATTTGAATCACGCCGAGCTTATTATGAAGAGGCTCACATTCATATCGATACGACAAATAAGTCTGTAAAGCAAATTATGAATGAATTAAAGGAAAAGATTAATGTATAAAAAAGTGGACATACTAATCAAGTAGAGGTGATGATAATATGTCTACTAATGATTATGTTCGCTTTGTGACGCAGCAGTTTGTGTCGTATATGGATGCTCCAAAAGAAGATCGAAAACAAAAGAAAGAACAACGCCGTGCTGAAAAAGAGCCATTTATGAATAAGTGGTTTGGTGTTATGCCGCTGAGTGCTGCTTTGTTTTATCGAAATGTAAAAAGTAAAAGAAAAAAATCAAGTTAAATTTTAGTCATATGTCTAGCAAAATAAAGATGCCCTAGTGTCGTAATACACTAGGGCATCTTTGTTTACTGCACGGATTCTTGTTCTTCCGTAACGGCATGTATTTTATTGTTCACCCATACGAACCCTATTCCGATACAAATAGAAATACCCCATCCGACAGCGGTCATAATCGCTCTCATTTCACCGTAGCCATCTACACCAAAAACAGAGATGAAATAAATTTTTAAAAAGCTTTTTAATATAAATTGTAGCCCGAAAAATAACGTTAAATATTGCAGTGCTGGATATATACGACTATCACGATACAGCTCACGACTTTTATCACGGTCATGACCTTGCAGTGCTGCAATATCTGCTGCGAAATATAACATAAGTGGTTTTTTTATAAAAATTGTACAGATGACGATAATGCCGAGTACGATGTGATAATATGCATCATTCCACAACATTCGTTCAGCTGACCCAGATAATAAATCTACCGTTGTATTAGAAATGAGTGTAATTAAAATAAAGAACCCTGTCACGTTAAACTGTTTTTCTTTTTTAAAGGTATACAGTGTATAAATAATCCCCGGAACAGAGGAAAGTAACATCGCGTAATAAGGATCGATATAAGGTTTTGCAAATTTCCAAATGAGGAATGGGATTACGAGATAAAAGACAAGATCTAATATAGCTTTTTTATTTTGATTCATACAAAGCCTCCTTAAGTCATACATATATTTTATAATATAATTTCTGAAAATTGTATAAGGTTTAATGGGAAAAGAAAAAATATATCAATTTTCGAGGGGTTAGTAGATTGAAAAAATTGCCCCTAGCGTAGTAAGCTTTTTTAGTATACAATAAAGGAAACGCTTTCATTTTTAATTTGTTCACAAAATGGACGGAAAATCACATATTTACTATCGATATGTTGCTTTATAATGAAACTAATTAAATATACATGCATACAATATTGTGAAATAAATAACATAAATAATCTATATAAATGTAAACGTTATCAAAAGAGAGAGGTGGAGACAATGAGTAAATTTTTCTTCAATCATAATCCAGCAACAGTAGAGGATGGAAGGCTTGTTAAATATGCTGAAATTATTTATGGAGAAGGTGGCCGTTCTGTATTAGAAAATTTAATGGTGAAGGCATCTATCAGATTGCGTGATCGTTATCCGAATAAATCTGACGAGCAGATCTCGAACCTAGTAAATAAAGGCATCCATGATATGTTTCAAAAATATGTGAGCGAGTAAGAGTGGCCAATGGCTGCTCTTATTTTTTTGTATAAGGATTGTAACTCTAGCTGAAAATAAACATGTATTCTGAAAAACGTAAAAAGGAGTGGGAAAGATGAGCAATGGAATTGGACGTTCGAAAGAAAATCTTCCAACTGATGCAAATCATGTGAGCGCAAAGGATCGTGCGTATCAAAAACGCATGGCAAAGCAAAAACAACAAGAGCGTAATGAGGATAGAGAGTAACTCGAAATAAAGCTCCTTCTAAAGCAGAAGGAGCTTTATTTTGATAGAAAATGATTGGCAGTAACATAAAAGAGTCCACCGTTAATAATTTGCACTGTAATACGTGGTTCATACTGTTCTTGCAGAGCTTGTTTTTCAATTTCATAGCTCTCAGGAAGTTCGTCACTTTCTTCATAAAAACGGTTTAAAAGGTCTAAATCATGATTCCAACGCACTCTTGCTTCTTTTGCCCACGTATGGTCATCTTCTGCAATTATATTTTTTAAAGCGTCTTCTATGCGTTGTAAACCACTTTGAGGTTTAATGATGGGCGAGAGCGTAAAACAAAAATCAGGTATTTTTGGTGTAAGTTTAATGTTTGTTAATGTTTCATGAAAGTTTGCCATCATTGTTCCAGAAATGAGATGAATACCAATCGAGTGAAGGATGTCTTTTTTTCGATCACATTGATAGGAAACTTTTATATTAATACCGAGCCAAGGGTGGAGCGGTGTATGTGTTGCTCCATTATGTCTTACATCCTCATATAAACGTATGTATGAGCCTAATTCTTTTGTCGTTTGGAAAATTTGATGTAGACGTGGTGAACCGTAGTGAATAAGTTCACCATCATTTTCTTCATTTTCTGGATTTGTAATAAGAGTAAGGCGCATCGGATTCGGTACGCCTCCTGTTTTCTCAAGATAGTGCCAATAAAAAGGGCGATTCATTAATAATTTATCCATCTCAATTGTTAACTGTACATCTAATAAATGAGGAGAACGTTCTAAAATTTCACAGTTATTCGCCTCAAAGAAATTGTATAAGTAATTATGAATTTCATGTTGCTGCATAGCCTTGCACCTCAGCTTCATTTCGTTTCGCAAAGTCGATAATAGATGTTAAGTTTTCCATCTTAATTCTAATTTCACCTTCGCTTTTTGATTGCGCGAAAATTTCTTGAATGTGCGCGTCGATGTTTTTCATATTAATTCTCGTTAAAATTTCATCGAGTTCACCGATAACACGCTCGAATAAGTTGATTTTTTCATATAACAGTTTCAGAATATGTTCTTCAACAGTATGCTTTGTAGCTAAGTTATAAATATGAACATCATTCTTTTGACCGAGACGGTGAATACGTCCGATTCTTTGCTCAAGACGCATTGGATTCCATGGCAAATCATAATTGATCATATGGCTACAAAACTGTAAGTTAATGCCTTCTCCGCCAGCTTCCGTTGCAATTAACACTTGGGCACGATTTTGGAAAAGTTCCTTCATCCAATCTTTCTTCCCGCGTTTAAATCCGCCGCGGAATGGAACGGAAGAAATACCGTGTTGTTGTAAAAACCATTGTAAGTACATTTGTGACGCTCGATATTCTGTGAAAATGACGACTTTATCGTCAATTTCTTTTATAAGCTCTAGAGCTTTAGTTGCTTTCGAGTTGAAAGGAATATGATTAATTTTGTCCATTAGCACATCGATATGTGGATCTTTTATATAATGTTCATTTTCTTTCTGTCTTTTTTCTACATGCTTTTTCAATGAATAGTAAACAGCCTCACGACTACTACACGCTTCCCGTTTTAAAGTTAACGATGAGAAAGCAGATGTGAAGGCGTCTTGTCCTCGCCAATTTTCGATATCATTATATAGAGCTTGTTCTTGTTCATTAAACTCAACAAAAATTGTACGTACATGTCTCTTCGGCCAATCGATACCGGTATTATGTCGTCTATTTCGCACCATTACTTTGTTAATGAGAGCTTTTAAGTCTTCATCTGATTCGGCTGAACGATTTTTGGAAGCGTAATATTCTTCAAAGTTGGATTGATTGCCTAGATGTCCTGGCTTTAATAAAGAAACAAGGTTAAAAATTTCATCAATCTTATTTTGAACAGGAGTAGCGGTTAGTAATAAACAAAACTTCTTTTTTAATCGTTGTGCAAATTCATAGTTTTTTGTTTTATTATTTTTCAGTTTATGTGCTTCATCGATAATAATAAGGTCATATTCTAAGTTCAACACGATATCGCGATGTGGTGAACGTTTCGCAGTATCAATTGATGATACGATTACGTCAGCTTGTTCCCACGAGTAGCTTTTCTTTTGTGCTACAGCGGGAATGAAAAACTTTGTATTCAGCTCGTATGCCCATTGTGATACGAGAGAAGCTGGGACAAGTATAAGTACCTTTTTCACAAGCCCGCGGACCATGTATTCTTTCAAAATAAGTCCAGCTTCGATTGTTTTTCCAAGACCTACTTCATCTGCTAGAATCGCTTTACCATTCATTTGTTCAATTACATTTTGAGCGACTTCTAATTGATGCGGAAGCGGTGTGAAATGTGATAAATGTTTCGGTGCTTGTAGTCCATCAAAAGTAGGAACAAGTAACGATTTTTCTGTTTCATAAGCTAAGTGATATAAATCCCAGTTTGTCCAAGGACCATCTTCATCAATTCTATTTAAAAAATTGTTTTGCCACGTCCGATCTACGGAAATATCGACATTCATTACGACTCTCCCACCTTTTATAAACTAAAGTAATTATTTTTTAATGTATGATGATTTGCCTTAAAAGAAGGCATAATTATCGTTATTAAAGGCTATATGATAGACAATAATAAAGTATTAAATCTCAAAAGCTGTATTTATTGTGTTTTAACATAAAAAATTCTAAATTATTTTTTATGCTAGAATATTGATGAAATATAGCGAATGATGTTAGGATAATGGTGTGAAATGTGTGGAATCTTTCGTATTTTATCCAAGAAAGTGATTTTTTATTTACGCTTTCATAAAAAAATATAATGAGATTCCGTATATCCTATCTTTTCAGAATGAAAATGTTTAGAAAAGGGAAGCAACTTTTATTGATTTGTCAAAGCATAAGGGGGAGAGAGCATGATTACATTACAACGTACACCGTTATTTGATGTATACGCGAAGTATGGTGGAAAAACAATCGACTTCGGTGGTTGGGAATTACCAGTTCAATTTTCAAGCATTAAAGAAGAACACGAAGCTGTACGTACAGCTGCAGGTTTGTTCGATGTGTCTCATATGGGAGAAGTTGAAGTAAAAGGTGTAGATAGTTTAGCATTTTTACAACGTGTTGTTACAAATGACGTATCTACCTTAAAGGTAGGGGGCGCACAATATACAGCTATGTGCTACGAAAATGGTGGTACAGTAGATGATTTATTAATCTACAAACGTGGTGAAGAAGACTATTTATTAGTAATCAATGCATCAAATATCGAGAAAGATTACGAATGGTTAGCAAGTCATGTAATTGGCGATGCGACAGTAGTCAATGTTTCTAGTGAAGTTGCACAGCTTGCAATTCAAGGACCAAAAGCAGAAGGCATTTTACAAAAAGTTGTGTCAGAAGATTTGAAAGAAATTAAGTTCTTTAAATTTAAAAACGATATTCTTGTAGACGGAATTCCAGCACTTGTATCTCGTACAGGTTACACAGGTGAAGATGGATTCGAAATTTACTGTAAGAGTGAAGATGCTGCAAAACTTTGGGAGAAACTTCTTGAAGTTGGAGCAGAAGAGGGCTTAAAAGCATGTGGTTTAGGTGCTCGTGATACACTTCGATTTGAAGCAACATTACCACTTTATGGACAAGAATTATCAAAAGATATTACACCGATTGAGGCTGGAATTGGCTTTGCGGTAAAAACAAATAAAGAAGCAGACTTCTTTGGAAAAGCAACGTTAAAAGAGCAAAAAGAAAATGGTGCGCCTCGTAAATTAGTCGGCATCGAAGTAATCGAACGTGGAATTCCTCGTACGCATTACCCTGTATTTATTGGTGAAGAAAAAATTGGGGAAGTAACAAGTGGTACACAATCTCCAACGTTAAAGAAAAGCATTGGTTTAGCACTAATTGATGTAAAATACGCAGCAGTTGATACAGAAGTAGAAATTGAAATTCGTAATAAACGCGTCAAAGCAGTAGTTGTTCCAACACCATTTTACAAACGTTCAAAGTAACGGGGAGAGGGGTAGATTTCATGTTGCATCGTTATCTTCCAATGACAGAAGAAGACAAAAAAGAAATGTTACAAACGATCGGCGTTCAAACGATCGATGAATTATTCTCTGATATTCCAGAGAGTGTTCGTTTTAAAGGGGATTTAAAAATTAAAGAAGCAAAATCAGAGCCAGAGCTTTTAAAAGAGCTATCTCAAATGGCTAGTAAAAATGCTAACTTAAAAGAATACGCTTCTTTCTTAGGAGCAGGCGTATACGATCATTATGCTCCAGTAATTGTAGATCATGTTATTTCTCGCTCAGAATTTTATACAGCTTACACACCATACCAACCGGAAATTTCACAAGGGGAATTACAAGCAATCTTTGAATTCCAAACAATGATTTGTGAATTAACAGGAATGGATGTAGCAAACTCTTCTATGTATGACGGGGGTACAGCTTTAGCTGAAGCGGCAATGTTAGCAGCTGGCCATACTCGCAAAAAGAAAATTCTTGTATCTAGCGCGGTTCATCCAGAATCAAGAGCAGTACTTGAAACGTATGCAAAAGGTCAAAATCTTGAAGTTGTTGAAATTAATCATAAAGATGGTGTAACAGATTTAGACGTATTACAAAGTGAAGTAGATGATACAGTTGCTTGTGTAATCGTTCAATATCCAAACTTCTTCGGACAAGTTGAAAAATTAGCTGATATTGAAAAAATCGTTCATCAACAAAAATCATTATTTATCGTTTCTTCAAATCCATTATCATTAGGCGCATTAACACCACCAGGGAAATTTGGTGCTGATATTGTAATCGGTGATGCACAACCATTCGGTATTCCAACGCAGTTTGGTGGACCGCACTGTGGCTACTTTGCAACAACGAAAGCATTTATGCGTAAAATTCCAGGACGTCTTGTTGGACAAACTGTAGATTCAGATGGTAAACGTGGATTTGTATTAACGTTACAAGCACGTGAACAGCATATTCGCCGTGATAAAGCGACGTCTAATATTTGTTCAAACCAAGCGTTAAATGCATTAGCAGCTTCTGTTGCAATGACGGCACTTGGCAAACAAGGTGTGAAAGAAATGGCACGTCAAAACATTTCTAAAGCACAGTATGCAAAACGTCAATTTGAGGCGAAAGGCTTCACAGTAACATTCGCTGGACCATTCTTCAATGAGTTTGTTGTAGATTGCAAACGTCCAGTGAAAGAAGTAAACGATGCATTATTACAAAAGAATATTATCGGTGGTTACGATCTAGGCCGTGATTATAAAGAGCATGAAAACCATATGCTTGTAGCAGTAACTGAGCTTCGTACAAAAGAGGAAATTGACACACTTGTAAACGAAATGGGGGCTATCCAATGAAGAACCAAGACCAAGCACTTATCTTTGAAGTGAGTAAAGAAGGACGCATAGGATATAGCTTACCCAAATTAGATGTAGAAGAAGTGAAACTAGAAGATGTGTTTGAGAGCGATTATATTCGAGTAGAAGATGCAGAGCTACCAGAAGTATCTGAACTTGATATTATGCGCCACTATACAGCACTTTCAAACCGTAACCACGGTGTTGATTCTGGATTCTATCCACTTGGATCTTGTACGATGAAATATAATCCGAAAATTAATGAGAGTGTAGCTCGTTTCGCAGGATTTGCAAATATTCATCCACTGCAAGATGAAAAGACAGTACAAGGTGCAATGGAATTAATGTATGACTTACAAGAGCATTTAATTGAAATTACAGGTATGGATACTGTTACTTTACAACCAGCAGCTGGTGCACACGGAGAATGGACAGGTTTAATGTTAATTCGTGCATACCATGAAGCGAAGGGTGACTTTAACCGTACGAAAGTAATTGTACCTGACTCTGCTCACGGAACGAACCCGGCATCTGCAACTGTAGCTGGTTTTGAAACAATTACAGTAAAATCAAATGAAAATGGCCTTGTTGACTTAGAAGACTTAAAACGTGTTGTAAACGAAGAAACAGCAGCACTTATGTTAACAAATCCTAATACATTAGGTCTATTCGAAGAAAATATTTTAGAAATGGCAGAAATCGTCCATAATGCAGGCGGTAAGTTATACTATGATGGTGCAAACTTAAATGCGGTATTAAGCCAAGCACGCCCAGGAGATATGGGGTTTGACGTTGTGCATTTAAACCTTCATAAAACATTTACAGGTCCTCACGGCGGTGGTGGCCCAGGTTCTGGTCCAGTAGGTGTGAAAGCTGATTTAATTCCATACTTACCAAAACCGATTTTAGAAAAAACGGAAAATGGTTATCACTTCAACTACGACCGTCCAGAAGCAATTGGTCGTGTGAAGCCATTCTATGGTAACTTCGGAATTAACGTTCGTGCATACACGTATATTCGCTCTATGGGTCCAGATGGCTTGCGTGCAGTAACTGAGTATGCTGTATTAAATGCGAACTATATGATGAGAAGATTAGCGCCATTCTACGATCTTCCATTCGATAGACATTGTAAGCATGAATTTGTATTATCAGGTCGTCGTCAAAAGAAACTTGGCGTACGTACATTAGATATTGCAAAACGTCTGCTTGATTTCGGTTACCATCCACCAACAATTTACTTCCCATTAAATGTGGAAGAATGTATTATGATTGAGCCGACAGAAACAGAATCAAAAGAAACATTAGATGGTTTCATTGATAAGATGATTCAAATCGCTAAAGAAGTAGAAGAAAATCCAGAAGTTGTACAAGAAGCACCGCATACGACAGTCATTAAACGTTTAGACGAAACGATGGCTGCACGTAAACCAGTTTTACGTTATGCAAAGCCAGCTCCTGTACAAGTTTGATTAGAATAACAAAAAAAGAACTCGCTGCGGCGGGTTCTTTTTTTGTATGGAGAATTTGTCCCGCATTAACGGACAGTAAACTCCCAACTCAAAACTTAGCTGGTGCAAAGAAGCCAGGTGGGAGATAAACTGTCCGTAAATGCCCGATTGGCTCAACTAATAATCAGTGGGGATGAACAAAAATCCCCACTGATTAAAGTTTCACTTTATGCAGAAATAGTGAAGAAAATGTTAAAAAAATATGTTTTTTGTTTTCTAATGGTGTAAAGGTGTAGTTTTATAGGTAGTTTTGTTGAAAAAGTCGGTTTGATAAAAGTATTTATTTTTGTTAGAATTTTATTGAAATTAAGAAGATGTGATGAGGCAAAAATTACTCATTTTTATGTATATGTGAAAAAACGAGCAAGACGGGGGTGAAAGTGTGGGATATCGATGTTATAGAATGGTATACCATTTAGAAAATGGAGAAACAATTAAAGATGTAAAAGAATTTTGCTATCGAGACCAAGGGAAAGTGTTAGAAAGAGTAGCAAATCGTGTAATGGATAATAGAGAAGTGACGGCGATTGATAAACAAGGAACAATCATTTCAATAGCATGTGAGGACATTGTAAAGGTGGAACTTGATTACATAACAGAAAGTTAACCTTGAGTCATATCGAATTATTCGATAAAATAAACTGTTGAATGGTGAAGTGAGAAGAGAGGAGTTTATCATGGGTAGTACAAGACACTTTTATATGTTTATCTTAGCGTTTGTTCTTGTTGTCGCATTAACGATTTACTTAATCGTTGACAGCAGCTGGTACAACACGGTTCATCCGGCATTCCTTCTGTTTATGTATATAGGAATTGCAGTAGTAAGTTTCGGAATGAGAGACGAGATGTTAGATCGCTTTGAAAAGTGATACATATACGAAAGACCAACAGGAAAATGTTGGTCTTTTTTTCTTGCCAAAAATAGGATGTGTGTATATACTGTATATATAAGGTATATACAGTATATACACACACTGGAGGAAAACATGAATATTATTATTTCAAATTCTTCCCAAGACCCTATTTATGTGCAAATAAGAAAACAATTAAGCCAGCTTATTTTAAATGGTGGTTTAAAGGGTGGAGACCAATTACCGTCTATTCGTAGCTTAGCGAAGGAATTGCAAATTAGTGTAATTACAACGAAGCGTGCATACGAGGAGCTTGAAAAAGAAGGATATATAGAAACTGTTGCTGGGAAGGGGACTTATGTTTCACGTAAAAATAATGAACTATTAAAAGAACAGCGGCTACGTCTATTGGAAAGTAAGGCTGAAGAAATCGTAAAAGAAAGTAAAGTGTTGCAGCTTTCACTTGAAGAATTGCAGCAGATGATTGCGTGTTTATATAAGGGGGAATAAGAGATGTTAGAGCTAAAAAATGTTTGTAAAAGTTATGAAGGTTTCGCAGTGAAAAATATAAGTTTTACGTTACCACGCGGATATATTATGGGGTTTGTCGGACCGAATGGGGCCGGGAAAAGTACGACAATCAAAATGATTATGAATTTAATTAAAAAAGATAACGGAGATATAAAAATTTTTGGCAAGGACAATAAGAAAGCTGAAAAGGAAATAAAACAAAATATCGGCTTTGTATATGATGAAAATCATTATTACGAAGATTTAACGTGTGAACAAATGAAGCGTATTATTGCACCGTTATATAAAAAGTGGGACGAAGAGCAGTATCAATTGTATATACATAGATTGCAAGTTCCAAAGTATAAAAAAATTAAAGAGCTATCTAAAGGGATGAAAATGAAGTTTGCGATTGCTATCGCACTTTCGCACCACGCAGAGTTTATTATTATGGACGAACCGACAGCAGGGTTAGATCCAGTTGTTCGAAGTGAATTACTTGATATGTTGCAAGAAATTGTAATGGAAGATGAAGTATCCGTATTATTCTCAACGCACATTACAACAGATTTAGAGCGCATTGCAGATTATGTTACGTTCATCAATGATGGAGAAATTATATTTACTGGTGAAAAAGAAGACTTAATGGAGAACTACGTAATCGTAAAAGGAAGTAATGATTTATTAGACCGAGAAGGAAAAGAACTATTTGTTGGATTACGAAAAAATAAATTTGGTTTTGAAGGTTTAGCGAAGGATAAACAAACAATTATCGATTGGTTTGGAAATGAGGTTGTACTAGAAAAGCCTACATTAGATGACATTATCGTTTACACTGCGAAAGGGAGAGGTGCCTATGCGTCAGCTTGTATATAAAGATTTGTTCTTTTTTCGGGTAATGTGGTTAGTGAATTTTGTTATGCCTCTTTTGTTTTTTATGTTAGAGCCAAGTGGTGAATTTTTATTTCCGATGAGTTGTCTATTTATAACCCTCTCCTCCGTTATGACGTTAACCTTTATGGATGAAAGAAATAAAAGTGACATTATTATAAATAGTTTACCAGTAAGTCGGAAGGATATCATTATTGCTAGATATATTTCCTGTGCAATATTTATTGTCGGTGCCATGGTTTCAACTATGATAATTGTATTCCTTTTAAGAGGTATTGCTGTTATTGATGATATTGGTGTATACCATCCTAATTTTTATATTGAAATTCCATGGTATGTAGTGGTAAGTGGAGTGATTTATTCTGTAGTATTTGTGGCGACATTTTTTCCTAGTTATTATGGTACAAAATCAAAGGGCATGAGAAGTATAGTATCAGCGGCAGCAATGGGGATTGGTGTACTTCTTTGGATATTTATTAGTGATGGGCTGAATGAAACAACATCTTCATTCAGTGAGTGGATTATGAATCCAGTACATATTGGTGTATTTACAGTTGGAGGAATGATATTAGCTAGTGCCTATATCGCTTCTATGTTTCTTACAATTAAAATTTATGAAACACGTGATTTATAGAGAGGAGAATTCATATGCAACAGTTGATTTTGAAGGAGTTTTTTTTACAGAAGAAGATGTTTCCTTTCTATTTTTTAATCCCTATTTTATCTATTTTTAAGAATTCCGTCGAACCAATGGGGATTGCAATAGGAGTATTTATAACATGTAGTACGATTATATATATTTCTTTTTATTATGACGAGAAAAGTAAAGCAGAAAAAGTGTTAGTGAGTTTGCCTATAACGAGAAAAGAGATAATTATAGCTAAATATATTTCAAGCATATTATTTATTATGGCTGGTTTGAGTGTAACTTTTATAGTCGTAATATTAGGAAATATTTTATTGAACAGAGATATAGTTATGCCTGGGTATGCAATATTTTCAGCAATAGTAGCAACTTTGATTTATTGTGCAGTAACGATACCGACTAATTACATTGGGGGATATAAAGTTATTACTGTCTTAAATTTGATTATGCTTTTTCCTTTAATGGGTATGATTGGTCTTATGTGCAATATTTTTGGTGATAAAACAATTATGTTAAAAGTACTCCACTCTCAAGAGGCTACACTAGCAATGGGTGTTCTTAGTATTGGAGTGTTAGTAAGTATATTCATATCAATGTTCCTCTCAATGAAAATGTTTCAGGAGGCAGAGTTATAGAAGGAGCATTTTCATATTAGGAGGGGTAATACATGATCAAGCAACTAATTTTAAAAGATTTCATTATTCAATGGAAATTTTTAATTTGGTACATATTGTATCCAGTTTTCTTTTATATGGCTTTAACAGATACGGAAAATCTGTTCATCATTATGTCAGTAATTATTACAATTGGGGCAACAGTAAAAACATTTGAAGCAGATAGTAAAAATGAGAGTGAAGTTATAGTAAATAGTTTACCAATATTGAGAAAACAAATTGTGTATGCGAAATATATAGTAGCAATTATTATTCTTTTTATAAGTGTAACGGTCGGTTGTTTCACGATGGGAATGAAGAGTGGGGTTAACTTATTTGAATTTATTGAAACGACAATGGTTGCTAGTATTAGCTTTATTTTATTGTATTTAAGTTTTGTTTTACCAATATCCTTTTGGCTAGGGTATAAGAAAACCATTTTCATTACAATAGTAATATTCATGGCACCGATAGTTGTTTTAGAAGCTTTGTTTCAAATTAACTTAGAACAAATTCAACTATACAACAGCTTGTTATTCATTAGTTCCATGTGCATGTTCATAGCATCTACCTTTGTTTCAGTAAAAATATATGAAAAAAGAGAATTTTAAAAGGTGCCTTAAAAAAGGCACCTTCTTCAATAACGACAATACGAGAGCAGTAGTTTATAAAAAGAAACGCTATTTGGCACATCTTTCGGAGTATGTAATATAAAGCTGAAAACGATGATGAGAATAAGAAATAGGAAAAATAAAAATAGGATTTGCTTATGTATAGAATTTTGCATATTATTCACTCCTTTTTTTAGGTAGTATGTCCAAAAGAAAGGAGTGTATGAAAAATGTTAGGAGGGGAGAATGATGAACAAAAGAAAATGGTTATATAGAATAGGAATATTTTTATTTTCAATCGGTCTCATATTAGCAAATGTTTACTCGGATATACCACCGTTATTTCCAAGTTTACATAAAAGGGTTGGTATAAGTATTGCCATAGTTGGTCTGTTTTGTCTTATCACATCTAACTTCTACAGAAAGTCTGAATGAATATAAAAAAGGACAGTTACTCTTTTTCAGAAGTACTGTCCTTTTTTAATAACTTATTCCATAGTTTGGCGATACTCCATATAATGACGATTGCAATGGAGGCGATAATGGACCAAACAATTGATATAATTTCAATTGTCATGTTAGGAAGGAATGTGAGAATGGATAATACTTTATGAAACAATGATTCTATTATATGAAAACTTATTTGTAATAGAATGACGATACCAAGTGTGATCCATGCTAATATTTTCTTTCCTTGTTCTTTCCACATGACATTCACCTCACGTTAGCTTAATAGTTTTAAGCCAACAGCGCCGCATAGAATACAGCTTAAGAAAGCAAGACGACGCCAATCCGCTGATTCTCGGAAAATGAGAATGCCTAGAAGTGCACTTCCAGCAGTTCCGATTCCAGTCCAAATTGCGTAAGCAGTTCCCATCGGTAATGTGTTCATCGCAAGAGATAAGAAGAAGAAGCTTACGCCGAAGTTAGCGATTAAAATAACTTTTGGTGCCCAGCCTTTCTTTTCAGTGGCTACTTTCATAAAGAGTACACCAATAATTTCACAAATACCAGCTAGAATTAAAAATACCCAAGCCATTTTATGCGGCCTCCTTCGCTTCTTTTTCTTCTGTTACTCGTTTTAAACCAATTACTCCGAAGAAGATTAAACCGATTAATAAAACTTTTACGATAGAGAAAGGTTCTCCGAAGATGAAAATCTCTGTAAGAACGATTCCGCCAGCTCCGATTCCTGTAAAGACTGCGTATACAGTGCCGACAGGTAAATCTTTATAAGCTCTAAATAATAAGACGAAACTAATTGTAATTAATAGAGCAACACCAGCCCATTCAAGTGGTGCCTCTGCTTTTTTTAGTCCAATCACCCAAAATATTTCAATAATACCAGCGATGATTACATAAATCCATGCCATATGTCATTTCTCCTTCCTACCAGTCGTTAGGTAAAGGGCTTAAAAACGACGCATTGCAAAGGAGCAATCCGTCAGTTTGAAAGTCCGCGCCAAAATACTTTCCAAGAAGCGTCTAAACGTGTCTCAAAACGATTTAAACCTGCGTATAATAGTTCAACCATAAGACCGTCGAGTAAGCATAGAAAAGCCTCTAAGGCGTCTTTTACTTCAATGTTATGCAGCTCATCTTGTTCGCTTGCTCTTTTAAATACAGGGAATAAAAGTTTTCCGACGTTTTCAATGTGTACATTTGCTTTATTAATAATTTGTTCGCGAAATGCATCAGGCGGAAAATAAGAAGTTCGTAACCAAAACATTGATTCTTCACTTTCACCAAATCGTTTTGCATACCCTTTTAATAATTTTAAAAGCAATTCTTCAGTGGACGAATTGGAAAAGCTTTCGATATCGCCTGTGAAGCTCTGCAAATCTTTTTGAAGAGCAGATTCTAAGCATATGAAATATAGCTCTTCTTTTCCTTTAAAGTGTGCGTAAATCGATGGTTTTTTAATCCCAACTTCTTGAGCAATATTTGCCAATGAAGTTCCTTCATAGCCGTAGCGTGCGAAATGAGAAAGTGCTACAGCTTTAATGCGGTTTGCTGTCATTTTCATCCCCTACCTACCGTTCGTTAGGTTCATTATATGAGATGGGAAATATAAAGTCAATAGGTGAAGAGCTGAGAAAGAGCGTTATAAGTAACGCTCTTTTTAGACAGTCTCTCGCTCAATTAAATGGAATGAAAGTTCTTTTGCACTGCCGACAATTTGCTCGCTTTGGATCTGCTTATGGAATAAAGAAAAAGCATGTGAGCCCATTGCGAGACCGGGATGTTCAATTGTGGAAATTTCTAATGCCTTTGAAATTTCATGATTATCAAATCCAAGGATAGCAAGGTCTTCAGGTACTCGAATACCATGTTTTCGAGCCTCTGTTAATAAACCAGCTGCAACTTGATCGTTCGCTGTGAAAATAGCAGTTGGACGATTTTTCATATTTAAAATACGATGGAGTATTTGTGCTCCGTCCTGCATTGTATAGCATTGGTGAAAAATCCATTCAGGATGCAACGTTTTCCCTTCGTTCCGAAGTGTATCGGCGAACGCTTTTTCACGCTCCATGGAATTTACACTTGTTTTTCTTGCTAAACAAATTCCGATTTTTTCATGGCCTTTACTTAGTAAATAGGCAGTACCGAGACGGAAACCTTCATAATGATCTACGTAGATGGATGAAATAAGAGGATGCTTCATTTTTTCACATGAAATAATAGGGGCAAATTTTGCGAAAGGTTCGATTTGTTCCCAAGAGCTCGTTCGGGAGCAAATAATCATCCCATCAAATTGTTTCATTTTCATCATTTCAAGAACACGAATTTCTTCAAGGCTATCGTAATTTGTTTGGCATAAATTAATATGATATCCAGCTAATAATGCTTCGTTACCAATTCCTTCAATAATGGTACTGAAGTAGGGGAGGTTAATGAAAGGAAGCATAACGCCAATTGTATATGTTTTCCCTCTTATTAAATGGACAGCATTTATATTTTTTGCGTAGTTTAATTCTTCAACAGCATCTAGAACACGCTTACGCTTTTCTTCTTTTACGTAAGGGTGATTATTCAGGACACGAGAAACAGTTGATATCGATACACCAGCAGTTTTAGCAATTTGTTTTATATTGGCCATATGTATCACCTCTTTCCCTTATTATAAAGGGAAAATAATAAGAAAGAAAAAATCTTGACCTGAAAAGCTTTTCACAAACTATGGTATTAATAAGACTTCTTTTTATTCGCGTAACCTTTTCACTTGGGCGTAAGAATAATAGGGGTCTTTTTTGTTTGCAAAAAGTGTTGTCAAAATGTGTGAGAATAACGTGGAAAGTTTTCAAAGGTGGAGTTTGGTGACAAAGCGAATATGAAGAGAATATCAACGCTTCGTTCGTTAAGAGAGCGGTATGAAAGGGCGGAAACAAATTGAAAAAAAGAATCATTTGTTTCGTGTTTTCTAGTTTCGTGCTTAGTTCGTGTTCGTTTCAGCAAACGATGCAAGAAGAAAAACACTTTGTGGGAACAACGGGAGGAGCTATGGATCGTGTTACGGATCCTATTCCGCTAAAGGAACTTCCAAAATATTTTCCGGTGAAGTTTAAAGTTCCAACGTTTTTACCGTACGATATTACAAGTGATGTGAAGGGGGAAGTAAGAACGCTTGGGAAAAAGAACACTGTCTTAACGATTAAATATAAACAGAAAGAACCAGGTAGAAATGAGTATATTGAGTTAAATGTCGCGAACTTTCCTTATAGTTTTCCGGATCTTGTGGAAGAGAAGCGATTTCAAGAACAAATGAAACTGAATAATGGAACGTCTGCTTATTTTAAAAATAAAGATGATTATGAACGTGGTGACGAATTTGCTACGCTTATATGGAAAGAGAAAGGAATTGAATATCAACTGCTGTATCGGAATGTAGAAGAGAACGATGAAAAGGTAATCAAGCAGAATTTATTATACATTGCGAATAAGATGAAATGAAAAAACTAGCTGATTTATTCAGCTAGTTTTTTGTATGTTATTATTTCTTTTTAATTTTGCCTGTCCAAGATTTAAATCCACCTTGTAATTGGTAGAAATCTTTGTAGCCTTGTTTTTTTAAGTATTGCGCTGCACGACCTGTACGGAATCCGCTTTGGCAATATAAGTAAACAGGTTGATCTTGACGAAGTTCTTTATGGCGAAGGCGAATTTGTGATAACGGAATGTTACGTGCACCTAAAATATGCCCTGCGTTATATTCGTCTGCTTCACGAATATCGATAAGCTGTGCTTTACGGTAGCCAGCGCGAAATTCTTCTTCTGTAAGAGTTTTAATTAATTTTTTCTGATAGAAGTACATCCATACAGTGTAGCCGATAAATGCTACGATTACGGCTAATAAAATAATCCAAGTTGTTGACACGATTCTATCGCTCCCTTTTTTCTTATCCTACTTTCAATATTATAATGCCCTTATGTATTTATGCAACAGATTCATTTGCATATAAGAAGAAATTTCGTATTCTTTCACAAATTTTGTCGAATTTGGTAGACTAGAGAATGTGAAAAATAATTGGTTATATGAGGTGCAGGATGGGAAAAGAAAAATGGTGTTATATTAACTCTGGTCAATGTTCACCGGCATTTAATATGGCGTTAGATGAATGTTTATTAAATTGGCAAAGTGAAAAGAAAATGCCACCAACAATTCGTTTTTATGAATGGGAAGTACCAACATTAACAGTTGGGTATTTTCAACGTGTTGAAAAAGATATTAATATGGATGTAGTTAACGAAAAGAAATATGGATTCGTTCGTCGTCAAACAGGCGGCAGGGGTGTACTACATGACAAAGAGTTAACGTATAGTGTTATTGTGTCTGAAGATCACCCGAATATGCCGAAAACAGTTACAGAAGCGTATCGTGTTATTTCGCAAGGTTTATTAGATGGTTTTAAGGCATTAGGGCTAGAAGCATATTATGCAGTTCCAAAAACAGAAGCAGATCGTGAAAATTTAAAAAATCCACGTTCCGGCGTATGTTTTGATGCACCATCTTGGTATGAAATTGTAGTGGAAGGACGAAAAATTGCTGGTAGTGCTCAAACACGTCAAAAAGGTGTTATTCTACAGCATGGATCGATTCCATTAGAAATTGATTTAGATGAACTATATGATCTATTTTTATTCCCAAATGAACGTGTGAAGGAACGCATGAAGAGTATGTTCTCTTCTAAAGCAGTAGCAATTAATGAATTAACAGACCGTACATTTACGATAGAACAGTTAATTAAAGCGTTTGAAGTTGGCTTTGAAAAAGGATTGGATGTAGAACTTGTTCCATATGAATTAACAGAAGAACAGTTACATGAAGTTCAAACGTTAGCGAAAGAAAAGTATGAAAGTAATGAGTGGAATTATAAAAAATAAGAGATGGCAATTGCCACCTCTTATTTTTTTATAGTAAATTAAGTACTTTTTCTACTTTGATTCCTTTATCTTGTAAAGAACGAAGGCGACTTACAACGTCCATAATTTCTTTGTCAAATGTAACGCTAATACCTTGGCTTTGTAGTTCTTCTTTTAAGCTTTCAATAGAATCATCTATGTCGATGCCAAGCTCGTAATCTTGACAAACTTCAATTGTCTTTTTCACGAGTTTAACATAATTTTCTTGTAGTTTTGAATTTGTTTCAGTCAAAGCAGGCTGCTTCGATTTTGCAGGAGCAACCGGTGCTGTCTCTTGCTTTGTAACTGGAGTAGGGACTGCTTTTTTCACAGGCGCTGGAGTAGCTAGTTCTACAGCTGCTTCTACGCTTACTGGCTTCGGTGTCGGTACCGGAGTAGGCTTAGGTGCCATAGCAGGTGTTTCCACACGCGTAACAGGCTTAGGAGCAGGTGTAATTGCTTTTGGAGCTTCTACAACTACTTCTTTTTTTGGTGCTGCTTCTACCTGTGTTTCTTCTTGCTCGGCAGCTTCTTTATTTTCTTTACTCCACATAACGCGTTCAATTTCTAGAGAAACATTGTTTTTGTTCATCGCTGTTAATGTAACTTTACCAACTTCAGCGTTTCCAGTGAAATCAACAATTTTATAAATAACACTCTTGTTCCAATCCACGTTTCCGCTCAAAAATAATTCTTCGTTACATTTCGGCGTTAAGCCCTCGATTTTAATTTCTGCGTTTACACCGTTTTCACTATATACCATAATTAGCGAAGCATTTACATCTTCGTCTGCTAACATTAGTTCACGTACCATTTTGCCGGTGCGTACTTGCGTTTTCTTCTTAACTGACATCTAATTTCTCCTCTCAAAAATTCAGTAATAATAAAAAAATCGTATAACGAAAAATAATTGCTCACGAAGATTTATGATACCGATAATAAAAGCATCACGTCAACAATTAACTTTAATTATTTTGCATTTTTCTTATTTTCTTTATGAAATTTTTCAATTTGTAAAATTAGACAGAAGAAAAAACAGCCTTTTGAAGGGCTGTTAAAAATTTGATTTTTTATATAAGAATTTATATAAAGCATAAAATAGGATAGCGATTAAGGCATTTTGCCAAAAGGTTAGATGATAAATGAGATAAGGTTGCTTTTGGAAATAAATATTTAAGAATACAGCGGAACAAAATGGAGTAGCAAATGCGAATCCAAATAGAATTCTTCTTTTCCAATTCATTTTCTGATTAAAGGAGTAACGCTTTAATAAATATAAAATAAATAGTATACCTAGTATAATTATTGAAACAGACAAAGTAGTTCCAAGGATGCTAAAAGGCGGACTTGATATTGTATTGTTTTTTTCAAAGAGAAACATAAAAAATGAAATAATTGCATTTATGCCAAACTGTATAGCAAGAAGTAAGCTAATAGAAAATCCAATTAAAGAGGCTTTTTCTAACTTTGTTTGAGTTGGTAAAGCTGATATAAGTTCATCGCAATAAGATTGTAAATTATCTCCAAAGATGTCATAAGCGCTTTTATTTTCTGCTTGTGCTTCGATGAGGTGATCTAATATTTCTAGTAACAGTTCTTCCATTTGTTGCTCGGGTACGTTTGATATTCGAAGATATACTAACATATCACCATAAGCAGCCTCGTTTTCGGAAGTTAGAAGCTCACGTTTTTTATTATTCAATTCAATCATGTCTTGTGCATTCATCCCTATCACTCCCCCTGTAATAAGTTATTTACCGTAGTTGAAACCATTCCCCAGCTTTGTTTAAATTCTTTAAGTTGTTCTAATCCTTTATCGGTTATGTGATAATATTTTCGCTTTGGACCGAGTGAGGAAGCTTTTAATGTGCCTTGGATCAATTTTTCTTTTTGCATACGTAATAATAACGGATAGATGCTTCCTTCGCTTACGAATGTAAAGCCATGTTTATTTAATTTTGTGCTCAGTTCATATCCGTACACTTCTTCTTGTGAAATGATGTATAGGATGCAACCTTCTAGTACACCTTTTAACATTTGGCTGTGCATGATTTCACCACCTTTTACTCAGGTAACTTGCGTTGCAAGGTAGCTGTTATCCGGATTATAACATTCAGTAACTTGCAACGCAAGTTACTGAAGTGGAAAACTTTAATGCGTGTTAATTTTTCAACGTTTCCCATACTAACGAGAGGGAGGGAAGCACATGAAACCATTTATGCCAAAACTCGTTTACTTTGAACCAAAGGCACTTGAATATCCGCTTGGAAAAGAGCTTTATGAGAAGTTTACGAAGATGGGATTAGAAATTCGTGAAACGACATCACATAATCAAATTAGAAATTTGCCAGGAGAAAATGATTTGCAAAAGTATCGTAATGCAAAGGCTACACTTGTCGTTGGAGTAAGGAAGACGCTAAAGTTTGATACGTCAAAACCGTCAGCTGAATATGCAATTCCGCTCGCAACAGGGTGTATGGGACATTGTCATTATTGCTATTTGCAAACAACACTTGGGAGTAAGCCTTACGTTCGTGTGTATGTCAATCTTAATGAAATATTTGAGAAGGCAAAGCAATATATGGATGAAAGGGCACCTGAAATAACAAGATTTGAAGCAGCGTGTACATCAGACATTGTTGGGATTGATCATTTAACACATGCATTAAAGCGGGCGATTGAATTCATTGGAGAAAGTGAATATGGGCGCTTACGTTTCGTGACGAAATATTCGCACGTTGATCATTTATTAGATGCAAAGCATAATGGGAAAACTCGTTTCAGGTTTAGTATAAATTCACGATATGTAATTAAAAATTTTGAACCAGGGACATCGCCATTTGAGGAGCGAATTGAGGCGGCACGTAAAGTAGCAGGTGCAGGTTATCCACTTGGTTTTATAGTCGCGCCACTTTATATGCATGAAGGATGGGAAGAAGGATATCGTGAACTATTTGAGCGACTGTACAATGCGCTGAAAGATATGACGATACCAAATTTAACGTTTGAATTAATTCAGCATCGTTTTACGAAACCAGCGAAAAAGGTTATTCAAGAGCGTTATCCAAATACGAAGCTTGAAATGGATGAAGAGAAGCGGAAGTATAAATGGGGACGATATGGCATCGGAAAATATGTATATAAAAAGGATGATGCAGCAGTATTGGAAGAAACGATAAGAGGTTATATAAATGAATTTTTTCCTAATGCAGAAATACAATATTTTACTTAAGGGGGGTCTGTATGCAAATACAGATTCTTTTTTGTTTTATATATTTAGGCTCGTTTTCAACTTGTCACGTTATTCTTTCTGGTGTATCATTTTATTGATTGCTTCGTACGGAATAAGCAAAATGAACTTGGATGGAGGAAACCGATGCCTACCCCTAGTATGGAAGATTATATTGAACAAATTTATTTGTTGATTGATGAAAAGGGTTACGCCCGCGTATCTGATATTGCTGAAGCGCTTAGTGTACATCCATCCTCTGTAACAAAAATGGTGCAAAAATTAGACAAAGATGAATATCTAATTTATGAAAAATATAGAGGGCTTGTATTAACAACAAAAGGTAAAAAAATCGGAGAACGTCTCGTATATCGTCATGACTTGCTAGAGCAATTTATGCGTATTATCGGTGTGGATGAAAGTAAAATTTACAATGATGTAGAAGGAATTGAACATCATTTAAGTTGGGAAGCGATTGATCGCATTGGTGATTTAGTGCAATACTTTGAACAAGATGCATTCCGAGTGGAAACACTTCGCGGTGTTCAAAGAGCAAATGAAGAGAAAAGTAATTAAGGGGAACGTATGGCGTTTCCTTTTTTATTTCAATTCGAAAAGGATGGGAGAATTATGAAAGCAATTATTTTTGATTTTGATGGATTAATTGTGGACACAGAAACGATATGGTTTCACTCTTTCAGAGATGCTGTTCGTGAATACGGCGGGGAACTACCTTTAGAGGAATTTGCGAAATGCATTGGAACAACAGATGAGGTACTTTATACATATCTAAATGATCAATTAAAAGAGAAGTTTAACAAAAGTGTATTAAAAGAAAAAGTGGCAACTTTACATAAAGAGAAAATGAGAATACCAGAAGCTCGTGACGGGGTAAAAGAATATTTAGAAGAAGCGAAAGAAATGGGATTAAAAATCGCACTAGCTTCTAGTTCTTCTAGAGAATGGGTTATTCATTTTTTAGAAGAGCTACAAATTCGAGAATATTTTGAAGTAATTAAAACGAGAGAAGATGTTGAGAAGGTAAAACCAGATCCAGCTCTTTATCGAGTTGCAATAGAAGAATTAGGAATTAAGCCATCTGAAGCTGTTGTATTTGAAGATTCATTAAATGGATTGAGAGCAGCAGTTGCAGCGGGATTAACGTGCGTTGTGGTACCTAATGATGTGACACGGAATTTACCGTTTGAAAATCATCATCTTCGAATTGAAAGTATGAGAGAGAAAAGTTTAAAAGAAGTGCTTCAAAGTATAAAAAAAGACCGTATTTCCTAAAAGGAAGCACGGTCTTTCTTTTTGCTTTTTTTGCCTTCAATGACAGTTAAATGAGACTGTTTTCTTTTTCGTTTCAAAGTGGAAGAATTCCCTTTTTTACTTTTGTCATTAGAAGTATTTGACTTAAAGAAGGAATTGCCTAGGGGTGCTACATTTTGTTTCCCATGTTTGCGGTTCGATTGTTTTGCCGCACGCTTATATGAGCTTTGCGGATTTGCGGAACCACTGGAATTTGTAAACATCTTGTATAGCAAGTAAAAGATACCGACAACAAGTAACATGTACCCGATATTTCTTAATACACCCATGGGATTTGTAATAACAGATGAAACAAGGCCGAATATTGCCAATCCGATAATAAGCACAAATATAGCGAAAGTAAACGAACGACCGTTCATAAGGGACACCTCCTAAAAACATATATTGAAATTAGTATATTAACGATGAGGAAAGGAGTTGAACACCATTTTTAAATAATTATTGTTTGTTCTCTAGACGTAATAATTCTTCAAACGATGCAATTGCTACTTCCACTTGATCATCTGTTGGTTCTTTCGTTGTTAATAGTTGTAGCCATAATCCAGGATATCCAAGTACGCGTAATACGGGAATATCTCGTAATCGATTTGTAAATTGCAATACTTCAAAAGAAATACCAAGTACAACTGGAATTAATAAAATTCTGTTTATAACTCGTGCCCAAAGAGGATCTGTAGGGACTAGGAAATAAACGAACATTCCAATAATGACTGTAAATATAATAAAGCTACTGCCGCATCTATAATGGAGACGAGTTTGCTTTTGAACGTTTTCTACAGTCAGAGGAAGGTTATTCTCGTAAGCATTGATTACCTTATGCTCTGCACCGTGATACTGAAATACCCGCTTAATAAGTGGGGTTAAAGAAATAAAGTATATATAGCTCAATAATAGCATGAGCTTAATGACACTTTCGACAATGATTTGCCCAGTATGAGATGGGAAAATCGGTCTCGTTAATTCAGCTAATAGTGCAGGAACTGCTGTGAAAATGACTTTACCGAATATAAAAGATAAAACGCCAACAGCTGCAACTCCTAATACCATCGTTAATTTTGATTGTTCTTCTTTTTTATTTGCAATTTGTTCATCATCTTCTGGGTGGACGTCAAATCGTTCTGAAGCGAAGTTTAAATGCTTTGCTCCATTCGCACTTGCATCCACAATAGCGGCAATCCCTCGTAAAAATGGAATTTTTTTTAGGGTAGATAGTACTTTATTACGAACGCGTGGTAATCGATAAAATTCAATCGATTTATCTTTACGACGAACCGCTGTAACAGTATATTCTCTACCGCCAAACATAACTCCTTCTATGACCGCTTGCCCGCCATATATTTGTTTTGACTCTTCTGCCATGTTAACACCAACCTGTATTTGTTTCTCTCTTATGTAGAAAAAGAGGCAATTGTCATACTGGGTTCTGTCGTTTTGAAATCAGACAATCACCGAGTTTCCTTTATTTTATCGGCAAATACAAGTAGATGACAAGGGAAAATGTTATGAGAGTCGGACATTTCTTATTCTTTTTATAGACAAATTTCGCAGGATTTAAACATGCTTCAAAATAGTTTCGGGCATACTATTGAGCGGAGGTGTCGATGTGAGTCAAGAACAATTAGGAACAAGGAATTTTGTGCAGATTGGTTTGTTTGGTGGAATCTTTTGGGGCGGGATCTGGTATTTCCTTCATATATTTTCATTCACGGAGGCGGGACCGAATTATTTCCTTTTACCATTTGCGTTTGGAAGTTGGAAAGAGGGTGTATG
Organism: Bacillus cereus group sp. Bce019; assembly: GCF_051781745.1. Taxonomy (NCBI): domain Bacteria; kingdom Bacillati; phylum Bacillota; class Bacilli; order Caryophanales; family Bacillaceae; genus Bacillus; species Bacillus cereus group sp. Bce019. The sequence continues at coordinate 176,479 of NZ_JBPWJX010000001.1, forward strand.
GGGCAATGTGTTCGGAATAGTGTGTATGGGACTTCTTTCAATTTTGATCGCCTTTTTGTATAAAGCATTTTTTGCGAAGTTTGAAGGGATTATAGCGGGAATTATTTATGGGCTATTTTGGTGGGCACTACTGTTTTTGGGGATGGGTTTAATGGCTCCTGTTATTAAAAGTGCGCTCCATTTACCAAAAGAGACAATTGTGACGACAATATGTATTTTTATATTGTATGGTGTGTTTATAGCATATTCTGTTTCTTACGCAGTAAATAGCAATAAAGCAGAACAAGAAGGGCAAGAGAAGACGAACTATTCAAATAAGTAACTCCTATGTTAAAATATTGTATAGATATTTAATATTAAGGAGTTTTAAGAATATGAAAAAGTTACTCCTCGTAAACGGTCCTAACCTAAATCGCCTCGGTGTTCGTGAGGTAAATGTATATGGAAAGGGCACGCTAGCGACACTTGAAGCAGATATGAAGCAAGAAGCAGAAACAATGGGAGTGGAGTTAGAATGTTTCCAATCGAATCATGAAGGTGCCATTATCGACATTATTCATGAAGCGGAAGATATATATGAAGGGATCATTTTAAATCCGGGAGCATTTACGCATTATAGCTATGCGATTCGTGATGCCATTGCGAGCATTTCGATTCCTGTTATTGAAGTACATATTTCTAACATTCATCAGCGTGAATCGTTCCGTCATGAATCTGTGACGGCAGCTGTTTGTGCAGGTCAAATTGTAGGATTTGGTTTTTATGGCTATAAGTTAGCGTTATTTGCATTAATGGAGAAATTGAGGGAGGCATAAAGTAATGGAGAAAATTGAAAGATTACGAAGTGCATTTGATGAGGCTGGCATTGACGGTATTTTGTTAACAAATGAACATAGTCGTAGATATATGGCTAACTTCACAGGAACAGCAGGCGTTGTTCTTATTTCAAAAGATCGTGCTCAATTTATTACAGATTTCCGTTACGTCGAGCAGGCAAGTAAACAAGCGGTTGGATATGAGGTTGTACAGCACGCAGGATTGATCATTGATGAAGTGGCAAAGCAAGTGAAAGAGCTTGGAATTCAAAAACTTGGTTTTGAGCAAGATACTCTTACATATAGTTCTTATTCAGTGCATAAGGAAGCGATTGATGCTGAATTTATCCCGACTTCTGGACTTGTAGAAAAGTTACGCTTGATAAAGACTGATTCAGAGATTAAGATATTAAAGGAAGCTGCACAGATTGCAGATGCTGCCTTTGAGCATATTCTATCATTCATTCGCCCGGGAGTATCTGAAATTGAAGTGTCAAATGAACTTGAATTTTTCATGAGAAAACAAGGAGCAACATCTTCTTCGTTTGATATTATCGTTGCTTCAGGTCTTCGTTCGGCATTACCGCACGGCGTGGCATCTGAAAAAGTGATAGAAACAGGAGATTTCGTTACATTAGACTTCGGCGCTTATTACAAAGGATATTGTTCTGATATTACTCGTACGATTGCAGTCGGTGAACCATCTGATAAATTAAAAGAAATTTATAATATCGTTTTAGAAGCACAACTACGTGGTGTGAACGGTATTAAAGCTGGTTTAACAGGTCGCGAGGCTGATGCGCTAACGCGTGACTACATAACGGAAAAAGGATATGGTGAATACTTTGGACACTCTACTGGTCATGGAATCGGTCTTGAAATTCATGAAGCACCAGGTTTAGCGTTCCGTTCTGATACAGTACTTGAACCAGGTATGGCTGTAACAGTAGAACCAGGTATTTATATTCCAGGTATTGGCGGCGTACGTATTGAAGATGATATCATTGTGACAAGTGAAGGTAATGAAGTAATTACGAAATCACCAAAAGAACTTATTATTTTGTAATACACAGGAGGATTTTTTTACATGATTTCAGTAAACGATTTTCGTACAGGTTTAACAATTTCAGTGGACAATGCCCTTTGGCAAGTACTTGATTTCCAACACGTAAAGCCAGGTAAAGGTGCTGCATTCGTTCGTTCTAAACTACGTAACCTTCGCACAGGTTCTGTTCAAGAGAAAACATTCCGTGCAGGTGAGAAAGTAGAAAAAGCACACATCGAAAACCGTCGTATGCAATACTTATACGCAAGCGGTGAGTCTCACGTATTTATGGATAACGGAACTTATGAGCAAATCGAACTTGGTGAAAAACAAATCGAGCGCGAGCTTAAATTCCTAAAAGAAAACATGGAAGTAGCAATTATGACTTACCAAGGCGAAGTACTTGGTGTTGAACTTCCAAACACAGTTGAATTACAAGTTACAGAAACAGAGCCTGGTATTAAAGGTGATACTGCTTCTAACGTAACAAAACCAGCTACATTAGAAACTGGTCTTGTTGTACAAGTACCAATCTTCATTAACGAAGGCGAAATGCTTATCATCAACACTGGTGAAGGTAAATACGTTTCTCGTGCATAGTAGAAAAGCACTCGTGATAATTCACGAGTGCTTTTTTTATAGGAAATAGGGTAGATAGTAAATAGCTGTTACTATAAAACTGACTAAAACAAGTGAAAGAGTACCCATAATAGATGGAGTCAAAACAATTTGAAATGGTTTTATTTCGCCAGTCTCAACGCCAGTTAATGTTTTGCTTATTGCGTGATCTGTAATGTTATTTCTATGGTTACTCATAATAATTAACCACATAATTGCAAATATTGCTAAACTACCAAGGAAAAAGGTCTCTATAAATGACCAACCGACTAATAATGAAAAAAGATAAATAAGAGCTAATTCTACTACAACGGTTAAACTAATTTTCAATGCCTTCATATTTTTCCTCCTCATTCTGTAATTTCAACCAGTTTAAAAAATTTTCACGTGACACGACATGCAGAGAGCAAGGTGACCTTACTTCTTTCTCTAGTGCAGCGTGTTCGTCTGGAAACTTGTTTTCCACATGCAATGAAATATAGGGTAGTTTTTCTTGTGCTTTTAGTGAGCGGATATTATTCGTTTTAGCACCAGCAAATACGTAGGAAAGTTGTAAGTCTAAAAAGGCGATTTTAAAGATTTCTTTTTTAGCAGCCTCGTTATAGCCTTTTCCCCAGTATGGATAGCCAATCCAACTACCAATGTGAGATTGCTTTTTTTCATTATTAATATGTTTAAGTGTGGTGAGGCCAATTATTTCATTTTCTTCATTCACAATCATTCTCGATAAGGATTTCTTTTGACGCTCTTCTTCTATTGCGAAAAGAAGAAATGTTTTCGTGTCTTCGATGTTTTCTACCGTTATCCCCAATGCATTTTTTATATGTGGATCACTTGATAGCTCGAAAATCACATTTGTATAGCATAAATCTAGTGGTAATAAAGTGACGTGCTGCATGGTTTAAACCCCTTTTAAACTAAATGTACCATAATATACCATAAAGCAATATGAATATTCAGATTGTAATTCAGACTTTAGAGAAAAATTATGTTTTTACTTCTGAAATAGACAACCTCTGCATATGGTTGTACAAATATATTCTTTTTTAGAATACGAAGTTAGTAACTGTTACGGGAGAAGGTGGAAGAATGAAACAGTGGCTAGCGGCAATGGAAACATCCGTGCTTGTTATGGGGGCACTTCGATTATTTTCAGGTAGTGCGGAGATATTTGCTGCTTTGCTTATGCTTTATGTGAATGATGCGAAGAAAGCGTTGTTTATAAATGGTATGTTAGCGTTTGTTGGACCTACCGTATTAATTTTAACAATGACAATTGGGATAGCGAGTGTAGCAAGTGAAATTTCTTTCTTGAAGCTCTTTTTTCTAGCGCTTGGGATTTGCTGTATTTTTATCGCATTACTGAAATAGTAAGTCGAGTATAGTGGGGAGAAGCCGATGAAAGAGGTATTAGAAGTTTTACCAAAAACGATGAAGTACTTAATTGAAGAATGTAAGCAATACGATGCTTTAGAGGAAATTCGTGTTCGAATTGGAAGACCGCTAGAGTGTATTGCACACGGAAAGGTGTTTTTTTATGACTATATCACTACTGCAGAGGATGCTATTTACTTATTGAATAAATTAAGTCAATTCTCAATTTATACGATGGAAGAGGAATTAAAACGTGGGTATGTGACGCTTCGCGGAGGGCATAGAATCGGGTTAGCGGGAAAAGTCATTACAGAAAAAAGCGCAGTGAAAATGATTCGTGATGTCTCTTCCTTTAATATTCGTATTGCTCGTCAAAAAATAGGGATTGCTGAACCGCTTTTGCCATATTTGTATGAAAAAAGGTGGTTAAACACGATGGTAATTGGCCCTCCCCAAACGGGAAAAACGACACTTTTAAGAGATGTAGCACGTTGTATGAGTCAAGGGGTAAGTGCTTCGGAAATTCCTTCCTGTAAAGTGGGGATCGTTGATGAACGGTCAGAAATTGCTGGCTGTGTGAAAGGAATCCCGCAATATGATTTTGGTACCCGAGTCGATGTGTTAGACGCATGTCCAAAGGCAGAAGGAATGATGATGATGATTCGTTCTATGAGTCCTGATATTTTGATCGTAGATGAAATTGGCCGTAAAGAAGATAGTGAAGCAATTATGGAGGCTGTGCATGCAGGTGTTCAGCTTTTTATAAGCGCACACGGATTTTCCTATGAGGATGTTGTGAGACGTCCATCGCTCAAGGCAGTGCTAGAGCTTGGTATATTTGATAGGTTTGTGGAGTTGTCAAAAGCGAGGGGTCCAGGAACGGTTATGCAGGTGAAAGATAAATATGGAAAACCAGTGTTATCAAATAGAAAGGCTGAGGGCGTATGGTGAAAATATTTGGTGCAGTGTTAATCGTTGCGGTCAGCACCTTTTTCGGGTTTTCGTACGCTAAAAGATACAGTGAGAGGCCGAGGCAACTTAGGTTATTAAAATCAGCACTTCAATCATTAGAGGCAGAAATTATGTATGGACACACACCTTTATCTGAGGCTGCCGAGCGATTAGTTAAACAAATGCCAAAGCCATTAAATTGGATATTTCAAAGTTTCGCTAAAAAACTAGAAAGTGGAGAACAAACGGTAAGGGAAGCTTGGATAGATAGTTTGAAAGAGAATTGGAAGTTGACGGCTTTTCAACAAACCGAGTATGAAATACTGCAGCAATTTGGTGAAACGCTCGGGCAACATGATCGTGAATCACAACAAAAACATATTCGCTTATGTATTACACATTTGGAGAGAGAAGAAGAGGAAGCAAAAGCTTTACAACTGCAATACGAAAAAATGATTAAGAGTTTAGGGGTACTAGCAGGGCTACTAATTGTAATTTTACTGCTATAGGGGGGAGAAAGGCGATGTCCATTGATGTTGGATTAATATTTCAAATCGCCGGAATCGGCATTGTTTTAGCTTTCATTCATACTGTACTAAAAGAATTGAAGCGTGAGGATATTGCAAATTGGGTTATCCTTGTCGGTTTTGTCGTCATTTTATTTCATGTTGCATTTTTAATTAATACGCTATTCGACAAGATTAAAAGTGTCTTTCTCTTCCAGTAAAGGAGGCGGTTCGAATCGAAATTATACAAATTGTCGGATTAGGCCTCGTTGCTACGTTTTTAGCTGCTGTTTTGAACCAGCATAAATCTAGTATTACATCTTTATTTATTGTGTTCGTAGGTAGCGTGATGTTTCTTATTTTAATCGATCAAATTCATTCTATTTTACAAATGATTGAGAGAGTAGCGAGTGAAGCGAAAGTTAGTAACGTCTACGTGGAAACGTTACTAAAGATTATTGGAATTGCTTATATTGCCGAGTTTGGAGCTCAAATTACAAAAGATGCTGGGCAAGGTGCCATCGCTTCGAAAATTGAACTTGCTGGGAAAATCTTAATTCTCGTTATGGCAATTCCTATTTTGACGGTTGTAATTGAAACTATTCTCGGATTTTTACCGACGGGATAAGGGGGAGTGAATGTTGAGGAGGTTTGGAGCTAAGCTGCTATTTGCTTGCTTCCTTTTCTTTTCTTTACCGGTTGTTGTACAAGCTTCTCCTGTAGAAACAAACGTCGTTGATCAACAATTGGATAAGCTCGGAATTGAAGATGTGAAGCAATTTTGGGACGGGCTTGTTACAAAATATGGAGGCTATTTGCCAGAGAGTCAAAAAGGGAGTTTTATGGAGTTTGTAAAGGGAGAAAAAGAATTCTCTCTAAAAGAGTGGATGATAGGGTTATTAAAATATTTATTTCATGAGCTTGCAGCTAATGGAAAACTGCTTGGCACACTCATTATGCTCACAATCTTTAGTGCATTGTTGCAATCACTGCAATCCGCTTTTTCAAAAAGTAGTGTAAGTAAAATTGCTGATGCTGTTGTATATATGGTACTTATTATTTTTGCTTTAAATAGTTTTTATGTCGTTATGACATATGCAAGAGAAACGATACAAACAATGGTAGATTTCATATTAGCGCTATTGCCAATTTTATTGGCGCTTATAGCGACTGGTGGCGGGGTTGTATCTGTATCTTTCTTTCATCCGATTATCATTTTCTTAATGAATACAAGCGGGCTTCTTATGAATTATATCGTTCTACCGCTTTTATTACTGGCAACGATATTAAGTATTGTAAGTACAATGAGTGATCAATATAAAGTTACGAAATTGTCCAAGCTTCTGCAAAACGTTAGCGTTGGGATTATCGGTATTTTCTTAACGATTTTTTTAGGAGTATTATCTGTACAAGGAACAGCGACAGCCGTCGCTGATGGAATAGCTGTGAAAACTGCTAAATTTGTAACAGGAAACTTCATTCCAGTAGTTGGAAGGATGTTTACGGAAGCGGCAGATACTGTTATTAGCGCATCAGGATTATTGAAAAACACAGTCGGAATTATTGGGCTCGTCATTTTATGCTTAATTGTTGCTTTTCCTGCGATTCAAATTTTCTGTATTGCATTTATTTATAAATTCGCAGCAGCAGTATTGCAACCGGTTGGCGGCGGAGCAATTATTCAATGTTTAGACATTATTGGAAGAAGCATCATTTACGTATTTGCTTGCCTAGCTATCGTATCATTTATGTTCTTTTTAAGTATTACAATTATTATTGCTGCGGGGAATATTACACTTATGATGCGGTAGGAGGTGAAGAGTATGCAATTTGTTACAGAGTGGATCAGAAATATTATCGTTTTTTTGCTCTTAGCGACAATGCTTCATCTTATTCTTCCAAATTCGAATTTGCAAAAATACGTTAAATTCGTTGTAAGTCTTTTGTTAGTCGTATTAATTTTAACACCTCTTTTTAAACTATTGCAGACAGATGTAAATGAAGTAATTGCAAATTTTAATGAAGAAAAGTACGTAGCAGAAGGATCTGTAAAAAATTCAATAGATTCGAAGAAAAAAGAAATACAAGCTCTAACACGTGCATATAGTTTAGAAGAGATGGCTACCAAAATGAAAAAAGAAGTAGGAAAAGAGTTTGAGAAAAAGTATGGTATGACTGTCTCTGAAATACAAATAGTCGCAGCAGAAAATACAGAAGAAGTAAAGTCAGCGAAAGATATTCAATCTGTTGTTGTGACGTTGAAAGAAAAAGAACGTAGTAAAAATGATGCAATTGAAACAGTAAAGCCAATTGAAATTAACACGAAAGAGCCTCCAAAAAAAGTGGAAGAAACGAATGTAGAAATGAAAGATTTCTTTTCAAGCAGGTGGCAACTAGAGAGTAAACAAATCCAAGTTCAAATGGAAGGGAGGACAGGTAGAGTAAATGGACAATAAAGATAAAAATTCGAAGTTCTCATTTTTTCGAAACTTATTGAATGGGGATCAAAAAGAAAGCAACGAGAAGGGTAAAAAGGTAACACCTAAGTTTTTACTTGTCCTACTCATACTTGGAATTTTGCTTATGTTTTCTAGTAGTCTCTTTTCAAGTGAAAAAGAAGAAGTACCTGTATTTAAAGAACAAAAAACTCAAAACCAAGAAAAAGACGTACCAACTTTCGGACAAAAAAGTAATGATAGTATGTCAAATGTAGAAAAATATGAAAAAGCGTATGAACAAGAATTAAAAACTGCTTTAGAAGAAATAGCAGGAGTAAAAGACGTAACGATTAAAGTGAATTTAGATTCATCTGAAGAAAAAATTTTAGAAAAAAATACAGTGAAACGCTCACAAACAACAGGTGAAACAGATAAAACAGGCGGTAAGAGAGAAGTAGAGGACGAGTCTCTTGATGAAAAGACCGTCATTATACGTGAAGGGGATAAAGAAACTCCTGTTGTTTTACGAACAGAGAAGCCGAAAGTACGTGGTGTTCTTGTCGTAGCAAAGGGAGTGGATAATATACAAGTTAAAGCAATGGTAAAAGAAGCTGTGATAAGGCTGCTAGATGTACCGGCCCATCGCGTTTCAGTTTCACCGAAAAATTGATAGGGAGGAAATAAAGTGTTAAAAAAACAAACAGTTTGGTTATTAACGATGTTAAGTTTAGTTGTTGTACTATCTGTGTATTACGTGACAACTCCTGACAAAATGAATACAGCATCGCCAGCAACAGGTGAAAAGATTGGACAAGAAAAACAAGGTACTGATAAAGCGGTAACAAACGAAGCGCCTAAAGAAACTCCGAAAAAAGAAAATACAAGCAAGGAAACAACAAATAAAGAAACAGACAAAAAAGAAAATGCAAAAAAAGAAACAAGTAAAAAAGAGGGTAATGTATCAGTTCAATCAAGTGATGAGAATTTCACAGCTTTACGTATGCAAATGGAAGATCAGCGTAGTGAAGAGAAAGCAAAATTACAAGAAGTGATGAATTCTTCGAAATCTTCAGCGACAGAAAAGAGTAAAGCGAAAGATAACTTTGATGCAATCACTACAATGGAAACGAAGCAAGAATTACTTGAGACAGTAATTAAATCTCAAGGAGGATATCCAGATGCTCTTGTAAGAGCTGATGGTACTGATATTAGAGTAACGGTTAAAGCGGCAAAACATTCACAGAAAGAAGCAAATAAAATTATTCAACTTGTAAGAAGTGAAGGTGGATCAAAAGATGTAGGTGTGAAATTTGATCCACCAGCGAAATAAGTGAAACTTTAATCCGTAGGGATTTCCCTGCGGATTATTATCTTTTACTAAGCAAAAGGTATGCAAATAGTAAAATAGAGTATGTAAGTAAGCGTGTGAATAGAAAAAAGCTATCATTTTCGATAGCTTTTTTCTATTTCGTCTTTGTATTTATTTTTATTATGTTCAACTCGGAATGGAGAAACACGTTGTGAGTAAAAAATTAATGGTTCATGGTACTGATGATTACTTTTTCCGGATTTGACGTGGATGAAAAGAACGCATGCCCAAACGATTACGGCAGGTAAAAAGAGAATGAGCCATATCATATTTCCACACCTCAACACAATATATTTTCTACACTTTGAACATACTATTCTTACATGAAGGAATGATGAACGGCGTGTAAACAAAAAAATAATATTTGGTAAAAATATGTTATTGACTATAGGTGTGGTGAAGAGTGAGGAGGGAATGGCATGTTTGCTTTGTAACGTTTTGCAAAAGTAGTGAATGTTTTTTAAGAAGTGGTCTTGCCAATTTCATGTGAAACTTGGTATTATTACTAGGTATTAATTTTTTTATTGGAATAATATTTTTACAGGAATTTCGATTTATTATAAAGAAATATAAATTGGAATGTTTAAAAAATTTATCGTAAGATGGAAATAGTAAATATTTCTATTAGTTAATGAAATATATTTTCTAATAGAGTACATCGTATTTTTACAGTCAATCTAGTTTTCGTGACGAGAATCTGTAAAAACGGGACAAACAAGAGTATGGGAGTGGATTTTACATGTTTAAAATTCAAGAAGTTCGTGAATTAATTAAATTAATTGATAGCTCTAATATTGATGAATTTGAATACAAAAAAGACGGTACAACAATCAAAATGAAAAAGCGTGGTAATGAAGTTGTTGCTGTGCAAGCACCTGCAGCAAAACAAGCTATGCAACCAGTAGCGCCTGTTGAAGTTGAAACGACAGTAGCAGCAGCGCAAGCAGAAGCGCCAAAACAAGAAGAGAAGAAGGTTGTTCAAAATGAAAACCTACATAAAATCACATCACCGATGGTAGGTACATTCTATTCTTCTTCTTCGCCTGATACACCTCCATATGTAAGTGTTGGGGATAGAGTATCGAAAGATTCTATCGTATGTATTGTCGAGGCTATGAAGTTATTTAACGAAATTGATGCTGATGTAGAGGGCGAAATTGTTGAAATTCTTGTTAATAACGGACAGCTTGTTGAATATGGACAACCGCTATTTCTTGTAAAAGCGTAATAAGGGAGTCTTTGTGATGATAAAAAAAGTATTAATAGCCAATCGTGGGGAAATTGCTGTACGAATTATTCGTGCTTGTAAAGAAATGGATATTGAAACAGTTGCAATTTATTCAGAAGCAGATAAAGAGTCACTTCACGTACAGATTGCAGACGAGGCGTATTGTGTAGGACCAACGATTTCGAAAGAAAGCTATTTAAATTTGACGAACATTATTAGCGTTGCGAAGTTAACAGGCTGCGATGCTATTCATCCGGGATACGGATTTTTAGCAGAGAATGCAGATTTCGCAGAGTTATGCCGTGAATGTAACTTGATTTTTATCGGTCCAAGTCCAGAAGCTATTTCAAAGATGGGCACAAAAGACGTTGCTCGTGATACAATGAAAGAAGCAGGGGTTCCGATTGTACCAGGTTCACAAGGGATTATTAAAAATACCGAAGAAGCGATTGAGCTTGCTAATCAAATTGGATATCCAGTTATTATTAAAGCGACTGCAGGTGGCGGCGGAAAAGGTATTCGTGTTGCACGCCATGAAGAAGAGCTTATAAAAGGAATTCAAATTACACAGCAAGAAGCTAGTACCGCTTTTGGGAACCCTGGTGTATACTTAGAAAAGTACGTTGAAGATTTCCGCCATGTTGAGATTCAAATAATGGCAGATACACACGGAAATGCCATTCATTTAGGAGAGCGTGATTGTACAATTCAGCGCCGTTTGCAAAAACTATTAGAAGAAAGTCCATCACCTGCACTTGATGAAGAGATTCGCAAGCAGATGGGTGAAGCGGCAGTTAAAGCGGCGGTAGCGGTTGATTATACAGGTGCTGGTACGGTTGAGTTTATTTATGAATATAAAACGAAAACCTTTTACTTCATGGAGATGAATACGAGAATTCAGGTTGAGCATCCGGTTACTGAAATGGTAACAGGAATGGACTTAATTAAAGAACAAATTCTTGTTGCTTCAGGAGAAAAGTTATCGTTACAGCAAGAAGAAGTACAATTTAATGGTTGGGCAATTGAATGTCGAATTAATGCGGAAAACCCTGCCAAAAAATTTATGCCATCTCCAGGTAAAGTAGAAATGTACTTACCACCAGGAGGATTTGGTATTCGCGTCGATTCAGCTGTATATCCGGGATATTCAATCCCACCTTTCTATGATTCGATGGTTGCTAAATTAATTGTTCACGGAAAAACACGTGAAGAGGCAATTGCAAAAATGAAGCGCGCACTTAGTGAATTTGTCATTGAAGGCGTACATACAACAATCCCGTTCCATTTGCAATTGCTAGATCATCCTGATTTTGTAAAAGGTGAGTTTAATACGAAATTTTTGGAAGAGCATGAACTTGTGACGCAGTGATACATTAAAGGAGGTTTTTTTCATGGCTGAACATATGTTAGATATGGGTCAAGATACAACTCTTGGTAAAGTAGAAATTGCACCAGAAGTAATTGAAGTAATTGCAGGTATTGCAGCTGCTGAAGTAGAAGGTGTAGCGGCAATGCGCGGTAATTTTGCTACAGATGTTGTTGAGAAGTTAGGTAAGAAAAATCATGGTAAAGGTGTAAAGGTTGAATTAGCAAACGAAGATATTATCGTTGACCTTTATGTTGTAATGTATTTTGGTGTAGCAATTCCAGTTGTTGCACAAAAGATTCAAGACAATATTCGCCAAGCACTCTTTACAATGACAGGACTTGAGCCAAAAGAAGTGAATGTTCACATCGTTGGCGTAACATTCGAAACACAAAAAACAGAAATCGAACCAGTGTAAGAATGAAAAGGTGCCTAGTAACATAGGCATCTTTTTTATCGTTTCATTTCTTCACAAATTACAACCCTCTAATTATTATACTATTTCAAAAAATAAGAAATAAACAAGAAAATGTGTCGTTTTTCCAAAAAACGTACATTGTGATAAGATATGGAACTTGAAGTTAATCTTTTTATTATTTTTCAGCCTTGTAACCCGTGTGTGAAACGATAAATTGTGTTATTATCATTGTATTATAAGGTTGGAAAATCAATGAAAACTGTAAGAGTAAGTGAATTGACGGCTTATAAATTATAATAATATAACAAAGTATAAGGAAAGACTTGAAGCATAAAGGAGAGTTACAATGAAACGTAGGACGGCTAGAGAAAGAGCAATGCAAGCATTATACCAAATGGATATTACAGGTGAATTAGAACCGAAAGTAGCAGTGGAAAACACGCTAGATGAAGGCGAAGAAACAAATGAGTTTCTAGAGTCACTTGTAGTAGGTTTTGTAGAAAATAAAGAAGCAATCGATGAAGCGATTCGTCAAAACTTAAAAAAGTGGAAGCTTGAGCGTATTAGTATTGTTGATCGCAGTATTTTACGTGTAGCTGTGTATGAAATGAAGTACATGGAAGAAATTCCACATAACGTAACAATTAACGAAGCAATTGAAATTGCAAAAACATTTGGGGATGAGGAATCTCGTCGTTTTATTAACGGCGTTTTATCTAATATAAAAGATACACTGTAAATTCTTTAAGGGGGAATCTTAAAATGGTAGCAGTAATCATCAAAGGAAATGAAGTTGCGGAGAAAAAACGAGCACAATTAACAGAAGAAGTTGTGAAGTTGAAAGAGCAAGGTATTGTACCAGGATTAGCAGTTATTTTAGTTGGAGAAGATCCAGCATCTCGTTCTTATGTGAAAGGAAAAGAAAAAGGCTGTGAACAAGTAGGGATTTACTCAGAGCTAATTGAACTTCCTGAAACAATTACTGAGGAACGTTTGCTTGCTGAAATCGATCGCCTAAATGGCGATGACCGTATTAATGGCATATTAGTGCAATTACCTTTACCAAAACATATTGAAGAAAAAGCTATCATTGAAAGAATTTCACCAGAAAAGGATGTAGACGGATTTCACCCAATCAGCGTGGGACGCATGATGACGGGACAAGATACATTCCTTCCATGTACACCGCATGGTATTGTAGAATTAGTAAAAGAAACAAATCTTGATATTTCTGGGAAACATGTAGTAGTAATTGGAAGAAGTAATATTGTCGGTAAACCAGTGGGGCAATTGTTTTTAAATGAAAATGCAACTGTCACATATTGTCATTCTAAGACGCAAAATATGAAAGAGTTATCGAAGTTAGCTGATATTTTAATCGTAGCTGTTGGACGACCTAAAATGATAACAGTGGATTATATTAAAGAAGGAGCGGTTGTAATTGACGTTGGTGTTAACCGCTTAGAAACAGGAAAACTTTGTGGTGATGTTGACTTTGACAACGTGTTAGATGTTGCGGGTTACATTACACCTGTGCCAAAGGGTGTTGGTCCAATGACAATCACAATGCTTCTTCATAATACTGTTGAATCTGCAAAACGTGCAGGTGTCGTTTGTAAATAATTTGAGTCGGCTATGAGGAGAGAGAAATGGAGAAGCAATATTTAACCGTTACAGCGTTAACACGCTATATAAAAACAAAAATAGAATATGATCCGCATTTGCAGTCTGTTTGGTTAAAAGGTGAAATTTCCAACTTTAAAAATCATAGCCGTGGCCACATGTATTTTACATTGAAAGATGAAAATGCAAGAATCGCAGCGGTTATGTTTGCGGGCCATAATCGTAATATTAAATTCAAACCTGAAAATGGGATGAAGGTACTCGTGAAAGGGAAAATCTCTGTTTACGAGGCGAGTGGTTCTTATCAAATTTATATTCAAGATATGCAGCCTGACGGAGTCGGAAATTTACATTTAGCGTACGAACAGTTAAAAGTTCGTTTAGAAGAAGAAGGACTTTTTTCTCAAGTTTATAAAAAAGCGATTCCTCCTTACGCTAAAACAATAGGTGTGATTACGTCGCCAACAGGAGCAGCGATTCGTGATATTATAACAACGATTAAACGTCGTTATCCAATTGGGAATGTTATTGTATTTCCGGTACTTGTACAAGGGGAGTCAGCGGCTCCCTCGATTGTACAAGCGATTCGTACAGCGAATGAAATGGGAGAGATAGATGTACTAATCGTTGGTCGTGGTGGAGGTTCTATTGAGGAATTATGGGCTTTCAATGAGGAAATGGTTGCAAGAGCAATCTTTAAGAGTGAAATTCCTATTATTTCGGCAGTAGGCCATGAAACGGATTTTACAATCGCAGATTTTGTTGCAGATTTACGCGCGCCAACACCGACTGCAGCAGCTGAGCTGGCGGCACCTAACATTATAGAGTTACAAGAAAAGGTATTACAAAGAACTCTGAGATTGCAAAGAGCAATGAGAGAGTTAGTACATAAAAAAGAAGAAAAACTACAAGTGTTGCAAAAATCGTATGCGTTCCGTTATCCAAGACAAGTATATGAGCAAAAGGAAGAGCAATTAGATAGAGCGCTAGAACAGCTTGTTTTAGCGAAAGAGCGCTATATTGATAAAAAGGTGAATCAGTTAAAGCAACTTTCATTTTATTTAGAGAAGCACCACCCATCTCAAAAAATTATGCAAACGAAGGTAGCTGTTGAAACGTTGCAAAAGCAATTACAACGTGAAATGCAAACGTTACTTCAAACGAAAGAATTTTCCTTTGTAAGAGCTGCTCAAAAACTTGAAGCGTTAAGTCCGCTTAAAGTAATGATGAGAGGGTACGGGCTTGTATATGATGAAGAGAAGCAAGTGTTAAAAAGTGTGAAAGATGTAAGCCTTGGAGATGCTGTTTCAGTTCAATTACAAGATGGAATACTAGATTGTAGCGTATCAGGCATAGAGGAGCGTGAATTGAATAATGGAAAATAAATTAAGCTTTGAAGAGGCAATTTCGCAACTTGAGCATCTTGTTTCTAAGCTAGAACAAGGTGACGTACCTTTAGAAGAAGCGATTTCTTATTTTAAAGAAGGTATGGAATTATCTAAGCTTTGTGATGAGAAGCTGAAGAATGTACAAGAACAAATGGCAGTTATTCTTGGGGAAGATGGAGAGCTTGAACCGTTTACTGCTTTAGGAGATGAAGCATAGTGACGATTGCTTTTGATACTTTTTTGAAAGAAAGTAAAACTTTCGTAGAAGAAAAACTTGTAAGCTATGCAAATGAATTACAATGTCCAAATGTACTTCGTGAAGCGATGGCATATTCTTTGGAAGCGGGTGGAAAACGTCTCCGCCCGTTACTTTTGTTTGCAACATTACAAGCATTTGGGAAAGAAAGAAATCTTGGAGTAGGTGCAGCTTGTGCTCTTGAAATGATTCATACATATTCGTTAGTTCATGATGATTTACCTTGTATGGATGATGATGATTTAAGAAGAGGAAAGCCCACAAATCACAAAGTATTTGGTGAAGCGATGGCAGTTTTAGCAGGAGATGGCTTATTGACATACGCTTTTCAAGTTATTATGGCATATGAGCAAAAAGAAATTTCTGCTGAAAAAAAAGTAAGGCTTGTACTTGAACTCGCAAAAGCAGCAGGACCAGAAGGAATGGTTGGCGGACAAGTGGCAGATATGGAAGCGGAAGGGAAACGCCTTACGATTGATGAATTGGAGTACATCCATAAACATAAGACCGGAAAACTACTTGAATTTGCTGTACTTGCGGGTGCGATACTTTCTGATGCGACAGAAGAGCAAGAAGAAAAGTTGCTTACGTTTGCCAAATATATCGGCCTAGCTTTCCAAATTCGAGATGATATTTTAGATGTCGAAGGAACTGAAGAAGAGATTGGAAAACCGATTGGTAGTGATGTTTCTAATGAAAAGAGCACATATACGACGTTGTTTACTGTAGATAGAGCAAAGGATATTTTAGAAGAAACAATTGCAGAAGCAAAAGGTGCGATTAGCTCCTTGCAATTACAAGATGAATATTTACTATCTATTTGTGATTTGATTGCAAAACGTAATAACTAATATAACAGCGTTTTCATTTGTTGAGTCATTCATCATTTTATGATATAAATGTAGGAAAAGGTTTTTCTTTTCTTGTTATTGGCAAAAATATATGTAGATTACATTGCCGTTATCACTTTGTGTTAGCGGCTATTTTTTTCATCGCCTAAAGAAATATGGTTTATAATAGGATTAAGGCGCAATAGACTGGTTAATAGCGGGACAAGACGAAAAATAGAAAAGAGAATTTCTTGTTTTGTGTAAATGTTTTTTATAATATTTGACATGTTGACAGATTATGAAATGAAAGTGAGTGATCCATGTGGATCTAACGCAAATTCAAAACCCTAGTTTTTTGAAAGATATGTCTATCAGTGAACTAGAGGGATTGAGTGAGGATATTCGTAAGTTTTTAATTGAAGAGCTCTCTCAAACAGGTGGACATATTGCACCTAATTTAGGTGTAGTAGAACTCACAATTGCTCTGCACAAATTATTTGATAGCCCGCAAGATAAATTTTTATGGGATGTAGGACATCAATCCTATGTACATAAAATTTTAACTGGACGCGCGAAAGAGTTTGGCACATTAAGGCAATATCAAGGTCTATGTGGTTTCCCGAAACGTTGTGAGAGTGAGCACGATGTATGGGAAACTGGTCATAGCTCGACTTCGTTATCGGCTGCAATGGGAATGGCTCTGGCACGTGATTTAAAGAAAACGAAAGAATATGTTATACCAATTATTGGAGATGGTGCTTTAACAGGCGGAATGGCTTTAGAGGCATTGAACCATATTGGACATGAAAAAACAGACATGATTGTTATTTTGAATGATAATGAAATGTCAATTGCACCAAACGTTGGTGCGCTTCATAATGTGCTCGGTCGTTTACGTACCGCAGGAAAATATCACTGGGTAAAAGATGAATTAGAGTATATATTAAAGAAAATCCCAGCAGTTGGCGGGAAAGTGGCTGCGACAGCAGAGAAAATAAAAGATAGTCTTAAATATTTACTAGTATCCGGTGTCTTTTTCGAAGAGTTAGGCTTTACATATTTAGGTCCAGTCGATGGGCATGATTATGAAAAGTTATTCGAAACGTTGCAATATGCAAAAAAAACAAAAGGCCCAGTACTCGTTCACGTTATTACGAAAAAAGGAAAAGGTTATAAACCGGCTGAGAGTGACGTTATTGGAACTTGGCATGGAACAGGACCTTATAAAATTGAATCAGGTGACTTCGTTAAGCCGAAAGAAGTTGCACCAGCATGGAGTGCTGTCGTTAGTGAAACAGTACTTAAGCTAGCGAGAGCAGATGAGCGTATCGTAGCAATTACACCTGCAATGCCTGTTGGATCAAAACTTGAGAAATTCCAAAAAGAATTCCCAGATCGTATGATTGATGTAGGTATTGCAGAACAGCATGCTACAACAATGGCAGCAGGTATGGCAACGCAAGGAATGAAGCCATTCTTAGCGATTTATTCAACATTTTTACAAAGAGCATATGACCAAGTTGTTCATGATATATGCCGCCAAAATTTAAATGTTTTCATCGGAATAGATCGTTCGGGATTAGTAGGAGCAGATGGTGAAACGCATCAAGGCGTATTTGATATCTCATTCTTACGTCACTTGCCGAATATGGTGCTTATGATGCCGAAAGATGAAAATGAAGGGCAACATTTAGTTTATACGGCGATGCAATATGAAGATGGACCAATCGCATTGCGTTATGCGCGCGGTAATGGACTTGGCGTTCATATGGATGAAGAATTAAAGGCGATTCCAATCGGTACGTGGGAGACGTTAAAAGAGGGTACACAAGCAGCTATTTTAACGTTTGGTACGACAATACCAATGGCAATGGAAGCAGCTGAGCGTCTTGAAAAAGCTGGGGTTTCAGTGAAAGTAGTGAATGCTCGCTTTATTAAACCAATGGATGAAGCATATTTACATGATCTTCTAGGAAAGAATATACCGATTTTAACGATTGAAGAAGCTTGTTTAATCGGTGGTTTTGGAACAGGAGTAGTTGAATTTGCATCTGAAAATGGTTACCATAGTGCATTAGTTGAACGAATGGGTATTCCAGATCGCTTCATAGAGCACGGAAGTGTAACAAAATTATTAGAAGAAATTGGTTTAACGACAGATGCTGTTGTAGACCGTATTCATACAATGATTCCATCAAAACAAAAAAGGGCGTAACAAATGAGCGTAAAAAAAGAAAGAGTAGATGTACTATTAGTAGAGCGAGGACTTATAGAAACGCGTGAGAAAGCAAAGCGCGCCATTATGGCCGGACTCGTATATGCGAATGAGATGAGACTTGATAAGCCAGGAGAGAAAATCTCGCAAGATACTGAGATTACGGTGAAGGGACAAGTTATGCCGTATGTAAGTCGTGGTGGTTATAAACTTGAAAAGGCATTAGAGACATTTCATCTTGATTTACAAGATAAAGTTATGATAGATATTGGTTCATCAACTGGTGGCTTTACAGATTGCGCGCTTCAAAATGGAGCGAAATTATCTTATGCATTAGATGTAGGATACAATCAACTAGCGTGGAAATTACGTCAAGATGAGCGTGTTGTTGTAATGGAACGAACAAACTTCCGTTACGTGACACCAGCAGACTTAGAACGTGGTTTACCTCAATTTGCAAGTATTGATGTTTCATTTATATCATTAAAGCTTATACTGCCAGTTTTAAAAACAATGCTTATGCCTAACGGAGATGTAGCAGCGTTAATTAAACCGCAGTTTGAAGCTGGAAGAGAGCAAGTTGGGAAAAAAGGTATCGTTCGCGATAGAAAAGTACATGAAGCTGTTGTAGAAATGATTGTCGAGTTTGCTTTAAAAGAAGGCTATGATGTGGAAGGTTTAACATTCTCACCAATTACGGGTGGGGATGGTAATATTGAATTTTTAATTCATCTGAAATGGCATGGTGAACGTGAGAATGGCGAAAATCATTCTCCGATTTCTATAGAGCAAGTTGTTACAGAAGCGCATGAAGTTCTAAAACAAAAAGGGAAAGGGGAATAACATATGTTGTTCCTCTTTTTGCTGTAATTGTATAATGATTGTAAAAACAATTGTGTACAAGAAACGAATTATAAGTTAACATAAATAAGTGAAGTATACCAATGTTTAAACTATGGTAAGAGATAGTGTGAGGTGCAAATGTATGAATAAAGGTCAGCGCCATATTAAAATCAGGGAAATTATTGCAAACAAAGAAATTGAAACACAAGATGAATTAGTTGATATTTTACGTAATGAGGGATTTAATGTAACGCAAGCAACAGTATCGCGCGATATTAAAGAACTGCACTTAGTGAAGGTGCCATTACATGATGGGCGCTATAAATATAGCTTGCCAGCAGATCAACGATTTAACCCGTTACAAAAATTAAAACGAAATCTAGTGGATTCATTTGTAAAATTAGACACGGCAGGACATATGCTTGTGCTAAAAACATTGCCTGGTAACGCTCATTCACTTGGAGCACTTATTGATCATTTAGAGTGGGATGAGATCATCGGAACCATCTGTGGTGATGATACTTGCTTAATTATTTGCCGTACACCTGACGATACAGGTGTTGTCTCTGATCGTTTCTTAAATATGTTGTAACAAAAAATCTTGTTTGCTTTCCATCGTAAAGTGGAAAGTGAACAAGATATTTTTATTGGTTAAAAATATGAATTTTCAATTGTAATATAATATTTTGTTTGCATAAAGTTAGAAAATAGATGGATTGACCCGTAAAACAAATGTTTGGTACAATGAAGCGGGTTAGAAGAGTATATACATACAAATATATAGCATGATTATTTGAATGAAGAACTGAGAAAATCCTTTAGTAAGGGATTATTTTATAACGAGGTGAATGGGGCATTGTTATCGGAATTATCGATTAGAAACTTTGCTATTATTGAAGCATTAAATATTTCTTTTCAAAAAGGTTTAACGGTTTTAAGCGGTGAAACAGGGGCCGGAAAATCGATTATTATTGATGCAATTAGTTTACTTGTAGGTGGCCGTGGGTCAGCAGAATTTGTTCGATATGGAACAGAAAAGGCTGAGATTGAAGGGCTATTTTATGTTGAAGATGAGAAGCATCCATGTATTGAAAAGGCAGAAGAGTTAGATATAGAAATAGAAGATGGCATGATTATTTTAAAGCGTGATATTGCTGCGAACGGGAAGAGTGTATGTCGTGTAAATGGGAAACTTGTTACACTTAGCGTATTAAAAGAAATTGGGAAAACACTTGTTGATATTCATGGACAGCACGAAACGCAAGATTTAATGAATGAAGAACGACATCTGTTTATGCTTGATCACTTTGATGGGGATCGAATCGTTAAACAATTAGACATATATCAAAACGTATACGCTGACTATGAAAAATTAAAAAAACAATTGAAATCGTTAAGTGAAAATGAGCAACAAATGGCACATCGCTTAGATTTAATTCAATTTCAGCATGAAGAAATTCGCAAGGCGGATTTAAAGATGGATGAAGAAAATGAATTAACTGAGGAACGATTGCAAATTTCTAATTTTGAAAAGATTTATAAAGCGTTAGGTGATGCATATCGTTCGTTAAGTGCCGACGGACAAGGGTTAGATAATGTAAGAAGTGCAATGGGGCAAATGGAAAGTATTACACATTTAGATGAAGTGTATCAGGAGAATCATGATTCAATTGCAAATAGCTATTACTTATTAGAAGAGGTTGCCTATCAACTGAGAGAAAAGCTCGACATGATGGAATATGATCCAAATCGTTTAGATGAAATCGAAACACGTTTGAATGAAATTCGTATGCTAAAGAGAAAATATGGAAATACTGTAGAAGAGATTTTAGCGTATGCTGATAAAATTGAACAGGAAATTTTTACGATTGAAAATAAAGACGTTCATATTGAAACGACGAAGAAACAGTTGAAGGAATTAGAAAGTGTTATTCTGAAAGAAGCAACGTTGTTAAGTAATATGCGTCATGAGCTTGCAGAACACCTTACAAATGCAATTCATCAGGAATTAAAAGAATTATATATGGAAAAAACGAAATTTGAAGTGAGAATTATGAAGAGAGAAGGAAATGCAGAAGAGCCCCTTGTGGAAGGTGCGCCGGTAAGACTTACGGCGGATGGTTACGATCATGTGGAATTTTATATTTCAACGAACCCAGGAGAGCCGCTAAAACCACTTTCAAAGGTTGCTTCTGGCGGAGAGTTATCTCGTATCATTTTAGCTTTAAAAAGCATTTTTTCTAAGCATCAAGGAGTTGCATCTGTTATTTTTGATGAAGTGGATACAGGTGTAAGTGGCCGGGTCGCACAGGCTATTGCGGAAAAAATTTATCGAGTATCAGTAAACTCGCAAGTACTTTGTATTACGCACTTACCTCAAGTAGCTTCAATGGCAGATTCACATTTATTTATTCGAAAACAAGTAGCGAATGATCGGACAATTACATCAGTTACTGTTTTAACTATGGAGGATAAAGTAACTGAAATAGCTCGAATGATTTCTGGTGTGGAAATCACAGATTTAACGACGGAGCATGCGAAAGAATTACTTACGCAAGCGCATCATTTTAAACAGACAGCAGAGGCTATCCAGTAATGGATAGCTTTTTTTCTCAAATGACGATTTCTTAATTCTTCCGGTTATAAATAAAGCACTGCAAGGAGAGATTAAAAAGTGAAGCCAAGAGGCTGAATGTGGGGTAGGAGCGAGGAGAGTGAACAAGTTGAAATTAGAAAAATTTCGAAAAATAATAGGTCTTTGTCTCCTTGTTTCTTTAGTTTTTATTGGATGTTTTAAACCGCTTCGAACGTTTATTTCATCACCGAAACAACTTGTTGTTTTTGAAGGACAACAATCAGAAATATCATCATTACCAGTTTTCAAAGCTTCATCCACAAATCGTCATGTATTTACAGTGAGTTCGAATGAACAAAAACAAGGACTTATGGTAAATTCTCATCAAAATGGTGAAGCTGATATGGTATTTCAGCTTGCTGGTTTTCCAGTGAAAAAAGTAAATGTGAAAGTGTTAAAAGATTTTAAAGTGATTCCAGGTGGACAATCAATTGGTGTGAAATTAAATACAAAAGGTGTACTTGTTGTAGGCCATCATTTAATTCAAACTGAAAAAGGTAAAATATCTCCTGGTGAAACAGCAGGTGTACAAATTGGAGATATGATTACTGAAATTAATGGTAAAACAATTGAAAGAATGAGTGATGTAGCACCGTTTATTCATAATAGTGGAGAAACAGGTGAACCGCTTAATCTTGTATTGTTAAGAGATGGAAAATATATTCGTACGAAGCTAACTCCACAAAAAGACAACGGTGAATCGTCTTATCGAATTGGCTTGTATATCCGTGATTCGGCAGCTGGAATTGGAACGATGACATTTGTTCATCCAGATTCTATGAAATATGGGGCACTTGGTCATGTTATTTCTGATAATGATACGAAAAAGCCGATTCAAGTCGAAGATGGACAAATTATGCGCTCGACAGTTACATCAATTGAAAGAGGTAGTCATGGGAATCCAGGGGAGAAATTAGCAAGATTCTCACCAGACCGTGAAGTGATTGGCAATATTACAATTAATAGTCCATATGGTATTTTTGGAAAATTAAATACGAATATGAAAAACGGTATAATGGATAAAGCAATGCCTATCGCATTATCTCATCAAGTAAAAGAAGGACCGGCAAAAATATTAACAGTTATTGATCAAGATAAAGTAGAAGCGTTTGATATTGAAGTCGTTAGTACAGTGCAGCAAAAATTCCCAGCCACAAAGGGTATGGTAATAAAAGTAACAGATAAACGTCTATTAGCGAAAACGGGCGGTATCGTACAAGGAATGAGCGGAAGTCCAATTGTACAAAATGGAAAAGTAATTGGTGCTGTTACACATGTATTTGTAAATGATCCAACATCAGGATATGGTGTTCATATTGAATGGATGTTACATCAAGCTGGAATTAATATTTATGATCAAGAGAAAAAAGCGAGCTAATATATATTATTAGCTCGCTTTTTCTGTTGAAAAATTCGTTGAAATTTTGTAAAAGCTCCGCAAGAGGTGTTTTTTGTTGTAAAATAAAAGGAAAGGGTTGAACGTTTCGTTGTATTTCTATGATGGAATGTGTTGCGAAAGGGAATAAATGAACGATAAACATATTTTTTTGTGATTTTATCGGAAAGTAAGAAACTTTAAAAGGGAATTTTCACACAATTGTCGAACAATTCATGTAGCCTAGAAGGATACACATGTCGGAGAATCGATTCGGTAAGGGAGGAAAAGCTGTGGAGAAAATTAAAGTATGTCTTGTGGATGATAATAAAGAACTAGTATCAATGTTAGAGAGCTATGTAGCCGCTCAAGATGATATGGAAGTAATCGGTACTGCTTATAATGGTCAAGAGTGTTTAAACTTATTAACAGATAAGCAACCTGATGTACTCGTTTTAGACATTATTATGCCACACTTAGATGGTTTAGCTGTATTGGAGAAAATGCGACATATTGAAAGGTTAAAACAGCCTAGCGTAATTATGTTGACAGCATTTGGCCAAGAAGATGTGACGAAAAAAGCAGTTGACTTAGGTGCCTCATATTTCATATTAAAACCATTTGATATGGAGAATTTAACGAGTCATATTCGTCAAGTGAGTGGTAAAGCAAACGCTATGATTAAACGTCCACTACCATCATTCCGATCAGCAACAACAGTAGATGGAAAACCGAAAAACTTAGATGCGAGTATTACGAGTATCATTCATGAAATTGGTGTACCCGCTCATATTAAAGGATATATGTATTTACGAGAAGCAATCTCCATGGTATACAACGATATCGAATTATTAGGATCGATTACGAAAGTATTGTATCCAGATATCGCAAAGAAATATAATACAACAGCAAGCCGTGTGGAGCGCGCAATTCGTCACGCGATTGAAGTAGCTTGGAGCCGTGGGAATATTGATTCTATTTCGTCCTTATTCGGTTATACAGTATCCATGTCAAAAGCAAAACCTACGAACTCTGAGTTTATCGCAATGGTTGCGGATAAGCTGAGACTTGAACATAAAGCTAGCTGAGAGTAGAAGTAGCAATGGGTTTTCGTTTTAGTAAAACCGATGTATGCTGGAACGCTATGCTCGATGTTAATTTTAAAGCCAATAAACTTTTTAATGAAAGACCAATGAATATTATAATTCGTTGGTCTTTTTATTTTGTTGGGAAAAAGAGATTATTTGATAGTGTGGAAAATAAAACCTATTTTCAGTAATATTACATGTAAGTGAGTTTTTTATAAGGCAATAAAATAGATATAGATAGGGAGAAGGGGAATGGAAAATAAAATTTCAACTTGGCTAGGAATAGTAGCAGCTATGGGAGTTCTTGCTATTGCAGTTACATTTGGAATGTTAGAACTTGCAGATAATTCAGTAGATAAAGAAGTGAGCGCTCAAATAGATAAAAAAGAAGACCAAATAATAGTAGATAGAGAGATGGATGGGGTCTTTGTTGATGTGTATGTTACTGAAAATTCTACTGAAAGCGAAGTCATTACAGCGATGCTTCGCATGACTCATCAAAAAGTGGTGGCAGAACGAAAATCAGGCTCTATCCCAATGATTCAAAGTAATGCTAAAAAATTAAAAGAAATTATAAATAAGAGTAGCTTTGCGAAGAAAAATGAACTTTTAGCAATTGCTGATAGATGGGCGAAAAAAGATTTTAGTAAAATTGTAGAAGATCACAATTATTTCTCGGATGCTCAAGAAGATAGCGTTTGTAAAGCAACTAGAGCAATGGATGCGTTAGAAGAGCAACATTATATTTTAACTACATTCGGGGAGGAAAAAGCGAAAGAACTGTACGAATCAGGGGATGCTCCGCACGTTCAATAAAAAACAATATAAAGGGCTTCTAGTTTTTTTATGATCGTGTTTTTAGGACGCAATGGGGACTTATAAATAAATGGTCTGCTTTCTTTATGACGTGTAACAAAAAAGAAAAGATGTGATTCATTATTAAATGATGAAGGAACGGCTAAATCACATCGTAGTACATCTGTTAAAGGATTTTAGTAGGAAAGGCATCCGTGATATAATAGAAAATAATAAAAAGTCCTGCAAAACAGGACTGTATTATTCTTCGTCTTTATTTTGTTTTTCTAATTCAACTAGCTTTTGAATTAAAATGTGCTGCGGCATATGCATGAGTTGTTCAAGTGGAACACCTAGTGCTTTTGATAAGCGGACTGCAGTATCTGGAGAGATTTGTAATGGTCTCATAGAAGTACCTCCTTTTTCGTATAGTATAGCATAAGATTGGGGGAGTGAGGATGACTCTTATATTTGCACATCGTGGTGCGGCTGGAACGTACCCAGAAAATACAATGATTTCATTTGAAGCGGCTGAGTCTTTTAGAGCGGATGGAATTGAACTTGATGTTCAATTAACGAAAGATGGAAAAGTTGTCGTCATTCATGATGAAACGGTGGACCGGACAACAAATGGAAAAGGCGCGGTTCGGAATTATGTATATGAGGACTTATGCAAGTTAGATGCAAGTTATAAATTTGGTGATAAAGTAGGTTTTTGTAAAATACCACTTTTAGAAGAGGTATTAGAATGGCTTGAACAAACGAGTTTGCTACTTAATATTGAACTTAAAAATAATAAAATTCCATACAGAGGTTTAGAGGAAGAAGTTATAACGCTTGTACGGAAATTTAGTCTAGAGGATCGCGTTGTATTTTCTTCGTTTAATCACTACAGTATGAAACGGTGCCATATGATGGCTCCTGATATTCAAACAGCAATTTTATATCGCGAAGGTTTGCATAGTCCGTGGGCATACGCGAAAAAAATGGGGGCTACAGCAGTACATCCGAATTATCGTTACCTTCAAGATGCTATTGCCGAACTAACGATGGAAAGTGGTGTAGAGGTTCGCCCTTATACAATTAATGAAGAAACGCTTATGCGTAAATATTTTGATATGAATATATCGGCGATTATTACTGATTACCCTGAAACGGCAAGAACGTTAATGCCAATAAAAAAATGAGACCGCGTGTAACGGTCTCATTTTTTTATTTATAAATAGTGGGGCATTCCTATCTTCTAAAGCGAGCTTGTACTTTATTTCGTTTACGGTCTCGGTGCAAGACGAAGCCACCGAAGATATAAAACCCGAGCCCGAAGCAGAGAGCGCCGATTAAAAATTGTAACCACAGTATAGAGATTGGTGGAAATAGAATCCCGAATACAGTATCTCTCATTAACTTTATACCAAACACAGCTAATGAAATAGGGATGAGTGCTAATAGTAGAGCAACGTAACGCTGCATACATAACGCTCCTTTTCAGATTATTTCGTATATTTTAATGATGTTATACGGAAAGGGGGTTTGTCAAGAGGGTGCTGAACGAGTAAGATAAGGGTGTGAAAAAATTTGCAGAGTTACTTCGAGAGGAAGTGGAATATATGAAACAAAAAGTATTAATTGTTGGTGCAGGTGAAGGCGGGAGCGCACTGCTGAATCTGTTACAAAGTTCGAATATATTTCAAATTATAGGGATTATTGATATAAATCCGTTGGCAAAAGGACTACAAATTGCTAAGGAATACGGGATTGCAATTGGAGAAAGTGTAACTCCATTTCTTTCTATGCATATCGATGTAATATTTGATATGACAGGTGAAGATGATGTGCATAAGGTTTTATTGGAAAAAAAGAAAAAAGACACTCTTCTTATACCAGGTGATATCGCAAAAATTGTTACAGGATTAGCGCATGAGAAGGAAGGGCTAATTGGGCGATTAGAGGAACAAACGCAACAAGGAGAATTAATTTTAAATTCTACACATGACGGCATGATCGTAATTGATCGAGAGGGACAAGTTCGTCTTTTTAATAAAAGTGCAGAGCGTATTATCGGATATAAAAAAGAAGAGGCGATAGGAAAATATATTTTAGAAGTCATTCCAACTAGTAAATTACTTCGCATTATACGTACGAAACAAATAGAAGTAAATTATGAACTAACATTAGAGAATGGAAAGAAAATTATTACAACGCGTATACCGATATTAAAAGAGGGCGGAGAGGTACAAGGGGCATTTGCAATTTTTAAAGATATAACAGAAGTTGTAGATTTAGCGGAAGAAGTTACAGATTTAAAGGAAATTCAAACACTATTAGAGGCAATTATTAACTCATCTGAAGAAGCAATTTCGGTTGTGGATGAAAAAGGAAGAGGTTTAGTCATTAACCCGGCATATACGAAATTAACGGGTTTAACAGAAGAAGATATTATTGGGAAGCCTGCTACAACTGATATTGTAGAAGGCGAAAGTATGCATATGAAAGTACTTCGAACGCGTCGTGCGGTGCGCGGAATACATATGAAGATTGGGCAAAAAAAGCGCGATGTAATTGTAAACGTGGCACCAGTCATTGTGGATGGAATATTGAAAGGAAGCGTCGGCGTTATCCGTGACGTGTCGGAAATTCAAAAGTTAACAAATGAATTGAATAGAGCAAGGCAAATTATTCGCACATTAGAAGCGAAATATTCATTTGATGATATTGTCGGGAATTCAGATGAAACAACGGCAGCTATCGAACAGGCGAAGCTAGGAGCAAATACACCAGCAACAGTACTGTTACGCGGTGAATCTGGGACTGGTAAAGAATTGTTTGCACATGCAATCCATAATGGAAGTAATCGAAAATACAATAAGTTCGTCCGTGTAAACTGTGCGGCCATTTCGGAGACGTTGTTAGAAAGTGAATTATTTGGTTATGAGGAAGGGGCGTTTTCTGGAGCGAAAAGAGGCGGGAAACGTGGGTTCTTTGAGGAAGCAAATAACGGTAGTATTTTTTTAGATGAAATAGGGGAGTTGTCTGCAAATACACAAGCGAAACTCCTTCGTGTACTGCAGGAAAAAGAAATTGTAAAAGTTGGTGGAACGAAAGCGATACCTATTAATGTTCGAGTAATTGCAGCGACGCATGTGAATTTAGAAAAGGCTATTCTAGAAGGGAAGTTTAGGGAGGATTTATATTATCGATTAAATAAAATCCCAATTCAAATTCCATCTCTTCGTCAACGTAAAGGAGATATACCGACAATTGCGGACAGATTGATTCAAAAAATTAATCAAGATTACGGTCGTAATGTAGAAGGGCTCACTGATTCAGCCATTTTATATTTACAATCATACGAATGGCCAGGGAATGTGAGGGAACTTGAAAATATTCTGGGAAGAGCTATTATCTTTATGAATTATAACGAGACCTATATTGATGTACACCATTTACCGCCATTACATAACGAAGAGCAGGTGGAGTCAAAGCAATCTCATTTATTACCTGAATTAGAAGAAAAGCCACTTGAACATTTAGTGACAGAGTTTGAAGGGAATATTATTCATGAATATTTGGAGAGATTTGATGGGAATAAAACGCAAACTGCAAAAGCGTTAGGAATTTCCGTTCGAAATTTATATTACAAGCTAGAAAAGTATGACCATGCAAAAAATAGCATGCAATAAATTGCGTACCGTGCAATTTATTGCATGGTATACAAAAAGCGACAAAATAAGACAGAATATTTTGTTATTTTCCAAAGTATTGATTTTACTGCATTTTGAATGCGTTTTCATTATTGGTAAGACCACTTTTAAAAGTTGGCACGGTATTTGCTTTATAAATAGACGAGGGACGACGGAAAGGGTTGATTACAAAATATGAAGTTAGAATACTTAATTGATCAAGCAGCAGGGCAGCCTAAAAAAACTGTGGCTGTAGCAGTAGCTGAAGATCATGAAGTAATTGAAGCTGTAGCGAAAGCAATTAAATTACAGCTAGCTCAATTTCGTCTATATGGAAATCAAGAAAAAATAATGGGGATGCTACAAGAACATGGTTTACAAACTTCAGAACATGTTGAAGTGATTGCAGCAATGTCTAGTGCAGAGGCTGCAGAACTTTCTGTTAAAGCTGTGAGAAATGGTGAAGCAGACGTGCTTATGAAGGGGAACATCCCAACAGCGAATATTTTGAAGGCTGTGTTAAACAAAGAGTGGGGCCTACGTAAAGGTAGCGTACTTTCACATGTAGCGGCATTTGAAGTTCCAAATTACAATCGTCTTATTTTCGTTACAGATGCAGCGATGAACATCGCACCTGATGTAACACAAAAAGCTGCTATTATACAAAATACTGTAGAAGTTGCCCAGGCAATAGGAATCGACTTGCCAAAAGTGGCACCAATTGCAGCAGTAGAAGTTGTGAATCCAGCGATGCAGGCGACAATTGATGCAGCGATGTTAACACAAATGAATCGCCGCGGACAAATTAAAGATTGTATCGTTGATGGACCACTTGCTTTAGATAATGCAGTATCACAAATTGCAGCAGAGCATAAAGGCATAGTAAGTGATGTAGCAGGTAAGGCAGATATTTTACTCGTCCCAACGATTGAAGCTGGAAATGTGCTATATAAATCACTCGTATACTTTGCGGATGCAAAAGTAGGAGCAATGATTGCTGGCGCAAAAGCACCGATTGTTTTAACATCTCGTGCTGATTCAGCAGAAACAAAAGTATATTCATTAGCATTGGCAGTTGCGACTGCTTCAAAATAAACCAAAAAGGGTAAAACATTAGGGGGAAACGACAATGACATTAGAAATCTTCGAATACTTAGAAAAATATGATTATGAGCAAGTAGTATTTTGTCAAGATAAAGAATCTGGTTTAAAAGCAATTATTGCAATTCATGATACAACACTTGGACCGGCTCTTGGTGGAACAAGAATGTGGACATATGATTCTGAAGAAGCGGCGATTGAAGATGCATTGCGTCTTGCAAAAGGGATGACATACAAAAACGCAGCAGCTGGTTTAAACTTAGGTGGTGCGAAAACAGTAATTATCGGTGATCCTCGTAAAGATAAGAGCGAAGCAATGTTCCGTGCACTAGGACGTTATATCCAAGGACTAAACGGACGTTACATTACAGCTGAAGATGTTGGTACAACAGTAGATGATATGGATATTATCCACGAAGAAACTGACTTTGTAACAGGTATCTCACCATCATTCGGTTCTTCTGGTAACCCATCTCCAGTAACTGCATACGGTGTTTACCGTGGTATGAAAGCAGCTGCGAAAGAAGCTTTCGGCACTGACAATTTAGAAGGAAAAGTAATTGCTGTTCAAGGCGTTGGTAACGTAGCATATCACCTATGCAAACATTTACACGCTGAAGGAGCAAAATTAATCGTTACAGATATTAATAAAGAAGCTGTACAACGTGCTGTAGAAGAATTCGGTGCGTCAGCAGTTGAACCAAATGAAATTTACGGTGTTGAATGTGATATTTACGCACCATGTGCACTAGGCGCAACAGTTAATGATGAAACTATTCCACAACTTAAAGCAAAAGTAATCGCAGGTTCTGCAAATAACCAACTAAAAGAAGATCGTCATGGTGACATCATTCATGAAATGGGTATTGTATACGCACCAGATTATGTAATTAATGCAGGTGGCGTAATTAACGTAGCAGACGAATTATATGGATACAATAGAGAACGTGCACTAAAACGTGTTGAGTCTATTTATGACACGATTGCAAAAGTAATCGAAATTTCAAAACGCGATGGCATAGCAACTTATGTAGCGGCAGATCGTCTAGCTGAAGAGCGCATTGCAAGCTTGAAAAATTCTCGAAGCACTTACTTACGCAACGGTCACGATATTATTAGCCGTCGCTAATCATTCATATATAACTTTTACAAAAGGTGTGGTTACCTCTTATGAGGTTTCCACTTCCTTTTGAATTTATTAGTGGAGGTAGCAACATTGTCTGTAAATCGAATTCTTGTTATTAACCCAGGTAGTACATCCACAAAAATTGGTGTTTTTGATAATGAAAGACCCGTTCTAGAAGAAACGATTCGTCATGACGTAGAACAGATTGGGAAATATAAGAGAATTATCGACCAATATGAGTTTCGAAAAGAAACGATTTTAGAAGTTCTACATTCTCATGGTATTAACATTTCAAAATTAAACGCTGTTTGTGGGCGTGGTGGATTACTTCGTCCAATCGAAGGCGGTACGTATACAGTAAACGATGCGATGCTAGAAGATTTGAAAAATGGCTTTAGCGGTCATCACGCTTCAAACCTTGGAGGCATTTTAGCATATGAAATTGCTTCTGGATTAAACATTCCTGCATTCATTGTGGATCCTGTCGTTGTAGATGAGATGGAGCCGGTTGCTCGTATAAGTGGTATTGCTGGTATGGAACGCAAAAGTATCTTCCATGCATTAAATCAAAAAGCAGTTGCTCGTAAAGTAGCTGAACAGTTAAATCACAAATACGAGGATTTAAATTTATTAGTTACACATATGGGCGGTGGTATTACAGTTGGTGCTCATAAAAAAGGAAGAGTAATCGATGTGAATAACGGTTTAAACGGAGAAGGACCATTTAGTCCAGAGCGTGCTGGTACAGTACCAGTAGGGCAACTAGTAGAAATGTGTTTCTCGGGTGAGTATTACCGAGATGAAATGATTAAAAAGCTTGTCGGACAAGGTGGACTTGTAAGTTTAATCGGTACAAATGATGCGATTAAAGTAGAGAAAATGGTTGAAAAAGGTGATCCTGAAGCAACTCTTATTTATAAAGCGATGGCATATCAAGTTGCAAAAGAGATTGGCGGAGCTAGCGCTGTACTTCACGGGAAAATCGATGCAATCGTATTAACTGGTGGACTGGCATACAGTAAAATTCTTGTCGATGAAATAAAAGAGCGAGTGGACTGGATTGCAGATGTTATCGTACATCCAGGCGAAGATGAGTTAGAAGCGTTAGCAGAAGGAGCACTTCGTGTATTACGTGAAGAAGAAGCTCCAAAAGAATACGTTGTACGTGAAAAAGAAACGGTAGCTAGGGGTTGAGATAATGGCAAAAGAATATGATTTAGTCATCGTTGGCGGCGGTACTGGTGGATATGTTGCTGCAATTCGTGCATCACAACTAGGGTTAAAAACTGCACTAGTCGAAAAAGAAAATCTTGGTGGTACTTGTTTACACAAAGGATGTATTCCTAGTAAAGCTCTTTTACGTAGTGCGGAAGTATATGCAACTGCTAAAAAAAGCGAAGAGTTCGGAGTTATTGCGAGCAATGTAGAACTAAACTTTGCGAAAGTACAAGAGCGTAAAGAGAAGATAGTAACGCAGCTTCATAAAGGCGTTCAACATTTAATGAAACAAGGTAAAATTGATGTGTTTGAAGGTATTGGCCGTATTCTTGGCCCATCTATTTTCTCTCCGATGCCAGGGACAATTTCAGTTGAACTTGCAAGTGGAGAAGAGAATGAAATGTTAATTCCAAAAAATGTACTTATTGCAACAGGTTCTCGTCCAAATTCATTACCAGGTTTAGAATTAGACGGAGAGTACGTAATGTCTTCAGATCATGCTCTAAAAATGGAAACGCTTCCTAGTTCGATTATTATCGTTGGTGGCGGTGTAATCGGTATTGAGTGGGCATCTATGCTTGCTGACTTCGGTGTAGAAGTTACAGTATTAGAGTATGCGAAAACGATATTACCACTAGAAGATCAAGACGTTTCAAAAGAAATGCAACGTCTATTCAAGAAAAAAGGTATTAAAGTGGTAACTGGTGCAAAAGTATTACCAGAAACATTGGTAAAAGATAATGGAGTAACAATCCAAGCTGAACACAATGGTGAAAATAAAGAATTTAAAGCAGAAAAAATGCTTGTATCTGTAGGAAGACAAGCGAATACGCAAAATATTGGCTTAGAGAACACAGATATCGTTGTGGAAAAAGGATACATTCAAACAAATGAGTTTTATCAAACGAAAGAATCGCATATTTACGCAATTGGAGATGTAATCGGTGGCCTGCAACTTGCTCACGTTGCTTCTCATGAAGGAATTGCTGCAGTAGAACATATTGCAGGGAAAGAAGTTACACCAATTGATTACTCTATGGTATCAAAATGCGTATATAGCAGTCCAGAAGTTGCTTCTGTCGGTTTAACAGAACAAGAAGCAAAAGAAAAAGGCTATAAGTTAAAAGTAGGTAAGTTCTCATTCCGCGCAATCGGAAAAGCACTTGTATACGGAGAATCAGATGGTTTCGTAAAACTTGTAGTTGATGAAGAGACAAATGACATTCTTGGTGTTCATATGATTGGACCACATGTAACAGATATGATTTCTGAAGCTGGTCTTGCAAGAGTACTTGATGCAACACCTTGGGAAGTAGCACATACAATTCATCCGCATCCATCATTATCTGAGGCGATTGGTGAAGCAGCACTTGCTGTAGATGGAAGAGCGTTACACGCATAAAAATGTGGATTTAGGAGGTTATGAAAAATGGCAGAAGTAAAAGAAAAGCGCCATGAAGAGCTTGGCTTAAGTGATGAGCAAGTATTAGAAATGTTCCGTACGATGTTACTTGCACGTAAAATCGACGAACGTATGTGGTTATTAAACCGTGCTGGTAAAATTCCATTCGTAATTTCTTGTCAAGGACAAGAGGCTGCACAAGTTGGAGCGGCGTTCGCTCTTGATAGAGAGAAAGATTATGCATTACCATACTACCGTGATATGGGTGTTGTACTAGCATTTGGTATGACAGCTAAAGAGCTTATGTTGTCTGCTTTCGCGAAAGCTGGAGATCCAAACTCTGGTGGTCGTCAAATGCCTGGTCACTTCGGTCAAAAGAAAAATCGTATTGTTACAGGTTCATCTCCAGTAACAACGCAAGTACCACATGCAGTTGGTATTGCATTAGCTGGAAAAATGGAGAAGAAAGATTTAGTAACGTTCGTTACATTTGGAGAAGGTTCTTCAAACCAAGGTGACTTCCATGAAGGGGCAAACTTTGCTGGTGTACACAAACTACCTGTTATTTTTATGTGTGAAAATAACAAATATGCAATCTCTATTCCAGTTGAAAAACAATTAGCATGTAAAAACGTATCAGATCGTGCAATTGGTTATGGTATGCCTGGATATACAATAGACGGAAACGATCCGCTTGCAGTATATAAAGCTGTAAAAGAAGCAGCAGATCGCGGTCGTCGTGGTGAAGGCCCAACTTTAATTGAAACAGTATCATATCGTTTAACAGCACATTCTAGTGACGATGATGATCGTGTTTATCGTGATAAAGAAGAAGTAGAAGAAGCAAAGAAAAAAGATTCAATTATAACATTCGCGGCTTATTTAAAAGAAGCTGGTGTATTAACTGAGGAATCGGAAAAACAAATGTTAGACGAAATTATGCATATCGTAAATGAAGCAACAGAATATGCAGAAAATGCTCCGTATGCAGCACCTGAAGATGCATTGAAGCACGTATACGCAGAATAGGGGGGAACGTTTCATGGCTGTAATGTCTTATATTGATGCTATTACATTAGCAATGCGCGAAGAAATGGAACGCGATGAGAAAGTATTCGTTTTAGGAGAAGATGTTGGTAAAAAAGGTGGCGTGTTTAAAGCGACACACGGTTTGTATGATCAATTTGGTGAAGATCGTGCGCTTGATGCACCGCTTGCAGAATCTGCAATTGCTGGGGTAGCAATTGGTGCGGCAATGTATGGTATGCGTCCAATCGCTGAAATGCAGTTTGCTGATTTCATCATGCCAGCAGTAAACCAAATTGTTTCTGAGGCAGCAAAAATTCGCTATCGTTCTAATAATGATTGGACTTGTCCAGTTACAATTCGTGCACCATTTGGCGGGGGTGTTCACGGTGCATTGTATCATTCACAATCTGTAGAAGCGATGTTTGCAAACCAACCAGGTTTAAAAATCGTTATCCCTTCTACACCATATGATGCAAAAGGCTTATTAAAAGCAGCCATTCGTGATGAAGATCCAGTATTATTCTTCGAACATAAACGTGCATATCGTTTAATTAAAGGTGAAGTGCCGGAGGATGACTACGTATTACCAATCGGAAAAGCAGATGTAAAACGTGAAGGTGATGATATTACAGTTATCACGTACGGATTATGTGTTCATTTTGCTCTTCAAGCGGCTGAAAAGTTAGCACAAGATGGCATCTCTGCACACATTCTTGATTTACGTACTGTATATCCATTAGATAAAGAAGCAATCATTGAAGCAGCTTCTAAAACAGGTAAAGTTCTTCTTGTAACAGAAGACAATAAAGAAGGAAGCATTATGAGTGAAGTGGCAGCAATTATTGCTGAAAACTGTCTATTTGATTTAGATGCGCCAATCGCACGTCTTGCAGGTCCAGACGTTCCAGCAATGCCATATGCACCAACAATGGAAAAATTCTTTATGGTAAATCCAGATAAAGTTGAAAAAGCAATGCGTGAACTTGCGGAATTTTAATCGGGGGGACTATACATGGCTGTAGAAAATATTACAATGCCTCAGCTCGGGGAGAGCGTTACAGAGGGCACAATTAGTAAATGGCTCGTTAATGTTGGCGATCACGTAAACAAGTATGATCCGCTTGCAGAAGTAATGACTGATAAAGTAAATGCTGAAGTACCATCTTCTTTCACGGGGATTGTAAAAGAGTTAATCGCTGGTGAAGGTGATACGTTAGCTGTAGGTGAAGTAGTTTGTGTGATTCAAGTAGAAGGCGCAGATGAAGTAGCAGCAACAGCTGTTGAGGAAAAAACGAAAGAAGAACCAAAGGCAGAAGTAGCTACGTCTGAAAAAGCACCGAAAGTAAAACAACCAACTGATGGAAAACCACGTTTTTCACCAGCTGTGTTAAAACTTGCGGGTGAGCATAACGTTGATTTAGATCTAGTAGAAGGTACGGGAGCAAACGGCCGTATCACTCGTAAAGATATTTTAAAGCTAGTGGAATCTGGAAATATTCCGCAAGCAGGTGCGGCGAAGAAAGAGGAAGCTGTAGCGGCAGTAGTAGAAGCTCGCCCAGAAGCACCAAAAGCAGCACCAGTAGCGCAAAAAGTAGAAGCTGCGAAACCAGTTTCTGTACCTACAATGCCTGGAGATATCGAAATTCCAGTAACAGGTGTGCGTAAAGCAATCGCAGCAAACATGTTACGTAGTAAACATGAAGCACCACATGCTTGGATGATGATTGAAGTAGATGTGACAAACCTTGTGTCATACCGTAACTCAATTAAAGGTGACTTCAAGAAGCGTGAAGGCTTTAACTTAACATTCTTTGCTTTCTTCGTAAAAGCAGTAGCACAAGCATTAAAAGAGTATCCTCAAATTAATTCAATGTGGGCTGGCGATAAAATTGTTCAGAAGAAAGATATTAACCTTTCTATCGCTGTTGCAACAGAGGAAGAACTATTTGTACCAGTAATTAAGCAAGCGGACGAGAAAACAATTAAAGGTATCGCTCGTGAAATTACGGAACTTGCAGGAAAAGTACGTACGAAATCGTTAAAAGCAGACGAAATGCAAGGTGGAACATTTACAATTAATAACACAGGATCATTCGGTTCTGTTCAATCTATGGGTATTATTAATTACCCACAAGCGGCTATTTTACAAGTTGAATCAATTGTAAAGCGCCCAGTAATTATGGATAATGGTATGTTCGGTGCTCGTGACATGGTTAACTTATGTTTATCACTTGATCACCGAGTACTTGATGGTTTAATTTGTGGTAAGTTCTTAGGGCGTGTTAAAGAAATTTTAGAAAACATGTCAGAAAATAATACATCTGTATATTAATAAAAAGCTCGCTTATGCGAGCTTTTTATTATCTTATTTCTTCATCTACATCCTACTATATGTATAAATACCTTTCCCAGTAATCTTACAATAAATGATTATGTATTAGGAATTTACGAAAATACATTGCTGATATATGGTATATGGATATAAAATAAGAAAAGAATAATTTTTTTGGCAAATCTTACTGATGAAACTGTAGTATAATATATTGTATTGTATGAAAAAGAGAGTTATTCTATATAAGTGTTTTATAGATAATGTGTAATCAGTCGTCAAAACATGAAGAATGTTGACTCCTGGTTTTTTATTTTTGCCGTAACAATGTTTCAGGAGGATGTCATGAAAAGAAGTACCGAGTTTCTAAAAAGTTTAGATGTAAAATTAATTTTAATTTTGTGTGCACTATGTGTGACGAGTATAGCTGCTATATATAGCAGTCAGCAAACGGGACAGTATGGAGCTGCAAACTTTGCTATGAAACAAGGTGTTAACTACATAATTGGGGTTGTATTGTTACTTCTTGTTGCAAGCATTGATTTAGATCAGTTACAAAAATTATCTTGGCCGCTTTATATTGCTGGGTTTGCTTCACTTATTCTTTTGAAAGTATTACCACCATCAGGTTTTACACCTGAAAAATTAGGTGCAAAAAGATGGTTTGTTTTCCCAGTATTTGGACAAATTCAGCCGTCTGAGTTTTTCAAAATTGCATTGCTACTTGTAGTAGCGAGTATAGCAGTAAAACATAATGCACAGTATATGGCAAGGACATTCCAAACAGATTTAAAGCTAGTAGGTAAAATTATGCTAGTGTCACTTCCACCTATGGCGGTTGTATATAGTCAACCTGATACAGGTATGGTGTTCTTATATGCTGCTGCTATTGCATGTATTTTATTTATGTCAGGTATTCAAAAGAAATTGATAGCATTATGTACAGTTATTCCGTTGACCATATTATCTGCTTTAATATTTATTTTCTTTAAGTATCAAGATTTTTTCTATAATAATTTAGTTACTTTACTAAAACCTCACCAACAGTCGCGTATTGTAGGTTGGTTAAATCCATTTGAAAATGCAGATCAAGGTTATCAAACGCAACAATCGATTTTAGCTGTAGGTAGTGGAGGAATGGAAGGTAAAGGGTTTGGGGGAGGAAGCGTCTATATCCCAGAGAAGCATACTGACTTTATTTTCGCTACAATTGCCGAAGAAGGTGGATTTATCGTAGCAGCCTTAGTTGTCTTCTTGTTCCTATTACTACTATATCGAACAATTATTATTGGTTATTCCGCTGATAATTTATTTGGTACATTATTATGCGCTGGATCGATCGGTATATTAACAGTTCAAATATTCCAAAACATCGGTATGATCGTTGGATTAATGCCTGTAAAAGGTATTGCATTACCTTTCTTATCGTATGGGGGAAGTTCCTTATTCTCGAATATGATTATGATGGGGCTCATACTATCGGTACGGAAAACTTATAAAAAATATATGTTTTCAGTTAAGTAAAAAAAGCTGGTTCGTTTTTAAACGAACCAGCTTTTTTACATATATGCTCATAAACGTTGCAAACTAAAACAGGTTAGCAGTTTGAGACGGGTAAGGAGTGCAAAGTGATGCATATGCATATTTTTGAAGGAGCACGGCATCTTTCTAGTAGTGAATGGGTTATTCGGGCTATTATAGCATACATATTTTTAATATTAGTTGCGAAAGCGATGGGACAAAGGTCTATCGCACAACTTCGTTTTTTAGATGTTGTATTAGTGTTATTGCTTGGTGGGAATATTTCTAATGCATTGTCTGATGAAAAAGTAGGGTTACTGGGCTCGATGATTACAACGTTCATACTCGTTGTACTTCATATTATAAGCTCAGTTTTAATGCTGAAATGGGATAGATGGAGACGTTTTTTAGAGCCAGCACCTATCATTCTTATACATAATGGTTCCATTGATTTTAGCAATTTGAAAAAGGCGAGAATTACCGTGGAATATTTGTTTTCGGAACTTCGTATGCGAAATGTGAGCGATATTCAAACGATTAAATTAGCATTATGGGAAGCGAACGGTGTCGTTTCTATATTTCGGTATCCAGAATATGAAGCAGTTTCGCGGCTTGATCTTAAAGTGGCGGGAAAAAAATCTCCAGTTTCTTTTGTATTAGTAAAGGTTGGGAGGATACAGAAAGATGTTCTTGCATTATTAGGAAAAACAGAAGCGTGGGCGAGAAAATTTCTAGAGGAGAGTACAGAAGTCGAATCTATTATGTTAGCTACAGTAGATGAATCACATAAAATAAATATTTTGTTAAAAAAATGAAAAATATACGCATTTTGTCGTTTCGTACATATGATACAATAGTGTGGACAACGAAAAAGGAGGCGATACGGTGGGATATGTAGAAGAATTACGAAAAATAGTTGGTCATCGCCCTTTAATTTTAGTTGGTGCTGTTGTACTCGTTATAAATGAAAATGGATATGTTTTATTGCAGCAGCGGACAGAGCCGTACGGAAAATGGGGGCTACCTGGTGGGCTAATGGAGCTTAGTGAATCACCAGAAGAAACAGCTTATCGTGAAGTATATGAAGAGACAGGAATAAAAGTGAAGAACTTGCGACTAATCAATGTATTTTCTGGAGCGAACTACTTTACAAAATTAGCAAACGGTGATGAATTTCAATCTGTAACAACCGCCTATTATACGGGTGAATACGAAGGGGATTTTGTTATGAATAAAGAAGAAGCAGTTCAGCTTAAATTCTTTTCAGTAACAGAACTACCTGACTATATTGTAGGATCGCATAAAAAAATGATTGCTGAATATATGAAGATTATGGAAAAAAAGATATAATCATAGTGAAAGAAATACAAAAACACAGTTCTGGTTGGTAGTCCAGACGCATGATTTCATGTCAGTAACCTTCCCCTCCGGGATGTCCCGTATTTCTAATCTTTTAAAGGAGGGGCTGTCAATGGATTTGACAGTATATCACGATGGCCAATTTTTTGTTGGAATCATTACATGCAAAGAAAAAGGGAAATTGTATGGAGCGAGGTATATTTTTGGAGCGGAACCGTCAGATGAAGAAGTGCTTATGTTTGTGAATGGTTCAATTTTAGAGCATTTTCAGCACTTTGCAAAA
The DNA here is from genome assembly GCF_051781745.1 of Bacillus cereus group sp. Bce019. Taxonomy (NCBI): domain Bacteria; kingdom Bacillati; phylum Bacillota; class Bacilli; order Caryophanales; family Bacillaceae; genus Bacillus; species Bacillus cereus group sp. Bce019. Next base: position 216,703 of record NZ_JBPWJX010000001.1, read on the forward strand.
TGTGGTGTAGAAGTTAAAGAAAAACAGCGTCCTAAAAACATAAAGCGTATCATACGACAAGCAGCAAAAGAAACAAATGTTAAACGTTTTACTAAGGCGCAAGAGGCGATTAGTTTATCTTATGAATTGCATAAGCAAGAAAAGAAAGTGCAGTCTAAAGAGAAGCGAGAAGCTGAAAAAGAAAGAAGACGTTTAATTAAAGTATTAAAAGCAAAGCAAAAACATCGTGGTCATTAAAGAAAAGGTGTTAGAGCAAGAGCTCTAACACCTTTTCTATACTTAAATACAAGTAAACTTACTTGTATTTCATAAACATTAACTGGTAAGATACAAATAGGTAGTTTTAGAGGAGGGAAAAGAGTGATTAATTTTAACTTTTTTATGAATGATGTTGTCCGCCAAGCGCGTGAAGAGATTGTCTCTGCTGGATATACAGAATTGACGACGCCAGAAGCGGTAGAAGAAGCGTTTAAAAGAAATGGAACAACACTTGTAATGGTAAACTCTGTATGTGGTTGTGCAGGTGGTATTGCTCGTCCTGCTGCTGCGCATTCCGTACATTATGATAAACGTCCTAACCACCTTGTAACGGTGTTTGCAGGTCAAGATAAAGAAGCGACAGCAAGAGCGCGTGAATATTTCGAAGGGTACCCACCTTCTTCTCCATCATTTGCTTTATTAAAAGATGGAAAAATTGTAACGATGGTAGAGCGTCATGAAATTGAAGGTCATGAACCGATGCAAGTTATTGCCAAACTACAATCATATTTCGAAGAGAATTGTGAAGAACTATAAAAAATAAGAGAAAAGGCGGCACGTCCACAATCAAGTGGATGTGCCGCCTTTTTTATTTATTATTAAAATTTCTGAGATATGCATAGTTGTGTTGTTTTATGCATTTTTTTATACATAATAAACAGCATTTATATTGTTTTGTTATTTATTTTTATTTTATATATTGCATAAAAATAAAAGTGCTGATACAATACAGACATCGAATAAATATTCTATTAAACTTTTAAATATACATTATTAGGGGGAAGAAAGATGAAGAAGTTAGTATCAATATCGTTTGCACTTATTTTAATTTTAAGTATGTTCAGCGCTTGTAGTAATGGGGAATCGAAAGAAACAAAAGGAAATAAGAAAGTACTCGTAATGGGAACTTCAGCAGATTATAAACCATATGAATACGTAGAAGCTTCAAAAAGTGATGAAATTATCGGCTTTGATGTTGATGTTGCTAAATATATCGGAAAAGAACTTGGGTATGAAGTGAAAGTGAAAGATATGGATTTTGGTGGTTTATTAGCATCTCTTAGTTCAGGAAAAGTTGATTTCGTAATGGCAGGCATGACGCCAACTGCAGAGCGTAAAAATAATGTTGATTTTACAGATATTTATTTTGTTGCGAAAAATATGGTCGTTTCTAAAAAGGATTCTAACATTAAATCTGTAGAGGATTTAAAAGGGAAAAAAGTAGGGGTACAAACAGGATCTATCCAAGAAGAGAAAGCAGCAGAATTTAAAAAACAAGTAGATTTCCAAGTTGAGGGACGTGACCGTATACCAGAAATCGTACAAGAAATTAAAGCTGGTCGTTTTGACGCTGCAATTATAGAAGATACAGTTGCTAAAAATTATTTAGAGAAAATGAAAGATTTACAAGGAATTGAAATTAAAGAAGCGCCAGAAGAAGTTGGAGCAGCAATTGCCCTTCCGAAAAACAGTGATAAAACAGCTGAATTTAATAAAGTAATTAAAAAAATGCAAGAAAATGGAGAAATGGATAAATTAGTGAAGAAATGGTTTGGCAGCGGAAAATAAGCTGCCTTTCACTTTTCTGTGAGGGGAATGAAAAGAATGAACTTAGATTTTTCGGCGATTACGCCTTCGATACCATATATATTAAAAGGTTTAGAAGTTACTTTGAAAATTGTAGCAGTATCAGCTCTAGCAGGATTTATTTTAGGAACGCTATTAGCACTTTGTAAAATTGCTAGAATACGAGCATTAAATATAGCAGCAGATTTTTATACATCAATTTTTCGTGGTACACCCCTTGTATTGCAATTAATGATTATTTATTTCGGTGTCCCGCAAATAATTGGTTATGAAATACCAGCATTCTTAGCTGCTGTACTTGCATTTAGCTTGAATTCAGGTGCATACATGTCAGAAGTAATTCGTGCTGGTATTCAAGCGGTTGATAAAGGACAAACAGAAGCAGCAATGGCTTTAGGGGTACCATACGGAAAAATGATGAGAAATATTATTTTCCCTCAAGCATTAAAAAATATATTACCAGCGCTTGTGAACGAATTTGCGACACTTACGAAAGAATCGGCTGTAGTAACAGTAATAGGCGCGACTGATTTAATGCGTCGTGCTTACATCGTAGGCGGTGAGACATTTAAATATCTTGAACCATTACTTTTTGTTGGACTGATTTATTATATGTTAGTCATTATTCTTACATTAGTCGGGAAGGCAATTGAAGGGAGAATGAAGAAAAGTGATTAAAATTGAAAACCTTCATAAATCATTTGGTAAAAACGAAGTATTAAAAGGAATTACAACAACGATTGAAAAAGGGGAAGTAGTTGCAATTATAGGACCTTCTGGATCAGGAAAATCAACATTTTTACGTTGTATGAATATGTTAGAAGCACCAACGGATGGTCACATTTGGATTGGAACGGAAGAAGTAACGAATCCGAAAACGAATGTTATGCATGTTCGTGAAAATGTCGGTATGGTATTTCAACATTTTCACTTATTTCCTCATATGACTGTATTAGAAAATATTACGTATGCTCCTACCAATGTAAAAGGGGTAACGAAGCAAGAAGCTGAAAAGAAAGCTGAGAAACTTTTAGAAAAGGTTGGACTAGTAGATAAAAAAGATACGTATCCAAATCGTCTTTCGGGAGGACAAAAGCAACGTGTAGCAATTGCAAGAGCGTTAGCAATGGAACCCGAAGTTATGTTATTTGATGAACCGACATCGGCGCTAGATCCAGAGATGGTGAAAGAAGTGTTAGAAGTTATGAAATCGTTAGTTACGACAGGAATGACGATGGCTATCGTTACACATGAAATGGGCTTTGCAAAAGAAGTGGCAGATCGTGTTCTTTTCTTGGACGGAGGAAAGCTTGTAGAAGATAGTGCGCCAGAAGAATTTTTTGCAGCACCGAAAAGTGAACGTGCGCAACAATTTTTACAAAAAATATTGTAATATGAAAAGGTTATGTGAATAATAAGTAGAAAAGGATGACATTGTGTCATCCTTTTTTTATACTAGCTGTAAATACGTTTATACATATAGGAGTAATGATATGTTTAAAATTGGATACCGTACAGTAAAAACAGCAATAGGGACAGGCGCGGCAGTTTTTATTGCTCAGTTATTAGGGTTGGAATTTTATAGTTCAGCAGGTATTTTAGTTATTTTATGTGTACAAAATACGAAGCGCAAATCGCTTCAAGTGTCGTTACATCGTTTTCTAGCTTGTGTATTATCAATGGTATTCGCGTTTTGTATTTTTGAAACGATCGGCTATACACCACTTGCAATTAGCATATTGTTACTTACATTTATTCCGACTGCAGTAATGCTTAAAATTCAAGAAGGCATTGTCACGAGTTCAGTTATTGTTATGCATCTATATTCATTGAAGCAAATTACATGGCTTATAGTTGGAAATGAAATTGCTATATTAACGATAGGGATTAGCGTGGCGTTATTAGTAAATATGTATATGCCGAGTAGTGAAAATAAGCTAAAAGAGTATCAGGATAAAATAGAGAGCAATTTTAAAACGATTTTGTTTGAAATGGTTGTGTATTTACGAAATCGAGAAAGTAGTTGGAGTGGGGCAGAACTCATTGAAACCGAGAATATGTTAAATGAAGCAAGAGATTTATCGTTTAAAAAACTTGAGAATGCATTTATGCGAGAAGATGATTATTACTATCGTTATTTTAATATGCGTATGCAACAATTCGAAATTTTAGAGCGAATGATACCACTAGCAGCTTCTTTATCATGGACATATGAACAAGCTGACATGATTGCAGATGTTGTTGAAAACATTGGTAATGCTATTAGCCCTGAGAGTACTGGCGTTATTTCCTTAAGGCAGCTTCAAGAAATGAGGGAATTATTTAGAGACATGCCATTACCAGCTACACGCGAAGAATTTGAGATACGTGCGAAACTTGTTCAACTTGTGTATGAAATGGAACAATATTTACTCATTAAAAGTCGCTTTAAGGGAAAGGATAATATAAAAGAACTTATATAGAAGGTAGGAATTATCTATGCCGTATCTTCTCTCTATCATATTATGTCTTTCTTTATCGCCGATTTGGCCTCTTGGGGATAATCCACGTGCCGGAGATCCTTTTATTATTGTAAATAAAGCAACGAATAAATTAGCTTACATTGACGATGGAAAGATTCAAAAGGTTTTTCCAGTAGCGACAGGGAAAACGAATGAATTAACTCCAGAAGGAACTTTTGATGTTGTAATGAAAGCGAAGGATCCGTATTATATTGCGAAGGATATTCCAGGTGGGTCGCCAAAAAATCCACTTGGGTCAAGGTGGATTGGATTTAATGCAAGAGGAACTGATGGAAGTAAATATGGAATACATGGAACAAACCAACCGAGTTCAATTGGAAAGTATATTTCACAAGGGTGTATAAGAATGAAGAAAAACGATGTGGAATATTTGTTTGATCGCATTCCAATTGGAACGAAAGTATGGATTGTGAAATCGAAAAAATCATTTCAGCAATTGGCAAAAGAAAAAGGAGCCGTTGCATATGAAAAAGCCAACGAAAAGGTTGGCTTTTTCTATTATAATAAGTTGTCTTGACATGTGTACATAACCGTGCGTTAATGAGAATATAGAAAGATAAAATTAGATAAAGGGGTTGCTCATATGTACTTGAATCCAAAACTTTCGTATATGCAGTTTTTTATGGGATTTCTATTTGTTATTACATTCATATTGGCAACTTTTAATATATGTTCTTATCTTGTAGCGATTGTATGTATGGCATTACTTAATCTAACTTTTGTTATTGGAGCATTTCAGCAGAAACAATATACAAGTTTTGTAATAGCACTTGTAATGTCATTTTCCTTTAGTATTGTAGCGATTGTGTTTTATATAAAATAAACCATCTCGATGTCGAGATGGTTTATTTTGTCATGTGTAAAAAGTAAAAAAAGGACGAACACATCGCCCTTTTTACCAAAACATACTCGCGCCAGCAAGTAATGTTGTTACAAGCATAGAAATCAGCATCACATAAACCATAACTTTTTGAGCTTTTTTATGCATCGTTATACCTCCTTGCAAATCAGTACAATTTCATTGTAACGAGAAATGAAATTATGGACAAGGGGAGAGTGAGGACAAAATTCGGGAGGGGATTGCAAAATATAACAGGAAATTTGAGTGTGTATAGAGAATATAGTAAAAGGGTATATTGTTAATTTTTAGTTGGGCAAGCTGAAGAATGGAGATACGATGATGAAAATATACGAAACAGATCGTTTATACTTAAGGGAAATTGATGAGTCGTATGCTGAAACAGTTCTTCAATATTACGACAGAAATCGTGAATTTTTAAAAGCTTGGGAAGAGTATAGACCGGATGATTTTTTTACGCTAGATTATCAAAAGAAAAAGTTGCAAAAGGATAGAAAAGAGTTCGAAGAAGGGAAAATCATCAGACTATGGATTTTTAAAAAGGGTGATGATACGAAAATAATTGGGTGTATTTCATTTAATTTAATCGTTCGTGGCATTTATCAATCTTGTGTACTCAGTTATAAATTAGATAAAGCAGAGTTAAACAAAGGGTATACGACAGAAGCGCTTAGAAAAGCAATTCAAGTTGCTTTTGGGGAATTTCAGTTACATCGTATAGAAGCTCCGATTATGCCTCGTAATTTAGCATCTATACAAGTAGTAACGAAGATAGGTTTTCAATATGAAGGCGTGTCTAGGAAGATGTTAATGGTAAATGGCGTGTGGGAAGATCATATGCGCTGGGTATTGTTAAATGAGTAATAGAAAGCAGATGGTTATCTAGACATGTAAACCATCTGTTTTTTGTCTTGTATTTCGAAACTTTTGCGAAATTCTGTTATAATTAATAGTGTTACATACATAATGGTAGTGCAGGAGGCGCAGTCTTATGATTAATCAAGAACGTTTAGTAAATGAATTTATGGAATTAGTACAAGTAGATTCTGAAACGAAATTTGAAGCAGAAATCTGCAAAGTATTAACGAAGAAATTTACAGATTTAGGTGTAGAAGTATTTGAAGATGACACAATGGCTGTAACTGGTCATGGTGCAGGTAACTTAATTTGTACTTTACCAGCAACAAAAGATGGTGTTGATACAATTTACTTTACTTCTCATATGGATACAGTAGTTCCTGGTAATGGAATTAAGCCTTCTATTAAAGATGGATATATCGTATCAGATGGTACAACAATTTTAGGTGCGGATGATAAAGCTGGATTAGCATCAATGTTCGAAGCAATCCGTGTTTTAAAAGAGAAAAATATCCCTCATGGTAAAATAGAATTTATTATTACAGTCGGAGAAGAATCAGGTCTTGTTGGTGCAAAAGCATTAGACCGTGAGCGTATTACAGCGAAATATGGCTACGCATTAGATAGCGATGGAAAAGTTGGTGAAATCGTTGTTGCAGCTCCAACACAAGCGAAAGTGAACGCAATTATTCGCGGGAAAACAGCTCACGCTGGTGTAGCGCCGGAGAAAGGTGTATCTGCAATTACTATCGCAGCGAAAGCAATTGCGAAGATGCCACTTGGTCGCATTGACTCTGAAACGACTGCAAATATTGGACGTTTTGAAGGTGGTACACAAACGAATATCGTTTGCGATCATGTACAAATCTTTGCAGAAGCTCGTTCTTTAATTAATGAGAAAATGGAAGCACAAGTTGCGAAAATGAAAGAAGCATTTGAAACAACTGCAAAAGAAATGGGCGGTCATGCAGACGTTGAAGTAAACGTTATGTACCCAGGATTTAAATTTGCTGATGGCGATCACGTTGTAGAAGTTGCAAAACGTGCAGCTGAAAAAATTGGTCGTACACCTTCTCTTCACCAAAGTGGTGGCGGAAGTGATGCAAACGTAATTGCAGGACATGGTATCCCAACAGTTAACTTAGCGGTTGGTTATGAAGAAATTCATACAACAAACGAGAAGATTCCTGTTGAAGAATTAGCAAAAACAGCAGAATTAGTTGTTGCAATTATTGAAGAAGTAGCGAAGTAATGGAATAGAAAAAGCGTGTAAATCAATTATGATTTACACGCTTTTTATTTTGATTCGATTGCTTTGACAAGACGTATAAGCGAATATAAGAAAAACTATGGAAGTATATACGTTGTTGCTACATGTACTAGACGAGGGAATAACCCTAACGTATTCATATTGAAAATCGGAAGTAGTAAATAATTAATTGCAATGATTAATATAACTACAAGGAATGTATAGTTGAGTTTATCCCGCTATTTGCCGGACAGTAAGACCCCTACCTCAAAATTCAGCGAAAGTAAAGAAGTTAGGTGGGGGCCCTGCTGCCCGTAAAAGTCCGATTAGTGAGAGTCGATTAAAGTTTCGATTTATATCGATTATAAAAAAGAACAAGTAATTATTATAACTATTGTGCAAAATTTGATATAATAAAAGAACGAACGTTCTGATTAGGGAGTGAGTACTATGCGAGAAATGTATCCGAAAAATGGTCGTGTTATTTTACATGTAGATATGAATTGCTTTTTCGCATCTGTTGAAATTGCTCATGATCCATCATTACAAGGAAAGCCATTAGCGGTTGCTGGAAATGAAAAAGAGAGAAAAGGAATTATTATAACATGTAGTTATGAGGCGAGAGAATACGGAATACGTACGACAATGCCCCTTTGGGAAGCGAAAAGGTTATGCCCGCAATTAATTGTAAGGCGTCCTAATTTCACATTATATCGCGAAGCTTCATTTCAAATGTTTCAAGTCCTTTCTCGTTTTACAGAAAAGATACAACCAGTCTCAATAGATGAAGGATATTTAGATATTACAGATTGCTACGCACTTGGTTCGCCTCTTGAAATAGCAAAGATGATTCAACAAGCACTATTAACAGAGTTGCAGCTTCCGTGTAGTATCGGAATCGCTCCAAATCTTTTCCTAGCAAAAACAGCTTCTGATATGAAAAAACCTCTCGGTATTACCGTACTTCGAAAACGTGATGTTCCAGAAATGATTTGGCCACTTTCAGTTGAAGCAATGCATGGGATTGGAGAAAAAACAGCTGAAAAATTAAATGAAATTCATATACATACAATTGAACAGTTAGCGAAGGGAGACGAGCATATCATTCGCGCTAAAATTGGCAAGCACGGTATTGATTTACAAAAGCGTGCAAAAGGTACGGATGATAGGGAAGTGGATCCGAGTCAAATGGGCCAACATAAAAGTGTCGGTAACTCGATGACTTTTTCAAAGGATATGGATGAAGAGAAAAAATTACTTGATATGTTAGAACGGTTATCAAAATCAGTGAGTAAAAGATTACAAAAGCGAACCCTTGTCAGCTATAATATTCAAATTATGATTAAATACCATGATAGGCGAACAGTAACACGGAGTAAGCAATTGAAAAATGCAATTTGGGAAGAACGCGATATTTTTCAAGCAGCATCCCGTTTATGGAAGCAACATTGGGATGGTGATTCCGTTCGTTTACTAGGTGTTACAGCTACTGAAATAGAGTGGAAGACAGAATCGGTGAAACAATTAGATTTATTTTCATTTGAAGAGGATGCGAAAAAAGAACCACTACTTGCTGTCATTGATCAAATTAACGATAAGTATGGAACACCGATTTTACAACGAGGTAGTCAACTACTACGTAAGCAAGAGAAGTCGTTTCAACAAAAGTTAGAAAATAAGTTTATGTAGAAGGTGTCATGAAGTAGTAAAATCATGACACCTTTCCTATTATACAGGCACCAAGTGATACGAGAGCATTTGTCCGTAACCCAGCCATTCGGTGTCTCCATTGTCTTTCCATTCCAATGCAAGCTCCTACAATAATTGCTATAACTAACCTGAATACAATGTCGTACCATACCATCATGGTCACCTCCATATATAATATGTGTTATGTTTTTTAGAATGAGCGGGGGATACCCACTCATTCTTATTTTTACAACCAGCTATGAAACTTTTTAATATAAAGCTTTTTCAGGAATTGTGTTAAAAAAGCGTAGCCTAATAGTATTCCTACTAACCAAGGGAAATAGTTAAGTGGCAATGCTTGTAAACCAACGGCTGCACCAAGTGGTGAGAATGGAATATAAATCCCGATTGCCATAATAAGAGCGGTTAATAAAACGACTGGTGTTGATGCAGTGCTTTGAATAAATGGAATCTTTTGTGTTCTTATCATGTGAACAATTAAAGTTTGTGTTAACAATCCAACGACAAACCAACCGGACTGGAATAATGATTGCTCGCTCGGTGTATTTGCACCAAATACATTCCACATGACTACGTATGTGATAATATCAAATATAGAACTAATTGGGCCGATACAAATAATGAAGTTTCGTAAGTTTGCAGTATCCCATTTTCGTGGTTTTTCTAGAAACTCTTTATCCATTTTGTCCCATGGAATAGAAAGTTGTGAAATATCATAAAGTAAGTTTTGAATTAAAAGATGAATGGCAAGCATCGGTAAAAAAGGAATGAAAGCACTTGCTACTAACACGCTAAACACATTACCGAAGTTAGAGCTAGCTGTCATCTTAATATATTTTAAAATATTTCCGAATGTAGTACGTCCTTCTAAAATCCCTGCTTCTAATATAGTTAAACTTTTTTCGAGTAGAATAATATCGGAAGCTTCTTTCGCAATATCAGTAGCAGTATCAACAGATATTCCGACATCAGCTTCACGTAATGCTACAGCATCGTTAATGCCGTCTCCCATGTAACCTACAGTGTATCCATTTCCTTGTAATGCGTGTATAATACGAGATTTTTGTATGGGATTAAGCTTCGCAAATACAGTCGTTTCTTCGGCAAGTTTTGCTAATGCTTTATCTGGTAAAGAATCAATCTCGTAACCGAGGATTGGTTCGCAGATATCTAATCCAACTTCTTTACAAACCTTTCTTGTAACAATTTCGTTATCGCCAGTTAAAATTTTCACTTGTACACCATGTTTTTGTAATGCTTGAATTGCAGCTGCTGCAGATGGTTTCGGTGGATCTAAAAAGCCGATATATCCAGCGAGAATCATATCAGTTTCGTCTTTTACTGCGTACTCTGTATCATTTATTCTTCTATCTTTTTTATAAGCCACAGCAATAACCCGCATACCTTCACTATTTAGTGTCTCACTTAGTTTTTTGACATTTGAACGTATTTCCTCGGTAAGTGGAACGATTTTTTCATCCACTTCAGTGTAGTTACAAATTGATAAAATTTCTTCTACGGCACCTTTACAAACCATTGTATGTTCACCTGAAATATCCTTTACGATGACTGACATACGCCGGCGGGCGAAATCGAATGGAATTTCATCTAGCTTTTGAAAAGCAGATGGATTAAATGTATTGTTTTCCTCTGTATGCTTAATAACAGCTTTATCTATTAAATTTTTCAATCCAGTTTGATAGAAACTATTTAAATAGGCAAATTGCAAGACGCGATTGCATTCATTTCCCTTGGGATCTAAGTGACGAACAAGGACAACTTTATCTTCTGTTAAAGTTCCGGTTTTATCTGTACAAAGAATGTTCATAGCACCTAAGTTTTGAATAGAATTTAGCTGTTTTACAATTACTTTTTGTTTAGACATTTTAACGGCACCTTTAGCTAAATTAGCAGTTACAATCATTGGTAACATTTCAGGTGTAAGGCCAACAGCGATGGCAATAGCGAAGAAGAAAGCTTCTTGCCAATCACCTTTTGTGAATCCATTAATGAGAAGGACAATAGGTGCCATAATAAGCATGAATGTAATTAAGAGCCAGCTTACTTTGTTTACACCTTTATCAAAGCTTGTTTCTACACGCTTTCCAATTACCTTATTGGCTAAAGAGCCGAAATACGTATCGGTACTTGTTGAGATAACAACAGCTTTTGCGCTACCACTTACAATATTTGTTCCCATGAAACAAAGGTTTTCCATATCGAGTGGATTGTAATTTTTTTTCATGTTTGTCGGTAAGATATGCTTATTTTCTGTATGGTAGCAGTGTTCGTATTTTTCTACAGGAAGTGCTTCCCCTGTTAAAGAAGATTGATTAACAAATAAATCTTTAGCGGATACAATACGCACATCAGCTGGAATGATATCACCGGCTGAAAGGGAAATGATATCGCCAGGTACAAGTTCCTCAATTGGAATTTCTGTTGTGTAATTTTGATTTAAATTCGTTACATTTTTTGTTTCATGTACAAATCCATTTATTCTAAATACGCTTGCAGTTGTTCGAACCATAGCTTTTAACTTATCGGCAGCTTTTTGAGAACGAAATTCTTGGGAAAACCGAATTGTTGCACTAAGTAGTACCATTGCAGATACGACAATTGTTCCTTGCATATCATCCGTGAAAAAGGAGAGTGCTCCAAGAGCTAATAAAACGAAAATAAATGGATTTTTAAATGCCAGCAGAAATTGAATGTACCACGGCGCCATTTTATTATGAGCTATTTCGTTCGGACCATATAAACAAAGTCTACGAGACGCTTCTTGTTTAGATAATCCATCTTGTGTTGTTTCTAAAAGTTTTAACGCAGAGCTTACATCTTGTGTTGCAACCTCCACTAATAATTCGTTATTTGTTTTCATGCTATCTTGCTCATAAGCATGCTTTGTTTCTTGTCTTTGTAAATTAAACATCGGTAGTTCCTCCTCTGTCATGAAGGAGGAAACAATCTGTTACCTAACTATTTGAAATGGTGAGGAACAGTTTCTTTCCTACCTACATGATGAAATATGAATGTAAAACGTATGGGTATCTGGGCCGAATCATCAATTGCCAACTGTTCCTCACCTCCGTACAATTTAGTAGTTTCTGAATATGCTATGTTTGTTTCATAGTAAGGTGCATATAGACGTAAAAAGACCTTTACTCAAAACGAGTAAAGGTCTGAATTCGCAGTTAAAAGAGTCCACAAGAAAGACTGTTAGTAGACATAAATAAAAACAGTTTTTGTGTATGACAAAATACATGCACCTCTCCCTCGTTGAGTTTTAGCACTGTATAGCATAGGTACTGAAACCAGCTACATTAAAAAAGGCCTTCATTCCGACCTTTCCTGTTGACCCATTGGCGTCTCTCGACATTTTTGGGCAGCAGCGTTTCTCTATACAGGAGCCTCACCTAACAGAGACCATATTTAATTACATGTTGAATGTTAGCACTGTAAAATTGTAGTGTCAATATCTTTTTTATCTGTGTTTTTAAAATATTAAACGGATTTATAATAGATATGTGGGATGAAATGTATGATATTGATTATAAATAATATGAAAAATAAATATTTTTATAAAAGGGGAATTTGTAATGGGACCACAAAATTTTATTATAAATATTGAAAATCAAAAGTGGTTGTTTAATGAGCAGGAAGATTTATGTTCTCACGGGGAAATTTATTTAAATGTGGATGGAACGATTATTACACAAACAGGTATGGATGAGGAATGGGGAATAAGTGAATCAGCTTTAGCTCTGTTACGAACTTTAGATAAAGAATATATTTGTGATATTGAAAATGAAGAGGGGCTTATTTTGCACGGATGTGGCACTATGCTCATGTTAGGATGCCCAATTTCAATTCATTGGACTATAAACCATATAGGTGAAAATGTGGTTTTAAAGGATTTTGTCAAAGTTATTTCTACTGATCAAAAGGCTATATACTATGAAGGGCTTCATATAGAAGTAAATGAAAATGAATATAGAAAACAAATTGTTTCTTTTGCGCTACAAGCAAAAGAATTATTCAATAAATCAAGTGAAAAGATAATTTTAAATGAGTTTGAGCGAAGTATGTATACCGACTTTTGGACGGAATATAATCATTTGCTAAATAAGTATAAATAAAAAAGCACTGTAACCAGTGCTTTTTATTATAGATTACGAGATTGTAGGGTTTTCAAAAATAACAATCTCTGAACTGTTTGTAGTTGAAACGCGTTGGGCGTAATATGTTAAAGCTGAAGAAATATATGCTGGTAACGTATCATTTGTATGTGATGTTGTATATTCATGGATTAATTCCTTTAAAGTTGTCCATTCTAATTGTGCTGGGTGATCAGACACGAAAGAACTTACCCAGCGATCAAATGAAGATGAAAAATCAGTTTGTAAACGAAATACTTCTTTCATAATAAAACGCTCCCTTAAAATGTAGTATAATCATTTTAACACAAAACACGAACGATTGCTAAATTTTTTAAGTATAACGTTCGTGTTATATAGTTGTCTAGATGATTGGTTATGTAAATTCAATTTGCCATTTGAAATAACATTCCGTAAGATGAGAGATAGAGTATATTTAGAGCTGGAGGAAAGAAAGTGGAATTTGTATTTTTAGGAACTGGTGCAGGTGTTCCTTCAAAAGGAAGGAACGTTTCAGCAATTGCTTTACAATTGTTAGAAGAACGAGGACAAACTTGGTTATTTGATTGTGGCGAGGCCACGCAACATCAAATATTACATACATCTGTACGTCCGCGCCGCATTGAAAAAATATTTATTACGCATTTACATGGCGATCATATTTTTGGATTGCCTGGTTTATTAGGTAGCCGTTCATTTCAAGGAGGAACTACGCCTTTAACGGTGTATGGACCGAAAGGAATTAAACAATTTATTGAAGTGGCATTATCGGTAAGTACGACACATGTGAAATATCCACTTGAAGTTGTGGAGATAACAGAAGAAGGTACCGTATTTGAAGATAATGAATTTTATGTAGAAACGAAAAGATTGTCACACGGTATAGAATGTTTTGGATATCGTATTGTAGAGAAAGATATACAAGGTGCTCTTTTAGTTGATAAGTTGCTTGAGATGGGTGTGAAACCAGGTCCAATCTTTAAACGTTTAAAGGATGGAGAAGTAGTTGAATTAGAGGATGGCACGATATTAAATGGAAATGAGTTTATCGGCCCACCTCAAAAAGGAAGAATTATTACTATCTTAGGTGATACGCGATATTGCGAAGCGAGTAGGGAGCTTGCGCAAGATGCAGATGTACTTGTCCATGAAGCGACTTTCGCAGCAGAAGATGAGCAACAAGCGCATGATTATTTTCATTCCACATCTAAGCAAGCTGCGAGCATTGCACTTCAGGCAAATGCGAAGCGATTAATCTTAACTCACATTAGTTCTCGCTATCAAGGAGATACATATAAGGAATTATTGAAAGAGGCAAGAGAGTTGTTTTCTAATACAGAAATAGCGACAGATTTGAAATCATTCCCAGTAGAAAAATAATAATTTTGTAAAAAATGGTAACGGTGGGTTGCCATTTTTTTATGTCTAAAAAAATTTTAAAATAAAACTGTTATTATTTTATACTTATACTTGGATGATACAGAAAATTAGAATGGTTTGAATATATACGATAAAAATACGAAATAATGATTATTTAGAAAAACTGTTATATAAGTCAGATGACATACAAGTGATACAAATAGCGGGAATGGAGTTTTATTCAGAACTTTTAAAATTCAACAAAAGTAAGCGTTTTATAAAAAACAAGCTATAATGAGGGCAGATTATAATTTATGATAAGTCACATGCTTTTTAGTTATTATCGTAACAAGTGAAGTTGACTAAACCATGAGAGAGTAACATGAGAATTATAATAGGAAAGATATCGCTTGTTTATGCTATCCTTGCAATGGCTTCTGTGTTAAACTTTGGATTGCTACCAGACTTTATTGTGGATTATATATCATTTTTTAATGAAAATAATGCTAAGATTCTTATGTATTATTATAACTGGTATTATTTCAGGTTATATTGGATTACTTTTATTTAAAAATTATCCAATTCATACAGCAGAACAAATTCGTGGTACAACTGGAAAAGCGACAGATGTAGCAGGTTAATAGAATAGTAGAATAAATTTTTGCATAGAGGTTTAGGGGGAGTTATGATGAAGTATCGCTCAGTATTTGATATTATCGGTCCAGTTATGATTGGACCATCAAGTTCACATACAGCAGGCGCGGCAAGAATGGGGCAAGTTGCTCGCCAGCTGTTTCGTCATGAACCAGAAAGAGTAAGCATTTCGTTATATGGATCATTTG
The DNA here is from genome assembly GCF_051781745.1 of Bacillus cereus group sp. Bce019. Taxonomy (NCBI): domain Bacteria; kingdom Bacillati; phylum Bacillota; class Bacilli; order Caryophanales; family Bacillaceae; genus Bacillus; species Bacillus cereus group sp. Bce019. The sequence continues at coordinate 232,104 of NZ_JBPWJX010000001.1, forward strand.
CAAAGACGTATCGAGGGCATGGTACGGATGTAGCACTAATCGGTGGAATATTAGGATTTGAAACAGATGACTTACGTATTCCAGAGGCGCTAGAAATAGCAAAAGAGCGCGAAATTGAAGTGGAATTCATTGAAGAAGATGCCAATGCACCTCACCCAAATACAGCGAGAATTCGTTTGTATAAAGGTGAAGATGAAATTGAAGTTGTTGCTTGCTCAATTGGTGGCGGTAAAATTGAAGTTGTAGAATTAAACGGATTCGATCTTCAATTATCAGGCACGAGCCCAGCACTACTTATTGTAAATAACGATCGCTTCGGTGCTATTGCAGCGGTAGCTTCAATCCTTGCGAAACATGAGATTAACATCAGTACAATGAGTGTTTCTCGTAAAGAAAAAGGAAGAAGAGCACTTATGGTCATTGAAACAGATGAATTATTAGCAGATGAAGTAATTGAAGAAATAAAAGCGCAACAAAATATTTGTCAAGTAACTATTATGGAATAATTGCAGGGGGGACACACCATGTTTCGGAACGCAGCGGAACTAGTGGCGCAAGCTAAAGAACAAAATGTAAAAATCGCAGAAATTATGATTCAATGTGAAATGGAAACAAGAAGTATTTCACGTGAAGAAGTAATTGCTGGTATGGAAAAGAACTTAGTAGTGATGGAGCAAGCAGTAGAACGTGGTATTCGCGGCGTGAAATCACCAACTGGTTTAACTGGTGGAGATGCTGTAAAAGTTCAAGCGTATATGAAGAGCGGAAAAGGCTTATCAGGAGATACGATTTTGGACGCAGTAAGCAAAGCTGTTGCAACAAATGAAGTAAACGCGGCGATGGGAATTATTTGTGCAACACCAACAGCAGGGTCTGCTGGAACAGTGCCAGGTGTACTATTTGCACTAAGAGAAAAATTGCAGCCTACACGTGAAGAAATGATTGAATTCTTATTTACAGCAGGAGCTTTCGGTATGGTTGTTGCGAATAACGCTTGTATTTCTGGTGCAGCGGGAGGATGCCAAGCTGAAGTTGGTTCAGCAAGTGGAATGGCGGCTGCAGCTGCAGTTGAGATGGCTGGTGGAACACAAGATCAAGCAGCTACAGCGATGGCAATTTCATTAAAGAACATGCTTGGTTTAGTGTGTGATCCTGTTGCAGGACTTGTAGAAGTACCTTGTGTAAAACGTAATGCAGCAGGAGCTGCAAATGCGATGATTTCAGCAGATTTAGCATTAGCTGGTGTAACGAGTACAATTCCATGTGATGAAGTAATTGAGGCAATGTTTAGAATTGGACAAACGATGCCAGTAGCACTTCGTGAAACAGCAGAAGGTGGACTTGCAGCAACGCCGACTGGTCGCCGCCTGCAAGAAGAGATTTTTGGGAAGAACAATAACTAAGTGTAATTATAGAAAAAGGAGCTCAAATAAACTTGAGCTCCTTTTTCTATTTTTCTTTTGTTAGTTGTTCTAATGTTTTTCCAAGATTATGTGATCGTTTCGTTGCCTGTGTAATACAAGAAATAAGTGCTTGTTGAAATTTATGTTCTTGTAATACTTCAATACCTGCTTCGGTAGTTCCACCAGGAGAAGTAATTTCCTTTCTCAAAATAGAAGGGTGTTTGTCACTTGCTTTTAGCATTTCAGCAGCACCAATCATCGTTTGAAGAATAAGTGATTTTGCAACATCTTCTTTTAAACCAATTTTTTTTGCAGCTTCTTCCATAGCTTCCACTACGTAATAAATATAAGCAGGTCCACTTCCGGATAATGCAGTGACAGCATGCATATCTTCTTCCTCTACAACAGAGACGAGACCAATCGTTTCAAATAAAGATGTTGCAGTGCGAATATGCTCCGCTGTTGCATGTTTTGAAGGGGAGATAGCGGTAGCTGATTTTAAAATGGCTGCGGATGTATTTGGCATTGCACGAATAATTGGAACGTCTTTTTGAAGTAGTTTTCTAATTGAGTCAGTAGAAACACCTGCTAGTAATGAAATAATAAGCACGTTATTATTTATGTATTCTTTAAAAGGGGTAAGCGCCTCTGCAACATCCTTTGGTTTCATTGCTAGAAAAAGAATATTTGCATCAGTAAGTAATTCTTTTTTATTATGAGTACCTTTGACACCGTATTTTTTATGTAGCTCTTGTAATCTTGTCTCGTTAGAACGATTACTTACAGTAATTTGTTCACCTTTAACGACATTTGCATGTAACAAGCCACTAATAATAGCTTCGGCAATAGAGCCTGCACCGAGAAAGGAAATGTTTTGAATAGACATGATGTTCCTCCTTTAATTTTGGTTAGAAATTCTTATAAATGTACATACATTCGTTTTTTTATAGGAAACACCTCTTTTTATCTGAAAATAATGACAAATATATATAGAAGTTGTAAACTGAAGAAGTATTCATTTTTGAACCGGAAAGAGACAGGGGGGCTAAGCATGACGGCGATTCACCGAATGGAGATTCCTGTACCATTTGCAGTGGAAACTGTGAATGTGTTTTTAGTTGAGGGGGAGACATTAACATTAATTGATACAGGGACGAATACAGAAGAGGCAAGGAATGCGTTAGAAAGTCAATTAGGTGCATTAGGACATACGATAGAAGATATTGAAACAGTAGTCATTACGCATCATCATGCAGATCATTGTGGACTTTTAAATATATTTTCTGAGAAGACGAATATTATTGGACATCCTTGGAATGAGCCTTGGATTACACAAAATCCAGAATTTTTAAAGCGGTATCATGAATTTTTTAGAGAGACGGCCTTACAGTTTGGTGTGCCAGCAGCATTTTTGAAAGACGAGTCGTTATTGACGACGAGGACACTTAAATATTCTTGTAATAGATCGTTAACGCATACTGTGAGAGAAGGAGATCGTATTGATTCTTTGCCTGGATTTACAGTACTTGAAACACCAGGTCATGCTTCTACTCATATTTCTTTATATAGAGAATCTGATGGAATATTAATTGGTGGAGATGCTCTCATTAGTCATATTTCTTCGAATCCAATACTAGAACCGCCATATGAAGGGCAAACAGAGCGGGCACGCCCATTACTACAATATAATCAAACATTACAGCGTTTAAGCGAAATGAATATTTCACGCATTTTATCAGGGCATGGGGAAGATGTTCTAAATGTGAAACAACTTATTGAAACGAGATTACAAAAGCAAGAAACACGTGCTTTTAAAGTGCTTGAGTTATTAAAGGAAAAACCAATGACAGCATTTGAAGTATGTGTAAAACTATTTCCGGTATTATATAAAGAACAATTACCACTTACTATTTCAGAAACGGTTGGACAATTGGACTATTTAGCATATAATCAACAAGTGATGATTGATGAGTCATCGCAACAATTGATTTATTATGCAAAGTAGGTGACAGCAATGACAGGACGTTTACAAAATAAAGTAATCGTCATTACAGGTGCTTCTAGTGGGATTGGTGAGCAAGTTGCAATGCAAGTTGCAGCACAGGGAGCGACTCCAGTATTAATGGCTCGAACAGAAGAGAAACTACAAGCGTTAGTAGACAAAATTAAAGAAACTTATAATACGCTTTGCTATTATTATGTATTAGATGTAAGTGAAGAGATGGAAGTACAGTCTGTTTTTTCAAAGGTATTACAAGAAGTGGGACGTATTGATATATTAGTAAACAATGCGGGATTTGGTATTTTTAAAACGTTTGAAGATGCGTCAATGGGTGAAGTAAAAGATATGTTCCAAGTAAATGTATTTGGATTAGTAGCATGTACGAAAGCGGTACTACCTTATATGGTAAACAAGAATGAAGGACATATTATTAATATTGCTTCACTTGCTGGAAAAATTGCAACTCCGAAATCAAGTGCGTATGCAGCAACGAAACATGCTGTATTAGGATTTACGAATAGTTTACGCATGGAATTAGCGAATACAGATATTTATGTTACAGCAATTAATCCAGGTCCGATAGATACAAACTTTTTTGAAATAGCGGATCAATCTGGTACATATGTAAAGAATATGGGACGTTACATGTTAAAACCAACATACGTAGCAGAACAAATCGTAAAGTCGATGCACACGAAAAAACGTGAAGTAAACTTACCGAAGTGGATGGGAATTGGTCCAAAACTTTATGCTTTATTCCCAGGTTTGTTTGAACGTGTAGCAGGTAAATCATTAAGTAAAAAATAGGAGATTTCCACATGGAAATCTCCTATTTTTTATTGTTTTCCAGTCACATAATCATAAACAATATCCTCAATCTCCTCGTATAAATCAATTTCAATATTTGAATGAGTCACCGTTTGAATATGTTTCACTAGCATTTCCTGATCTTCTTTTGATATTGGACTGCATTGATATTGCTGAAAACTTTTTATAATCATTTTCTCAATTAATTTTTCGTTCATATTTTTTCCCGCCTGTATGTACGTATGTATTGTTTTATTGTACTTGAAGTGAAATAAAAAAACTACCATGCACTATTTTTGTATAAAAATTCGGTTGTGTGTAATGTTTTTCTAGTAAAATTAAGTTTTTTCACTTTTAAAAATTTATAAATATTTAATTGACTCTATAAATATACAATATTATAATCATACTTAATTTAAAGAATCGATTTGAGGAGGAACTTATGAAAGTCGCAATTATTGGAGCCACTGGATATGGGGGCATTGAGTTAATTCGTTTATTAGAACAACATCCATATTTTTCGATAGCATCTCTTCATTCTTTTTCGCAAGTTGGTGAGTGTATAACAAATGTATATCCGCATCTTCGAAATGTCCTTTTTCATACGTTACAAGAAATCGATGTGGAGACAATAGGGAAAGAAGCAGAAATCGTATTTCTAGCAACACCAGCAGGAGTATCGGCGGAGTTAACTCCCAAGTTATTAGCAGAAGGTTTAAAAGTAATTGACCTATCTGGAGACTTTCGTATGATAGATCCTTCGTCATATGAACTGTGGTATAAAAGGCCAGCAGCGAAAGAAGAAATTCTTAGAAAAGCAGTGTATGGGTTAAGTGAATGGAAGAGGACTGGGATTCAAAAGGCAAATTTAATTGCAAACCCAGGATGTTTTGCTACAGCCACATTGCTAGCGATAGCGCCGTTAATACGTAGCGGCATGATTGAAGAAGATTCGATTATTATTGATGCGAAATCAGGGGTATCAGGAGCAGGTAAAACACCAACAACAATGACTCACTTTCCTGAGCTATATGATAACTTGCACATTTATAAAGTGAATGAGCATCAGCACGTTCCAGAGATTGAGCAAATGCTTACAGAATGGAATAATGGATCACAGCCAATTACATTTAGCACACATTTAATACCGATATCACGAGGAATTATGATTACACTTTATGCAAAAGTAAAACAAAAGATGGAAATAAAGCAACTTCAAAAATTGTATGAAGAAACGTATGAACAATCGTCTTTCATCCGAATTTGTACGCAAGGGAAATTTCCAAGTCCAAAAGAAGTGAGAGGCTCAAATTATTGTGATATTGGCATAGCTTACGATGAAAGAACTGAAAGAGTTACGGTCGTTTCTGTTATAGATAATATGATGAAAGGCGCGGCTGGGCAAGCGATTCAAAATGCAAACATAATAGCGGGACTAGAAGAGACAACAGGTTTACAACATATGCCGCTTTATCTATAAGGGGGACATGATGATTAAAGTAGCGTCTATTACAAAATTAGAAAATGGTTCAATTGTAACGCCTAAAGGCTTTTCGGCAATTGGTACTGTAAATGGTCTGAAAAAGGAGAAAAAGGATTTAGGGGCAATCGTTTGTGACGTACCAGCATCATGTGCCGCTGTGTATACAACGAATCAAATACAAGCAGCCCCTTTGCAAGTAACGAAGGATAGTATAACGGCAGAAGGGAAGTTACAAGCAATTATCGTTAATAGTGGAAATGCAAATGCTTGTACTGGAATGCAAGGATTACAAGACGCATACGAGATGCGCGCGTTAGGGGCGGAACATTTTGGAGTGAAAGAAAATTACGTTGCAGTAGCTTCAACAGGTGTAATTGGTGTTCCACTGCCGATGGATATAATCCGAAAGGGGATTGCAACTCTTATACCGACGAAGGAAGAAAGTGGAGCGTATTCTTTTTCTGAAGCAATTTTAACGACGGATCTTATCACGAAAGAAACTTGCTATGAAATGATTATTGATGGGAAGAAAGTGGCGATTGCGGGTGTTGCAAAAGGTTCAGGGATGATTCATCCGAATATGGCAACGATGCTTAGTTTTATTACGACAGATGCTCATATAGAGCATGACGTATTGCAAACAGTGTTATCCCAAATTACGAATCATACATTTAATCAAATTACGGTAGATGGAGATACTTCTACGAATGATATGGTCATCGTTATGGCAAGTGGATTATCAGAAACAAGACCGATAAATATGGAACATACAGATTGGGAAACTTTCGTATGTGCTTTACAGAAGGTATGTGAAGATTTAGCGAAAAAAATTGCGCAAGATGGTGAAGGCGCTACGAAGTTAATAGAAGTAAATGTGCTAGGAGCTCAAACGAATGAAGAGGCAAAAAAAATTGCAAAGCAAATAGTCGGTTCGAGTCTTGTGAAAACAGCAATACATGGTGAAGACCCAAACTGGGGGCGAATTATTAGCAGTATTGGACAAAGTGAAGTAGTTATTAATCCGAACACAATTGACATTACTCTTCAATCTATATCGGTATTAAAAAATAGTGAGCCTCAAATATTTTCTGAAGAAGAAATGAAAGAGAGATTACAAGAAGATGAAATAGTCATTAATGTGTACTTACACTTAGGTGAAGAGACAGGATCAGCTTGGGGCTGTGACTTAAGCTATGAATATGTGAAAATAAATGCTTGTTATCGTACATAAGGAGAGAGAAGATGAGCGATTATATTGTAGTGAAATGCGGCGGTAGTATGTTGAATCAATTAAATGATGTGTTTTTTGAATGTATAAAGAAATTGCAACAGAAGTATAAAGTAGTGATTGTTCATGGTGGTGGACCAGAAATTGATGCCAAATTAAAAGATTGTAACATCAACGTAGAAAAAAGAGATGGATTACGGATAACACCAAAAGAAGTTATGGATGTTGTTCAAATGGTGCTATGCGGAAGTACGAATAAAAAATTCGTAATGAATTTACAAAAGCATAATTTACTTGCTGTAGGTTGTTCAGGGTGTGACGGCAATTTACTTCAAGTTCAACCTGTCAGCGAGGAGATAGGATATGTGGGAGAAGTAAGTTATGTAGAAACAGCCTTATTAAAAGGATTAATAAATATAGGGTATATTCCTGTTATTGCTCCAATCGGGGTAAATGGTAATGAAATTTATAACATAAATGCGGACAATGCTGCAGCTGGGATTGCGGCCGCGTTAGGGGCAAAAGAGCTGATTTTTATTACGGATGTAGATGGAATATTACATGAAGGGAATTTGGTAAAGGAAACGGATGAATCTGAAATTGCTACTTTTATAGAAACAGGTGTTATTACAGGTGGGATGATTCCGAAAGTACAGGCGGCACTAGCATCATTAAAAATGGGAGTGCAAAAGATAAGTATTGTGAATGGTACAAAAGATTTTACTGAGGTTACGGGAGAGTGTATTGGAACGACGGTAACGAAAGGCGTGAGTATTGCATGACGAGTCACCTTTTTCAAACGTATGGCAGAAGAACTATTGAGTTTGTAAAGGGAACTGGAACGAAAGTTATTGATAATAACGGTAAGGAATATTTAGATTTCACATCAGGAATTGGCGTATGTAATTTAGGACATTGTCACCCTACTGTTCTCAAAGGTGTACAAGAGCAACTTGATGATATATGGCATATATCTAACCTGTTTACAAACAGCTTACAAGAAGAAGTTGCGTCATTATTAACAGAAAATAGAGCATTAGATTATGTGTTTTTCTGTAATAGTGGGGCAGAGGCAAATGAAGCGGCTTTAAAGTTAGCACGTAAACATACTGGAAAATCTCTTGTCGTAACATGCCAGCAGTCTTTTCACGGTAGAACATTTGGAACGATGAGTGCAACGGGCCAAGATAAGGTGAAAGAAGGGTTTGGTCCATTACTTCCATCTTTTTTACATATCCCTTTTAACGATATTAAAGCATTAGAGGAAGTAATGAATGAAGAAGTTGCGGCGGTAATGGTAGAAGTTGTTCAAGGAGAGGGAGGAGTAATACCTGCTGATCTATCTTTTTTGAAAGAGATTGAAACATTATGTAATAAGTTCGGTTCCTTATTTATTATAGACGAAGTACAAACGGGGATAGGAAGAACTGGAACACTATTCGCTTATGAACAAGTTGGAATAGAGCCTGATATCGTTACCGTTGCAAAGGCACTTGGGAATGGGATTCCTGTCGGAGCGATGATTGGCGGGAAAGAGCTCGGAACGTCGTTTACTGCAGGATCACACGGTTCAACTTTTGGCGGGAATTACATCGCGATGGCTGCAGCGAAAGAAGTATTGCAAGTAAGTAAAAGACCATCGTTTTTAAAAGAAGTACAAGAAAAAGGTGAGTACGTATTAGAGAAGTTGCAAGAGGAATTACAGCATGTCGAATGTATTCAAAATATACGTGGTAAAGGGCTTATGATTGGGATTGAGTGTAAGCATGAAGTTGCAAGTTTTATAGAACAACTAGAAAACGAAGGACTTCTCGTATTACAAGCAGGCCCTAATGTTATAAGACTATTACCGCCACTCATTGTCACGAATGAAGAGTTAGAACAGGCAGTATATATAATAAAAAAAGTAGTTTGTACAAAAAACGTATCAATCATATAAGGGGGAAGTTTCATGTCAACTGTACAAGTACCGAAATTAAATACGAAAGATCTTTTAACACTAGAAGAATTAACGAAAGAAGAAATTATTTCTTTAATTGAGTTCGCTATATATTTAAAAAAGAATAAGCAAGAGCCTTTATTACAAGGCAAAATATTGGGGCTTATTTTTGATAAGCATTCAACTCGTACTCGTGTATCTTTTGAAGCGGGAATGGTACAACTCGGGGGACATGGTATGTTTTTAAGTGGAAAAGAGATGCAAATGGGAAGAGGAGAAACTGTTTCAGATACTGCGAAAGTATTATCGCAGTATATTGACGGGATTATGATACGTACATTCTCGCACGCGGATGTAGAAGAGCTTGCAAAAGAATCGAGTATTCCTGTTATTAACGGTTTAACGGATGATCATCATCCTTGTCAAGCATTGGCAGACCTCATGACAATATATGAAGAAACAAATACATTTAAAGGAATAAAATTGGCTTACGTAGGTGACGGAAATAATGTATGTCATTCATTGTTGCTAGCGAGTGCAAAAGTCGGAATGCATATGACTGTTGCAACGCCTGTAGGATATGAACCGAATGAAGAGATTGTAAAAAAAGCGTTAGCGATTGCCAAGGAAACAGGAGCTGAGATTGAAGTTTTGCATAATCCTGAATTAGCGGTGAATGAAGCAGATTTCATTTATACTGACGTTTGGATGAGCATGGGGCAAGAGGGCGAAGAAGAGAAATATACTTTATTTCAACCTTATCAAATCAATAACGAACTTGTTAAGCATGCGAAGCAAACATATCGTTTCTTACACTGTTTACCTGCCCATCGTGAAGAAGAAGTAACAGGAGAAATTATAGATGGACCGCAGTCTATCGTCTTTGAGCAAGCTGGTAATCGATTGCATGCTCAAAAAGCGTTATTAGTGAGTTTATTTAAAAATGTAGAAGAGCCTTCCTAAAAGGGAGGTTTTTTTATATTAAAATGTCATATGTATATTTAGTTAACCATTTCGATATCATTTATAATAAAAGAGAAAACTAAATTTGTTTTTCAGAGTGTGTAAGGACATACTACATATAAAAATATAGTTAAAGAGATGATGAGGGTGAAAACAACTAAGAAAACATATTCGTTTTTTCAGCGGATGTGGAGAATATTAAAGTTTCAATATTATAAGTTGCTTCGATCGCCAGAAGGCGCAAAGAAAGTATCGTTAGGGTTTGCTATAGGATTCGGCTTAGAAATGTTAGTCATTTATACGGCATCGCTCGTATATGTAATATTTTATCCAATCGTCAGGTTAGCAAAGGGATCTTTTCCTGCGGCAGTTATTGGCAATATTATTGGGAAAATATCGTTTCTCCCAGTATTTTTATTTCCGCTTGCGTATGCGCTAGGAAAAATGATTTATCCATTTCATGTACAGAAAATTCATCATGAACCATTTAAGATATCGGACTTGTTTTCAAGTCACATTTTTACGATATTAAAGAGCTTATTACAAAGTGAAGTGTATGTATTAATTGGAATGACGATTTTAGGAGTTGTGTTTGGTCTCATTTCGTATTTCGTTGTGCATTATTTATACGAAAAGAACCGTAAGTTACGCTTGAAGAAAAGGAAGAAACGAGTGAGAGAACCACTTGTACAATTATAAACAATGTCACATCCATTTTCTCCTTTGAATATGTTTAAGAAAAAGGAGGAGAGGATAATGTATTATTATTACGTACCTCAAGTATATCCATATGTAAATTATTATCCGGTTTATGATACGAGTAGACAATACGAATTATATCGGCAACAACAATTACAGCAATTATCACAAATACCACAATTACCACAACAACAGCCTACACAGGAAAAAAAACCATATTTAACAACATGGCCATATTCCAATGTGTACTATGGTAACTATTACGAATCATAAAGCTGCTTCTATTTAGAAGCAGCTTTATACGTTTGTTTTCAAAATTAAATTTTGAATGGTTTGAAGAGAATGAATGAGCTTTTCGCGCTCTTCCTCAGATAATGTTTGGAAATTTTCTTTTAGTTTGTCTAAAATGAATTGCTGATACTGATTTACTAATAATTTCCCTTCAGCTGTTAGGGAAATTAAAATGACCCGTCGATCTTTTTCGCTATAATGACGCTCTATTAGTTCTTCTTGAATAAGTTTGTTTAATAGAGGTGTCATGTTAGGCCGTGAAATCGCTAGCCGCTTGCCGATTTCGGAAACTGCTAATGTGCCGTTTTCATGCAAAAGCAGTAATACTTGTGTATGTGATGGCGGCATATGTCTTTGAGAAGAAAATTCTCCAGGAAGCATAAATTTGCGATAAAAAAGAGGCACTAGCGAAAGAAGATGATCAACAATACGTTCCCACTCGCGTGATTCCATATAAAGGCCCCCTTCCACTATCATTGTAACAAAAAAGACATGTTATAAAAATAGAATTGTTTCATGGGAATTTTAATATTTGTAGGCCAATACTTTTTTTGTAAATGAATCGGCAATAATCGTATAGCCTTTATCATTTGGGTGTACTTGGTCAAAGAGCAATTCTTTTTTATCATTCGATATTAATTTACGAATTGGCAAAACGATAGATGGTTTATTCACTTTTGCAATGGAATAAACGGATTCATTCCAGCCGTCTAAAAACATATCTGCATAACTTGCGATGGAGTCATCGAGTTGTAACGGGTTATAGAGTTCAGAAAGAATGAGTAAAGCATCCGGATTTTGATCTCGGACTGTCTTTACAATATTTTTTACATCCGCTTCAAAATGAGCTTTTTCTTTATTTAACATTTTAATACCGTCTATAACACCGACATCACGATTTAAGCGAAATAAATTATTTCCCCCAATATTAATTGTAATGATATTTGCTGCTCTAATTTTTTGCTTTACATCTTCTGATTGAACTTTTTTAGCGAGACGATCTGTTGTAAGACCGTTTATCCCAAGGTTTTCTACAGTAATTGGTTTATGAATTTGTGCTTCTATTTGTTTAGAGGCTAATTCAGCAAATCCACCTTGTGTTGATCCATATCCTTTGGCGAGCGAATCACCTAGTACGAGATGATAAAAGGAATCGTTTGTTTGCTTATCAATCCAACTTGGAGTAGATGTTTTTTCTGTTTTTTCTTCGGGTTCATTTTGTTTTGTCTCGTCGTTCTTTTCAAAATAAGAATAAGAAATGATCAGAAGGAGGAGACAAACAATTGTTAAGATGACTTTTTTCATAAATTCATCCTCCTTGTAATTGGTAATTGTATCATATTCAGCAGTATTAGCAATGTAAGGGCATATTATATGTTTATGAAAAGTTTATAATAACTTTACAGAAAATTTGTTGAAGTTTGTCAAAAAATATTGACGATAGGAAAGAACTTTATATATGATAATGTCAGATAAGGTGAAATTTTAATTAGTGGGAGCTTTATTTCCTATTAATTGTTAGTCTTCATCAATCGAGCGTTTAAGGGGACTACTCGTTAGCGCAGGGTGAAATGAAAATTGTGTCTCTAATAGAAGAAAAAAGGTATGTGGTTAGAGACAGATAGGGATTCATTTCATTATTTCTGGTAATTGTATAAGGGGGATTTTTTGTGAAAAAGTCAAAAAAAATGCTAGCTGGAGCAACTCTTGCGATTGGTGTAATGGCACCGCAAGTAATGCCAGCAACAGCTCATGCAGATGAGAACACTGGGGAGAGTACAGTTAACTTACGAATTCTAGAAACATCAGATATTCACGTTAACTTAATGAATTACGATTATTATCAAACGAAAACCGATAATAAAGTAGGTCTCGTGCAAACTGCAACACTTGTGAATAAAGCGCGTGAAGAAGCGAAGAACTCTGTCCTGTTTGATGATGGGGATGCATTACAAGGGACACCGCTTGGAGATTATGTAGCGAATAAAATAAATGATCCGAAGAAGCCTGTGGATCCTAGTTATACGCACCCATTATATCGTTTAATGAATTTAATGAAGTATGACGTCATCTCTCTTGGGAATCATGAATTTAACTACGGTTTAGATTATTTAAACAAAGTAATTAGTAAAACAGAATTCCCGGTTATTAACTCGAACGTCTATAAAGATGATAAAGATAATAATGAAGAGAATGATCAAAATTACTTTAAACCATATCATGTTTTTGAAAAAGAAGTAGAAGATGAATCAGGTCAAAAACAAAAAGTGAAAATTGGCGTAATGGGATTTGTTCCACCTCAAGTTATGAACTGGGATAAAGCAAATCTAGAAGGAAAAGTGAAAGCAAAAGATATAGTTGAAACAGCGAAAAAAATGGTGCCAAAAATGAAAGCAGAAGGTGCCGATGTTATCGTTGCACTAGCGCATTCAGGTGTTGATAAGAGTGGTTACAATGTTGGCATGGAAAACGCATCGTATTATTTAACAGAAGTTCCTGGTGTAGATGCGGTATTAATGGGACATTCACATACTGAAGTGAAGGACGTATTTAATGGTGTTCCAGTTGTAATGCCTGGTGTCTTTGGAAGTAACTTAGGTATTATAGATATGCAATTGAAAAAAGTAAATGGAAAATGGGAAGTACAAAAAGAGCAATCGAAGCCGCAACTTCGTCCGATTGCTGATAGTAAAGGAAACCCACTCGTACAATCTGATCAAAATTTAGTTAATGAAATTAAAGATGATCACCAAGCGACAATTGATTATGTGAATACTGCTGTAGGAAAAACGACAGCGCCAATTAATAGTTATTTCTCATTAGTACAAGATGATCCTTCTGTACAACTTGTGACAAATGCACAAAAATGGTATGTAGAAAAGTTATTTGCTGAAAATGGACAGTACAGCAAATATAAAGGAATTCCAGTTTTATCTGCAGGAGCACCATTTAAAGCGGGTGGCCGAAACGGTGCTACATATTATACGGATATTCCAGCTGGAACGTTAGCGATTAAAAATGTTGCAGATTTATATGTATATCCAAATACGTTATATGCTGTAAAAGTAAATGGGGCACAAGTAAAAGAATGGCTTGAAATGTCTGCAGGTCAGTTTAATCAAATTGATCCAAAGAAAACAGAAGAACAGCCATTAGTAAATATCGGATACCCTACATATAACTTTGATATTTTAGATGGCTTAAAATACGAAATTGATGTAACACAACCAGCGAAATACGATAAAGATGGAAAAGTTATAAATGCTAATACGAATCGTATTATAAATATGACATATGAAGGTAAGCCAGTAGCTGACAATCAAGAGTTTATCGTCGCTACAAATAACTATCGTGGAAGTAGCCAAACGTTCCCGGGTGTAAGCAAAGGGGAGGTTGTATACCAATCACAAGATGAAACGCGTCAAATCATTGTGAAGTATATGCAAGAAACGCCAGTTATTGATCCAGCAGCAGATAAAAATTGGACGTTTAAACCGATTGTTGCCGATAAATTACATACAACATTCGATTCTTCACCAAATGCACAAAAGTATATAAAGAAAGATGGAAAAATATCATATGTTGGACCATCTGAAAATGAATTTGCTAAATATGCAATTGATATAACGAAGAAGAACGATGATGATAAAGAAACTGGTGGAGAGAATCCAACAACACCGCCAACAGGTGAAGGAAATAATGGAGAAAATCCAACGACACCACCAACAAGTGAAGGAAATAATGGAGAAAATCCAACGACACCACCAACAGGTGAAGGAAATAATGGAGAAAATCCAACGACACCACCAACAGATGAAGGTAATAATACAGGATCTGGACAAACTACAACGGATAATCAAAACGTAAAAGAAACAACAACTGTAAGTGAAAAGAAAGAAGAACGTGATTTACCGAAAACAGGTACAAGTGTTGTTTCTACAATTGGAGCAGGTTTGGCGTTTGTTGGAGCAGGATTCCTTCTGTTATTTAGAAGAAAGAAAGCAAATAGATAGTGGAGAAATATAAAAAGGATTACCGATTCAGGTAATCCTTTTTGATATATTATGAAAGTGTTACAGCTTTTTCCTTCTTCCATGAAAGGCCAAATCCAGTAAAGCCGACGATAATTGTTACAACTGGACAAGCTAAGCAGAAGATTGCGAATGGAACGTAATCAAAAGTTGGAACGCCAAGGACGTTCGATAAGAATACGCCACTTACTCCCCATGGTACGAGCGGGTTAATAACTGTACCTGCATCTTCTAATACACGTGATAAATTACGACGTTCTAAACCGACTTCATCATATTTATTAGCGAATGCTTGTCCTGTTAAAACGATAGATAAGTACTGCTCACCAAGTAAGAAGTTCACACCGATTGCAGTTGAAGCAGTAGAAATAATTAAGCGTGTGCTAGTTTTTACGAAGCTAGAGATGATATTCATTAGCTGCGTAATAATACCCATTCCTTGTAATAATCCTCCCATACAAAGAGCTAGGAAAATAAGAGCGATTGACATCATCATACTTTGCAGGCCACCGCGAGATAATAAGCTATCAATATCTTTCATACCCGTTTTAGAAACGTAACCGTCTTGCATAATTTTCATTAAATCAGTTAAAGAAGTACTAGGTTTAAATATAAATAGGATAATGATCCCTACTATAATTCCAGCAAGTAATGTTGGAACTGCTGGAACTTTTTTAAATGCGAATAGGAACAGTAATAAAATTGGAATAAGTGTAAAGATAGAAATCGTTGCATTTTTCTCTAATGTGCTAATGAAGTTTGTGAAGTCAACGTCTCCACTAGTACCGCTTCCTAAAATGAAAAATGCGATAAAAGCAATAATGAAAGCTGGAACTGTTGTCCAAAGCATGTTACGAATATGCTCAAATAAATCTACACCCGTTACAGCTGGCGCTAAATTTGTTGTATCAGATAAAGGAGACATTTTATCTCCAAAGAATGCACCAGAAATAATTGCACCAGCGATTAGAGCAGGATCGTATCCGAGAGCACTACCCATGCCCATAAAGGCAAGTCCTACAGTTGCGGCAGTTGTAAAGGCACTACCGATACTTGTTCCAACAATTGCACAAACAACAAAAACAGTTGGAATGAAAATTTTTGGGGATACAAGCTGGAAGCCGTATACCATTAAAGTTGGAATTGTTCCAGCAGCGATCCAAACACTAATTAATACGCCTACAAGTAAGAATATAAAAATAGATGGAATACCAGCTGAAATACTACTTATCATTCCTTTTTCCATCGTAGACCAATCAATTTTTTTCATAAATCCAAATGCTAATAAAAAAACGATACCAAATAAAATTGGGATGTGTGGTGAAACTTCTAATTGAATAACACTAAAGCCAATGCAGAAAAAGATAAATACTGTTAAAAGAACAGATTCAATTTTTGAAACCATTGTTTTCCCCTCCTAAGTAATCTAAAATAGCTCTTTTTTATATAAAATTCGCCAATATTGTTTATTTCCTTCTAAATTTTAGAATTTTGTGACAAATTACCGGTAATTGTTGTTTCTTTAATATGATACGGAAATGAATGGATAAAAAAACGTCCCTGCATATAATTATGCAGGGACGAAGAAATCGCGGTACCACCCTAGCTTGTGAAATGAATGTATCACAAAATAAAGGGTCGTATGATATGCGCTAATAAAATAAAAACGCCCCTGCAATATATGCAGGGACGAAAAGTTCGCGGTACCACCCTAAATTGTGAAACAGTGTCGTTTCACCACTCTTTAGATATAACGGTCTATAACCGTCTTTCACTACTCCTTACGTTTCGCAAAAGAAGCTCCAGGGGGTAATTCATAATTCGCTCTGTACTGGTTCGCACCGACCACCAGCTCTCTGAAAGCAGAAATCGAAATACTACTAAATCCTATCAATGCCGATTCATATGATGTTAGTTAAATTTTTATCATATATTCGTCTCACATGTCAATAAAAATATTCAATAATTTTTTAGGGAAATAAAGGAGAACGATTTTAATCCTATGAAAATGTGCGTTATAATGAATTTGAAAGGGGAGGAAAGAGTGAAGAAAAAAATAATTCTTTTTACCACTTTACTAGTCATTGGCGGAAGTGCTGGCATTTACACAGCTTTTGCAGCTGAATCAGAGCAGGCGAAGCAAAAGCAAATACAGCAGTTAGAAGTGAAGAAAGCGAAAGAAGCTGAAGAGAAGAAGTCGATGGAAAAAGCAGCTGATAAACTAGGGGTTTCTACGGAAGGAAAAACAAAAGAAGAGGTTGCGAAAGAAGTAAATACCGCAAGATTTGAGAAGCGCCATGATCTATTGATTGAACATGCAAAACAACTTGGAATTGAAACAGAAGGAAAAAAAGACGAAGAGATTATTTTAGAAATCGGAAAGATACAACATGGAAAGTAGAACAACTTATCTTATGATAAGTTGTTCTTTTTTAAGAACTACTTGATTTAAAAATAATTGACAGTCATTTAGATTTAATGTTAACTATATTTATAAACTAGTTAACATTAGGGGTGACAATTGTGACTTTTAGTAAGAGTACGACTGACAAACCATCATATACATATGAAGAGTTATCGGAGAAAAATAAAGCCTATGTATGGCATCCATTTACACAAATGAAGGATTATTTAGAAGAAGATCCTGTCATTATTGAACGGGGAGAGGGAAGAAAGCTATACGATGTAAATGGAAATGAATATTGGGACGGTGTTTCGTCTATTTGGTTAAATGTTCATGGACATCAAGTGCCAGAACTAGATGAGGCAATTCGTGAGCAATTAAATAAAATTTCCCATTCTACTATGTTAGGGCTTGCTAACGTTCCATCTATTTTATTAGCCGAAAAAATAATTGAAGTTGTACCAGAAGGTTTGAAGAAAGTGTTTTATTCAGACTCCGGTTCTAGCGCTGTTGAAATTGCAATTAAGATGGCCTTTCAATATTGGCAGCATAAAGGAAAAACGAAGAAACAAAGATTTGTTACATTAAAAGAAGCGTATCATGGTGACACAATTGGAGCTGTTTCAGTGGGAGCAATAGACTTGTTTCACCAAGTGTATAGTTCGCTTTTATTTGAAGCAATTAAAATGCCTTATCCATATACATATCGTTCTCCTTATGGAAATAATAAGGAGGAAATTGTAAAAAAACATTTAGAAGAAATGGAAGAGCTGCTGAAAGATAAACATGAAGAGATTGCGGCGATTATTGTAGAACCTTTAATGCAAGGTGCTGGCGGTATGATTACAATGCCAAAAGGATACTTAAAAGGGCTACGTAATTTATGTACAAAATATAATGTTCTATTTATTACAGACGAGGTAGCGACTGGATTTGGGCGTACTGGAAAAATGTTTGCATGTGAACATGAAAATGTAACACCGGATATTTTGACAGCCGGAAAAGGTTTAACAGGCGGATATTTACCAGTTGCAATTACTGTAACGACAGATGAAATTTATAATGCCTTTTTAGGAGGCTATGAAGAACAAAAAACATTTTTCCACGGACATAGTTATACAGGGAATCCGTTAGGGTGTGCGGTAGCAATTGCAAATCTAGAACTATACGAGAAAACAAATTTAATAGAAGAGGTGGCACGTAAAACAGAATATGTGGTGACGCAATTAGAAGACCTCTTTGCATATAAACATGTAGGGGACATTCGTCAATGCGGGTTAATGGTTGGAATTGAACTTGTGAAGAATAAGGAAACGAAAGAAGCGTTTGAATGGACAGAGAGAGTCGGTGTTCAAGTATGTAAACGCTCAAGAGAACTAGGTATGATTTTGCGCCCGCTCGGTAATACGATTGTGTTTATGCCCCCTCTTGCTTCTACAATTGATGAGATTGATGATATGTTACGTATTTTGTATAAAGCAATCTCGGATGTTACGGAGGGAGAATAATGAGTGGCTTTTTTATAACAGCAACGGATACTGAAGTGGGGAAAACTGTAGTCGCCGGTGCATTAGCAGGTGTATTTAGAGAACTGGGATATAACATCGGGGTATATAAACCGTTACAAAGTGGACATGTTGCATCAAATCCAGAAGGAGATGCAGCAAGGCTAAAGGCATTATCAGGTGTACCGACAAAAGAAGATGAAATTTGCCCTTACTCTATTGAAGAGCCGCTTGCCCCGAGACTTGCCATGAAAAGAGCTGGAAGGACAGTAACGTTAAAAGACATTATTCATCACTATAATGAACGATTGAAAGATTTTAATAGTCTACTTGTAGAAGGAGCAGGTGGATTAGCTGTTCCATATACAGAGGATGCTTTAGTAATTGATTTCGCAAAAGAATTACAACTTCCACTTATTGTAGTAGCACGCCCTACATTAGGAACAGTAAATCATACAGTTTTAACGATCGCTTACGCAAAGGCATATGGTTTAACAGTAGCAGGTGTCATTTTATCTGGCTGCAAAGAATGCGAAATGGAAAGAGTGCAAGAAAATAAAGAAATGATTGAAGAGCTAAGTGGGGTACCGGTTTTAGGTTTATTACCATTCTTTGCAGGTGAGTTTACAAGAGAAGAAGTCTTGGAATCTGCTAAAGAATATATAATGATTTCAAAATTAGAGGAGCTTATCCGAAATGAATCAAACGTGGCGCACACATCTTCAATCTAAATTGCAACAATTACATGAGCGAGAGCAGTATCGTAATTTGCATGTAACAGAACAAGCAGAAGAGACATGGCTTATTCGAGATGAGAAAAGGATGCTAAATTTAGCGTCAAATAATTATTTAGGGTTAGCTGGAGATGAAAGGTTAAAAGAAGCTGCTATCGCATGTACAAGAAAATATGGAACTGGGGCGACAGCATCAAGGCTCGTGGTAGGAAACTATTCACTGTATGAAGAAGTTGAGAGAAGTATATGCGATTGGAAAGGCACTGAAAAAGCCTTAGTTGTGAATAGTGGATATACCGCAAATATTGGAGTGATCTCTTCATTAGTGAGTCGTCACGATATTGTGTTTAGTGACAAATTAAATCACGCAAGCATTGTTGATGGAATTATATTAAGTGGGGCAGAGCATAAAAGGTATCGTCATAATGATTTGGATCATTTAGAGAAGTTATTGAAAACAGCGTCACCTGAAAAGCGGAAATTAATCGTAACAGATACTGTTTTTAGTATGGATGGTGATACTGCGTATTTGAGGGAGTTAGTAGAGCTGAAAGAGAAATACGGGGCAATTATTTTAGTGGATGAAGCGCATGCGAGTGGAATATATGGAATTGATGGAGCAGGGTTGTCTCATATAGAAAAAGATCTTTCTCAAAAAATTGATATACATATGGGGACGTTTAGCAAGGCTTTAGGGTGTTATGGTGCGTATTTGACAGGCGATGCAATTTATATAGAGTATTTACACAATATGATGAGAAGTTTTATTTTTACTACTGCATTACCGCCTGGAACGTTAGGAGCGGTACAAAAAGCAATTGAAATTGTACAAGAAGATCATAAGAGAAGAGAGAATCTTATAGCAAATGGAGAATACTTCAGGAGCAAATTACGAGAAGCTGGATTTGATATAGGGAATAGTTCAACTCATATTATACCGATTGTAGTCGGTTCAAATGAAAATGCTTTACGGTTTAGCAAAAGGTTACAAGAGGTAGGTATTGCAGCTATTGCAATTCGTCCGCCAACTGTACCGATTAATAGTTCTCGAATTCGCTTTGCAGTTACATCGCAACATACAATAGCTGATTTAAAATGGGCTATTGACCGAATTACTCACATTGCGAAAGAAGAGGAGCTTTTCGTATGAAAGAGCTGAAGATTATTTTTATCCCTGGATGGGGAATGGAAGAAAATATTTGGGATTTAGTACTTCCCCATTTTAAAGGATATCCTGTTCAATGCATTAATTGGCGTAACGTGAAAGAACAAAGTGAGTTTGCGAACAGGATTATAGATGTAGCACAGGATGAAAATGTAATTTTAGTTGGATGGTCACTAGGAGCATTAGCGGCAATTCAAGCTTATAAAAAAATTAAGGCAAAGGGTATCGTGCTAATTGGTGGTACTGCTAAATTTACAAATACAAGTGACTATAGTAGTGGATGGAATACTTTGCATGTAGAACGGCTGAAAAGAAATTTGGAGAGAAGGAAAGAAGATACGCTCAAGCGGTTCTATGAAAATATGTTTACGAAAGATGAGTTGAAAGAGAATAAAAGTTTTGAAGACATCGTAAAACATTTTAAAGGTGATTCTATGCAGTCTTTACAATTCGGTTTGGATTATTTAATAGAAACAGATATGAGAGCAGCATTGAAAGAAATTAACGTCCCTATACTACTTATTCACGGAGAGAGGGATGTAATATGCCCATTGTCTGCAGCATGTAGTATGGCTGAGAATGAAACTGCCACACTCAAGGTAGTAAGTGAGGCTGGACATGCATTATGCGTAACGAATTTCGAATATTGCGCAAATGAAATCATTCAATTTGTAGAGGGGATACGACATGATTAACAAAACGTTACTACAAAAACGATTTAACGTGGCAGCTGTATCCTACGATCAATATGCAAATGTACAAAAAAAGATGGCGCATTCATTACTTTCTACATTGAATCGGCGATATAGTGCAAATTCATCGATACGTATTTTAGAACTTGGATGCGGGACAGGATATGTTACAGAGCAATTATCAAACTTATTTCCGAAAGCACAAATTACAGCTATTGATTTTGCTGAAAGTATGATTGCAGTTGCGAGAACTAGACAAAATATAAACAATGTAACATTTTATTGTGAGGATATCGAAAGATTACGACTAGAAGAAACGTATGATGTCATTATTTCAAATGCCACATTTCAATGGCTAAATGATTTAAAACAAGTGATAAGAAATTTATTTCGTCATTTATCTATAGAGGGGATATTACTCTTTTCAACATTTGGACAGGAAACATTTCAAGAATTGCATGCTTCGTTCCAGCGGGCGAAAGAAGAAAAAAATATACAAAATGAAACATCGATTGGGCAACGTTTTTATTCGAAAAATCAGTTGCGCCATATATGTGAGATAGAAACAGGGGATGTACATGTTTCTGAAACGTGTTACATAGAGAGATTTACAGAAGTTAGGGAGTTTCTACATTCTATTCGTAAAGTAGGAGCGACCAATAGTAATGAAGAATCATATTGTCAAAGTCCCTCACTCTTTCGTGCGATGCTTCGCATATACGAAAGAGACTTCACGGGAAATGAAGGGATAATGGCAACGTATCATGCTTTATTTGTGCATATAACAAAAGAGGGGAAGAGATGAAATGAAACAAGTACAAACAAAAAGGGATTGGAAAAAACTTGCATACGACGTAGTAGAAGAGAAAGTGATTACGAAAGAAGATGCAATAGCGATATTAGAGGCTGACGATACAGAGATTTTAGAAATTATGAATGCTGCGTATATCATTCGCCACCATCACTTTGGTAAGAAAGTAAAATTAAATATGATTATTAATACGAAGTCTGGATTATGCCCTGAAGATTGCGGATATTGTTCACAGTCTATTATTTCAGAGGCGCCGATTGATAAATATGCTTGGCTAACGCAGGAAAAGATTGTAGAAGGGGCACATGAAGCAATTCGTCGTAAAGCGGGTACATATTGTATTGTAGCATCTGGTCGTCGTCCGACTGATAAAGAGGTAAATCACGTAATTGGAGCAGTTAAAGAGATTCGTGAAACGACAGATTTAAAGATTTGTTGTTGTTTAGGTTTCTTAAACGAAGATCAAGCAGGACGTTTAGCGGAAGCGGGTGTACACCGTTATAACCACAACTTAAATACACATGCGAATAATTACGAAAGCATTTGCTCTACTCATACGTATGACGATCGTGTTGATACAGTTCAAAAAGCGAAACAAGCCGGTATTTCACCATGTTCTGGGGCGATCTTTGGAATGGGAGAGACAATAGAAGAGCGAGCTGAAATTGCATTCGAATTACAACGTATAGATGCAGATTCAATTCCATGTAATTTCCTTGTTGCTGTAAAGGGTACGCCGCTTGAAGGACAAAAAGAGTTAACACCAGTAGAATGTTTAAAAGTGCTGGCGATGATGCGCTTTGTAAACCCAACGAAAGAAATTCGTATTTCAGGAGGGCGTGAAATCAATTTACGTTCTGTACAGCCAATCGGTTTATTTGCAGCAAACTCTATTTTTGTTGGAGACTACTTAACGACAGCTGGACAAGAACCGACTGCAGACTGGGGTATGATTGAAGATTTAGGATTTGAGATTGAAGAATGTGCATTATAAGATAGAAAAAAGCAAACTTGTAAAAGAGTTTGCTTTTTTTGTAAATAAAATGTAATAAATAGTTGTGAATGCTTGATACTAGTGGGTTTTGAGCGAAAAAAAGAATTTTGGTGGACGAATTTTCCAAGCCCCAATTGTACATAGTAAATATGTAATTTATATTGGGTTGGAGGATTTTACATGCACAAATATATATTAGCGATTATGACTTGTCTCATTTTACTAAAAGCAATAAGTGCTGATCCAGTTAAGGCCGCCGAAAATCCTGAACAAAAAGAGATGCAACAACGAATTGAACAACATTTTCGAACGAAAGCTGAACATTTTGGATTGAAAACAGAAGGGAAAGATTTAAAGGAAGTACGAAAAGAAATTACTATTATAGAAGAAGCGAAGAAAAGAGAGAATGTATGGAAAACAGCACAGACGCTTCGTATACAAACAGAAGGAAAGACAATGGATGAATTAATAAAAGATGTACGGAGAAAAGTGAAGAAATAAAAAAAGAGGCCGCAGCCTCTTTTTTTATGCCCATTGTTTTGATAAGTGTGCCATTTCAATTGCAGCGACGGCGGATTCATAGCCTTTATTACCAGCTTTCGTGCCCGCGCGTTCAATCGCTTGCTCGATCGTTTCAGTCGTCAATACACCGAAAATAACGGGGATGTCTGTTTGTAGTGATAAAGATGCAACACCTTTTGCTACTTCATTACAAACGTAATCGTAATGTGTTGTAGCACCACGAATGACAGTGCCTAACGTAATAACAGCATCATATTTCCCGCTATTCGCCATCTTTTTAGCGATTAAAGGAATTTCAAATGCACCAGGAACCCAAGCAACATCGATATCAGCTTCTTCTACACCGTGACGCTTTAATCCGTCTAAAGCGCCGCCAAGTAATTTACTTGTAATAAATTCATTAAAACGTCCAACAACAACCCCAACTTTTAATCCTGTACCAACTAAATGACCTTCGAATACCATAATAAATCTCTCCTTTAATTATAAGTTTAGTAAATGTCCTAATTTGTTTACTTTTGTTTGTAAATACGTTTTATTCTCTTCTTTTGCTGGCATTTGTAACGGTACACGCTCGATTACTTCTAAATCGTAACCTTGTAAGCCAGCAATTTTTCTTGGGTTATTCGTTAATAATCGTAAATGTTGTAAACCTAAATCTTTTAATATTTGAGCGCCAATACCGTAATCCCGCAAATCAGCAGGGAAGCCAAGCTTTTCATTTGCTTCTACAGTATCGAATCCTTCTTCTTGTAACTTATAAGCGCGAAGCTTATTCAGAAGCCCAATGCCTCGTCCTTCTTGTCTCATATAAAGAAGAACGCCCTTTCCTTCACGCTCAATTTGAGCAAGTGCAGCATGGAGTTGTGGTCCGCAATCACATCGGCACGAGCCAAATACATCTCCTGTTAAGCACTCTGAATGAACGCGTACAAGTACAGGATCTCCTGTTGAAATATCACCTTTTACGAGTGCAATATGCTCTTTCGAATCTAAGGAATTAGAATAGCCAATTGCATGGAAAGTACCGAAATCTGTAGGTAATGTAATTTCCACTTCTCGCTTCACTAATGTTTCATGGTGGCGGCGATAAGCAATTAAATCTTCTATTGTAATCATTTTTATATCAAATTGTTTTGCGCACTGTAGTAAATCAGGTACCCGTGCCATCGTACCGTCCTCATTAATAATTTCACAAATGACGCCAGCTGGTTCTGCTCCGCAGAGCTGTGCTAAATCGACAGCAGCCTCTGTATGACCAGCCCGGCGCAAGACACCACCTTCTTTCGCAATTAATGGAAAGATATGTCCGGGACGATTGAAATCAGCACCTTTTGATGCAGGATTTAACATTTCTCGTATCGTAGTTGCACGTTCGTGAGCACTAATCCCAGTTGTTGTAGAAACATGATCAATGCTCACTGTAAATGCAGTATGATGTGAATCTGTATTATGAGATACCATTGGTTCTAATTGTAGACGTTCTGCGTACCCTTCTGTAATTGGTACACAAACGAGACCACGTCCATGTGTAATCATAAAGTTAATTGTTTCTGGCGTAATATACTCTGCTAAAGCGATAAAATCGCCTTCATTTTCACGGTTTTCATCATCACATACGATAACGACTTTACCTTGTTTTAAATCTTCTAGAGCTTCTTCAATACGATGAAACATTGTTCTTCCCCCTTATAGAAATCCGTTTTCTTGTAAAAAGCTTTCAGTCATTGAACCTATTCGTTTTGTAGGTTTAGTAATAAAGCGTTCGATATATTTACCAATCATGTCACACTCAATGTTTACGATATCTCCGGCATTTTTTTCTCCAATGACAGATTCGCTTACTGTGTGTGGGATGAGTGAAATCGTTATGGAAGATTCGTCTATATCAAATATCGTTAAACTCGTTCCATCAACAGCAATGGATCCTTTATGCAAACAATAGCGCAGCAGTTCATCAGAAATTGCTATTTTGTAATAGACGGCATTGTAATGTTGTTTTTTATTTAAAATCGTTCCGATACCATCAATATGTCCTGAAACGAAATGTCCACCGAATCGTCCGTTTGCAGCCATTGCTCGCTCTAAATTTACTTTAGAGTGCGGTTTAAGCATGCGAAGTGATGTCGACTGCATCGTTTCAGGCATTGCATCAACTGTAAATGAAGTAGTTGTAAAGCTTGTTACAGTTAAGCAAATACCGTTAACCGCGATACTATCACCTAAGTGAACATCTGATAAAATTTTCTTTGCATGAATCGTTAATTTCATCGCTTCTCCGCTTTGTTGCATGTTTGCTATCGTTCCTAATTCTTCTACAATTCCTGTAAACATTCCGTCACCTCGTTTCGGGCATTCGCAACAATTTTTATATCATCACCAATTTGTTTCATCTCTTGAATTTTCAAGGAAAGCGCATCTTGTAATTTTGAAAAACCATTTCCTCCAAATAAAGTAGGAGCATCTTTCCCACCAATTAATTTCGGGCTTATATAGGTTACAATTTCATTAAAATTGTTTGTTTTTAAGAAACTTGCATGAATCGATTGGCCACCTTCAACGAATAGAGAAAGAATTTGTTTTTCCCCAAGAAAGGAAAGAAGGTCCTTGATTTCTATATGCTTCGTTTCCATTTGGAATATAGCTATATTTTTAGATTCATAAGAAGATATCTTCTCTTTCTTTACATCCTTACCGACAATAATCCATGTCGGTGCTAAACCATCTGTTATAACATGAGAAGATGGTGGCGTTCGTAAATGGGTATCTAAAACAACACGAATAGGATGGTTCCCACCATTTGGAATTCTTGTTGTTAAATGAGGATTATCAGCTATAACTGTATTCACTCCAACAAGAATTGCATCATGTGTATGGCGATATTGGTGAACATCAGCACGTGCTTCTTCACCTGTAATCCACTTACTTTCACCAGTTACAGTTGCTGTTTTTCCATCTAAGCTCATCGCTGTTTTGATTGTTACAAAAGGGCGCTTCGTTTTCATGTAGTGAAAAAAGTAGCGATTTAATAAAACTGCTTCTGCTTCAAGAACACCGGTAGTTACTTCAATTCTAGCTTCCTCTAATCTTCTTTTTCCGTTACCAGAAACGAGCGGATTACAATCGAGAGTAGCAATTACAACACGCTTAACTCCTTTTTCGATAAGCAATTCACAACAAGGTGGTGTTTTTCCAAAGTGGCTACACGGTTCCAGTGTTACATAAACGGTAGCGTCTTTGGCGTTCTGACCAGCCATTTGAAGGGCATGAACTTCTGCGTGTTCTTCACCAGCTCGTAAATGAGCCCCCATACCAACGATGTTTCCATCTTTTACAACAACAGCACCAACCATAGGATTTGGACTTGTTTGTCCTGATGTCCCTTCTGCTAACTGCAGGGCAATCCTCATATATTCTTGATCTGTCATTTTCTTCACCTCTCCTAAAAAAATCAAAAAACCCCAAGGATTTAATATCCTTGGGGTTTGGGAGACGTGATTTCTAGAAATATAGTTTGAATACGAAAGCATAGGAAAGAAACCTAACGATAATTGATATTTCTGCATAAGGAAAAAACCTAGCAAAATATCGAATTTTTAAACGCTAGTTGTCTCTTTTTATTTCAGTATAAAAAATAAGTATAGAAAATTAAACATATATAAAGAATCAAAATGAATCTTTAAAAATATGCATACTGAAATAAAAGTGTATTCACTATATAAAAAACTAGAAACATATCCTTCTCCCATCCAGACTATACTGTCGGCCCTAGAGTTTCACTAGATCCACCGTTTTCGAGTTGAAAACGGGTCACGGACTTAGAAGTTTTCACTTCATCACCGCCGGTTGGGAATTTCACCCGACCCCGAAGGATGCTGTTTGCTCAAATTATAGCACAAAAAAAATAAAAGGCTAGTAAAAAATATTCGAATGTGAAGAATTGTGTGAAAATATATGCAGGCTGGAATGGAAATAAAAGTATTAGAAATGTTGTAAGGAGAAGGGATATAACGGAGTTGCTAAAAAGAAAAAACATGCACAAAAAAATGTGCATGTCACATGTAAAATTATTCTGCCTCTGGTGCTCTAACAACAGACTCGAATTTACCTTTATGCGAAGCGTCGCAATAAGGCATATTTTTTGATAAACCACAACGGCATAAAGAAAATGCCGGTTTTGCTGGGAATACATTCCCTTGTGAGTCGACTAATTCCACGTCCCCTGTAACGCGAAAAGAGCCATTATCATTTACTTTAATTTGTACTTTTGCCAACGTTATCCCTCCTTCCCAAACGCTTAATTTCATCATATAATCAAGGGAAGTGCTTGACAATATAAAAAGAGCACTTTGTTTGAGAAAGAAGAGAGTGTTATAATAGTTTTCATAACTGACTAGAGTAAGGTGACGAGAGATGGATAAACAATTACATACATTACGAAACATTGCAAATGAGCGCACGTGGGCATCATTTTTGAATGATAATCATCCATATAGTTTGTTACATTGGTCCATTGCAGGTGTAGGGCAAGAGGCAAAGGATGTTTGGTTACTTCAAGATGAAGTAACATTTCAAACGACAGAATTCCCAACGTTAGATGATGCAATGCAATGGATTTCTGAAAATATGGAACAAGTTACAGACGTTTTAGCGCAATAAAAAACAGGCTTATGCAAGCCTGTTTTTTGTTTCTTTCACATATGTGTTTAAAAATTGATCGACGGCTGCTTCGTACTCTTCTTTATTTTCGTTATAAGAGCAAGCGTGTGCACCGTGTTCTGCAATATAAAGCTGCTTATTATTTTCTTTCGCTTCATATAACGCTTTTGTCATATCAGCTAAAATATAGTCGTCATCTTTACTATGAATAAAGAGAACGGGATTGTTAATGTTTTTTATACAGTCGATTGGTGAAACTTCACGAATTGTATAACCGTCACGAACTTTCAAAAATGCGTTTGCTAAAGGTAATAAAGGCCATTTTGGTAAATGGAATTCAACCTTTAAACGGTGCTCTAATTGTCCGTGAAAATCAGAGAAAGGACAATCTGCAATATAGAAATCAGCACCATCTTCTACAAGTCCTGCGTATTGAAGAAGTGTTGCAGCTCCCATAGATTCACCATGAATACCAAGTGTAATATTGGTGCCAAAACGGTTTTTTAGCCAGTCAACTACGGATTTTAAATCATGTTTTTCATAGTATCCATAGCTTGTTGTTTTTCCACCAGTTTTACCATGACGACGATGATCGTAAATGAGGACGTTATATCCCCTTTTTAAGAATAAGTTTGCATATTTTACAGAGTTTATTTTATTTACAGTTACACCGTGGCAAAAAACCATAAACTTATTGGTGGAATGACCAGCAGGAATGTAATATCCGTGAAGGTCGTATCCGAATTGTGAAGGGATATGAATTTCTTCTTTATGAAGAGCATCAAAATCCTCTATACGAAAATGTTTTTTCGTTTCTCTTTCGAGTACTTCTTCCTCTGTTTTTTTCTTTAAGTACATCACTTTATTTGTAAAGAAAATCCCAAGGGCAGTTATTGCACCTAGTATAGTAAACAATGCTGCAAAAAAACGTTTCATACTTTACCTCATCCTCCAAATACCGTTACATGTGATACACTTATATTGTATCACAATGATATAAAAGGGGAGAAATAGGAAATGCTGCATATACAAAAAATTACGCCAGCGATGAAAGAAACAATCCGAATGTTCATGTGTGAGAACTGGGGAAGTTCATTGATGGTTTCACGTGGTAAGGGACATCAGTTAGAAGAGTTGCCAGGATTTGTTGCGCTCTCAGATGACAGAATAATCGGAATTATAACGTATGAAGTGACCGGAAATATGTGCGAAATTGTATCGCTAGATAGCTTTGAAGAAAGAAAAGGAATAGGGACGAAACTTGTGGATTGTGTATTACAAGTTGCAGAAGAAGAACGGTGCAGACAGGTTTGGCTTATTACAACAAATGATAATATGAATGCGTTACGATTTTACCAAAAACGTAATTTTGTAATGACTAATTTATATGTGAATGCGGTAGAGGAGGCACGAAAAATAAAGAAAGAAATTCCACGTATTGGATATGATAATATCCCAATTTTACATGAAATTCAGTTGGAGTATCGTTTAGTGAAATGATGTAACAATTTTCAGAAATGTGAGTTATTAATCTTGACGGATAGTGTAATTTAGGTTACCGTAAAATTGTAATCTATTACCATATTAAGGGGTGACGATGTGGCAACTATACGTGATGTTGCAAAATTGGCAGGTGTTTCAGTCGCAACCGTTTCACGAGTTATTAATGAAAAAGGATACGTTCATGAGGACACAGTAAAACAAGTAAAGGAAGCAATTGAAGAATTACGTTATAGGCCAAACAGTGCAGCGAAGCCACTATTTAAAGAGAGTTCAACGATAATTGCATTACTTGTAGATAATTTATGTAACCAATCAAACATCACTTTGCTACATTGTATTGAGGAAATAGCATATAAAGAAGGCTATCAAATCATTATTTGTAATATAGAGAATAAAGATAGATACATACATATGCTGAAGCAAAATAACATTGCAGGTGTTATTTTGACGAGAGCAGTTTTTAAAAGTGTAGGAGAAATTCCATTTCCGTTTGTTGTGATCGATGAGCAACAATCACATGGAAATTATTATGAAAGTGGACAGAGAGCTGTTTCTTTATTAAAAGAGAAAGGGTGTCACTTTCTTGCATATTTCGGTGAGGGAGAAGAAAGTGAAGAAATGGAAGATCATATAGCAGGGTTTTTAGACGCTGTTTGGGATGAAGGAATCTCTTATCGAGAAGAATGTGTACAAGGGTATACAAATAAACAATTTATTACATTATTGCAAAACAATCCGTATATAGATGGAATTGTAGCCTCAAGTGATCAGATTGCTATTGAGTTAATTCGGTCAGCGAGATTTCTAAATATACATATACCAGATAAATTAAAAATTGTTGGACCGAATGGGAGTATAGAGTGTGAATGGATAGGTTCATCACTACCGACAATTGAAAGCTATGTCAAAGATAACGGAAAAGTAGCTTTTCAACAATTAAAAGGAAAAATAAAAAAGTAAAAGGTGCGTTTTATACGCACCTTTTTATAATGTAATTGCGGCAATAAAGCCAAATATAAGTAACGGTATATTGTAATGTAGAAAAGTGGGTACACATGTATCCCATATATGATGGTGCTGACCATCAGCATTTAAACCGGATGTTGGTCCAAGGGTACTATCCGATGCTGGAGATCCTGCGTCACCTAGTGCTCCGGCTGTACCGATAATTGCAATTGTGGCCATTGGACTAAATCCAAGCTGAATGCAAAGAGGTACAAAAATGGTTGTTAAGATAGGGATGGTTGAAAAGGATGAACCAATTCCCATCGTAACGAGAAGTCCAATAACGAGCATAAGAAATGCAGCGAGTGGTTTGTTATTTCCGATTATATGTGCACTCGTTTGCACCAGAGATTCAACATGTCCTGTTTTTCGAAGAACAGCGCCGAATCCAGCGGCAGCAATCATAACAAAGCCAATAAAGGACATCATACGCATTCCGCTTGTTAATATCGCATCTGCTTCTTTAAGTGGTAGACTGCCACTAACTGATAAGACGATAATACCTGCTAAAGCACCGAAAATCATTGATTCTGTTGTTAATTGAACAGTTAATGTAGCAATGATAGATAATAACCCGAAAGTAATGCTACGTTTTGTATAGGGAACGATTTCATTTTCGGTAGTATGAATTTGTTCTGTTTCATACGTACGAGGTTTTCGGTACGTAATGAATACCGCTACACATAATCCAATAATCATACCGATTGCTGGAATAGTCATTGCTTTTGGAATAAGTGTGACATCAAATGTAAGGCCGCTTTGCGCAGCGTTGGTTTGCAATACGTCATGATAAATTTTTCCGAACCCTGCAGGGATCCACATATAAGGAGTAATCAATCCAAATGTAATAATACATGTGACAAGTCTGCGATCCACTTTCAGCTCATTTAATACTTTTAAAAGTGCTGGAATTAAGATGGGGATGAAAGCAATGTGAACAGGAATCACATTTTGTGAGAAACAAGCCATCGTTAAAATAATGAATAAAATAAGTATTTTAGAATAAACTTGTTTTTTCGTGTCTTGTTCATTGCCAATCCATTTTAATGCAGTTTGAATCATAGCATCTGGAAGTCCTGTTTTGGAAAGGGAAATAGCGAAACCACCAAGCATTGCATAACTTAAAGCGATTGGAGCACTGTTTCCAAGACCAGTTGTAAAAGTGTTAATCGTTTCTGAAATACCGAGTCCGCCGATAAGTCCGCCTGTTAAAGCTCCAACAATGATGGCGACAATGACCTGGACACGTAACAAACTAAGCAATAGCATAATTGCTACTGCGACGAGTACAGCGTTCATAATAAATGTAATCTCCCTAAATTTTTATTCTGTTAAGACAAGTAAATATGAAACATTTTGCTATGTTTATACATACTTGCGACATATTATTATAAAATGTTTTCTATGAAATGTAAAAGAGCCTTTTGTTACTAATGCTGAAAAGCTAGCTCTTGTTTAATTGATTGTAAAGAATTAGCGAATAATTCTGGTTCTTCTAAATCAGGAGAATGTGCTGAATTTGGGAACCAAATCATCTTTTTTATAGGCGCTTCAATAATATCGCAATATTCCTGAACGAGTGCATAAGGAGTTTGATAATCATAGCGACCAGAACAAAAATAAACTGGAATAGATAAACTTGAGATAGAAGAAAAGAAATCGATTGTCAGCATTTCTTCCCATAAAATGCCAGATTTTAAATTTCCTGCGAGAAACTTGAACCAATCTAATAGCGTATATTCGGGAGAAAAGAAACCTTTTCGTATGAAAGAAAAGGAAGATCCGTTTTGGATTGCGCCTCCAAATGTGCCAAGCCACTTTCTTTGAATAATGAGACGTCTCGTATCTAAAAATGGTGGTTTGCCTAATTTTAAAAGGGAAGCTAATGCTTTTTTATGATCATGTTTTTTTGCAGAATGAATTAAATGTTGATATAGCAATTCTTCATTTTGTTTCATATGTACAATTTGCCCAATACCGATGTAAGCCTTGATATACTTTGGATATTGATGTGCTATGTTAAGCCCAATAATACTTCCCCAAGAATGACCAGCGAGAAATAGTTTTTGTTTGTTGAACTTTTTAAGTACATATTGAATCACTTCTTTTGCATCGGAAACGAATTGTTCGATTGTGAAATTTGCTCCGAAATCTTTCATTGAAAAGGATTTACCAGCCCCGCGCTGATCCCAATTAATAACAATAAATTGCTTCTCTAATTCTTTTTGAAAATGGCGAATAAATCCGATTTGTGCCATCCCAGGTCCGCCGTGACAGCATAATAAAATAGGTTGCTCTACGTTTTGTCCACGCATAAGGAGAGTTTGTTTTCGATTATTAATCATAACGCTTTCTATCGTAGCGATACTATTAGGAATGAGTTGTTTATTTTCGTTATAGAACTGAGGGGTGTAGCTACGAAAAAGCATATTGAAAACCTCCTTTTGTGAAATCGTATGAATCGCACAGGCTATTCATTTTGCATATACTGTTAGAAAATCATTGTAACATACCATACTAGTGTCATTTCAACACGGGAGGAGGGAAATTGTGACGATTGGAGAAATTATAGATGGTTTAAATAGACGTGAATCCATCGCTATTATAGCAAAACGTCTTGAAATAAGCCCGTATACATTATCGAAGAAATTAAGATTGATTGGATACGAATATGATGGAGAGCAGAAGAAACGTATTTTTGTAGGAGATGGAGAAGAACCACGTCACTTACAACTCCAAGAAGCGACCGCCCTTCAATATGAGAAAACAGATTATCAATTATTAATTTATGAGCAATTACAAAGCATTTATGAGTTATTAAGAAAAAGAGAAGAAGTAATTGCACCAATTGTGAGTAAAAGTACAGAGAAAAAGAGACGAACCTTTTCTATTAATACAGAAATATTAGCAAGATTGGACCTTATATCAGAATCGAAAGGAATTCAAAAATCTAAACTTGTAGAAGAGGCGTTGCAACAATTTTTACAGCAATATGAAGTTGACAAAACATCACATTTTGATAACTAAAGAAAAGGATACTATGTTCATTAGAAGAACGAGTATCCTTTTTATGATGTATATTACGTATAAAATAGAGGATCAGTACAAATCCTTTATGCGTGAAAAATGAAATTTATTATTAGAGAAACACTTAATTTACTTTTTGAATTCTTCCATCAATAACTGGCTGAATTGGTTCTTTTAATTGTTTTACGTAATTGACTAACGCTTCAAAGTCGTTTGGCCCAGTTTCTGCATTTTTACCATTTTTAAATGATACGAATCCATCACCGCCAGAAGCTAAGAAGGCATTTGCAACTACGCTATACGTTGTAGATGGAGATAATTCTTCTCCGTTTGTTAAACGTATATTTGTAACTTTTTCACCGTTTGGTTTATTTGCATCCCACGTATATTGAATACCTGAAATTTGAAGCATTCTTGTTGTTCCTTTTTGCCATTGCTGATTTAAAATATCGCGAATGTCTTGACCTGTTAAATCTACTTTAATCAATTGATTTCCAAAAGGTTGAATGCCGTATAACTCACCCCACGTAATATCACCAGCATCTAAGTCATTACGAATGCCACCAGGATTCATGAGGGAGATTTGAGTTTGCATCGTTTGACGCTGAGCATCGGCAACTAAATTTCCAAGAGTGGACTCACCAGCATCATTTTGTTTACGGTCGATAGGTGCTGTAGATTTTCCGACCACTTCATTTACAAGTGGTGCGATTTTTTCTTTATATTGATCTAGTTTTGTCTTTACTTGTTTATCAGGTTCTACACCTTCATGATACGTTGTAACAACTTCAGCTTTTTTCTTTACAATATCCTTTGTTTTACGATCAATTGTTACATCGACGTCTGAGAAAGCCATTCCGTATGAATTTGCTTGGACAATTAGTTTATTATTTACTGTACCATTTACATACGTATGACTATGTCCACCGAAAATAACATCAACTTCTGGGTCTGTTTCATTTGCAATTCGAGTAAGATCGCCATTTGTTACCCCAGACTCATCGGTTGTTCCACCGACATGAGCAAGAACGACGATAGATTTAACGCCGAGGCGTTTTAATTGTTGTGTTGATTTATTAATTGCTTCTACTTCATCAGTAATTTGTACATTGTTAAGCATCGTAGGCATAACGACATTTGGTGTATCAGTTGTAACAACCCCAATGAATCCTACAGGAACACCATCTACCATTTTTACAGTAAATGGTGGTAAAAATAAGCGGCCAGTTGATTTGTTATAGAAATTAGCAGCTACATAGGGGAAGTTAGCTCCTTTGAAATTTCCTGTTTTTTCATGATATCCACCGTAAATGAGGCGTTTCATTTCATCAATGCCTTCATCAAATTCATGGTTCCCGATTGTACCGACATCAAATTTTAAGTCATTTAAAAATTCAATCGTCGGTTCATCTTGTAATAATGCTGAAACTGGTGGACTAGCTCCGACGATATCACCAGCATGTACGAGAAGTGTATTAGGGTTTTGTTTTTTATGTTCTTTTAAATAAGTAGCTAAGTAATCAGCGCCACCAGCTTCTTTATTATTGATTTTTTTAACAGTATCTAGTTGTCCATGAAAATCATTAATACCAAGCATTTGTACGTCTATGTAGCGGTTTTGTTCAGCTGGATTCTGAGATGGGGGAGCGGCAAATACGCTTGAAAAAGTAATGGTGCTTAAAACAGCAACGGCAGGAATAATTTTTTTCCACATAATATAATTCTCCTTTTTTTATAATCTGACATCATACGACATAATTTTAATAGATTCATAGGATTATAGCTACATAAAAATTTAGTCTTTTCGAAAAATTAACATATTTACAAAAAGTGAATAATAGAGTAAAGACCCTTTTTTATTGTCGATTTCATTGTGTATCTACTATAATGGAGAAAAAAGTAAAAGGTGAGTAGCATGAAGAAAAAGAAACAAAGACAAATGCAAAGACAATCACAAGTGAATCAACCAAAGAAAGAAACACTTACATTAGGCGATCAATTAAATGATTCACTCATGCAACAATTAAAGAGTAAGAAGAAAGAGTTGCAAGTGAGGGAAGAGGAAAAAGAGGCAGCTGAACTGGAAAGAAAGCGCCAAGAACAAAAAGAACGTGAAAAGAATAAATCATTTGAAGAACTGCTAAGTGAAAGTAACCTTACTTGGAAAGACTTTAAATAATAAAAAAATGATCAGTGAAATACCACTGATCATTTTTTGACGAGCTTGTAAGAAAAGGGGAGTTAGAATGAGAAAAATTGTCGTTGTTCCACATGAAAACCATTGGAGTGAAAAATTTCAAATGGAGGCTAAAAGATTAAAATCAGCGATGCCAGAAACGGTGAAAATTCATCATATTGGAAGTACGTCAGTTCCCGGACTGGCAGCTAAACCTATTATTGATATGATCATGGAAGTAGAAAATATCGAAAGAGTAGATGGGTGGAATGAACGATTTATAGAGCTTGGTTACATCGTAAAAGGGGAAAATGGTATTTCAAGACGCCGATATTTTATTCATGGAACTGAAGAAAAACGCTCGTATCATTTACACGTGTTTGAAAAAGGAAATCCAGAGATAGTAAGGCATTTAGCATTTCGTGATTATATGATGGCTCATTGTGAAGAAGCAGAGGCATATGCAACCTTAAAGAAAGAATTAGCCGAAAAGTATACATATGATGGCGCGTTATATACGGAAGGAAAAAATGAGTTTGTGCGCAATGTGGATGAAAAAGCGAAAGAATGGAGAAAAAATAACGTGAATGAATGAGTTCACGCTATTTTTTAGCTATATAAAAGTGTTATGTAAACTGTACGTATGTTTTGACTTTTGGGATGAATCTTGTTGAAATAAAATTGTGGCTTATAAAAAATGTAACAATGAAAGGGAGACGACTGTGCATATTCCAACAACTACACTTCATAATGGCGTGAAAATGCCGATGATTGGTCTAGGCGTATATAAAGCGAAAGAAGGAGACGAAGTAAAGCAAGCAGTAAAAACAGCGTTAGAAGTTGGATACCGTTCGATTGATACAGCAACTGTATATGAAAATGAAAGCGGTGTCGGAGAGGCGATACGTGAATCAGGAATTCCAAGAGAAGATATATTTATTACAACAAAAGTATGGAACGACGATCAAGGATATGAGGAGACACTCGAGGCGTTTGAAAAGAGTTTGAAAAAATTACAAATGGACTATGTAGATTTATATTTAATACATTGGCCGGTAAGAGGGAAGTATGTTGATACGTACCGAGCTTTAGAGAAATTGTATGAAGAAGGTAAAGTGCGTGCGATTGGTGTTTCTAATTTTCATAAACATCATTTAGAACTATTATTACCAAATTGCAAAGTGAAGCCGATGGTAAACCAAGTGGAACTTCATCCGATGTTGACGCAATTTGAGTTGCGTAATTTCTGTCAAGGTGAGCAGATTCAAATGGAAGCATGGAGTCCATTAATGAGAGGCGGAGAAGTATTTCAGCACCCGATTATTCAGGCTATTGCTACTAAATATGAAAAAACACCTGCGCAAGTTATATTAAGGTGGGATATTCAAAGCGGGATTGTGACGATTCCTAAATCTGTTACACCATCTCGCATTAAAGAAAACTTTACTATTTTTGATTTTGCACTAAATGAAGAAGAGATACGTCAAATTAACACGTTGAATCGTGATTTACATGTAGGAACGAATCCTGATAAATATGATACGTTATAAAAAAGACTGTCTCCTAATACTGGAGGCAGTCTTCTGTTTTATCGGTAATTCGATATTTTTAACGATGTAAAGCATATGTGTCATATTTAACAATCTTTTGAAGTTGTATATATTCTTCTTTCGTTAAAGGTAACTGTTGGCTAGCTCGTATATTTTCCTGTAATTGTTGAAGAGAGCTTGCACCAGGTATAACAGCTGCAACAGTCTTATTATGTAAGCAATATTGAATAGCTGTTCCTGTTAAAGAGCGTTCTCCAATCATTTCTTTTACACTTGCTAGAGTTGCATGTAATTCATCGTAAGAATAAGAGAGATAATCCTTTTCCTTTACTCTTTCTATCTTTCTTGCATTATTGTCAGTTAAAATTCCTTTTGCAAGTGGCCCGCGGGCAATGACGCTAATTTGGTGTTCATTTAGAAGGGGGAACCATTCTTCTGGACGACGATTTAAAAGGTTATATTCCATTAGTACACTAACGATGTTTGAGCGTTTTGCATATTCACGAACGACATTTGGGCGTATAGAAGAAATACCGTAATGGCGAATAATACCTTCCTTTTTCAATTCTTCAAAAGCTTCAATTGTTTCATCTATTGGATCTTCAATTGTTCCGCCATGAAGTTGGTAAAGGTCAATATAATCAGTTTGAAGTCTACGTAAACTTTCCTTTACTTCAGTCTTTATGTAAGCTTTAGAAGGATCCCAAGACCAGCCATTTTTTTCTTCTGTCCAACGATTTCCAACCTTCGTTGTAAGTACAATTTGGTCTCTTCTTCCCTTCAAGGCTTTTCCAACAAATTCTTCATTTAATCCGTAATCATATAAATCTGCTGTATCAAAAAAATTAATTCCTAAATCGATCGCTTCATCGATAATATGCATAGCTTCTGTTTCAGATGTACCGAGAGACATACAGCCAAGGCCCATTTCTGTAACAAACAAATCTGAGTTTCCTAATTGACGTTTTTTCATAGGTCAACCTCCTTACCTTTATTGTACGAGAGGGAAAAGAGGTTGACAAACGTTTACTTTCCGCTTCGCATTAACTGCCCGTAAAAGCATGATTAATGTTTCACTTTATTTGCTGTAATCCACTCTTGTACAGTTGTATACTCTTTGCTATATTGCTTTAGCTTATGGCGAATTTGCCATGCTTTTCCGACTAAAGTGACGCGATTTGGTAAAATATAAACTTTCATTTCTATCACGCTCCTTTCAATGTGGTAAAATGTATGAGGAAAGAATAGGAAATAGAACAGGGAGATGAAGTAGTATGAGTAATCTTGCAGAGAGAACAGTAAAAACTGAGCCAATTTTTGATGGTAGAGTTATAAAAGTTCGTGTTGATGATGTAGTATTACCAAATGGAGCAATGAGTAAACGTGAAATTGTAAATCACCCTGGTGCAGTTGCTATTATTGCTATTACTGATGAGGGGAAAATTGTGCTTGTTGAGCAGTATCGTAAAGCACTTGAAAAGGCGATTATAGAAATTCCGGCTGGCAAGTTAGAACCTGGTGAAAAACCTGAGGTAACAGCAGTTCGTGAATTAGAAGAGGAAACAGGATATGTATGTGAAAATATGGAGCTCATTACTTCTTTCTATACATCTCCAGGATTCGCAGATGAAATTTTATATGTATATAAAGCGACAGGTTTGACAAAAAAAGAAAATAAAGCTGAGTTAGATGAAGATGAGTTTGTAGAATTAATGGAAGTATCGTTAGAAGAAGCGATTACTCTTATGAAAGATCTTCGTATTCATGATGCGAAGACGATGTTTGCAGTACAATATTTACAATTACAAAAATAAACACTCGCCAAAGGCGAGTGTTTATTAATTGATTTTTGCATATACACGTGCATCACGTAAGCTACCATCTGGTGCTAGGAAATCATTTTCCATTGTACCTTCTAGAATGAATTCTAAACGTTCTGCTAAGCTACATGCATTTATATTTGTTGCATCAGTACGAATTTCAATTCTTCTAGCGCCTAGTTTATCAAAGGCGAACTGAATTGCACCTTTAACAGCTTCGGTCATATAGCCTTGTTTTGTATAGGCACTATGTAGCCAGAAGTGAAGTGAAAACTTTGGAATATCCCAGTTTTCAGGCTTTAGTGTAATTGCTCCGATGAATGTACCAGATACTTTATCGTATAAGTGAAAATCAAGTGTTTCACGAAGTAAAAACTGTCCGTGAGCTTCGCGAACAATTTCTTCAGCACTCTCTTCTGTTTCAGCGTTAATTGGTATCCACGGTACTAAGTCTTCTAGAGAAGCTTGGATTGCTTCATATACTTCTGCACCATCACCTGGAAATGGTTTACGAACTTGCAAGCGTTCAGTTTGAAATAATGTTGGAAAATCTAATAATAATGGTTTCAAGAGAAATCCCTCCTATTCTCTACTTTTTAGTTTAGCAAAGTAGAGCGGAATTTCAATGTTAATTCGTCATACTTTTTTCTTTCTTTCATACATTTTTAATAAGAGTGTGAACGGAGGGAAGAAAAATGTGGCGAAAAAATTGGCAAGACCGTGTAATGTCTCACATACAGGAAAACTCTTCATTATATATATTTAACGCCGTTTTATTATTGATGGGAGTAATATTCGGAGCCATTCTCGTGAATAGTTTACAAATCAATCAAAAACAAGATTTATCATTTTATTTACAACGTTTTTTTGGACAAGTCTCTAAAGGAGAATTTGCCATTGCAGGCGAAATGTTTCGAGAAAGTTACTTTTCGCAATTAAAATACATCGGATTTATTTGGATTTTAGGAATTTCAATTATTGGATTACCACTTATTTTTATTTTATTATTTGTAAAAGGAGTTGTCGTTGGATTTACAGTTGGTTTTTTAGTAAGTCAGCATGGATGGAATGGACTATTATTAGCATTTGTATCTGTTTTGCCACAAAATTTAATTATCATTCCAGTCTTTCTCGTTATGACAACCATTGCTGCAAGTTTTTCTTTACGGATGATTAGGCATCAATTTATTAGAAAAATAACCGAGCCACTATTACCATTATTAATCCGTTATACATGCTTCTTTCTCGTAATTGGAGTGGTGTTAGCACTTGCTTCTAGTGTGGAGGCTTACGCATCACCAGTTTTAATGAAAGAAGTCGTTGAGGCTATTAATAAAAAATAAATACTTTTTGAGAATAATTATCAATTTGTTTTTATTGTTTTTTCTTTTGACAGAAGCCCTTCTTCTGATATAATGGTGTAAGAGTGGCGAGGAGGGAGTAGTACCGAATGGAAGAAAGAATTGAACGAATTAAGAAGCAATTACATGCAGCGAGCTACAAATTAACACCGCAACGTGAAGCAACAGTTCGTGTGCTGCTAGAAAATGAAGAAGATCATTTAAGCGCAGAAGATGTTTACCTCCTTGTAAAAGAAAAGTCGCCAGAGATCGGATTAGCAACCGTTTATCGAACTTTAGAACTATTATCTGAGTTAAAAGTTGTCGATAAGATTAACTTCGGAGACGGTGTTTCACGCTATGACTTACGCCAAGAAGGTGCGCAGCGTTTCCACCATCATTTGATTTGTACACAATGTGGTGCTGTACAAGAAATACAAGAAGATTTACTTGGTGAAGTGGAAAGGAAAGTAGAACGAGACTGGAGCTTTAAGGTGAAAGATCATCGTTTAACATTCCATGGGATTTGTAAAAATTGTCAAGAAAATGAAACGGATGAAAAATAACCTTTTCCTATTTATCTAGGAAGAGGTTTTTTATTTGAATAAGGTATAAATTGGTGAAAGCTTGGCATATGTTGTAATAACTTATATTTTGGAGGAATTTACAATGCGCCGAGCTTTAAAATTAACTTTTGATGGAATAAAAGTATTTTTATTATTTACAAGTTGTACGATTTTGTTTTATTTCGCTATACTATGGATAAATGAAGAATATGAAAGCTATCATCGTTATGAAAAACCTAAAGAAGAGACTGTAGAAAAAGTATCAGGGAATGAAGAACCGGCAAAGGATGCTTTCGTAAATAGAATGATGTTTTTCTATGAAAATGGGGAGTAGTGTAGAGTGGAAGATCAATTAAAAGATTTTATTCATTATATGGTTGTCGAAAAAGGATTAGCAAAGAATACAGTAGTATCGTATGAACGGGATTTAAAAAGCTACGTAAAGTATTTGCAAAATGTGGAACAGACGAAAACTTTTCATGAAGTGACCCGTTTACACATTGTTAACTTTTTGCAGTATTTAAAAGAGAACGGAAAATCTTCGAAAACATTGGCGCGTCATATCGCATCAATTCGTTCGTTCCACCAATTTTTACTTCGTGAACGAGCGGTAGAACACGACCCATCCGTACATATTGAAACGCCACAAGGGGAACGGAAATTACCAAAAGTATTATCAGTTGATGAAGTAGAGGCGTTACTTCAAACACCAAAAATGACAAGTGCTTTTGGTATTCGTGATAAGGCGATGCTAGAGTTACTGTATGCGACAGGACTTCGTGTTTCAGAATTGATTGCACTCAATTTAGAAGATGTACATTTAACGATGGGATTTGTTCGTTGCATAGGGAAAGGGAATAAAGAAAGAATTATTCCACTAGGAAGTTTAGCAACGGAAGCGATTCAAAAGTATATTGAAAAAGGAAGAAGAGAATTAATGGGGAAAAAAGTAGTAGATGCACTCTTTTTAAACCATCATGGTAATCGATTATCAAGACAAGGATTTTGGAAAATATTAAAACGATTAGCGAAAGAAGCAAATATTGAAAAAGAGCTTACACCTCATACGTTGCGTCACTCGTTTGCTACGCACTTATTAGAAAATGGAGCAGATTTACGTGCTGTACAAGAAATGCTTGGACATGCAGATATTTCAACGACGCAAATTTATACGCACGTTTCAAAAACTAGATTAAAAGATGTATATAAACAGTTTCATCCGAGAGCATAGTTACTATGCTCTTTTTTTCATAGATTAAGAGGGGAAGACCGTTTCACAGAAACTTCACAAACATTTCGTATATTGTTTTCAGCAGAAGACTGGAATATTACAATGTATTTCCTCTATACTAAATAAAGTATAAAGGAGGAAATGATGATGAAAAAACTGATTATAACTTTATTTATCGCGATGCTAGCGTTGGCTGGCTGTAATACAAACAAAGAAGAACCGAAAAAAGAACAGAAACTTGAAGCTGTAAAAGTAGCAGTCCAAACAAATCCGAAAGAAATTAAACCAGGTGAAAAAACAGAAGTACAAGCACTTGTTACACAAGGGAAAGAAAAAGTAACGGATGCCGATGATGTAAAGTTTGAAATTTGGAAAGATGGCGACGAAAAGCACGAGATGTTAGATGGCAAGCATAAAGGAAAAGGTGTTTATGCAGTAGAGAAAACATTTGAAACGGATGGAGTATACCATATTATCGCTCACACAAATGCACGTGAAATGCACGTTATGCCAGAAGTAAAAGTTGCTGTAGGAAATGCGAAAGTAGAAGATGCGAAAAAAGAAAATAGTGATCACAGTGCAGGACATGGAGATCATAAAAGTGACACAATGATCCATCTTATGGCTGGAGACATAAAGGCAAATGCTGAATCTACAATGAAAGTTCATTTAAAGCAAAAAGAAGAAGCATTAACTGGTGCTGAAGTACAACTAGAGATTTGGAAAGATGGTGTTGAAAAACACGAATTTATTCCAGCGAAAGAAGGGAATAAAGGAGAGTATGAAACGAAACATACTTTCAAAGAGAACGGTGCTTACAAAGTGAAAGTACATGTAAGAAAAGGCGAATTGCATGAACATAAAGAAGAAACAATAGAAGTAAAATAAAAAGTAGCTCTTTAGAGCTACTTTTTATTTTTAATATGAAGAAATAAATCATAAAAAAATTAGCACTTCGTTGCAGAATGGATTACAATAGAAGTGTGAAGAAAATGAGAAATTCTACGAAAATGTATTAAAAAGAAAGCGTAAACATGTTATGATATCAGTATCAGATGTCTGACATCTGACTTAGAAAAAACTAGAAATGTTTTTGAATCGTTTTAAGTAAACGAAATAGGTTAGAAAATGATTTAAAGAAGTACTGTTTGACAATGAGAATTCTTTTGGATAACAGTTTCACTTTATAGCGTTTTGAACATACTACAAGAAGTAGAACTGAACTTATAGGAGGTCGCAGTTATGAATAAATATAAACGTATATTCCTAGTCGTAATGGACTCTGTGGGAATCGGTGAAGCACCAGATGCTGAGCAATTTGGTGATTTAGGATCTGACACAATTGGTCACATTGCTGAACATATGAATGGGTTACAAATGCCTAACATGGTGAAATTAGGTCTTGGTAACATTCGAGAAATGAAAGGTATCTCTAAAGTAGAGAAACCACTTGGATATTACACAAAAATGCAAGAAAAATCTACTGGTAAAGATACAATGACAGGTCACTGGGAAATCATGGGCCTTTACATTGATACACCATTCCAAGTGTTCCCAGAAGGATTCCCGAAAGAATTACTTGATGAATTAGAAGAAAAAACAGGCCGTAAAATTATCGGTAATAAGCCAGCTTCTGGAACTGAGATTCTTGATGAACTTGGTCAAGAGCAAACGGAAACGGGCTCTTTAATCGTTTATACTTCTGCTGATAGCGTATTGCAAATTGCAGCACACGAAGAAGTAGTGCCACTTGATGAATTAT
Source organism: Bacillus cereus group sp. Bce019 (assembly GCF_051781745.1). Taxonomy (NCBI): domain Bacteria; kingdom Bacillati; phylum Bacillota; class Bacilli; order Caryophanales; family Bacillaceae; genus Bacillus; species Bacillus cereus group sp. Bce019. The sequence continues at coordinate 276,416 of NZ_JBPWJX010000001.1, forward strand.
ATAAAATTTGTAAAATTGCACGTGAATTAACATTAGATGAGAAATACATGGTAGGTCGTGTTATTGCTCGTCCATTCGTTGGTGAACCTGGAAACTTTACACGTACACCAAACCGTCATGACTATGCATTAAAACCATTCGGTCGTACAGTAATGAATGAATTAAAAGATAGTGACTACGATGTAATTGCTATTGGTAAAATCTCTGATATTTATGATGGTGAAGGGGTAACGGAATCACTTCGTACGAAGTCTAACATGGATGGAATGGATAAGCTTGTAGATACATTAAATATGGACTTTACAGGTCTTAGCTTCTTAAACTTAGTTGACTTTGATGCATTATTCGGCCACCGCCGTGATCCACAAGGATACGGAGAAGCTCTGCAAGAATATGATGCACGTCTTCCAGAAGTATTCGCAAAACTAAAAGAAGATGATCTATTATTAATTACAGCAGACCACGGTAATGATCCAATTCACCCTGGTACTGACCATACACGTGAATATGTACCATTATTAGCATATAGCCCAAGCATGAAAGAAGGCGGACAAGAGTTACCACTTCGTCAAACATTTGCTGATATTGGTGCAACAGTAGCAGAAAACTTCGGTGTGAAAATGCCAGAATACGGAACAAGCTTCTTAAACGAGCTAAAGAAATAGGGGGATAAACAAATGAATCGTGAACTTATTACAAAATCAGCTTCATACTTAAAAGAGAAATTTCAAGAGACACCACAAGTAGGACTAATCCTTGGATCAGGACTAGGTGTATTAGCAGACGAAATTGAGAACGCAGTAACAGTACCGTACAGTGAAATCCCTGAATTCCCAGTATCAACTGTAGAAGGCCATGCAGGTCAACTAGTATTTGGGACACTTCAAGGTGTAACAGTAGTAGCAATGCAAGGACGTTTTCACTTCTATGAAGGATACGACATGCAAAAAGTAACATTCCCAGTTCGTGTTATGAAAGAACTAGGTGTAGAAACAGTAGTTGTAACAAACGCAGCTGGTGGTGTAAATACATCATTTGAGCCAGGCGATCTTATGTTAATTTCAGACCACATTAACTTCATGGGTACGAATCCATTAATCGGACCGAATGATTCTGAAATGGGCGTACGTTTCCCTGATATGTCTACATCATATACAGTAGAACTTCGCGAAATGGCGAAACAAGTTGCAGCAGACTTAAATATTAAAGTACAAGAAGGTGTATACGTAGGAATGACAGGTCCTGTATATGAAACACCTGCTGAAATTCGTATGCTTCGTACACTTGGCGGAGATGCAGTTGGTATGTCAACAGTACCTGAAGTAATTGTAGCGCGTCATGCTGGTATGAAAGTATTAGGTATTTCTTGTATTTCAAATATGGCAGCTGGTATTTTAGATCAACCACTTCACCACGATGAAGTAATTGAAACGACAGAACGTGTTAAAGCTAACTTCTTGGCATTAGTAAAAGCAATCGTAAAACAAATGAAGGGGTGACTTCACAATGAGAATGGTGGACCTAATTGCAAAAAAACGTGACGGACATGCATTAACGACAGAAGAAATTAACTTTATTGTTGAAGGATATACGAATGGTGATATTCCTGATTATCAAGTAAGTTCACTTGCAATGGCAATTTTCTTCCAAGATATGAACGATCAAGAGCGTGCTGATTTAACGATGGCAATGGTAAATAGCGGTGATACAATCGACTTATCGGCTATTGAAGGTGTAAAAGTAGATAAGCATTCAACAGGTGGTGTTGGTGATACAACGACACTTGTATTAGGTCCATTAGTAGCTGCTTTAGATGTACCAGTAGCGAAAATGTCTGGACGCGGTTTAGGACATACTGGTGGTACAATTGATAAATTAGAAGCAGTTCCAGGATTCCATGTGGAAATTGAAAACGATGAATTCATGCGTCTTGTAAATGAAAACAAAATCGCTGTTATCGGCCAAAGTGGTAACTTAACACCTGCTGATAAAAAGCTATATGCACTTCGTGATGTAACAGCAACAGTAAACTCAATTCCGCTTATTGCAAGTTCGATTATGAGTAAAAAAATTGCTGCTGGTGCAGATGCAATTGTTCTTGATGTAAAAACTGGAGCAGGTGCATTTATGAAAACGGATGAAGATGCAAAACGTTTAGCAGAAGCAATGGTACGTATCGGTAATAACGTTGGTCGTAATACGATGGCAGTTATTTCTGATATGAGTCAACCACTCGGTGAAGCTATCGGTAACGCATTAGAAGTTCAAGAAGCAATTGATACATTACAAGGTAAAGGGCCGAAAGATTTAGAAGAGCTATGTTTAACACTTGGAAGTCAAATGGTGTACCTTGCTGGACAAGCTTCATCTTTAGAAGATGCACGTGAAAAGCTAATTGAAGTAATGAACAACGGAAAAGCGCTAGAATCATTTAAAACGTTCTTATCAGCGCAAGGCGGTGACGCATCTGTTGTTGATGACCCTTCTAAATTGCCACAAGCACAATTTAAAATTGAAGTAGAAGCGAAAGAAGACGGATATGTATCAGAAATCGTTGCAGACGAAATCGGAACAGCAGCAATGCTTTTAGGAGCAGGACGTGCAACGAAAGAGTCTGAAATTGATTTAGCAGTTGGTCTAATGCTGCGCAAAAAAGTAGGCGATAGCGTGAAGCAAGGTGAATCTCTCGTTACAATTTACGCAAACCGCGAAAATGTTGAAGATGTAAAAGCGAAAATTTATGAGAACATGAAAATCTCTAAAGAACACGTAGATGCACCAACTTTAGTACACGGTATCGTAACGAAGTAATAAAAAAAGCTGAGGAGAATTTCTCCTTGGCTTTTTTTACTATTTTTTGTTTATAATAATAATGGGTGAAATTATGATTAGAATTTGTGCAGTAACAAAAACAGATGAAGTATTATATGATGTTTCTCTAGAAGAAACAAAGAAAGACCATATTGTATGGTATTGGCTAGATTTATATAAGCCAACGAAAGAAGAGTATACATATATTCTGCAAGACCATTTTAAGTTCCATCCCCTTGCAATTGAAGACTGTATAGAATATGTACAGAGGCCAAAAGTTGATTTTTATGATGGATATAACTTTTTAGTTCTTCATGCATTTGGGGAAGATGGATTAGAACCGCACGAAATCGATTTATTTATTAGTGATCGTTATATTGTTTCTTTCCACTTTTCTCATAACAATGCAATCGAAAGAGTATGGAAAACACTTGGAGAAAAGAAGCGTATTAAAAATAGTCCTTTACACGTAGCTCATACAATTATTGACCAAATTGTAGATGACTATTTTGCGCCTGTATATTACATTGAGGATCATTTAAATGCAATTGATGATAATTTAACCGGGGAGACAGCAGGAAGTGTATTAGAAGAGGTATTTGATATACGTGCAGATTTATCAAAGCTAAGGCGTACAATCATTCCGATGCGTGATTTATTATATCGTATTTTAAATTCGACTCGTTTTTATGGTATAAGCGATCATGAAATTTACTTTAAAGATATACATGATCATTTGCTTAAACTAACAGAAATGATTGAGGCAAGTCGAGAGTTAACAGCAGATATTCGGGATAGTTATTTTTCATTAAACTCACATCATATGAATAACATTATGAAAACATTAACTGTATTCTCGACTATTTTCATGCCATTAACATTTATTGCGGGAGTATATGGAATGAACTTTACGCATATGCCAGAGCTTGGTGGACAATATAGTTATTTTATTTGTCTACTTATCATGGCACTAATTGGCGGCGGAATGATGGCCTGGTTTTATAAAAAAGGATGGTTTAAGTAAAAAAAACACCGAGGATTTCCTCGGTGTTTTTTTTAACCAATAGCATGTAATACAAACATAGCTAAGAATAAGCATGTAATGATATACATAGATGGTGCGACTTCTTTACGCTTTCCAAGAGCAACTTTTAAGATAGGGTAAGCAATAAATCCGAACGCAATGCCATCAGCGATACTATATGTGAGCGGGATCATAACGATAATTAAGAATGCTGGAAATCCTTCTGAAAAGTCATTCAGAGGAATTTGTTGGATGCTTGTAATCATCAGACCGCCAATAATAATTAAGATTGGTGCAATGGCACTATCAGGAATTAATTTGACAAATGGAAGAGCAAACAGTGATGCAAAGAATAGCAACCCAGTAACGATAGACGTCAGACCTGTCTTTCCGCCTGCAGTAATACCTGCGGCACTCTCTACTGTTGATACGGTAGGGCTTGTGCCAAATAGACCACATGTCATTGCTGAAATTGCATTGGCTTGGTAAGCACGTGGGAATTTACGGTCATCTTCTAATAAACCGTGCAGAAGTCCCATGTTCTCAAAAATAAGCACCATGCTTAAGGAGAATGTTGCAATCCAAAACGGTAAGGAAGAAAGTTTGCCAAATGACATAGCTCCAAACACATCACCGTAATTAGCGAATGAGAATGAACTATTTCCGATTTGACTTGTATCAACAAGGCCAAATAGCCATGCAATACCAGTTCCTATTGCAATCGTCCATAAAAAGTTTCCACGTACGTTACGAATAAATAGTACAAGTGCAACGATAAGAGTAAGCACGGTCGCAAGAACGACAGGGTTACTTAATTTACCCATTGCAACAGCAGTATTTGGGTTCGAAACGACTAAGCCACCTTTTTGCAATCCGATAAACGCTAAAAATAATCCGATGCCGACAGTAATTGCTTCCTTTAATGACTTTGGAATTGATACTGATAGCACGCGAGCGATTGGTGTAAAAGCGGCAATTGCAAAAATAATACCAGAGATAAAGACAGCAGCCAATGCTTCTTGCCAAGTTAGTCCAAGCGTATGCACAGCTGTGTACGTGAAGAATGCATTTACACCCATACCAGGGACAAGAATAGCAGGTGCATTTGCCCAAAATGCCATGAGTAGACATCCGACAAATGAACTGAAAACAGTTGCTAAAATTCCAGCTTCAAGAGGAATGCCAGCATCGGATAAAATTGATGCATTTACAATCATAATATATACGATCGTGAAAAATGACGTAACTCCAGCTAAAACTTCTTGTTTTGGTGATGTTTCGTGTAAACCTAATTTAAATGTTCTTTCAAGTATTCCTTTCATGTTAAACCTTCTTTTTCATATCCCTCTCCCACCCGTGATATCTCTTTCGTAAGAGCTCACCGTCCTTTATTATATCAGAACATCATGTTTTTACAACAAGGAAAATGATAACGTTTACTTATAAATGAAATTATTTATAAATACGTAAAAATTGCCCGTATTGTTGAAATAATTTCTAACTCTCCCGATTGAATGGGTGGAGCTGCTTGCGCATGTAAAGTAGCATAAGACGTAACCTCCCTTGGTAATTGGGCAGATTCTTCAACGAATGAGAGGGGAACAGGATTAATATTTAAATTATATGTACTCGCAATAGCACGAGCTTTTTCTACTGCCTGGTGCAGAGCTTGAATGAGAGCTTGCTCATAATATTTATTTGGATGAGATACTCGGAAACGTAAACCTTTTGCTACATTTGCACCATTTGAAACGGCTATATCATATACTTCCCCAGCTTTTTGTACATTTAAAACGGTAATTTCATACAAATGCTCCACGCGGTATCCTTGTAGCAATGCTTTATCATTTACATATTCGTATTGAGGAGTAATTGTATAAGAAATCGTCTCTATATCTTTATCGGCAATACCAAGCTGTTTAAGTGCATCCAGCAATTGTTTGGATTGCACTGCATTTTCTTCTTGAGCCTGTTTTACATTTTTATCATCTGTTCGAATGCCGAGTGTTAATATAACAACATTCGGTTTTGCTTTTACAACACCTTCGCCTTGTACAGTAATAGTAGCTTCTTTACCAGTATTAGCAGTGCGTACGTTGTGTAAATAAGGATTCATTCCACCCTGCATTTTCCATCACCATCCTTTTTATATGTATATGTGTGAACAAAAAAGAAATTTATATGAAAAAAGTTACATAAATGAGAATGTTGAGGAAAGAAAGCATATACAACATAGGTATTTATAGATTATAATATGTGTAAATATGATAAAAAAGGGACGAGGCTATTGAACGAAAAAAGAGAAACGCTGATTTTAGATTTATCTGCATCATTTCGAAAAATGATACGTTTATTACAAAATGATATTAATACACGTTTTGCAGAACATATGCCATATAATGAATTTTCTGTATTACGTGCGTTATTTTTAAACAGTCCACAGATGGCTTCGCAAATTGCGAGTGAAGTAAACGTAACCTCCAGTCATATTACAGCTGTTACAGATCGTCTCGTACGAAAAGGATTAGTAGAAAGAAAACGTTCTAATTCAGATCGTCGAATCGTGTACTTAGAAATTACAGAGCACGGAAGAGAAGTAACTGAAAAACTTGAAGCTGTGCGTAAAGAATATTATAAAGAGAGATTTAAAGGTTGGAGCGACCAAGAAATAGAAATGGTCTTAGAACTATTTGGGCGCGTATTATAATAAATGAGGATAGGAAGCGAAAGCATTCCTATCCTTTTTCTTTTGAATAAAAATATTTTGAAACTCCGATACTTTAATTAAAAGATCGGAGGAAAGATTATGAAATATATTGCTGCACTTACCATTTTATTTGGTGGTTTTTTCTGTTTTCAAACATTCACGTACGCAGATACGCCTATCCAAGTAGTGCGAAAAGAAGTGAAGTACATTGAAAATGATAATACAGTCTTATATTCGAAATTATGGGTTCGTTCTATGCAAAACGCAGTATTATTCCACCATAGCGATAATATTCGTAATCGGGACACATTACGTAATGTAACAAGTTCATCGCTTGTTAAAGCGAAGCAACTATCTTTTCAGAAAGGAGCACTTTATATACCGAGACTATCGCAATACGTATCAAAAATAGGGAAAGAAAACATTCAAGTGTACTACATTGCGATTCACTATAATGTGAAAAAAGAAAATGCATATCAATTAGATGGCATGAACTATTTTCTACAAGTATTCGTAAAAGAGCGTGGGGAATGGAAAATTGCCGAAAGTGTAGTTGCCCCGACAGAGCAAATTGTGCAAAATGGTGATGGATTTGGGATGAAAGAAGAGATGGTGTATGGGGATAGGAGAGAGAATGTGAAATAACCTCCTCATCGAGAGGAGGTTATTTTATTTGAAATTCCAAGAGACTTTCCATTTTAATATTTTAGGTAGGAAGAAATACGTAATGAAACTAGTTATTAAAAATCCGATGTAAAAGCTGGACAATGAGTGCGCGCGACTTAGTATTAAACCTCCAACGATCCCACCAAAGAAAATAGCGCATGCCATTACTAACTTTTGTAACTTTGGATATAATAGATAGTTACCATTTCGCTCATTGATTGAACGGGCATATAAATAAATACCGAGTGGTAATAAAATAAGTATATGTGCAATAGGTGCAATCAATGTTTTTGCCGGCGGAATCTTTGTAAAGTTTGGTTCGTTATGACGTACTCCATTTTGATCAGTATAAGCGCTTTGTGGATCATAATTAAAGTTAATAGTAAAATCTTCTGCTGGACTAGAAATACGTATGTTTTCCATAACATCATGTATAATGCCATTGTTCTCATGAAAGTCGGCACTCGAGTGAACAGCAATGACTCCTGATATTAGAGATGGAAGTAACGCTGGGAAGATTAATATAGCTGCAGTAAGAAATCCTTGCGATATCACATTTCCAGCGATTGTTCCTATACATAAGGCAAGTGTATAAATAGCGATTAATACAATTAACATATATATAAAGTAACTATGAAACGGTGAAAATACTTGATATTTATTATGAAAAGTCAACCTTTTCATAATAGCAAATAGCCCCCAGTTTAAAATGACAACAGCGGCGATATTACAGATTCCAAACAACCACTTTGTTATATAAAGGTGTGAACGTTTAAAGGGCATAGACCATAACAAGTCGCTAGCGTTATTTTGTCTTTCCCATCCAATTAACGTACAAGCTAGAATGGTCAGTATGCTACCTAACAGCATGATAGGATCTAAAAGTGTTAAATCAAAGTGATAATGATATACATAGTTCCATTTTTTATTGTCATTTAGAAAGTGTTGCTGTTGAATAGAAGTCATATAGTATTTATATGACAAACTATAGAAGCTGACGAGCCAAAATAACCATACAACATATTTACTTTGTTGATACGTTCTTAGCCATAGTGCTTTTTGAAACATAGGATCTCTCCTTTAAAAAACTTTATAATTTGTTAGGCGTGATAATACAACATAAGTAATGATTCCAACGAGAAACAAACTGATATAGTAGTTAGGTAAGAAATAAAATTGATTGATTTTATAGCCACCTAGTAATGAAAAGTAAATGGTTGTCCCCCATATACATATTTTTAAATGTTTTTGGAAAATAAATATCTTTTGATTATTTTCATTTGGTGACCACATATATAAATATGTTCCAAGTAGTAAATAAAATATCGTATAGAAAATAGGGACTAACATCGATTTAGCCGAATAATATTGATGAGATGCTGGATCTCTTAAAGTAGTTGAATTGTTGTCCTGCTTTCGGTATTCTGGATCATAATTATAATCAATAGAAAAACGATATATTGGTGCAACTATATTTGTTTTTTGATTGAATTCATAAAGTTGTTGATCTAATTTATTACTTTTAGTATTGGTAGCCTCTAAATGGTTTAGCGTAAAAGTGTACATTAGCGGAATAAATGTAAGTCCCATTAGTAGCCACGGAATACAAAAAACAACTTGGGAAACAATGCTTCCAGTAAAAGTACCGATGCATAGTGCAGCTGTATAAACTGCGACATAAGAAACTATCGCATAAAGAAAGTATCGGTGAAGTGGACTAAATGATTGATAATCAAAATGGATAGTTGTTCTATAAATAACATACATAATAATCCAATTTATAAGTAACGAGCTCACAATACAGAAGGAACCGAAAGCCCATTTAGATAAGAAAACATGTTTTCTTTTAAATGGCATCGTCATAAGTAGTGTATTAGATTGGTTGCTACGTTCCCATCCTATCAATAAGCAGGCTAAAGCAATGATAAGAACAGTTAACCAAAAATTATTACCATCTCGTGCAGAAAAGGTATAAAAATAATAATACTGTTCCCCTTTTTCTTGTAATTCGTAATATTTATCGAGTTCCATCTGAGCACTTCTATAGTATCCGAGAGATAGAAGATAAAGCGAACTAAAGAAGAATAGTAACGCAGCATATTTCCCACGCTCCCAATTCCACATCCACAACGCCTTATGAAACATATCCATCCTCCTCCAGTGTCGTAACGAAGACATCTTCAAGTGACATTGTTAATTCTTCAATGAGTATAGGTTGTTCTTTATAAAACTTCTCCAGTGTTGTAGCTACATTTCCCTCAATTAAGATTGTATATACTTTTCCTGTTTGATTTAATATTTTAATATTGCTTAAGTTTTCTAGTTTTTGAGGTAATGATCGTTCATAAGCAACTTGAATTTTAGCAAATCGTGATTTTGCATCGTCTAGTGATGTAATAGACGAGATAGTATGGCCTTTTAATATAATGATTGTATCTGCAATTTGTTCCACTTCATCTAAATGATGGGTAGATATGAAAATGGTAATCTCTTTTTCTGCAACTTCTCCAACGAGAAACTGTAAAATTTTCCTTTTTACGATAGGATCAAGTCCATTTGTCGGTTCATCTAAAATAATATATTCTGCTTTTGTAGAAACAGCTAAAATGATGGCGAGCAGTGCTTTCATGCCTTTTGAATAGCTACGAATTCGTTTGTTTGGTAAGTTAAAACGTTCTAATAGTTCATAGAAATGTGTTTCATCAAATGCGGTATAAACTTCTTTATAAAACTTTACGATTTCTTTTACTGTATAACCGTTCAGTATGTTAGTAGAATCCGGAACATATACGATTTTTTGTTTCGTTTCAGGATTTTTATGGATGTCGATATCCTCATATGTAACAGTTCCCTCGTCTGGGTCTAAAATGCCGACCATCGTTCGTAATAAAGTTGTTTTTCCCGCGCCGTTTCTTCCAAGTAATCCGATGATACTCCCTCTTTGCAATGTGAAAGAAACATCGTCTAAAATCGTTTGATTATCAATTGTTTTCTTCAGGCTTGTCACTTTCAGCATCTGTATTTCCTCCAATCTCTTTATAGTATGAATCTATCCAATCATGAATTTTATCTTTTGTAACACCAAGATAAGAGGCTTCTAATAGTAATTGATGAAATTGCTTTTCAACCATAGCGATTTTCCTTTCGTCTAATGTTGGGGTAATCGATTGGGATACAAATGTTCCTTTTCCTCGTAACGTTTCAATAATTCCTTGTCGCTCTAACTCTTGATACGCTTTACTCACTGTATTTGGATTTATAACGAGTAAAGAAGCGAGTTCGCGTACAGAAGGAAGTTTATCACTTGGAGCCAACATGTTTTTCAATACGAGTTCTTTTATATTTTGAACAATTTGTTCCCATATCGGAGTGTTGCTTCTTGGGTCAAGTTGAATATGCAAGAGCAATGTCTCCTTCCTCATATGTATTAAGTGTACTACTATGTGTAATACACTTAATACAATATAGGGGACGAATGTATTTGTCAACTGAAAATAATAGAAAAAATTGGTATTAAAAAAAGGAGAATTGGAAAAAATAGGTCTGATATAGAATGGAGGGTTAGTCATGAAGCGAGTTTTTGGAATACTTGTTTGTTTCATGTTATTGCTTTCTGGAACTTCAGTGAGTTTTGCGCAATCTGAAAAAACGAAGCAGGAGAAAACAGAAGAAACAACGCCGAAGTTAGCGGAACAAGCGTCGTCAGCAATCGTAATTGAGCAAGATACAGGTAAAGTTTTATTTGATAAAAACCCAAATGAAAAATTACCACCTGCTAGTATGACAAAGATTATGACAATGCTTTTAATTATGGAACAAGTTGAAAAAGGAAAACTAAAACTGACCGATAAAGTTAGAGCGAGTGAACATGCAGCTTCAATGGGTGGATCGCAAATCTTTTTAGAACCTGGGGAAGAGATGACTGTAAATGAGATGTTAAAGGGTATTGCAATTGCATCTGGAAATGACGCATCTGTTGCAGTAGCCGAGCACATCGCAGGTTCAGAAGAAGGATTTGTAAATATGATGAACAAAAAGGCGAAAGATTTAGGGCTGAAAAATACACATTTTCAAAACCCAACAGGTCTTCCGGCCAAAAAACATTATTCGACAGCAAATGATATGGCTATAATGGCGAGAGAATTGATGAAGTATCCACTTATTCGTAAATACACAGGTAAGTACGAAGATTATTTACGTGAAGATACGGATAAAAAGTTTTGGCTCGTTAATACGAATAAACTAGTACGTTTTTATCCTGGCGTAGATGGAGTAAAAACAGGTTTTACGACAGAAGCGAAATATTGTTTAACAGCATCGGCTGAAAAAAATGGCATGCGTGTCATTTCAGTTGTCATGGGAGCACCAACATCAAAAGAACGGAACAACCAAGTGACGAAGCTTCTTGACTATGCATTTGGACAATATATGACAAAGAAATTGTATACGCGCGGCGAAAAAATTAAGACAGTTCAAGTAGGAAAAGGGAAAAAAGAAAAAGTAGATTTAGTTGCGTCAGATAATGTTTCTCTTCTTATGAAGAAGGGCGAGAATATGGACAAGGTAAAACAAGAAGTAATTGCTGAAAAGAAAGTAAAAGCACCGATTAAAAAAGGTGACGCGCTTGGTACACTTGTTATTAAAAAAGATAAAGATGTTTTATTAAAACAAACAATTGTAGCAAAAGAAGATGTTGCTGCAGCGAGCTGGTGGGAGTTATTTAAAAGAAGTTTTGGGATGTTTTCAACATCAAAATAGCGGCAAATATTTTGCCGCTTTTCTATTCGTATGTAAGTGAATAATGCTGAAAGGTTTCACTTTATGACGAAATAGTTCTTCTTTTGTCAGCAGGAAGGATTCTTATTTTGTATCACGAAAATCTTTATGTATGTGAATAAGTAAAGTTTGAGCATAAGGAGGAAATCGTGTGAGTCTTTCCATGCAATTAGAAGTAAAACGTGACGTCCTATGTGTGAGACTAGAGGGTGAATTAGATCATCATACGGCTGAAGAGTTGCGAACGAAAGTAACAGATATGATTGAGACACATGGTGTTCATCATATTGTTTTGAGCCTAGAGAACTTATCGTTTATGGATAGTTCTGGTCTAGGTGTTATATTAGGCCGATATAAACACGTAAAGGGATTAGGTGGAGAAATGGTTGTTTGTGCAATTTCACCGCCTGTTAAGCGTTTATTTGAAATGTCGGGCTTATTCAAAATCGTTCGCTTAGAAGAAAGTGAAGCGCACGCGCTCGCGACGTTGGGGGTGGCATAGATGAGAAATGAAATGAACCTTCAATTTTCAGCATTAAGTCAAAATGAATCATTCGCTCGCGTTACAGTGGCGGCTTTCATTGCACAACTAGATCCAACGATGGAAGAATTAACGGAGATTAAAACAGTTGTGTCAGAAGCGGTTACAAATGCAATTATTCATGGATACGAAGGAAATGCAGAAGGTATTGTTTATATTTCTGTAATTTTGGAAGAAGCAATGGTGAAACTCACGATTCGAGATGAAGGGATTGGAATCTTTAACTTAGATGAAGCGAGACAACCCCTTTTTACAACTAAACCTGAATTAGAGCGTTCCGGAATGGGATTTACTATCATGGAAAATTTTATGGATGAAGTAGAAGTTATTTCAAACGAATCTTTCGGGACAACAATCCATTTGACAAAATACTTATCAAATAGTAACGCTCTATGCAATTAAGGAGAATAGCCTATGGACATAGAGGTCAAAAATGAGAAGAAGAAACCTCAGTTAAAGGACCACGAGCTAAAAGCGTTAATTCAAAAAAGTCAAGATGGAGATCAACAAGCGAGAGATACAATCGTTCAAAGTAATATGCGCCTCGTTTGGTCGGTTGTACAGCGGTTTCTTAATCGAGGATACGAACCAGACGACCTATTTCAAATTGGATGTATTGGGCTCTTGAAATCGGTAGATAAATTTGATTTATCTTTCGACGTGAAATTTTCAACATATGCAGTTCCAATGATTATTGGTGAAATACAACGTTTCTTACGCGATGATGGATCAGTGAAAGTTAGTAGGTCTTTAAAAGAAACAGGAAACAAAATTCGAAAGATGAGAGATGAGCTTTCGAAAGAATTCGGAAGGGCTCCAACGATTAATGAAGTGGCAGAGGCACTAGAACTAACGCCAGAGGAAGTTGTTCTAGCACAAGAAGCGAGCCGGGCCCCTTCATCTATACATGAAACTGTATATGAAAACGATGGAGATCCAATCACTATTTTAGATCAAATTGCAGATCAATCTGAAACGAAATGGTTCGATAAAATTGCTTTAAAAGAAGCGATTAGAGAACTAGATGAACGAGAGCGCTTAATTGTATACTTGCGTTACTATAAAGATCAAACACAGTCAGAAGTAGCCGAGCGCATAGGCATTTCGCAAGTACAAGTTTCAAGACTTGAAAAGAAAATATTAAAACAGATGAAAGATCGAATAGACGAATAATTGTCTATTCGATTTTTTTATGCCGTTAATAGGAGAGAGATGTTAATTTTCGAAAAAATTAACAGAATTTATTGATAATTTAGTCAATTTAAAATATAATCCAAGTATGAACTTGTCATAAAGGGGGAAGGAAACATGGAAACGAGGCAACAATGGGGAACGAGAGCTGGATTTATTTTCGCAGCGGTCGGATCTGCCGTTGGATTAGGAAACATATGGCGTTTTCCTTATACAGCGTATGAAAATGGAGGAGGAGCATTCTTTTTACCGTATTTATTTGCATTATTAACGACTGGTATTTCATTGTTAGCGTTTGAGTTTGCCCTTGGTCATCGTCATCGTGGCTCAGCACCACTTACATTTTTCCGTATTAGCCCGCGTGCAGAATTTATTGGATGGTGGCAAATGTGCGTAACATTTATTGTTTCAACATATTATGCAGTGATTATTGCTTGGTCTATATCGTATACATACTTTGCAATTACTGGAGCATGGGGAAAAGACACGCAATCATTTTTATTTAAAGAGTACTTACATGTTGCAGATAAGCCAGGACAATTTGGAGGACTTGTACCAGAAGTATTAATTCCGTTAGCTCTCGTTTGGATTATTGTGCTTGGCGTTGCATTTAAAGGAGTTAAAAAAGGAATCGAAGTTGTTAACCGTATATTTATTCCTTTATTAGTTGTTATGTTCCTTATTATCGTTGTTCGTGCAGTGACGATGGAAGGTGCTATGCAAGGCCTAGATGCATTCTTTAAACCAGATTGGAGTCGTATTTTTGATGGGAAAGTATGGCTTGCTGCTTACGGTCAAATATTCTTTAGTTTATCTTTAGCATTTGGAATTATGATTACGTATTCTAGTTATTTACCGAAAAACTCGGATACAACAAATAATGCCTTTATTACTGGATTTGCAAACTCAGGATTTGAATTATTAGCAGGTATTGGGGTCTTTGCAGCTCTTGGATTTATGGCAAATAATATGGGAGTACCGGTTGATAAAGTAGCAAGTGCTGGCGTTGGGCTTGCGTTCGTAGTATTTCCCCAAATTATTAATGAATTGCCGATGTCACCGTTGTTTGGTGTTTTATTTTTCTTATCGTTAACGGTTGCTGGAATTACATCACTTATTTCACTCGCGGAAGTATGCTTTGCCGCTGTATCTGAAAAATTCAGTTTAAGTCGGGAAAAAACTATTGGAATTATGGGAACCCTTCTCGTGTTAGTTTCTCTTGTTTTTGCAACACGTGGTGGACTTATGTTCTTAGATGTTGTCGACTATTTCGCTAATAATTTCGGATTAATTACAATTGCACTTGCGGAAGTAGTTACGATAGGGCTCATTTTACGCCGTTTACCAGTTTATCAAAATCATGCAAACTTTGTATCTGATATTAAATTAGGAACGTTTTGGAGAGTGAGTTTACTCGTTATTACTCCGCTTATGTTAGGGTATATGCTAATTGATGGTACAATCCAAAATATTAAAAAGAATTATGGAGATTATCCGACTGAGTTTGTTGTAACGTATGGTTGGTCGATAGCAGCAGCCTTCCTTATCGTTGCGCTAATTATTAGTCTAAAGAAATGGAATGCACAAATACATTCGGATTCTGCCAAGCTTGAAAAAGAATGGAAAGATCGAGGTGTTTCATAATGAGTGGATCAGCGATTATGATGATGGTTATTGGAATAGTAGTCATTTGGGGAGGGCTTGCATTAAGTATTGCAAACTTATTTAAGAAAAAGGCATAAGTAAAAAACATCTGTACCGAAATGGTGCAGATGTTTTTTTATGAAAAAATTGTATTAGAAAAAAATTCAATAACCATACTACAACTACGAGGAAGAGTGAAGGGGTGAATGAAAGTTGGAACAAACGATTTATATTAAAATGCGCAATCGTTTAAAAGTTTCTCCTACTTATGAAGTAAAGCTGGGCGATGTTGCTCAACTTGCCGGAGATTCTTCCGTAGTTGAGTTGTTACAAAATGAGATAGTTTACAAAATAACAGCGCATGATAAGACGCATGTTGTAATTGATGTTATGAAAGTAATTGAGATTATTCAACAGAAAGCATCTCATGTACAAATTAATTTACTCGGTTCTGGACAAACTCTTGTTGAAATTATATACGAAAAAAAGAAGACACACCCAATTTTTTTCGGGCTTGTATGGCTGTTACTGTTCATTGGAGCGGCCCTTGCGATCATTTATTTCCATGAAGATGTAAGTATGCAACAAGTACATCAACGGTTATATTACATGATTACTGGAGAATTTAATGCACAACCACTTTTATTTCAAATTCCTTATTCTTTAGGTCTTGGCTTAGGGATGGTTTTATTTTTTAATCATGTATTTCAAAAGCGAATTAATGAAGAGCCGAGTCCGTTAGAAGTTGAGATGTTTCAATACCAACAGTCACTTGATCAATATGTAATCGTTAATGAAAACAAGGATAATATGAAACAACTTGCCGATGATTGAGTCTGGATTTGTTATTTTAATTGGTTTAGCTGGAGGGATTGCGGTAGGTAGCGGATATGTCGCATTTTTAGCTGTACTTGGTATAATCCCCCGTTTAGCCCAATTAACGAGAAGTGGAAAGCATATTCAATATTTTGAGTGGGCAGTCATTGCAGGTACTTTAACAGGGGCTTGGTGCAGTTTGAAAAACATTACATTTCAAACGTCGCAATATTGGCTCGTTATATTAGGGATATTTTGTGGCACGTTCATTGGAATGCTTGCTGCGGCATTAACAGAGGTGTTAAATGTTCTACCTATTTTAGCGAAACGAGTAGGGGTAGAGGGGAAGATTATTGTTTTACTCGTTGCTCTTGTACTTGGGAAAGTAATAGGCTCGTTGTTTCACTGGATTTATTTCGTAAAGTAGGAGGCAGTATATAAATGACAAGTCAGAAATTGAAGGATGATTACGTAAATAAAGTGAAGGAGTATCATCCAAAGCCAAACTATTTACTAAATTGTATCAAAGCATTTCTTGTAGGTGGACTCATTTGCACAGTTGGAGAAGTATTGATGAAATTTTATATACATTATTTTCACTTCAGTGAACAAGAGGCAGGAAACCCAACTGTTGCAACCCTTGTTTTATTATCCGCGATTTTAACAGGGTGTGGTGTATATGATAAAATCGGTCAATTTGCTGGAGCAGGATCAGCGGTACCGGTAACAGGATTTGCAAATTCTATGGCGAGCGCTGCCTTAGAACATAAGAGCGAAGGAGTTGTTCTAGGGATTGCTACAAATATGTTTAAACTGGCAGGAAGTGTGATTGTATTTGGGGTTGTTGGTGCATATATCATTGGGTTAATAAGGTATACCTTTAAAATTTTTATGTCTTAAAGGAGGGCTAGTATGAGGTTGACCGGAAAACAAACGTGGGTATTTCAAAATGATATATATGTGAATGCAACGGGTACTGCTGTCGGTCCGAAAGAAGCTGAGGGCCCTCTTGGGAAAAAATTTGATATTTCATATGGTGACTTGCATTGTGGAGAAGAAAATTGGGAGCTTGCCGAACGAAGATTAATGTCAGACTCAATTCAACAAGCAGTGCAAAAAGGGAATATAAAAACATCGCAAATTGATTTCTTTTTAGCGGGAGATTTATTAAATCAAACAGTGACAGCAAATTATGTTGCGCGTAAGTGGGGCATTCCTTTTTTAGGAATGTTTAGCGCTTGTGCGACGTCTATGGAGACTTTAGCAGTTGGCTCAGCTTTTATAGACGGTGGATTTGCAAATCGTGTCTTAGCTACAGTAAGTAGTCATAATGCAACGGCTGAAAGACAATTTCGCTATCCAACAGAGTACGGTGGACAAAAGCCAGGGACAGCAAATTCAACTGTGACTGGTGCAGGATCTATATTAATTAGCAATGAAAAAAGTGCAATTAAAATTACGTCGGCTACAATTGGAAAAGTGCAAGATTTAGGAATTACAAATCCTTTGGATATGGGGGCAGCGATGGCTCCAGCAGCAGCTCATACAATTCAACAACATTTTGAAGATTTAAGAAGAAGTGCCGATGATTATGATTTGATTGTTACGGGTGATTTATCAGCTGTTGGGACGCCGATTGCGAAACAACTTTTACTTGAGGAAGGTTATGATCTTGGGCATATATACAATGATTGTGGATTGATGATTTATGAATCAAGTCAAGAAGAAGTGTTTGCAGGTGGTAGTGGTTGCGCTTGTTCAGCAGTTGTCACATATGGTCATTTATTACACGAGATGCAAAAAGGGAATTTACAACGAATTTTTGTCGTTGCGACTGGTGCATTATTAAGCCCGATGATGATGCAACAGAAGGAAACGATTCCAACAATTGCACATGGTGTCGTATTTGAGAGAGTTAAAGGAGAGTGAATTGTGGATTTTATATATGCATTTCTTGTAGGTGGAGTTATTTGTTTAATTGGGCAACTATTGTTAGATTTCGTAAAGTTAACACCAGCTCATTTAATGGCAACTTTTGTAGTCATCGGAGCAATTTTAGATGGATTTGGATTGTACGATAAACTAATAAAGTTTGCAGGTGCTGGAGCAACAGTCCCTATTACAAGTTTTGGACATTCACTATTGCACGGAGCAATGCATGCAGCAGAAAAACATGGATATTTAGGAATTGGTATTGGCATGTTTAGTTTAACGTCTGCGGGCATTTCCGCAGCGATATTGTTTTCGTTTTTTATAGCACTTATATGTAAACCGAAAGGATAAATCAAATGAGACGAAGGGTTGTTTTGGTCACAGATGGAGATGAATATGCAAAGCGGACAATTGAGCTTTTAACGAAGGAATTTGGGGGAAGGTGTATTTCAGCATCACAAAGTAATCCAACCAAATTGACAGGGAAAAAAGTTGTTGAGCTTATTATGCAAACGCCATATGACCCTGTATTTGTCATGTTTGATGACAGTGGATTTATTGGAGAAGGATCTGGTGAAAAGGCTTTAAAATATGTGGCTACCCATAAACAAATTGATGTGCTCGGTATTTTAGCGGTAGCGTCTAATACGCATCATTGGGAATGGGCACGTGTAGATGTAAGTGTAGATCGGAATGGGAATTTAACCGAATACGGTGTTGATAAATTTGGACTTCCAGATGGCGAAATTGGCAGAATTAGCGGAGATACAATTTATTGTTTAGATGACTTGAATGTTCCTGTCATCGTTGGAGTCGGTGACATTGGTAAGATGTGTGGAAATGATGAATGGGAGAGGGGATCACCTATTACGAAGAAAGCAATTCAATTAATTTTGGAAAGGAGTGGTTTTTATGACGAAGCCTAAAAAAGTGGATATCCCTATATCAACTTTCATAAGTGACAATGAAAATTATTTAAAGCAGACAGTTGGGCTAGGCGTTACATACGATGTTGGCATTCGTAAATTTCAAATTTTGAATAAAGAAATTGGTGTGTTATTTGTAAACGGACTTTGTGATACAAATTATATTATCCCTATTTTAGAAGAAGCGGTGGATACAAATGAGATAAGGGATGTAGAAGAAGATACAGTGAAGCTTTTAGAGAATCGCTTAATCCATCAACAAGTAAGTAAAGTGAAAACGATGGATGAGGTAATGCTCCAAGTATTATCAGGACTCATCGTGATATTTGTGGAAGGTGAAACGGAAGCGTTTGCAATCGATGTTCGTAGTTATCCAGGGCGAACGCCGACAGAACCAGATACCGAAAAGGTAGTACGCGGTGCAAGGGATGGATTTGTTGAAAATATCGTTGTAAATACAGCATTAATCCGTAGAAGAATTCGAGATCCACGTCTTCGAAATGAAATGGTTCGAGTAGGAGATAGATCACAAACGGATATTTGCATTACATACGTTCAAGATGTTGCAAATCCAGATTTAGTAAAGATTATAAAACAAGAATTAAATAACATCGATGTAGATGGAATTACGATGGCGGATAAAACAGTAGAAGAATTTGTTGTAAAGCAAAGCTATAACCCATTTCCACTTATTCGATATACAGAAAGGCCAGATGTAGCAGCAAATCATCTACTAGAAGGACATGTGTTAGTACTTGTTGACACATCGCCAAGTGCTATGATTACACCGACAACATATTTTCATCATTTACAGCACGCGGAAGAGTTTAGACAAAATCCAGCTGTCGGTACATTTTTACGCTGGGTGCGCTTTTTAGGTGTTATATTCTCGTTATTTTTATTACCATTTTGGTTAGTGTTTGTATTTGATCCAACTCTTTTGCCAGCAAATCTTGCTTTTATTGGACCGACTAAGATGACGCATTTACCAATTTTATTACAGGTGTTAATGGCAGAGGTCGGACTTGAGTTTTTAAGGATGGCAGCCATTCATACTCCAACGCCGTTATCGTCTGCAGCAGGGTTGATTTCCGCTATATTAATTGGTCAAATTGCAATTGATGTAGGTTTGTTTGTGCCAGAAGTAATTTTGTATGTAGCAGTTTCGATGATTGGTGCATATGCAACACCGAGTTATGAATTAGGGTTAGGGAATAAGGTTGGGAAATTGTTTGTTATTATTTTAACAGGCCTCTTCCATGAGATGGGATTTGTAATTGGTATGACGATATTAATTTTATTTTTAACGTCTATAAAAAGTTTACAAACACCTTATTTATGGCCGTTTTTACCATTTGATTGGGGCGCATTAACAAAAATTTTACTCCGTCCAACGATGTCTAGTTTAAAAGTACGACCAAGTATTGTAAGACCTCAAAATGTAAAAAGACAAAAATAAACGGGATTATACACCCGTTTATTTTTTTTAGCAAAAATTTATTATTTTTTAACAAAAATCAAACATTTTTTGTGTACACTTAGAGTAGATATTGTGTATGGAAGGGGAAGAGGACATGATTAAATTATTTGTAAGTGATTTAGATGACACGCTCGTTTACGATGTGAATCATATGCAAAAAGAAGATGAACGTGCGCTGTGTTGGTTAGCTGAGAAAGGGACAAATATTTGTTTTGCCTCTGGCCGCTTTACACACAGAATTGATGAAGTTGTAAAAAGGTTTTCATTCCCATATTATACAACTGGCTTAAATGGAGCGACAATGTTGCTTCCGGATGGAAATTTATTTCATGAATCGAGTTTTGAAAATGTGGTTGCCCAGGAAATATATCGATATATACATAAAAAAGGACTAGCGGATATTGTTTGTGCAAATGAGCAGCGATATACAAAAAGGAAGAATGAACATCACCATAATTTTGAAGCGTATATGGGCGTGCATATCGCTGAAATTGAAGCGTTAGAAGAAGAGTTTGGTAAGACTGTACACCCTGCAAAATTGTTTGTTTTTGGAGAAGAAGAGAAAATTGTGACGTTAGATCAAGAGCTACGAGATACGTTTCAAGGCGAAGCGGAAGTTTTTATATCAGGTAAACGCTATGTTGATATTATGCCAAGAGGCGTGAGTAAGGGGAGTGCTCTAAAGCGACTAATGGACCATTTGCAAATTGAAGCAAATGAAGTTGCTTGTATTGGAGATTCTTTCAATGATATTTCTATGTTTGAAGTAACCCCGCATTCATTTACTCTTCATCATGCCCATCCATATGTAAAGGAGAAAGCAAATCATATAGTGCGTTCGGTTGAAGAGGCTGTTATGAAATTACCATTACTTGTATAAAAAAGAAGCCCGTCACTGGCGGGCTTCTTTTTTACTTGAATAAAGATTTAACAAAATCAATGATACTTGAGAAGAAATCTTTCACTTTATCTAGAAAACTTTGTCCTTCTTCAGAACCTAAGAAGGCAGAAACGTGTTCTTTTGCTTTGTTTAATTGACTACCAACTTGATTCCAATCGATATTAAGATTTTTCATTTTATCAAATAACGATACTAAGTTATCTAACTGTTCATCTGTCAATGTAATGCCGAGTTGATCAGCAATTTTTTTAATTAATGAACGTAAATCTTCTGTTGTTTTTGGCTGTTCTTTTGCAATTTCTTCTTTAATTTTTGCAACAAGTTGAACTGCTTTTTCTTCACCAATTTTATCACCAAGCTGGGCTGTTTGTACCATTTCTTCATTCGCTACTTTTTTAACTTCTTCAGGAATTTGTTTATTGGACGCAGTTTCGTATGCTTTCATTAATCCAGTTAAAGCTGCAGTTCCTGAAACTTTAAAAGGTGCAGTAATTTGAATTTCTGCATCTTTTACACCTGCTGTAATCAAAGCGTTAGTGTACATTGCATCTGTTACCCAGTTAATGTTCTTTGATCGTACAATAAGACCAGATCCTGGTTTTGTGTATGTAATCATAGAAGAAGAAATTGCTCTCGTACCAATTTGTGCTTTTGGAACAATGCCTTCTAGAAATTTATGTTCTTCCGCATTAGATACAGTAATAATTGTAGCATCTTTCGGTGCTTTCATTTCTTTTAACAGATCTTGTTTTTGTTGTTCAGATAAGTTCTCTCCTAATGTAACAATTGATTCTCCCTCGATGATGTCTGCAAACGAAGCTGTTGGCATCATAAATACCGTTACAGCTAATAGCAGAGCTAGTAATTTCGTTTTCACGAAAAATCGCTCCCTTTCTCTTTCTAAAATTTTCGGGCAACAAAGTTATTATAGTATATATTTCTTATTTGTCACCTAGCTTTTTCCACATTTCAAAAAAGAAGTATCTAGATTGTCGGATTCTTTTTGTTTCTAGTCATGAATGTGGTAATATAGTGCTGAGATAGTTGAAAGGAGACATATACGTATGAAAACTTTAGGATACATATTAATGGAAAACGGTGAAAAAATCGACTTGGAATTTTTCCCAGAAGAAGCACCGAAAACAGTAGAAAACTTTAAAAAATTAGCAGAGCAAGGATTTTATGACGGTGTTACATTCCACCGTGTTATTCCTGGCTTCGTAAGCCAAGGTGGAGACCCAACAGGTACAGGTGCAGGTGGCCCAGGTTACTCTATTCCATGTGAAACTGATGGAAACCCTCATAGACACCTTGTAGGATCACTTTCTATGGCTCACGCTGGCCGTAACACAGGCGGTAGCCAATTCTTTATCGTTCATGAGCCACAGCCGCATTTAGATGGTGTTCATACTGTATTCGGTAAAGCAACAAGCGGTATTGAAACAGTATTAAAAATGCGTCAAGGCGATGTAATGAAAGAAGTTAAAGTTTGGGAAGAATAAGGTAAGGAAAAAGAGAGCTTTTGCTCTCTTTTTTATTTTTAATGAGATTGAGTACTACTTCTACAGCTCATCATACAAGTAGTATTGTTGCTAAAATATATTGTTTGTGAGAACAAACCTTTAACCAATTACATAGAATACATTACATTATATGTTTCAATAAATATTTTTTGTTATATTAATTTTGCTAGAATTGTGCTGCTTTAGAGTAACTATAAATGAAATGCTGTTGAATGATATGTTTCTTTCCATTCCATATAAAATTTTCTTTTTGTAACTCTATTTATTAAAGGAATAGTGCTGAAACATAGATTTGACTTTCTTCTTTTCGCTTTGTATGATTATCAAGTTGTTTTAGACTCTTCTCACTCTGTTGAAAATATTGTAAAATGAATGTGATATGAAAAGAGTGATTGAGGGGATTACTAGTTTGTAACTTTTGTAAGAAGGGATAAGGGTTATGTTAATTCGTTTTAAAAAAAGTTATGAAAAAATTGCAATGGGGCTTCTTTCGTTTATGCCAACTGAAAAAGATGTGAAAACATTACAATTGACAATGAAAGAATATGAAGCAAAAGATGATTGGCAATTGTATTTGTGGAAAGAAAATGAAGATTTTGTTGGAATAATGGGGATTGTAAAAAAAGAGAATCAAGTATTAGAAATTCAGCATTTGAGTGTGAACCCGTCTCACCGTCATGTGGGGATTGGGACGAAGATGGTTCAAGAGTTAAAGAGTAAATTTCTTGAGTTTACAATTTGCGGAAATGAGCAAACAGCAAGTTTTTGCGAAAAATGTAAAGGGCTAGAACAAAATATACATTCGTGAAAGCAGAGATAAGTAGTTTATTATCTCTGCTTTCTTTTTTGTAATTGTTCGTTTCGTTCAGTAATGACCTCTGTGCGATCACGCAAAGTGTGCTTGTTTATAATATATTCACCTGGGATAGCATTCAAGTCTTTCCAAGAGAGGTTTTGTTTTTGACATAACTCTATGCACTGCTTCTCTAACGATGAATCTGATAAGGGTAAAAATAAAGGTACAAAACGTTCTTTTTTATGGATAGATTGCAATCTTTCATTGAGCAAGGAAAGAAGTTGTACTTGATTAATTCCTAAACGTTGTAAAGGCACACCGCTTTTTTCTAAAATTGTAATTGCGCTTTTCATCATTTTTGTAGAACCATTCCAATTAGCACGTCTTTGGTGGTATAAAGAAACTGCAATTTGAATGAGACCAACTAAGTAATGATCACGATTACCTCTTGGTTTTGTCTTCCAATACTCTTCTAGTATTTCGTGGCATTCAAAATAGTCATAATCTCCATGGAAATGAATTAAAAATTGTATGTATTCGGTAGGATACATGTTTTCTCGCTCCTATCTAACGGTTATACATATAAGTGTATCATAGAAATATGAACAATAAACGACTAGGAGGTTTCCCCCTAGCCGTTATTGTTCATATTAGCAGAAGCAAGCTGCTCCTACAATAATTAGTAAAATAAACAGTACAACAAGTAATGCGAACCCACCGCTAAAACCACAATCAACGTGACCCATAGTTTTTTGACCTCCTACATTGTTCTTACTACACTGTTATCATATGAAGTGGTGGGCATGATGACATAGGCATCGGTCTATTTTTAATTAAATTTCTTAAAAAGGTTGGATAGAACATGAGTATGCTCTATACTTATGTTGTTATAGAAAAAATGTGGTGGGATGCTTTGTGCAATATAATTTTAAAGTAGAGGCTTTTGAAGGGCCGTTAGATCTATTGTTACATTTAATACATCGTTATGAAATTGATATATATAATATTCCTGTAGCAGATATTACAGAGCAATATTTATCTTATGTGCATACGATGAAAGAACTTCAATTAGATGTTGCAAGTGAGTATTTAGTAATGGCTGCAACGTTATTACAAATTAAAAGTAAGATGTTGTTGCCGAAACATGAAGAAGATGTACTTGATAACGGTGATGATTTTATAGATGATCCTCGTCAAGAATTGATGGAGAGGTTAATTGAATATAAGAAATATAAGCAAGTTGCTACTGAGTTAAAAGAAAGAGAACAAGAAAGAGCACAGCTATATACACGTCCACCAATTGACTTTACATCTTTGCAACAAGAAGAGGAGACAAGCTTACCTCTTGATGTTACGTTATATGATATGCTAGCAGCATTTCAAAAATTAATGCGCCGTAAAAAGGCAAAAAAACCTGTAACAACACGTATTACTCGTCAAGAAATACCAATTGAACAGCGAATGACTGATATTTTAAAACAGTTGAAAATAAAGGGTGGTCGCCAAAGTTTTTATGATTTGTTTGTTGATGATGAACGTGAAATAATGGTTGTAACATTTTTAGCAGTTCTGGAACTTATGAAAAACCAACAAATCATAATTGAGCAAGAACATAATTTTGATGAAATTTTCGTATCAAGCTCTAATAAATCTGCATAGAGCAAGTATGTGAAAATGGGATAGCAACATTTTATCTCATGCTATGTTTTAATGTATCGTTTGGAACAAGAGAAAAAATATTGAACCGAACGCATTAATTGTGATTCGGTTTTTTGATGTGTATTTTTATGAGAAAATAGAAGGAAGGAGCTCGTGAAATGGATAGGAAAGAACAAAAGTCAATTATTGAAGGCCTTTTATTTGTTTCTGGTGATGAAGGGATTTATCCAGAACAAATAGCGAAAGTTCTTGAAATTGAAATGAATGAAGCAATTAATATTTTAGAAGAAATGCAACAAGAATGTGAAGGTGCAAACCGTGGTTTGCAAATTGTACAGTATGCAAAAGTATATCGTTTTGCTACAAAGAAAGAACATGCTTCATATTATCAAAAATTAATAGATACACCAACAGCTGCTTCACTCTCACAAGCTGCCCTCGAAACGTTAGCGATTGTTGCATATCGCCAACCAATCACAAGGACTGAAATGGAAGAGATTAGAGGAGTTAAAACTGATAAGGCGTTACAAACGTTGGTTTCACATTTACTTATAAAAGAAATGGGAAGAGCAGAAGGACCAGGGCGTCCTATTTTATACGGAACAACAAAAGAATTTTTAGACACATTTGGATTGAAAACATTAGATGATTTACCACCGCTTTCTGAAGAGAATGAACAAATGAATGAAGCAGATTTATTCTTCGGTTCCTTACAAGAGATATCGAAATAAAAGCTTAGCATTTTGCTAAGCTTTTTTTGTATATCAATTATTTACAGTGCCATACTAAATGAAAAAAGGAGACGAGTTATGAGAGGTATGCGGATTATTTTATTATTAGTTTCTGTTTTATTATGTTTTTCTTTAAATAGCGCATCAGCTAAAAGGTATATGATGTCCATTCATACTACGTCTCCTTTACATATGCATCGGCAACATCTTAGTAAAATGAAAGTGAGCTTTTTAAAAGTGGGGCAAGGTGACGCAACACTTATTATAATGCCAAATGGACAAACAATGTTAATTGATGGAGGACCTTATGAAGCAGGAGAGGTTATTATTCAGAAATTAATTGAGAAAGGGATTAATCATTTAGATGTAATTGTCAGTACGCATCCCGATATGGATCATATAGGGGGGTTAATTCCAATTGTAGAGCAAATGCCGGTATCGCTTATATTAGATAGCGGAAAAACATATAGTTCTCTTACTTATCATACGTATCGGAATAATATAAAAAAAAGAGGGATACCTTTCGTTTCAGTAAAGGAAGGACAATATATACCGCTGGATCCACATGTTTCTATACAAGTATTAAACAACGGGAAATCAAAAGATGAAAATAATGAATCCTCAATTGTTTTAAAGGTGCGATATGGAAAAGCGGATTTTTTATTAATGGGTGACGCGGATGTACGGACAGAACATGAAATATTAAAACAATTTGATGTCCATGCAGATGTGTTAAAAGTGGGGCATCATGGCTCATATACTTCAACAAGTGAAACGTTTATAAAAAAAGTGGAACCGCAGTTTGCTATTCTATCGTACGGGAGTAATAATCCGTATGGACATCCTCACCAAAGTGTAGTGAAACGCTTAAAAAGGCACGGTATAATGGTATATAGAACGAATAAACGTACAGTAGAAATGGAAACAGATGGTGAACATATTATGTTAGAATCTAGCGGATTAATGCCATTGTTGAAGTGATTTCTATATTAGGGGGCGATACTGTCCCTTTTTGGAAAAATGAATAATATATATTATAATTATAAGAGACGTAAGAAATTTCCTTTTCTGTTGAATAAAAAGGAAATTTCATTAGAATGTATAGACAACTACTCGTGCGTATATTAAGATGGAACTAGGCGAATAAGGTAATAATAACAAGTAGGTAATTCATGGGAAAGGATCGATGAAAATGAAAACGCAAATTGTCATCAATGCCAAAATTTACACAGGTCAAGAAATAGTGGAAAACGGATTTATTCGTTACGCAGAAACCATTAAAGAAATTGGTTTGATGGCTCAATATGTACCACAAGAAAATGAAACTGTTTTTGATGCTACAGGGAAGATTATAATTCCAGGTATGATCGATGTTCATATTCATGGTGGATACGATATTGATGCGATGGATGCAAATAGCGATGGGTTAGTAACTCTAGGTAAAGAAATGTTAAAAGAAGGGGTTACAACTTACTTCCCAACAACAATGACACAAGCTCCAGAGGCAATTGAAGCAGCGTTAACTGCTGCGAAAGAAGCAAAAGAAAAAGGAGCGCATTTCGAATATATTCATTTAGAAGGACCTTATGTTTCAAAGAAACGTGCAGGTGCACAGCCACTTGAACATATCGTTCCTGCAAATATTGAGCAATTTAAACAATGGCAAGAAGCAAGTGGGAACTTAATTAAATTAGTAACATATGCACCAGAAGAAGAGGGAGCATTAGAGTTTGAACAATATCTTGCTGAAACTGGTGTAGTTGGCACAATGGGGCATACAGATGCAATTGATGCGCAACTAAAAAATAGAAAGATTACACATGCGACACATTTATACAATCAAATGCGTGGATTACATCACCGTGAACCAGGAGTTGTGGGTCATGTGTTATTAAATCCAGATGTAATGGTTGAAGTAATTACAGATGGTATTCATATTCACCCTGATATGGTGAAATTAGCATATAAGTTAAAAGGACCGAAAAAAGTAAGTGTTATTACTGACGCAATGCGTGCAAAAGGTCTTGAAGATGGATTATATGAGCTTGGCGGACAGCCAGTACATGTAAAAGATGGTAGTGCTCGATTAGAAGATGGAACGTTAGCTGGTAGTATTCTAAAAATGGATCAAGCTTTCCGAAATGTAATTGAATTTACAGGTTGTTCAATCGAAGATGCAGTACTTATGACATCAGTTAACCAAGCAGAAGAGTTTGGATTAAATAATAAAGGTGCATTGGCGGTAGGAAAAGATGCAGACTTTGTTGTGATGAATGAAGATTTACATGTATATGATACGGTTCGTTTAGGAATTCATATGAAGGAAGGGAAGTAATTAAATGAATATTCTTGTTGTAAAAACTCCAGAAGAATTAGCAGAAGCAGGTTATAAATTAATTGAAGAAGTTGTAAAAACAAAAGAAAATCCAACATTAGGAATGGCTACAGGAAGCTCTCCATTAGGTATTTATGCAGAAATGCGAAAAAATAAACTTGATACAAGCCGTGTAACCACTGTAAACTTAGATGAGTACGTAAATTTACCACATGAAGATAAAAACAGCTATCACTATTTCATGCAAGAACAGTTGTTTGATCATCTTCCATTTAAACAAACTTATGTACCAAACGGGATGGCAAGTGATTTAGAGGAAGAGTGCAAACGTTACGAGAGCATTCTAGCTGCTAACCCAGTTGACCTACAGATTCTTGGAATCGGTGAAAACGGTCACATCGGATTTAATGAGCCAGGAACACCGTTTAATTCTCCAACAAACATTGTTGAATTAACAGAATCTACACGCCAAGCAAACCTTCGATTCTTCGAAAAAGAAGAAGATGTGCCAACTCATGCGATTACAATGGGAATTGGAAGCATTATGAAAGCGAAACAAGTTCTACTTGTTGCGATGGGTTCTAAAAAGGCAGAAGCTGTTAAAGAATTATTGCAAGGTGAATATAGTGAAGAGTGTCCGGCTACAGTTTTACAACGTCATCCGAATGTAACCGTAATCGCTGATCAAGAAGCTCTATCTTTATGCAGTGAGGCGATTGCTGATGAACATCGACAAGTATTCACCATTTCCGATCTATTATCAGATTCAAGAGTGGGTGAAACAGCTAATTGAGGACGGCGAATGGAAGCCGGGAGATAAAATCCCATCTGAGAATGAACTTTGTGATAAGTTCGAAGTGAGTCGAATGACAATCAGACAGGCGATTAATAATTTAGTGGAACAAGGCTATTTATATCGGAAGCGTGGAATTGGAACATTTGTCCAACTTCCGAAAGTGGAACAAAAATTGCAAGGAATGACGGGATTCACAGAAGACATGATTTCTCGTGGGATGAACCCAAGTAGTCAATTACTTAGTTTCCGCCTAGTTCCAGCTACTGCTAAAATAGCAGACCGGTTGAGAATACAGGAGGGGGAATCGGTTTATGAAGTGAGGCGTATTCGCTTAGCTGATGATGAACCGATTGCTTTTGAGACGACATATTTGTCGCCAGCTCTTGTAAAAGATATTAACGAAGAGATATTGCAACAATCTTTATATGAACATTTAGAGAAAAAACTGGGCTTTAAACTTGTTAGCGCTACTCAGTCAATTGAAGCTTCCGTTGCGACGGAAAATGAAGCTGAACATCTGCATATTCCTAAAAAGGCGCCTGTACTTGTAATGCGTCAATGGTCATATTCAGAAGGTGAGATACCGCTAGAGTACGTGAAATGTATTTATCGTGGAGATCGTTATAAATTTATTACGAATATCGCACGTAACAAATAGTATATTTCAGTTTGTGAAGTACAGTGGAATTGAAAATGATTAACATGTAAAGAAATAAAAATACGACTCATCCTTATAAGGAATGAGTCGTATTTTTATTATGAGCAATTACGTGGTTAACAGCATCTTTGACGTGATTTACTACATAGTGAGCGTGTTTTTTTACTGCATCATCTGCTTGCGACATAGCAAAACTGTGAGGAGTTAAAGAAAACATAGGAATGTCATTATAAGAATCCCCTATACAAGCAATTTCCTCAGGTTTTATTTGAAACTCATTTAATAAAACAGAAATGGCAGAGCCTTTACTAACATTCGGTGGCATTACATCTAAACATTGTTCTGCTGAGATGAAAGTACTAACTTTCCCGTGGAATTTTTCATCAATTTTTTTCTGAAGGAGTTGTAAGCTCTCCTTTGTTCCACCGACAGAAATTTTATTTGGGAAAATTGTATCATCAATCTTCTGTAGTAAGTTTGGTTCTTCAACAGAAGTCATAGTTACTTGTTGTTCAAGTTCTTGAATGAAAGGTGTTTTCTCTTCAATGTAATAATTATGCTCATCACTTACATAACGGAAATAAGGATCTTCATTCGTCATAGCTAACAAATCGGGAAGTATGCTGGAATCAAAAGTTGCAGATAATAGTTGTTTATTTTCATGTGTATATACAAAAACACCATTTACACTAATGCGATGAAAATTTGTATTTACAGCTTTCATTAAATCTGCAATTTCATTATCAAGTCTTCCGGAAGCGAAGCAAAGAATAACATTTTGCTCGGCAAGGCTGCGCAGTGCCGCAACATCTTGTTCGTCAATAAGACCTCCGTGTTGCATCATTGTACCATCGATATCACTTACAAACATTTTAATCATGCTGTTATCTCCTTTCTATGTACAGTTGCTCTTACATTATACGCATCATATATAAACATGTCTAAAAAATGAATTTTTATTAAATGGCAGATGTTTTACATTGACGACAAAGAAGAATATTCTGTAACATAAAAGTAGGCTATTTAAGTACGAGGGTGGTGTTATATGAGTAATTATCTAGAAATTAAAAAAGTTTTAAATAATAATGTCATCATTGCTAGCCATCCGGAACACGAGGAAGTAGTAGTGATTGGTAAAGGAATTGGATTTGGGAAAAAAGCGAAAGATGTATTGGAGCAAGAACAAATCGAAAAGATGTTTGTCTTAAAAAATGAACGTGATCGTGAACAATACAAATTATTAGTGCCGCATATTAGTGAAAAATTAATTGAATTGATGAACGATATTATGCTGTACATTCAAGGGAAAGCGAAATCGCCACTAAATGAACATATTCATATTGCGTTAACAGATCATATTTCATTTGCGATTAAAAGGTTAAAACAAGGACTTACAATTGATAACCCTTTTTTAGTTGAAACAAAAATGCTCTATCCAGAGGAATATGAAATTGCGGAAGGTGTTGTAGAACTTTTAAATTCTCGTTTGCAAATTACATTGCCTGAAGGAGAAATTGGTTTTATTGCACTTCACATTTACAGTTCGCTTACAAATTCTGATTTATCTTCAGTTAATCAAAACTCCCGTCTCATTGCACAACTTGTATCTTTAATTGAGACAAACTTACAAATTACATTAGATCAAGAGAGCATTCATTATTTACGTCTTATTCGTCATCTTCAATATGCTATTGAGAGGGTGAAAAAAGGAGAAAAAGTAGAGGAATCGCAAAGTTTTGCTGATTTATTAAAGGCGGAGTATCCAGCTTGCTATAACTTGGCTTGGAAGCTAGTTAAGGTCATGCAAAAAGAGTTGCAACTACCTGTATATGAAGCTGAAAGTATTTATTTAACGATGCACTTGCAACGCTTAGTAAAGGCAGAGCATGTGTAAAAAGTCATATATTTTTGTCTAAAATGAAAACGTTAAAAAAAATGATTGAATCGCTTACAATAGTTATGTATAATAACTATTGCAAAGTTATACAAATTTCGACAAACACATTAAGGTGAGTAACGAAAACGTTTGCCTTAATTATAGTGAACTTATACGTAAACCTATTTTTGACACGTGTTACTGATTCGATCAGGCATGAGTGGAGAAAAGTAAGGAATGTAAGCTAGAGAAAGGGATATACTACCCTTTGTATAGCTATCGTTCTATCTTTTTTTCCTCATGTCTTTTTGGCGTTTGTCGGAAGGTATCAATATAGATAAGAGAGGAAGGGTTTCCATGTTTAAGAAGATCTTTGGTGTTCTTCAAAAAGTCGGAAAAGCGTTAATGCTTCCAGTAGCGATTTTACCGGCGGCAGGTATTTTACTTGGATTTGGTAATGCATTTCAAAATCCACAGTTAACAAATGTTATTCCTGCTTTAAAAGCAGATTGGTTCGTAATGGTTGCAAAAATTATGGAACAATCTGGTGATATTATTTTCGCTAACCTTGCATTATTATTCGCAGTTGGGGTAGCAATTGGTTTAGCTGGTGGAGACGGAGTAGCTGGTTTAGCAGCATTCGTTGGCTACTTAATTATGAACAAAACGATGAGTGTGTTCTTAGAAGTAGATAAGCTAGTGAAAGTAACAAGTTCTGGAGCAGACCCAGTAAAAATTGGATTTACAGATCCAGCGTATGCAAACGTATTAGGTATTCCAACGCTACAAACAGGGGTATTTGGTGGTATTATCGTCGGTATAGTAGCGGCATATTGCTATAATAAATACTTCAACATTGAATTACCATCATACTTAGGTTTCTTTGCAGGTAAGCGTTTCGTACCGATCGCAACTGCAACATTCTCTTTAATAGTAGGTATTATCATGTGCTTCGTTTGGCCATACATTCAAGGTGGCTTGAACACGTTCTCACATCAAATGATTGATGCAAATAGAACAATTGCAGCATTTATATTCGGTTTAATTGAACGTTCATTAATTCCATTTGGATTACATCACATTTTCTATTCACCGTTCTGGTTCGAATTCGGTCAGTATACAAATGCAGCTGGCGAATTAATCCGTGGTGACCAAAAAATCTTTATGGCACAGTTAAAAGACGGTGTAGAATTAACAGCAGGGACATTTACAACTGGTAAGTATCCGTTCATGATGTTCGGTCTTCCAGCAGCAGCTTTAGCAATGTACCATGAAGCACGTCCAGAAAATAAAAAATTAGCAGCAGGTATTTTAGGTTCTGCAGCATTAACATCTTTCTTAACAGGTATTACAGAGCCACTTGAATTTTCATTCTTATTCGTAGCGCCAGTATTATTCGGAATTCACGCTGTATTTGCTGGTCTATCATTTATGACAATGCAAATTTTAGGTGTTAAAATTGGTATGACATTCTCTGGTGGTTTAATTGACTTCCTATTATTCGGTGTACTACCAGGCCGTACAGCATGGTGGTGGGTAATTATTGTTGGTCTTGTACTAGCAGTTATTTACTACTTCGGATTCCGCTTTGCAATTCGTAAATGGAATCTAAAAACACCTGGTCGTGAAGTGGCAAATGCAAATGACGGCGCAGGAAAAGCAGAAGCAGGCGAACTCCCTCGTGAAGTATTAGTAGCACTTGGTGGTAAAGAAAACATTGCTTCTTTAGATGCTTGTATTACTCGTTTACGTGTTCAAGTTAACGAACAAAAGAATGTAAACAAAGACCGCTTAAAAGAACTTGGAGCAGCTGGTGTACTTGAAGTTGGAAATAACATTCAAGCTATTTTCGGACCGAAATCTGACACATTAAAATCACAAATTCATGATATTATGTCAGGTCGTACACCTCATGTTGAAAAAGAAGAACCTGTAAAAGTGGAAGAAACTCCTCAAAAAGTTGATGAAAATGAAACAATTGTATCACCAATCGAAGGAAAAATCTTACCAATTACAGAAGTACCTGACCAAGTATTCTCAGGAAAAATGATGGGAGACGGATTTGCAATTGAGCCAACTGAAGGAACAGTAGTTTCTCCAGTGAACGGTGAGATTGTCAATGTATTCCCTACAAAACATGCGATTGGTATTCAATCTGAAGGCGGAAAAGAAATTTTAATTCACTTCGGTATTGATACTGTAAAATTAAATGGTGAAGGTTTTGAAGCGCTTGTAGCACAAGGCGACAAGGTGAAACAAGGCCAACCATTATTAAAAGTAGATCTTGCATTTGTAAAAGAAAATGCACCATCTATCATTACACCAATTGTCTTTACAAACTTACAACAAGGGCAACAAGTCGAATTGAAAAAAGATGGAAATGTTAAGAAGGGCGAAACCGCTATTATTGACATTCAGTAGGAATTTGACGCAAAATGTTTATAATTATAATAGGCGATGTGGTTGACCGAACATCGCCTATTATATACAATAGATGATGTAGTACTCACGTCTATACAACTAAAAAATACTGTAATTTAAAGGAGATAAATTATCATGGAAAAAATCTTTAAAGTAACTAGCGACTCAGGAATTCATGCTCGTCCAGCAACTCTACTTGTAAACACTGCAAGCAAATTCGGTTCTGATATTAACTTAGAGTATAACGGAAAGAACGTTAACTTAAAATCAATCATGGGCGTTATGTCTTTAGGCATTCAACAAAACGCAGAAATTAAAATCACTGCAAATGGTGATGATGCAGCTCAAGCACTAGCAGCTATCGAAGAAACTATGAAAAACGAAGGATTAGGAGAATAATGACTCTTAACATTCAAGGGATCGCTGCATCAAGTGGGATTGCTATTGCAAAGGCTTTCAGACTTGAAAATCCTGAATTTAACATCGAAAAGAAATCAATTACAAACGAAGCTGCAGAAATTGCACGCTTAGACGCTGCGCTTGAGAAAGCAAAAACTGAATTAGAAGCTATTAAGGACCACGCATTTGCTGAGCTAGGTGCTGACAAAGCTGCAATCTTTGAAGCACATTTATTAGTGTTAAATGATCCAGAACTAGTAAACCCAGTAAAAGATAAAGTAAATAGCGAAAAAGTAAATGCTGAATTTGCAATGGATGAAGTTGCATCAATGTTTATTTCTATGTTTGAAAACATGGATAACGAATATATGAAAGAACGTGCTGCGGACATTCGTGACGTAACAAAACGCGTTCTTGCACATTTACTAGGAATTAACTTCTCAAATCCTGGTACAATTTCTGAAGAGGTAATCATCATTGCTGAAGATTTAACACCATCTGATACAGCTCAGTTAAACCGTAAGTATGCAAAAGGTTTCACTACTGATATCGGTGGACGTACATCTCACTCAGCAATTATGGCTCGTTCTATGGAAATTCCAGCTGTTGTTGGTACAAAAGTTGTTATGGAGAAAATCCAAAATGGCGATATCGTTATCATTGACGGTTTAGATGGAGAAGTAATTGTAAACCCATCAGAAGAAACTCTTCGTTCGTTTGAAGAAAAGAAAGCGAAATTTGAAGAGCAAAAAGCTGAATGGGCTAAATTAAAAGACCAAGCTACTGTAACAAGTGACGGACATCACGTTGAGCTTGTTGCAAATATCGGAACACCAAATGATGTACAAGGTATTATCGATAATGGCGGAGAAGGCGTTGGCTTATACCGTACAGAATTCTTATACATGGGCCGTGACAATCTTCCAACAGAAGAAGAGCAGTTCGAAGCATATAAAGCAGTTCTTGAAGGTGTAAAAGAAGGTCAACCAGTCGTTGTTCGTACACTTGACATCGGTGGAGATAAAGAGCTTCCATACTTACATTTACCAAAAGAAATGAACCCATTCTTAGGATACCGTGCAATCCGCTTATGTCTTGATGAGCAAGATGTGTTCCGTACACAACTTCGTGCATTACTTCGTGCTAGCGTATACGGTAACTTAAAAATTATGTTCCCAATGATTGCAACTCTTGATGAGTTCCGTCAAGCGAAAGCGATTTTATTAGAAGAGAAAGCGAAACTTGTAGAAGCGGGTACAACTGTTTCTGATTCTATTGAAGTTGGTATGATGGTTGAAATCCCAGCTTCAGCAGTATTAGCAGATCAATTCGCGAAAGAAGTTGACTTCTTCTCTATCGGAACAAATGATTTAATCCAATACACAATGGCTGCAGACCGTATGAACGAACAAGTATCTTACTTATACCAACCATATAACCCATCTATTTTACGTCTTGTAAAAATGGTTATCGATGCTGCTCATAAAGAAGGCAAATGGGCTGGTATGTGTGGTGAGATGGCGGGCGATTCACTTGCTATCCCATTATTATTAGGATTAGGTTTAGATGAGTTCAGTATGAGTGCAACATCTATTCTTCCTGCAAGAACACAGCTAAGCAAGTTGTCAAAAGCAGAAATGGAAACATTAGCAGAAAAAGCATTAATGATGTCAACTGCTGAAGAAGTTGTTGAACTAGTTAAAAGCATATAATCAATAAAAAAACCTGAGTCGATTTGAAATCGGTCTCAGGTTTTTTCTATGAGAAAAATAAAGCTTATTTTCTTACTCTTAAAGATAAGGAACAGAATTAGATAGCGATAGCAACGATATCAGTTGGGCATACACGTAAAATACCAGTAAAAGTATTTCGATTTTGATTGTGTTTATCGTCTTTATTGTTATCTTTGTTATCTTTGTCATTACGAGCTAAAGCAGAGAAAAGAGCAACACCGTTACAGAAACCTTCAAAAATTACATTGTTGAAAGATCCAACACCTTTAACGCTTAATAGAGAAAGCTCTGTTCCAACTGAAATGCTAGCAAGTACGTTACATACAGCTGGTTGTTGTGGTTTAACCTCTCTCTCTTTCTCACGATGGTCGCGCTCTCTTTCATGATGATGACAGTCTCTAAAGTTATCACAGCATCCAAATGATCCAAACATAATCCTCATCACCCCCTTCACACTTATAATCTATGTAAGTTCGGTAGTTAGTGACTGGACAGAGAGTGGAATTTTTTCTAGGGGATTTTCTCATTTTAAATGACTAGCTGGGTGTTTAGTATGGAATGATGTTTAAAATAGGGGAAATATAACAAAAAAATGTAAAAACCACCGAAATAAATGAAATGGGTAGCCTTTACACTTTTTTACTTTTATATAAAACGATGATATATACAGGAAGAGCTAGGAGTAGTGGTACAATGGATCGTGCAGTATGTTTTTCTGATTCCAATTGGAATGCTTCTTCTTTTGGGAATTGTAAAATGGAGATGTTTGCGGCATCACCAATAAAATATAGAAGCAGTACAGTTACTATGTAACATAAAAGTGCGATAAAGCTTCCGTATGAACTCAATGAAAATCCCTCTCTTGTTATCTATTTGTTATCATTGTATCACAATTGTAACAAAAATACACGAGTATATTTCAACGCCTTAACAAAATTCGACACGAAACGTCACGTTTATTTATGAAGAGGGAATAGAATATACTTTTCCATAAGTATAAATGTCGAATGATTTGTAGTAATATTACAAAAGTATGACAGGAAATAAAAAAACGAAGGCAATGTAGTTACCTTCGATTTTTATTATTTTGCCCACTCGCTCATTTGCTCTACGCTCATACGAGGTGCAGGGTGGCCTTTTAAAGTTGATTCACCAATTGTAATAAGCATAATTGGAACGTAACGAGATGAAACGTTAAATTCGTCTGTCAGTGCTTGTGGATTGAAGCCACCAATAGCACAAGTATCCCAACCAGTTGCTTTAGCTGCAAGCATAAGTTGCATTGCTGCTAAAGATGCATTTGAAAAGGCAGCATCTCTTGGGAATTGTTCACGAGCATATGCAGATTCAATATTTTTAGCTAAGCGTTCTTTTGCTTCTTCTTTCATAAATCCCTGTTCTACAATTGGACCATATACTGGCTCAACATTTTTATAAGCTTCTAAATCACCTAAAATAGCGACTACTGCAGAAGCATCAAGAATTTGTTGTTGGT
This sequence comes from Bacillus cereus group sp. Bce019, assembly GCF_051781745.1. NCBI lineage: Bacteria > Bacillati > Bacillota > Bacilli > Caryophanales > Bacillaceae > Bacillus > Bacillus cereus group sp. Bce019. Next base: position 314,253 of record NZ_JBPWJX010000001.1, read on the forward strand.
TATAAGCTATTGGGTGTAATCGTTTTTGTACATCTTTACCTTGAAAAACAAGGAATTTCCAGTGTTGTAAGTTCCAAGCGGAAGGTGCTTGTGCTGCTGCTTTTAAAATCTCATGTAATTCTGTAGATGAGATTTCTTTATTTGGGTTGAATGCACGTGTAGATGTGCGTTCATATAGAACGTTAAAAAAGTTGTCGTTTGTCATAATATATCCTCCAAATTGTATATAAAATTATCGGGAAAACGCAATGTATATTACTTACATTTTGTAAGTTATCGAATTTAAGAATATAATATCTTTATTTTAATTGTCAAGTTTTAAGAAATAAGCTAGGGCATTCATACAAACGATATAATTCCTATAATCATACACTAAAAAAGGAATTTATAGAGTGAAAAGGGAAGATAACATTCTCAATTAGCTTGTTAATATGTATTTCTCACAAATTAAAGTTTATTGGAGAACAGTCTTTTAAAAATGTTTGTGAGGAATTCAGTAGAACAAGATATATGAAGTGAGTGAAGACTAGTGATGAACATACTACATTTTTTATTAGAGAATACGGTTTTCCAAAATGTGTTACAAGATCTGCAGTTAAATGTCCTTTATATAGAAAATGGATGTAAACATCAACAAACGATAGAAAATATCCATCCAAAATGTATGTTTATAGCAAATAGTTTTGAAGAGGGCGAACTATTATTTCAAAGAACGAAACCGCACATTATAATTATGTATGTAACAGATTATTCTCAAATAAAATATATAAAGAATATGTATACCTCGCAAAGTACATTCATTGTCATTTGGGATCAACAAATAACAAAGGAATTTACAGATGTACTTGCATTAGGAATACGTAATATTGTAATAGCCCCTGTAACTCCGCAAGCAGTGTTAGAAGAAGTGAATAAGAGTTTGTATCAACTTTCTTTAGTAAGGCAAGTTAGTTTACAACAGGAACTGCTTCAAACGATGTTTGATTTTCAAAATGATTTATTATTTATAGTAGAAGATGATGAAATTGTTGATTGTAATACAAATTTTTTAACGTTTTTCGGATATGAAAATTTGTTTGCCTATCGCGAGCAACATTTAGTATTTGCTGAACATTTTATTAGAGAAAATGGATACTACTCGACGACACATGATATAACATGGCTAGACGATACTTTATCAAGCGGTAGAAGAATTAAGATGTCAAATTATGAAGGGGCAGTATCTACTTTTCTATTACGTGCGACACCATTGCCAGAAGATTTATCAAGATTTATTGTAAAGTGCACGGAAATTACAGAATTAGATGAAATCTATCAAGAACAAGAAAGACTTGCTATGATAGATTCATTGACAGAGATTTATAATCGTTTAAAGTTTCAACAAATACTAGAGGTAGAATGGGAAAAGGTAATACGTAACGATGAGAAAATAGCAATTATTTTATTTGATATAGATAATTTTAAAACAGTTAATGACACATATGGTCATGATTTTGGCGATTTGGCATTAATACAACTTGCAGAGCTTATGAAATCTAAAGTGGAGCAGCAACATGTATTTGCAAGATGGGGAGGGGAAGAATTCATTATATTAGTGACAAATACAGTAGAAAAGGAAGCATTTCAAGTTGCGGAATCATTACGATTCTTCATTGAAACAAAGCAATTCACTGGAATTTCGAAGTTAACAGCTAGCTTTGGAGTTGCGTTATATGAACAAGGAACTACAAGAGAAGAATTAATGCAACGAGCGGATATTGCATTATATGAAGCGAAAAAAAATGGAAAGAATCAAGTATGTGTGTATAGAAAAGAAAAAATGTGATTTTTCGCAACAAATTGTTGCGATTTTTTTTTATTGTTTGATAATAGAATAGGGGGACAATTTTTAGCGAAGGAATTATGGAGGATCAATATGATAAAAAAAGTAATGGTGGTGGCTTCACTGTCTGCTATAGTTGGCGGCGGAGTATACTATTTTCTTGTTAGCCCCAATATAAAGGAAAACACTGTATTAACAACTAAAGTGAATCCTACTATTGAATCGGAAGTACAAGGGAATATAGAAGAAAAAGAAGAGCAACAAATTGATTATGCTAGCATATCTCAAAAATTAGATCAATATTTAGTCGGAAAGCAATTCAATGGAACAGTTTTGGTAACAGATAAAGAGCATGTTATATTGAATAAAGGATATGGGTATGCTGATGTTCAAAATAAAATAGAAAATACGCCTCAAACAAAATATCGTATCGGTTCTATTACGAAAACAGTCGTTGCCACATCTATTTTACAGCTGCAAGAACAAGGGAAATTGAATATTCAAGATAATGTAAATAAATATATTCCTTCATTTCCGGAGAATAAAAATATTACGCTATATCATTTATTAACGCATACCTCTGGTTTACCTGAACACGCAAAAGGCAATATTAATGCGGCTTCTCGCTTACAGTTAATGAATTGGATTGGACGTCAAAATTTAGAATTTCCTGCAGGAACGGGTTGGAGATATACAGATTATAATTATATGGTGCTTGCTTATATAATAGAACATATATCGAAAAAACCTTTAGGAGATTACATAAAAGAAAACATATTTGTAAAAGCAGATATGCATGAATCCGGTATGGGAAATATGGTACCTGGAGATAAAAATTTTACAAAGGGTTATGTGAAAAAAGATCAAGAGCTTGTACCAGCGCAGAAGTTAGGTATGGATTGGTTATATGGTTGTGGTGAGATGTATACGACAGTTGGAGATATGAAGAAATTAGACGAAGCAATTATAAATGGAAAACTTCTTTCTGAACAAAGTATACAAGCAATGTTTTCACCTTCAGCAGAACGGAAATATGCATTTAGTTTTTATATATATCCAGATTATTTTCATAATCATGGTGTATTATCTGGTTGGAACACTTTCAATAATTTTAATAAAGAAAAAGGAACTTTTGTTATTTTATTTTCAAATGTGAAAAATAGTATGGATGATGACTTTAATAAAGAGTTCCGAAAGATGGTAAATGATTTATTAGAACAAAGGGGATGAGAAAATGGAACATAAAACTTTATCAATAGGTTTCATTGGTATTGGCGTAATGGGAAAAAGTATGGTTTATCACTTAATGCAAGATGGTCATAAAGTATATGTATATAATAGAACGAAAGCAAAAACAGATTCTTTAGTGCAAGATGGTGCAAATTGGTGTAATACGCCAAAAGAGTTAGTAAAGCAAGTTGATATTGTAATGACAATGGTTGGATATCCACATGATGTAGAAGAAGTGTATTTTGGTATAGAAGGAATTATAGAACATGCAAAAGAAGGTACGATAGCAATTGACTTTACGACATCTACACCTACTTTAGCAAAACGGATTAATGAAGTTGCAAAAAGCAAAAATATATATACGTTAGATGCACCTGTCTCAGGAGGAGATGTTGGTGCGAAAGAAGCAAAACTCGCAATTATGGTAGGTGGGGAGAAAGAAATATATGATAGATGCTTACCTTTACTTGAAAAGTTAGGAACAAACATTCAATTACAAGGACCAGCTGGGAGTGGACAACATACAAAAATGTGCAATCAAATTGCGATTGCTTCCAATATGATTGGAGTATGTGAAGCTGTTGCTTACGCGAAGAAGGCTGGACTGAATCCAGATAAAGTGTTAGAGAGTATTTCAACAGGGGCAGCAGGTAGCTGGTCATTAAGTAATTTAGCTCCTCGAATGTTAAAAGGAGACTTTGAGCCAGGATTTTATGTGAAGCATTTTATGAAAGATATGAAAATTGCTTTAGAGGAAGCAGAAAAATTACAATTACCAGTCCCAGGCTTAAGTTTGGCGAAAGAATTGTATGAAGAGTTAATTAAGGATGGCGAAGAAAATAGTGGAACACAAGTACTATATAAAAAATATATAAGGGGGTAAACGAGGTGGACCTTCAAAAGTTTGATGAGATGATTGATACTGTACAGCGAGCTACTTGTATGCAAATTAATGAGAAACAAAAAGAAGCTTTTAAACAAAAATATGATTTTGAACCAAAATTTGAATATGGAAGAGATGAGAAGGGGCATTATGTAATTCGAACCTCAAAAAAGATGTTAGAAGAAATGGAGTTTTATTTGGCATTGAAATATGATCGTGATGGAGTGGATCTTTATATGCAAGCTGAGATTGACGGTATATTTCATGTATCTGTTAGCTATGGTGAAGATGCCCTACATCTACAAGAATTGTTTCAATTTCTAGAAGAAAATAAATAAAAGTCCTCATTTGAGGACTTTTATTTATTTAGTCATCTTTAATTTTTATAATTATAAGTTAGAAGCGCGGCGGCATCGTTCAACCGGGAATGGGATAATTTGTGCGATGTGATTAGGACCAAATTGTTTTGTACGAGCATGGCGTATTATATAAAAAGCACACAGAATTGAAACAGGAATAGCACCGAATAAACCAAATAATAAAGCGCTTACACAAGATGCGACAAATCCTAAAACACCAATTTCTAACTCTTCCATAATAGCTCCTAAAATAACAGGAAATGCTCCACATGTAACCCCAAGTATAAGTGCGATAAGTAAGCTCATGATTATCCCCCTCTGTTTGCGATATTATTTTCCTTCTCAGTTAATTGTAGTATATCACATACAAAACAGAATTTTCAGAAAAAATTCAATAAATGTTCAAAAAAAGTTCAATAAATGTTCAAAAAAAGTTCAAAAAATGCACTTGAAAAATCAAGGTGTTAAATTTGTGATGAAATGGTACTTCAAGTAAATAAAAAATCAGGCTTATTTCAAAATGAAATAAGCCTGTTCCATAGGAGGATGTATATATGTAGAGTGAATAAAAGTTTGGAAAAGGGGATCCAAGTCCTTTTATTCAACTAACTACCTTAATAGATTGGAACCCAGCCTTCAGTTGTCACAAAAATACGAATAGCTACAACTTGGCGATCATCTTGCAAAGTAAAATAATGTCTTGCATTTTCAGGAACAGATATTAAATCGCCTGGCTCAAGTTCAACATCAAAGAATTTCCCATCTTTTCCTTCAATAGCGAAAATGCCATGACCACTGACGATAAAGCGAACTTCGTCATCTGTATGATGGTGTTCCTTTTGGAAATTAATTAATAATTCGTCAAGGTTAGGGGTGCTATTTGAAAGTGAAATTACATCATGTGCTTTATAACCACGGCGTGCTGAAACATCAGCAATTTCTTTTGAAAACACAGCTAATATTTCAGCTTTGTTTTCATCTGTTAACGAATAATTTTCATTTAAATGAGTAGGAAGTTTAGAAATATTCCATTTCTCATATAAAACGCCTTCCTCTTGTAGAAATTTAGATACTTCCACTTCATTTTCAATACGAGTATTTCCTTCATGAATACGAATTTGCGCCATTAGAAACGCCTCCTTGAATTGATAATAGTTTTATATGAAATTGGAATAGAAACTCATAAGCTTCTAATCTCTTCTTTGCATCAAAGCTATCTCGGCCCCATACGGTAATACCGTGGTTACGGATTAATACTGCACCCGAATCTCCTTGTATATGCTTTCGGAAGTTTTCTCCAAGCGTTGGGATATGGGCATGGTTTTCAATAATAGGAATTTGAATTGTTGCACCTTCTTCCCAAATATCGAGAGCTTTAATAATTTCTTGATTTTGAAAGGTGACTGCATCACTATATAAATTTGTGATGACATTATTATCGGTTGTATGAACATGAAGTACGCACCCGGCATTCGTATTGTTATAAATGTGTGTATGCAATATTGTTTCTGCTGAAGGGTGTAATTCAGTCTCTAAAACGGGAACTCCTACATGATCTACTAATAGAAAATCATCTGGAGTGGTTTTTGTTTTATCTTTACCGCTTGCTGTAATAAGAAAAGTAAGTGGTTCATGACTAACCTTTATAGAAATATTACCACTTGTTGCTGGGAACCAATTTCGTGTTGTTAACTCTTTTTTTATCTCGCTTAAGTCATACCATTGACGAAAAAGTTGTTTCATGCCTTCACCTCCAACAAAAGTTTTAATTCAGCTTGCACATCTTGAAATGTTTCAAATGGTGTATAAGCAATATGATTTTCTTCACACTTTGTAATAAGAAAATCGCGAGCGAATACTTTATCAGCTTGTTTCGCGGCTTGTAAATCAGTAATAGAATCTCCAATTACAATATGAAAGTCATCTGTATCACTTAATTTACGGATTAATGATGATTTACATAATCCGCAATGATTTTGACAATGATCATCACAAGAATGAGGCCATTTAACTGTAATAAACTCTGCTGAAAAGTCTGTTTCATTACAATAAATTTGCTCTTTTGGAATGATTCCTTGTAAGAGTGGATAGACGAAGAAATCCATTCCACCTGATATCACGTAAAAAGAAATGTTATTTTCCTTTACGAATTGTATAAACTCATGAAAACCACTACGGATTTCAGCAGTTTCTATTAAAAATTGAATAATATCATCGTGCAGATTAGTAGGTATGAATTGAAATAATTGAGAAACACCTTCTTGAATGGATAGTTCTTGTGATAAAATTTTATTCTTTACTTCTTCGGCTTCTGGTGGTGCGAATTTTTCCATAATGGACATAATGTTATCATTGTTTGTAATCGTGCCATCGAAATCACAAAATACTTGAATACTCATAATTTCACCTCATAAGAGGGATTTCCCCATATTTGTAGTGCACTATGCAAATTTATGTCGTCTACTTCATGGAGTGGTTTATTTTGCAAAGTAGCATCAATTGCAGTACGGAAAGCTTTACCGCCGCCTTGCGCTCCATTTGGATGTCCGTGTATCCCGCCGCCAGCATTAATAACAACATCTTTACCGAAATCTCGTACAATAAAGGGAACGAAACCAGGATGAATACCAGCAGACGGAACAGAAAAGCTCTTCTTGAAAAATGCATCGTCTTCAGTTAAATATTTTGAGATAGCAAGAGCCTCCTCTTTTTCTAGCGCAACACTTCCGTATGGAGATGGGAATAATGAAAAGTCAGCCCCAGCATAACGTAGTAGCTTTCCAAGTAATAATGGAGATGAAACTCCATATAACTTGGATGCTGAATAAGCACCACTTACAGCAGGATGTGCCATAATAGGAACTGGGATTTCATCATCTTCTGCAAGTGATTGTAGTACATCTAGTCCGTAAGCAAATACGTTAAATAATAGAATATCAGCTCCAGCTTGCACTGCACGTTTCGCATTTTCTTTTAAATCAAAAGTTCGTCCTGTTAAATTTACGGCATATAACGTTTTATGACCGTATGTTTCGTAAACAGATTGTAAAACTTCTTTTCCAGATACAATGCGTTTCGTAAGTGGTGTTAATGCATTTTCAAATAATATTTCATCATCTTTTACTATATCTACACCACCAATTGCTTGATCGCGTAATTGCGTTTTTAAATACCCAATGTTTCGTCCAATCATTCCTTTAAAAATACTCATTAAAAGAGGACGATCATGCACTTGTAAAAGGTTTCGAATACCATCAATCCCGAATTTTGGACCAGGAAAATGTTTTTTTAACTCGTCTGAAAAAGTTAAATCAATTAATTTTACTTCGCCATCAAGTGATAGCTTTCCAAATGTAGTCGTTAAAATCGCTGGTAAATCTGGACTGAAGTTTAATAGCGGATATTCAATTTTAATAATTCCGCGTTTTACTTTCTTACGTAAATACGAATTGGTATGTTCATGTTCAGCTAATTCCTCAACATGAATGACGTTGCCTTTATGCTGCTTTAATTGTTCTTGCAATAAGTGTGGCAAATGAGTCCAAGAACCAATTGTTAATCCGAGTGCAATTTGTTCCGCCTTTTTTTCTAAGTTATGTGAATCGTCATGAATTAAATACGTCGCTATAATTCCGCTCATTGTTATAACCTCCTAGTTAAATAAAAAAACCTCTCAGCTAAGGAGAGGTTTTTTTACAACCAGCTCCTTATCTGTCAGCGTAATGCTGCGAGAATTAGCACCGTGTCTACAATTGTAGATCGGTTGCCGGGTTTCGTCGGGCTCGTCCCTCCACCTGCTCTTGATAAGAAGTATTTAGAAATGTTTAAAATTTTAAGATAACTGAATTTTGTCAGATATTTTTCATGTTGTCAATTATTTTTTGAAAAAATTTAATTTATCAATTCGATTAATGGCTTCTCGTAATCTATCTTCTGTATGCAAGAGACCAACACGGACATACCCTTCGCCATGCTCACCAAATCCAACACCAGGAGCAACTGCGACATGTACTTTTTCTAGTAAAATATCAGAAAATTGTTCAGAGGTATATCCTTTTGGAACAGGAAGCCATGCAAAGAATGATCCTGTTGGAATGTCTACATTCCAACCAATTGAGTGACAGGCTGAAATAAGAGCATTTCTTCGAGATTCGTAACTATTTACAAGGTCTATTACACAAGACTGTGAACTTAATAGCGCTTCTCGAGCAGCATCTTGAACTGCACCGAATATACTAACATACATATGATCTTGTAATAGGTTAATTGTTTCAATCACACTTTCATTCCCTACAGCAAAAGCGATGCGCCAGCCGGCCATATTGAAAGTTTTTGATAACGTGTAAATTTCAATTCCTATATCTTTCGCGCCATCTGCTTGCAAGAAACTAACTGGTTTTTGACCATCGAATCCAATCGCACCGTAAGCAAAATCATGAACGACTAATATATTATGCTTATTAGCAAAATGAATGGTTTCATTAAAGAAATCTTTTGATGCAGTAGCACCGGTCGGATTATTTGGATAGTTTAAAAACATTAATTTTGCACGCTCGGCAATAGAGTCATCAATGTTCGTATAATCTGGTAAAAAATTATTTTCTGCAATAAGTGGCATTGTTTCAAATTGTGCTTTTGCTAAAGCAACTCCTGATAAATAATCTGGATAGCCTGGATCTGGAACGAGAATCGTATCACCAGGGTTTGTAAAACAAACTGGTAATTCTACTAATCCAGCCTTTCCGCCAAACAAAATAGCAACTTCTGTTTTTGGATTTACTACTACATCATATTCACGTTGATAGAATGTTGCCACGGCTTCTTTTAAACTTTCATGTCCGCGAAATGGCGGATATTTATGATGAATGGTCTTTTCTGCAGCATCTTGTAAAGCTTTTACGATATGCTGCGGTGTTGGTTGATCTGGATTACCTTGACCTAGATTAATAACATCGTGACCAGCTGCTACGACTTTGTTAACTTTTGCAACAAGTGAAGCGAAAAATTGTGTCGGCAATGATGTTACTATCTCAGAAGGTTGAAATAATTTCATACTTTCCACCTCTTTTGAAAGTTGTTACAATTCTAGTGACAAATGATATAATCTTTCCAGTATTTTGTAAAGAAAAAATTATGAATGGGGCTGACAAAATGAAAGTCGCATGTATTCAAATGGACATTGTCTTTGGAGATGTAGAAAAAAATATTGAGAATGCTAAAAATAAAATAAGTGAAGCGGTGAAGGAAAGACCAGATGTTATTGTCTTACCAGAACTTTGGACAACAGGATATGATTTAACTAGGCTCTCTGAAATTGCAGATAGGGATGGATTGGAAACGAAAGAAAAGTTGAAAGAATGGTCGAAGCAATATGGTGTACATATTGTCGGTGGTTCTATAGCGAAGCAAACAGAGCAAGGTGTTACAAATACAATGTATGTTGTAACTAATAAAGGAGAACTAGTTAATGAATATAGTAAAGTGCACTTATTTCAGCTTATGGATGAACATAAATATTTAATCGCTGGAAATAGTACAGGTGAATTTAAGTTAGATGATGTAGAGTGCGCCGGCGCAATTTGTTATGATATTCGTTTTCCGGAGTGGATGCGCGTTCATACTGCGAAAGGTGCAAAAGTATTATTTGTTGTAGCTGAATGGCCATTAGTTCGTTTAGCACATTGGCGTTTGCTATTGCAAGCAAGAGCAGTTGAAAATCAGTGTTATGTTGTTGCGTGTAATAGAGCAGGAAAGGATCCGAATAATGTGTTTGCAGGTCATTCTTTAATTGTAGATCCTTGGGGTGAAGTTGTAGTAGAGGCGAATGAAGAGGAATCAATTTTATTTGGAGAGCTTGTATTCGAGAAAATTAAAGAAGTACGTAAAGGAATTCCAGTTTTTGCGGATCGCCGTCCAGAATTATACAAATAAAATGTTGACAAGTGATTTTTATTCTTGGTATAGTCTTCAACATAAAGTTAAAAATTCAAAAAATTATACAACTCTTATCAAGAGCAGGTGGAGGGATTTGGCCCGATGAAGCCCAGCAACCGACCGTAATACCATTGTGAAATGGGGCGTTTATTACGCCAAAAGGCACGGTGCTAATTCCAGCAGAAAGTAAAACTTTCTGGCAGATAAGAGGGGAGAAGATAAACTTCAAACCTCTTTCTTAGTGGAAAGAGGTTTTTCTATGTTAGAAAAACCTCTGAATTTAAAAAGGGGGAGAAGACGATGGGATATTATTCATTAACAGAAATAACAGCTGTACAATATGCGAAAGATCATGGCTATTTTGAAGAGAAGGCAAATGTCCTTTGTCATGAAATTGGAGATGGAAACTTAAATTACGTGTTCAAATTAGATGATGGAGCGAAATCCATTATAATAAAACAAGCACTGCCTTATGCGAAAGTAGTTGGTGAAAGTTGGCCATTGTCTATAAAAAGAGCAACGATTGAAAGCAAGGCATTACAAATTTTTGCGCAGTATGTACCGGATTATGTTCCAGTAGTGTACAGTCATGATGAAGAGTTAGCGATAACGGTAATAGAAGACTTATCAAGACTAACGATTACAAGAAAAGGATTAATAGACGGAGAAGAATATCCGCTTTTATCCCAGCATATTGGTCGTTTTCTAGCACATGTTTTATTTTACACTTCAGATTTTGGTTTACAGTCAGAAGAGAAGAGGATACTAGAAGGTACCTTTGTAAATCCGGACCTATGTAAAATTACAGAGGATTTAGTGTTTACAGATCCGTTTGGGCATTATGATACAAATGATTATGAGCCAGATTTACAGCTCGTGGTTGATGAACTTTGGAGTGATAAAACTTTAAAACTAAAAGTAGCACAATATAAATATAAGTTCTTAACAAGAAAAGAAACTCTTATTCATGGTGATTTACATACTGGTAGTATTTTTTCGTCACCTTCTGAAACGAAAGTGATTGATCCAGAATTTGCGACATATGGCCCATTTGGGTTTGACATAGGTCAATTTATTGCAAATCTATTATTAAATGCGTTATCTAGAGGAGAAGAAAAGAGAAGTGTACTATTTTTCCATATAGAAAAGACGTGGAGTTATTTTGTAGAGACTTTTACAAAGTTATGGATTGGAGAAGGTGTAGAAGCATATACGAAAGAAAAGCAATGGTTACCAATTATTTTGCAAAATATCTTTACTGATGCTGTTGGATTTGCCGGATGTGAACTAATTCGTAGAACAATTGGTTTAGCTCATGTAGCAGATTTAGATGAAATAGAAAATAAAGAAACAAGAATTCAAGCTAAGAAACAAGCGCTATCCTTAGGAAAAGAACTAATAAAATATGAATCTAAAAGTGCTGATATTCAACTGTTTCGAACATTATTTCAACAGACAGTTTCAAGGGGGGTAAAAGCATGAGTACAATCGTTACTGTTCCGAGATCTGTAAGTTGGAAAGGGGATGCAATTGCGGTATTAAATCAAACGAAATTGCCACATAGCACAGAATACAAAACATTAACGACTATTGAAGAGGTTTGGAAAAGTATCATAATGTTAGAAGTACGCGGAGCGCCTGCAATTGGAATTGTAGCTGCATTTGGCTTGGCGCTTGCAGCGAAAAAATATAATACTTTACATATCGAAGAATTTCAAAAGAAGTTTAATAGAGACTGTAACTATTTAGGGACATCACGCCCAACGGCAGTAAATTTATTTTGGGCAATTGATCGTATGAGAGAATCTATTCGAGAGATTACTACAATAAAAGAAGCACAAAAAATATTAGAAGAAGAAGCGCTTCGCATTCAACAGGAAGATGAAGAGGTGTGTCGAAATATTGGGGAATATGCGTTAACATGCTTTAAAGATGGCGATAATATTTTAACAATCTGTAACGCTGGAAGTATCGCAACTGCCAGATATGGAACTGCATTAGCTCCCTTTTATATTGGAAAAGAGAAAGGTGTGCGTTTACATGCATATGCGTGTGAAACGAGACCAGTTTTACAAGGTGGTCGCTTAACGACGTGGGAATTGAAGCAAGCAAATATTGATGTGACCCTTATAACAGATAATACTGCAGCTCATGCTATTCAAACGAAAGAAATAAACGCAATTATTGTGGGGGCGGATCGAATTGTCGCAAATGGAGATACAGCCAATAAAATAGGGACAATGAATTTAGCTATTTTAGCAAAGTACTTTAATATCCCATTTTACGTTGCTGCGCCACTGTCAACATTTGATGTTACGAAAGAAACTGGAGCCGAAATTATTATTGAAGAAAGAGATGAAACAGAAGTTACGAAAATCTTTGGAAAACAAGTAGCACCAATTGGAACGGATGTTTATAATCCAGCATTTGACATAACGCCGAATGAATTAATTACAGGAATTATTACTGAGAAAGGTATTATACGCGGGGACTATAAACGAGAAATTGCATCATTATTTGAAAAACAAGCTAATACATAATAGCTTGTTTTTTTATGCCTAAATGCAGTGTTTTCTCTTACTTATATAATGAAAGGAGGGGAAGAGGGTGGAAGAGTGGATCAAGATGATAGGTAATGTAGGGTTTCCGATTGTTGTAACATTATATTTACTCCACCGTATTGAAAGTAAATTAGAGGGGGTAATTGTTGCAATTGAGAAGCTCCCGCGGCAATTACTAAAGTACGAAGATCCTTGGGATAAAAAATAAAGTTTGCTCTTCTTGAGCAAACTTTATTTTTATTGAGCGGTATAACCACCATCGATAACAACAGCTTGACCAGTTATACCTTTAGCTTTTTCACTCGCTAAAAACATCGCATAATCTGCAATTTCTTGTACTTGTAATAAGCGCTTTTGTGGAACGAGTGGATAAATAACATCTTCTAAAACATTTTCAAGTGGTACATTTCGTGTAGTAGCTAAGTCTTGTAGTTGATTACGTACAAGGGGGGTATCAACATAACCAGGGCAAAGGGCATTAACAGTAATACCATGCGTAGCACCTTCTAAAGCGGCAACTTTTGTTAATCCAATTACGCCATGTTTTGCACTATTGTAGGCAGCTTTTCCAGCAAACCCGACAAGGCCGTTAATAGAAGCGACATTAATAATACGACCATATTTTTGTTGTTTCATAATCGGAAAGGCATGCTTAATTGCAATAAACGGAGCAATTTGCATAATTTGAATTAGTAGCTCGAACTTTTCAGTTGGAAAGTCTTCAATGGGTGAAACGTGTTGCATTCCTGCGTTGTTAATTAATATATGTAATGAACCGAAATGATCAACTGTTTGAGAAATTGCTGCTGTAATTTCCTCTTCAGATGTAACGTCACATTTTAAACCGATAGCTTGAAAACCTTCATTTTGTAATTGTTCAGCAGCTTCTTTTGCACGTTCTTCAAGCCGATCGGTAATCACAACTTTTGCACCTTCTTTTGCAAAAGCCTTTCCCATTTCATAACCAATACCACTTGCAGCACCTGTTAAAAAGACAACTCGATTTGTAACCATGATGAAAAACATCCCTTCATAATAAAGTTTTCATAGTGCTCTATTTAGAGAAGCTATAATGAAATTCCTGCAAACATTTGGAAAAATATCGTTAGCTATCTTGCTTTACAAAATAGTCTTTGCTATACTATTTTGTAAAGCAAGATACTTACGCTTATCTATCTTGTAAAGCAAGGTAGTAGGAGGATTTGAATTATGTCGACAAGTCAAATGCTGAAAGGGATTTTAGAAGGATGCTTACTTGCTATTATTTCTGAAGGCGAAATATACGGTTATGAAATGAGTGAAAAGCTAGCGAAGTATGGTTTTACAATGGCGAGTGAGGGAAGTATTTATCCGTTATTAATACGAATGCAAAAAGAAGGACTAATAACAAGCGTAATGAAGGAATCTCCATCTGGTCCAAAGAGAAAATATTATACATTAACAGAAAAAGGCGAGGAAGCACTTGATGAATTTATGGATCGCTGGGAAACGATGCAAAGTAGTGTAGAACGTCTACTTGAAGGGAAAGGAGGGAGAAAATAATGCTATCAAGTGAAGCGCGAAAGTTTTTGTTAGATATGAGATTATTTTTGACGGCAAAGATTGTGAAAGAAAGCGATATTGAAAATTTTATAGAAGATGCGGAACTCCATTTAATTGAGGGTGAGAGTGATGGGAAAAGTGTAGAAGATATTTTCGGAAGCTCACCGAAAGAATATGCGCATGAACTTGTACAAGTGATGGAAAAAGATAGACAGGAAACGTGGAAGCAAATTGGTTTTACAGTAATGAATATCGTATCGTTTTGGATTATTGCTTCTATCTTAATAGTGAATCATGGAATGTTACAGATTTCACTTATTCAGTGTATCGGTTATAGTTTTTCATTGATTTTAGTTGTTATAGGTCCTAATTTTCTACTTCGCAAAATGGCCTTCGTCACAAGTTTTACAAAAACATGGTTTTCTATGTGGTCTTTAGTTATAATCGCTCCAATGTTTTTATTAGGAGCTGTTACGATATTAGACGTGATATATCCGACAAAAATGCTCACATTCACCGAAGTGCAAAGTTATATAGTAGCTGGTGGGATTTTTATCATCACAGTAGCTATAAATATATACTTTGAAGGATGGTTTAAAAACTTATATTTAATCATTCCACTTTCAATTATGTTAGTGTTTAAAACATTTACAACGGAAGATCTTGTTCCAATGTTATTTCAAATTATATGTTTATACGGAAGTTTATTTATTTTAATTTTTGTTGAAATTATCATGAAGACGAATAGAAGAGAAATGGTTAAATAAGGGAGGGGCTATAATGCAGATTTCTAAAGAAGGAGAAAAGTTCTTAATCGATACGAAAGTATATTTAATAACAAAAGGAATTAAAGAAGAAGATGTTGACGCTTTTTTAGAAGATGCAGAACTTCATTTAATAGAAGGTGAAAAAGAGGGAAAGACAGTAAGTGATATATTTGGTGATTCGCCAAAAGAGTATGCGGAAGAATTAGCGAAAGAGATGGAGAAGGATAAAGGCGGAAGTATAAAGAGTGTTTTAGGAATGATTATTGGGATAGGTGGGTATTGGTTACTAACCAATATTTTATTTGGAAATCCGAATCAACAATTTACGTTAACAAATGTACAGGTAATTGGTTATCCTATCGTTTTAATTATTACAATTATTGGAACGGTTTTTGCGTTTAGAATGTCTTCTTTTAAAAGTAAATTAGTAGAGTTTGGAATTATTTATGTAATAGTAATGATACCTATTTTATTATTAGTGTTATTAATGTTTATGAATAAATGGTATGGGACGCCAATTTTACAATTGTCGACAATGCAGGCATATATATTAGCAGTAATTATATTTTTATTACTTCTTATTGGTGAAGTATATGTTCTTGGTTGGATGGGTGTTTTGGTACTAATTGTTCCTCTTGCGATTATGTTCTTATTTAAAGACTTAGAAGAAAGAAATGTATTTTGGGGAATTGCAAAGATATTACTTATGTATGGAAGTATATATGGATTAATGAGATGGTCTTTAAAAATTGAAGAAAGAAAAAGTGTGAACTAGAAATTCAATAAAAAGCGGCTGCTCTGGATATACCAAAAATTATTTCCAAAGAAATATTATATAGGGATTTTTAGAGGGATTACATTTACATTTAGTTGTCTATTTTTATTTCTAGCAGCCGGGATTTGTTTTGTTGATTGGAATAAGTTGTTTTAAACAGTAACATGAGGGTTACTGTTTTTTTCTTTGCAATAAAGAGCTTTGTAAAGAGAGTGTTTTTTGTTCGTTCGTCAATAGAGACTGAATAGGAACATTTTCAGGGCGCGGGACTATCGGATACATAAGATTGGTTGGAGAAGGATGGTGCTCCGAGCCAGTTGGGGAATGAGGATCTGCGTGAGTAAGTTTTCCGTGAACACGTCTTGTAAATAAAATATGACCGATTTCGTGAGCAAGCGTATATATATTTTTCATAGGAGCAGCCGAGTTTGTTAAAACGATATATCCGGTAAGTTGTTGCTGTTTTGCTAAAGAGTAAGCGCAGGCAATTACTGCTGTTTCTTTGAAATAATCACTGCCAATATAACAAATATAAAGGTCGCATTCAGGAGCTTCATTTACACATGTTTGGAAAAAGGATGCCAGCTTTTCTTGACTTTGAATGGAATTTTTATAACTGATTTCACGGTCAAAAAAACGGAAAAGTTCATTTAATACAATTACTTCTTGAATTTGAAATGTAATGGGGTGCCAAATTGATTCTGCAACAGCTAAATCTTTTGCGATGCGGTCATCAGAAATATCGGCGCCGGGAGTAATACAAATACATATATTGACGTATGGATCCATAAGGAACACCTCAACTGAAAAAAAGTTCTTCCTATAATATATGTGGGGAAAAGATGTCATGTATGGATAAACGCCTTCTTTATTGAATATATAGATGACAAGTCGAAAAAATTTCATAGTTCTATAACGTAGTGTGATCATCTTTTTGATATAGTAAAGAAAAGGGGGAGAATATATGTATACATTAAAAATCGTTTCAGACAGAGAAGCTCTTTATCAATTTGCAAGTTATGTAAGAGTTGTACAAGGGGTGGAAGATGTATATGTAGAGGTGGGAGAACCTTTATATGAACATCCGTTAATGAAGTTTTATGTACATATTAAGCTGAAAGAAACATATGAGCAGCATAAAGCGTTACAGGAAATAGCAAGATTAGTAGAATTGGGGCGTTTTACATATGTCCATTATCGTAATGATGAAATTGAGGAAGCTTTTGAAGCTGTAAAATATGAAAGTTTTAAGAAATAAAGGTGAAAAAAAGGAGGCGAAAGCTTCTTTTTTTCTTTAAAATTACATGAACAAAAAGAGCAAAATTTTGTTATGATAAGGGAGGTTAGGGAAAGGGGAATTTACATATGGGGTATATTGAAGAGTTACGAAAAGTCGTTGGTACAAGGCCGCTTATTCTCGTAGGATCAGCAATTATTATATTAAACGATAATCAAGAAGTATTGCTTCAATATCGTTCAGATACATATGATTGGGGTGTACCTGGTGGGGCGATGGAACTGGGCGAAACGACAGAAGAAACTGCACGTAGAGAGTTATTTGAGGAAACGGGGTTAACTGCAAAAATAATGCAATTTCTTGGTGTTCTATCAGGAAAAGAAGTATATTTCCGTTATCCGAATGGCGATGAAATTTTCAATGTTATTCATCTGTATCAGGCACATCATGTGAGCGGGGAATTAAAGCTCGATCATGAAGGGTTAAAACTTCAATATTTTCCAGTAGATAAGTTGCCAAAATTGAATGAAACGACAGAGAAAATTTTACAAAAGTTTTTATATGCGCTGACAGAATAGAAGGTTAATTCCTTCTATTTTTATTATATTAAATATTTTGATTTTTTAGTATGTTTATAGTATGATAGTTATAGATATACATCTTATGGAATTTCACCTAAAAACTGACTAGGGTACATAAGAGAGGGGCAAGTGCAAAATGCATAATGTTGTTATTACAGCTGCAGTTCGTTCGCCAATTGGAACTTTTGGAGGAGCGCTAAAAAATGTAACGCCAGTAGAATTAGCTGTTCCTGTACTTCAGGAAGCTGTAAAACGAGGCGGGGTAGAACCACATGAAGTTGATGAAGTAATTTTAGGTCATTGTATTCAAAGAACTGATGAAGCAAATACGGCGAGAACAGCTGCATTAGCGGCAGGATTTCCTGACACAGTTACGGGATATACAATCCAACGTCAATGTTCTTCAGGTATGCAAGCAATTATGTCAGCTGCAATGCAAATCCAATTAGGTGTAAGTGATGTTGTTGTTGCAGGTGGGGTAGAAGCGATGAGTTCGAGCCCTTATGCATTGAAACAGCACCGCTGGGGACAACGTCTACAGCACGGAGAAATTCGTGATACGGTGTGGGAAGTGTTAGAAGATCCGATTCACCATATTATGATGGGTGAAACAGCGGAAAATTTAGTTGAACAATATGAAATTACAAGAGAGGAACAAGATGAAGTTGCTCTTCGCAGTCATACATTGGCACTGAAGGCAATCGAGTCTGGATACTTTGACGATCAAATTGTTCCTATTACAATAAAAGAGCGTAGAAAAGAAGTTGTATTTTCGAAGGATGAACATCCACGTGCAGATATTACAGCTGAAAAATTAGCTGGATTGAAGCCGGCATTCCGTAAAGATGGATCAGTGACTGCTGGAAATGCATCTGGCCTTAATGACGGGAGTGCAGTTCTAGTATTAATGAGCGAAGAAAAAGCGAAAGAAAAAGGTTTACAACCGTTAGCTAGAATTGTTGGATATTCAGTAGCTGGAGTAGATCCAAAAATTATGGGTATTGGACCAGCACCAGCAATTCGTAAAGGTTTAGAAAAAGTAGATTGGTCATTGGAAGATGCAGATTTACTTGAAATTAATGAAGCTTTCGCGGCTCAATATTTAGCTGTAGAGAAAGAGTTAGGCTTAGACCGTGAAAAAGTGAACGTAAACGGTAGTGGCGTAGGACTTGGGCATCCAATTGGTTGTACAGGGGCTCGTATTACAGTAAGTTTAATTCACGAATTAAAAAGACGTGGGTTAGAAAAAGGAATTGCCTCTTTATGCGTCGGTGGCGGTATCGGGGTTGCCTTATTTATAGAAGCACTATAAAAAAAGAAGCAGCTATTGCTGCTTCTTTTTTTACGACTCAAATAGATGATGGAATAATCGATCGCGATTTTCAAAGAAAAGTTTCGTCGTTTGGTAATGCTCAGTTTCTTCTAATGTGGATTCGTGAATTCCCTCTTGTGTTAAAGAATATATAGTGGATTCAGGATAAGCCATTAAAATAGGAGAATGCGTCGCGATAACAAATTGTGAACCTTGTTCAGCTAGTTCGTGCATTCGAATGAGCATGGAAAGTTGTCTCATTGGTGATAAAGCTGCCTCAGGCTCATCTAAAATGTATAAACCTTGTCCTGAAAAACGGTTCATAAATAATGAGAAGAATGATTCACCGTGTGATTGTTTGTGTAGTGAGATACCACCATAAGAGTTGATAACCGGATTCCCACGTGCTTCTCTATCAGCATCTATTTCATCAATATAAGAAGCAACGTTATAAAATGATTCAGCGCGAAGAAAGAAACCGTCGTTTGGTGTATTGAAACTTTTTGAAATTCGAAGGTATTCATGTAAAGATGAATGGGAATCGTTTGTGCTAAAGCGGAAGTTCTTCGTTCCACCTTCTGCATTAAAACCTAACGCAATTGCAATTCCTTCAAGTAATGTTGATTTACCTGTTCCGTTTTCTCCAATAATGAATGTTACATTTGGATGGAAAGCTAGTGATTGTAATGTTCGAATAGCGGGTAAACAGTAAGGATATGCGGAAAAACTAGGGATATTTTCTTTTTTTAATGTGACATTTTGTAAAAAGGGTACGTCAATCAATATATAAACCTCAATTCATAACGGATTTTGAATTTAAAAAGGCAGCAAATACAAGTGTTAATGACACCTGAATCCCTTCTTGTTTTCTGAATATTTTATGTGGATTATATCATTTAAACTATCATATTCCAATGTGAAAATAAATATTGCATGAAGATCCATTCTCTCGTTATGATATATGGTATTCTATTGAAAATGTGAGAAGGAGTTAAAGTATGCCGTTTACATTTGCACATCCAGCAGCAGTTCTTCCTTTTGCGAAAAAGCACTCTAAACATATTTCAGTAACGGCTCTTATATTAGGTAGTATGGCGCCTGACTTTGAATATTTTTTGCACTTTAGACCCTATGGTGTTATTGGCCATACATGGCTTGGGTTCTTATATTTAAATTTACCGCTTGTATTTCTAATCGCATACATATATCATTACATTTTAAAAAAGCCGTTTATAACGCATTTGCCTAAACCGTTTGCTGGTTATTATTCATATGCAATAGATGAGAGGTGGGGGCTACATACCTGGAAAGAATTCTTTGTATTTTGCTATTCTGCATTATTCGGTATGCTCACGCATGTCGTTTGGGATGCATTTACTCATAATACAGGCTATTTCGTTATGAAAATAGCATTGTTACAAATTGAATTACGCAGTATTCCATTGTATAAATATATGCAACATGGGAGTACATGTGTTGGCTTATTATTGCTATTATACGTACTATGGAAGTATAAAGATGAAACAGGGAAAGATATGATTGTAGCTTTAGAAAAAAGAAAGTATTGGGTTTCGATAATCATTGTGACAGCTTTTATATTTATCGTGCATGCGTTCCTAGATCCCTATTTTCATATTTTCCAAATTGGAGGTATAATAGTATCTGGACTGACAAGTTCATTTTGTGGAATTGTCATTGTTTCTATAGTTTACAAAGTAAGGGACTAATTTTATATTCATGAATGATAGCGTTAGGAGAAATGAAATGATGAAAGCATGGAAAAGTATTTTTGTTTTATGTAGTTTTCTTCTTATGTTAAGTGGTTGCTTCCATCAAGAAGAAAAGAAAGCTGAACCGAAGAAGAAAGAATCTATTCCTGAAACGAAAGAATATGGTGGGCGTGAGCTGAAAAAAGTAGGACAAAAAGTGAAAGAAACAGGATGGGGTACTTTCAAGTTAGAGCAGATGCATTCTGTGAATCAAACATTTGAAGTAGCGCCAATGAAAATTCACGTACAAGATGTGAAAGTAATCTCTTTATCACAAATGAGTGAAAAGGCAAAAAATACATTGAAAGTATACACGGCACTAACTCCTGAAGAAGTAAAACGTAGATTAGGGGATAAAGTAAGCCAAGAAGATGCAGAATTATATGCATCGCTAAGTGGAACAGAGATTAGTAATACAATTCGTTACGTTGAGATTACATATAAAGTGGAGAATAGCGGAAATAAAAATATGCAATTTTTCTCTATGAATGATGTTATGATTAATGGTAAGCAACATTTTAAAGTAGCCACTCAAAACTTTTTATATGACGAAGATACGTTAGTTGGTACAAAAAATGTATCAAGAGAGGACTATAAGCCTGGTGAGATAAGAGATGGTATTATTGGTTTAATACTTGACGATGGGAAAGACAAGGTAAAGGATATTCAGTTTACAACTGATGATTTACTTGCAGGAGATTCAGAAACACAAGATGTTGTAAAAGAGCCACAAACGTTTAACATCTCACTAAAATAATGTAAGACAAAACAGTCAGCATACAAATATTATGCTGACTGTTTTTTTATTTCTTTTATGTATGAATCTACATTTTGAAAAGGCACCTTAATTTTAAATGCATCTTTTTGTTCATTAAATTGCTTTTCATTGTAGGGACCGAAACGTTTATTGTGCTTTACATCAATAATCCAATAATGTTCACTTTTTTTATTTGCAATTGCTGCGTCAGGGTTATTTGGATCTGATTTTTCCTCAGTTTGTTTTGCAATAATGTATTTATCATCCCAAGCAATGTCTGTAATTTTTGCAGGGATGTATTGTGTGGCATATACAGCATCTTGCGAGGGGAAAAGTTCAAATGCATTTCCAGAAGTACGTATGAGTTCGTATTCATCGTTAACCGTATAAGTTAAGTGACTTGTGTTTCCTGCACAACCAGTTAATAGGAAGGCGACGAATAGGATTATCCATTTTTTCAATATGGGAACCTCCTTTATAATGCTATTGTAACAAATTGTACAAGAAAAGTAAGAGAAACGCTAGTTTACAATGTTTTTTAGAAGTGGTACGATGAGACGGGTAAAGAAGGATATGAAGGAGTCGACATAAAATGAAGTTAAAGATGCATCGTCCAGCGCTTGTAATGAATCGCATAGGTGCTTCCCTAATTGACATGTTTTTAATCTCGGTTATGTATGGTGCAGTAGTAGCTATTATGACCGGAAACTATAGTGCTATGTTTAAGCGCTTTAATATAAGCTTAGGTGATTTTAGATATGATTTCGCAGTAGTTTTCATATTAATGGCGATATATTTTATTGTATTACCCTTTATTTGGAACGGTGTTACACTTGGCAAAAAGGTAACGAGAATAAAATTAATTTCATTGAAGAGTGAAAAGCTAACGTTGCAAACATTAATTATAAGATTTTTTGTAGTGTTATTACCGAACGTATTGCTATTAGGAATTCCATTAATATGTAATGTATATATGATGTTGTTCCGCAAAGATAATTGTGGTTTTCAGGATTTAATTACAAAAACGAAAGTAATAAGTCTTGTATAATGAAAAAAAGACCTTTTTATATATAAAAGGGTCTTTTTGATTTTATAAGTATATGGGGAATGTTTACAGTAAGGAAAAGCCAAAATGTGTTATTTCCATTTATAATAGATTGAAAATTAAGAAAATGATATAATGATTAAAAATAATATCTTTATTCCGCCATATTGGGGCTGAGTAAAATTTCATTTTATATAATAAGGGGGAAGTTAAAATGACAGGAGGTAGCATAATTTTTTGGGGTATTCTCATTTTTATCGGTCTAGTTTTCGATCAGCGTAATAATAAGAAAAAAGAAGGATAAAAAGTAAACGTTTACAAATTAAATAGCAATTTTTCTTGCTTGCAGATTAATCTTATAAAGGAGTATACTGAATGACGGTAAGACTTATAGAAGGGGTAATGAAAATGAAGCTTGCAGGAAAAGTTGCTATCGTAACTGGCGGTGGCATCGGTATTGGACGTAATACAGCTCTTTTGTTGGCTAAACAAGGCGCAAAAGTTATTGTGACGGACATTGATCAAGAGAGTGGACAAGCAACAGTGGAGGAAATTATGAATCTAGGCGGAGAAGCACTTTTTGTATCCTATGATATGGGAAAGCAAGGAGATTGGCAACGCGTTATTAGCATTACTTTGAATGCATTCAGTCGCATTGACATGCTTTTTCAAAATGCTGGTTTATATAAAATAGATTCTATTTTTTCTCGCCAACAAGAGAACGATTCCAATGTACTTTGTATTAATGACGTTTGGATAGAGATAAAACAATTAACGTCATCTTTTATGAAACAGCAAGAAGAAGTGGTGCTTAGTGATTTACCGATTTTCGGTATTATTAGCACGAAAGGACAATCATTTCATACAGTAGAAGCCCTAGTATAATAATGAAAACCGCCCTCAATATATGTGGACGGTTTTTTGTATGTGTATAGTAAAGATAAATTTTTTAGCGAATACGTTGTTCAGTTTGGTTATCAAAGAAATGCGCTTTATTCATATCAAATGCTAATTTAATTTGGTCACCAGGTGAAAACGTATGTCTTGCATCTACACGTGCCGCAAAATCTTGATTCCCAAGTTTCATATATAAAATGGATTCAGCACCTAATAACTCAGCGACTTCAATTTTTGTTGTGAAGGCAGTAGATTGTGAAGCTTCTAAAAATAGTAGTTCATCATGAATGTCCTCTGGACGAATACCTAAAACAATTTCCTTATTTACATAGCCTTGTTCACGTAGCATCTTCATTTTTCCTTCAGATACTTTGATTTTTATAGTATTGTCTATAACGAAATCGGTTTCAGTCAATTTACCACGGAAGAAGTTCATCGCTGGTGACCCGATAAATCCACCCACGAAAATGTTTTCTGGTGTTTCATATACTTCTTTTGGTGTTCCAATTTGTTGAATCTTTCCATCCTTCATAACGACAAGACGCGAAGCCATAGTCATTGCTTCTGTTTGGTCATGTGTTACATAAATTGTTGTTGTTCCAAGGCGATGATGTAGCTTAGAAATTTCTGAGCGCATTGCAACACGGAGTTTAGCATCTAAGTTTGATAATGGTTCATCCATTAAGAAAACTTTTGCATCTCGAACGATTGCTCTACCTAACGCAACACGTTGGCGCTGTCCACCTGATAATGCTTTCGGTTTTCTATCTAAATATTGTTCAAGTCCTAAAATTTTTGCTGCATCTTTCACACGACGATCGATTTCATCTTTTGGTATTTTTCGAAGTTTTAATCCAAATGCCATATTATCATATACACTCATATGTGGATAAAGAGCGTAGTTTTGGAATACCATAGCGATATCTCGATCTTTTGGAGGAACATCATTCATTAGTTTACCATCAATTGAAAACTCGCCTTTTGAAATATCTTCAAGTCCAGCTACCATTCGTAATGTTGTAGATTTTCCGCATCCAGAAGGACCGACAAATACAATAAATTCTTTATCTTGAATGTGTAAATTAAAATCAGTTACAGCTGTTACGTTATTATCATATATTTTATAAATGTTTTCTAATTTAAGTTCTGCCATGGTATTTCCCCCTAGAAATAATTATGCAAACGTTTTCTTTGAATTCATTATAAACGAATAGATTCAAAAAATAAATAAAAAAATAAAACGTTTTCATTTATTGGAGATTTATTAGTGGTTTTCATATGTTTTCTTAGAAAAAGAACAATAAAAATTGTAAGCGCTATTTTAAATTGAGATAGAATCTGTTATCATTCATTAATGAAAACGTTTGCGCCTTAAAAAAGAGAAAAATGAATGATGAATGAAATGGGGTAGCATAATGGAAAAACAATGGTGGAAAGAAAGTGTAGTATATCAAATTTATCCTCGTAGCTTTATGGATAGTAATGGTGATGGTATAGGAGATCTTCAAGGGATTATTTCAAAGCTAGATTACTTAAAAGAGTTAGGGATTGATGTGATTTGGTTATCACCAGTCTATGAATCTCCAAATGATGATAATGGTTATGATATAAGCGATTATTGTAAAATTATGAACGAGTTCGGAACAATGGAAGATTGGGATGAGCTATTACATGAAATGCATGAACGTAATATGAAACTTATGATGGACTTAGTTGTTAATCATACTTCGGATGAACATAATTGGTTTATTGAATCACGTAAATCAAAAGATAATAAATATAGAGATTACTATATATGGCGCCCTGGAAAAGAAGGAAAAGAGCCGAATAACTGGGGAGCAGCGTTTAGTGGATCAGCATGGCAGTATGATGAAATGACAGATGAATATTATTTACATCTGTTTTCTAAAAAACAGCCAGATTTAAATTGGGATAATGAAAAGGTAAGACAAGATGTTTATGAAATGATGAAGTTTTGGTTAGAAAAAGGAATTGATGGCTTCCGTATGGATGTTATTAATTTTATTTCTAAAGAAGAGGGATTACCAGCTGTTGAAACAGAAGAAGAGGGGTATGTTTCAGGTCATAAGCATTTTATGAACGGTCCAAACATTCATAAATATTTACATGAAATGAATGAGGAAGTATTATCGCATTATGATATTATGACGGTTGGTGAAATGCCTGGTGTAACGACAGAAGAAGCGAAATTGTATACTGGAGAAGAACGAAAAGAATTGCAAATGGTATTCCAATTTGAACATATGGATTTAGATTCAGGAGAAGGTGGAAAGTGGGATGTAAAACCATGCTCACTTCTTACTTTAAAAGAGAATTTAACAAAGTGGCAAAAAGCATTAGAGCATACCGGATGGAATAGCCTTTATTGGAATAATCATGATCAGCCTCGCGTTGTATCTCGTTTTGGTAATGATGGAATGTATCGCATTGAATCAGCAAAAATGTTAGCGACAGTTCTTCATATGATGAAAGGAACGCCATATATTTATCAAGGAGAGGAAATCGGAATGACGAACGTCCGATTTGAGTCGATTGATGAATATCGAGATATTGAAACGTTAAATATGTATAAAGAAAAAGTGATAGACCATGGTGAAGATATAGAAAAAGTAATGGAATCTATTTATATAAAGGGTCGTGATAATGCTAGAACTCCGATGCAGTGGAATGATCAGAATCACGCTGGATTTACAAAAGGTGAACCTTGGATTACTGTAAATCCTAACTATAAAGAGATTAATGTGAAACAAGCAATCCAAGATGAAGGTTCAATTTTTTATTACTATAAGAAATTAATTGAACTACGCAAAAATAATGAAATAGTTGTGTATGGATCATATGATTTAATATTAAATAATGACCCTTCTATTTTTGCTTATGTAAGAACATATGGAGATGAAAAACTACTTGTCATTGCAAACTTTACTGCGGATGAAAGTGTATTTGAAATGCCTAAGGATATTAGTTATAGTGAATCAGAGTTATTTATACACAATTACGATGTAGAAATCGGATCAATAGATAACATTCCATTACGTCCGTATGAAGCGATAGTGTTCAAATTGAAATAAGAAAAAGCCTTATGCCACTTCAAACTTGGCATAAGGCTTTTTTGGATTACCATTTTAATATGGAGAATCCATATGGAGGAAGTGTAACTTGTAATACACTTGCTTCTGCTGAAAATTCTTCGTTTGTATAAATGTTAATTATTTTCTTACCAGTAACATGAAGAGGGAGTGAAACTGTAACTTCACTATTAGTAGGGTTTAAAACGAAAAAGATAGTTTCATCCTCATATGTTTTCGTATAAGAAATATAATTATGTTCATCATTTGCTTCGATGAATTGAAAAGTACCATGTCCTCCAAATGCTTTATGTTGTTTCCGTAATAAAATCAATGTTTGTATATGGGTAAATAATGCATGATCTTGTTCTTTAGTATCCCAAATCATACATTTACGGCAATCAGGGTCCATGCCGCCATCCATACCGATTTCATCTCCGTAATAAATACAAGGAGAGCCGATGAAAGAAAGATGGAATACATAGAGCAATTTCAACTTATTTTTATCTCCGTTGCATGTTGTTAAAATTCTTGGAGTATCATGGCTATCTAATAAATGAAATGCTGCTTCATTTACATTCATAGAGTAGGAATGTAGAGATTCTGTAATTTGCTTCATGAATTCACTTGCTTTAATGGAATCGTTAGCAAAGTAAGAAAGTAGAGCGTTTGTAACAGGATAGCTCATGACAGCATCAAATTGATCGCCTTGTAGCCACGGAAGGGCATCGTGCCAAATTTCTCCCAAAATATATACTTCAGGATTTAGTGTCTTTATTTCAGTTCGGAATTCTCTCCAAAAGTTGTGATCGACTTCATTGGCGACATCAAGGCGCCAGCCATCTATATTGAATTCTCGTACCCAATAACGTCCTACTTCAAGTAAGTATTCTTTTACATCTAGATGAGCTGTATTTAATTTAGGCATATACGGTGTAAAGGCGAAAGTATCATAATTTGGAAGTGGTTCGGTTATAATCGGAAATTCATGAATGTGGAACCACTCTTTATATGCGGACTTCTCACCATTCTCTAGTACGTCTTGAAATTTCTCGAAAAAGTATCCACTATGATTAAACACAGCATCGAGCATTACTTTTATACCGTGCTTATGACATTCTTCAACGAGCTCTTTAAAAGTTTCTTTCGTCCCAAATTGTGGGTCAATTTCCATATAGTCAATTGTGTCATATTTATGGTTTGAATGAGCTTTGAAAATAGGTGTGAAATATATTCCGGAAATGCCAAGTTTAACAAGGTAATCAAGGTTTTGAATAACACCAGAAAAATCTCCGCCGAAAAAATTAGTTGGAGTTGGATTCGCACTTCCCCAAGGAAGGGTGTTTTCTGGATTCAGCGTACTATCGCCATTAGCGAATCGCTCAGGGAAAATCTGATACCAAATGGTGTCTTTAATCCACGATGGTGCTTTGAATACATCATCTGCATGAATAAATGGAAAACAAAAAAAGTTACCAACATCATCATTTGGAATGTTAGAAAAGAATCCTCGCTCTGTATAAATAAGAGTGTCTGTTTCAGATTTTAATTCAAACCCATAACGTAAGCGCTTAAATTTTGGTTCGATTGCAATGGACCAATAATCAAATAATGCAGTAGAACCCGTTTTTTTCATCGGTGTACTTGCTGATATCCATTTCCCGTCTTTCCATTCGTAAGGATCACCGTAAATAAGATCGGCGCTTTGAACATCATCTCTCTTAGTACGTATTCGGATGTGAATTGTTTGTTCATCGTAAGCGTATGCATAATTATCTTTCGGCCTATGATAAATGGCTTCTTTAAACATATAGAAAATCCCCCCTTCAATATCTCTATACATAGTATTCCCTTAAGTGTAATAATAAAGCCTATATTGCAAACGATTGCCTTTCTTATAGCTTTAATATTGCTTATAAGAGTAGTATTCATTTCATATAAAGTCAATGTATAAAGAGTATAATGACATAATTTTTAAATTAATATTTGCAAAATGAATAAAAGAATGTATAATGATAGACAAATAGCGCAAACGTTTTCATAGACTTGAGATATTGTTTGCGCTTCAATTAAACTATTAAATGCAAACGTTTTCAGTTACTAAGGTACATAGACAATTTAGGGAGGTTTTTGGGATGAAGAAAGCATTATCATTATTAACGGTTTCAGCATTATCTATTGGTATGTTATCTGCATGTGGACCGAAAGATTCAGGGGAAAAAGAGGAAAGTAAAGCGAAAAAAGACTATGATCTTCTTGTTTGGGAAGATGAGAAAAAAGGTGTGGGTCTAGAGCCAGCGGTGAAAAGTTTTGAAAAGAAATATAATGTGAAAGTAAAAGTTGAAGAGGTTCAGATGACGAAACAAATAGAAAAACTTCGTCTCGACGGTCCAGCTGGCACAGGGCCAGATGTTGTAACATTGCCACATGATCATATTGGTAATGCGGTAACAGAAGGGCTACTTTCAGAAGTGAAAGTAGATGATACAGTAAAAAGTAAATTTACTAATTTATCAATAGAAGCACAAACATATAACGGAAAAATATATGGTTTACCAAAAGCAATTGAGACACCAGTCTTTATTTATAATAAAAAAATGATGCAAAAAGCGCCAGAAACGATGGATGAACTGTTTAACTTCTCAAAAGACTTTACGAAAGATGGAAAATATGGATTTTTAGCATTAGGAGATAACTTCTACTTTGCTAATGCATTTATGGCAGGTATGGGTGGTTATGTATTTGGTGAAAAAGATGGAAAGCCAAATGCAAATGATATTGGATTAAATAATAGCGGTGCGGTACAAGGTGCTGAATATATTCAAAAATGGTATAAAGAAAAGTTAT
This sequence comes from Bacillus cereus group sp. Bce019, assembly GCF_051781745.1. NCBI lineage: Bacteria > Bacillati > Bacillota > Bacilli > Caryophanales > Bacillaceae > Bacillus > Bacillus cereus group sp. Bce019. Next base: position 343,660 of record NZ_JBPWJX010000001.1, read on the forward strand.
TCCCGAAAGGTATTATCGGTGAATCTGGTGGTTCAGCTGCAGATGGATTATTTAATGAAGGAAAAGCAGCATCTATTATGAATGGTCCATGGGCATTCCAAGCGATGGAAAAGGCTGGAATAGACTATGGTGTTGCTCCAATGCCTAAATTACCAAATGGTCAACCGATGAAAACGTTCGTTGGCGTAAAAGGATGGCATGTAACAAGCTTCTCTAAACAAAATGATTTAGCTACAAAATTTACTGAGTGGGTTACAAATGAAGAAAATGCTAAAATTCGCTTTGAGAAAACGAAAGAAATTCCACCAGTAAAATCAGTAATGGAAGATCCAATCATTAAAGAAAATGAGGCTGCAAAAGCGGTTGCGACGCAATCTGAAAATGGAATTCCAATGCCAAATATTCCAGAAATGCAAGAAGTTTGGAAACCAGCTGGAGATGCGCTTCAATTAGTTGTATCAGATAAAGAAGCACCAAAATCCGCACTTGATAGTGCAGTGAAACAAATTAAAGGTAATATTGAGGCAAATCATAGTAAGAAAAAATAAGGTGAAATTCGTGCCTCTAATATGAGGGGCACGAATTCTCTCCCTTCCATGTGGGAAGAAAAAAGGGGGAAGGAACATGCAAACATCTATGGAACCTGCAAAAGGGTTAAATGATTCAAAGCATAGGAAAGTGGCAACCATGTTATCAATCATTCCAGGCGTGGGCCAAATGTATAATAAACAATTTGTAAAAGGTCTTATTTTTCTAGTATTAACAGGTTCATTTATTGTAGCCTTTGCTGATTTATTAAATATGGGATTATGGGGCATTGTAACGCTCGGTACAGAAGTTCCACGTGACCATTCCGTCTTTCTATTAGTAGAAGGGATTTTGGCGCTTATCGTTATCGCTTTTGGGCTTGGCATATATGCATTTAACTTATATGATGCATATCAAAATGGGAAGAAACGTGATATTGGAACACCGTTAAATTCTGTAAAAGAGCAATACCGTAATTTGTTAGATCAAGGCTTTCCTTATTTAATGGTTTCACCAGGTTTTCTACTACTTATCTTTGTTGTCGTATTTCCAATCATCTTCGTAATTTTAATTGGATTTACAAACTATGATTTATATCATTCTCCTCCAGCTAAATTAGTAGATTGGGTGGGCTTTAAAAACTTTATTGATATTTTCACATTACCGATGTGGAGAGATACATTTTTAAGTGTATTTTCTTGGACTGTCATTTGGACATTCGTTGCAACAACATTACAAGTTGCACTTGGTATTTTTTTAGCGATTATCGTAAATCAGCCTGGTATTAAAGGTAAGGCAATTATTCGAACAATCTTTATTTTACCGTGGGCTGTTCCAGCATTCGTATCTATTCTTGTATTTGCTGGTATGTTTAATGAAACATTTGGAGCAATTAATAACCAAGTATTAGCTTTATTCGGAATTGAAAAGATTGCTTGGATGACAGACCCGTTTTGGTCAAAGATTGCTTTAATTATGATTCAAACGTGGCTTGGTTTCCCGTTCGTCTTTGCGATGACAACAGGTATACTGCAATCGATTCCAGGAGAATTATATGAAGCGGCTACAGTAGATGGAGCAACTGCTTGGCAACAGTTCTGCAAAATTACATTGCCACTAGTGTTATACGCAACAGCGCCAATATTAATTACGCAATATACGTTTAACTTTAATAATTTTAGTATTATTTATCTATTTAATAACGGGGGACCTGCTGTGTCTGGACAAAATGCAGGTGGAACGGATATTTTAATTTCATGGATCTATAAGTTAACGATGACTTCGGCTCAATACGGCAAAGCAGCAGCTCTTACAATGATTTTATCGTTAATCGTTATTACAGTTGCGTTATGGCAATTTAAGAGAACAAAATCATTCCAAGAAGAGGATATGATGTAAATGAATATTAAACGACAAAAGATGCTACGTCTTTCATTAAGTTATTTAGTTATCTTCATAATGTGTGCGATTGTTTTCTATCCATTACTATGGATAATTGGCTCATCGTTTAATCCAGGAGATAGTTTATCTGGGTCAAGTATCATTCCAAAAAATGCCACATTAGATCATTATCGCAAGCTACTTGATCTCGATTCAAGTAATTACTTACTTTGGTATAAAAATACTTTGAAAGTTAGCGTAATGACGATGATTTTCTCTGTACTAGCCATTAGTTTTACTGCTTATGCATTTTCGAGATATCGTTTTGTTGGAAGAAAGAATGGTTTATTAACATTTTTAATTCTGCAAATGATCCCGAATTTTGCAGCGTTAATCGCACTATATATATTAGCTCAGTTAACAGGATTACTTGATACACATCTTGCATTAATTTTAATTTATGTGGGCGGAGCAATTCCGATGAATACATGGCTTATGAAAGGGTATTTTGATACGATTCCGAAAGAACTAGATGAATCAGCTCGAATGGATGGAGCAGGGCATTTCCGTATTTTCTGGCAAATCATTATGCCACTTGCAAAGCCAATCGTAGCGGTTGTAGCATTATTTACTTTCATTGGTCCATTTACAGATTTCATTTTAGCGAGTATCATTTTGCGAACACCAGAAAATTATACTTTAGCAGTTGGATTATATGAAATGGTTGCGAAAAAATTCGGTAATGAATTTACAACGTTTGCAGCGGGTTCTGTGTTAATTGCGATCCCGATTTCAATTTTATTCCTATCACTACAAAAATATTTTGTTTCCGGTTTAACAGCTGGAGGTACAAAAGGATGAAAAATGGGACATTACGTCCCATTTTTCTTTTCATCTCCCTATAAATAAGTTTATAGGGAGATGAAAAGAGATTTGACATCACATGTGAAAAGAAGTGAAATAAATAGTATATTATAGTATAGGAAAAAATAGCTATATCCCTTACAATACATGAAGAGGGAGAATAGGATTAGTTTTGCAAGATATAAGAAATGAAAGTTTATGACTTGCAATGAGTGCGAGATAAAATATATGAAAAATGGCAGAGAAATGAGAGGAGGGGGATTTTTATGACAGTTACAATTAAAGATGTGGCGAAGCAAGCGAATGTGGCACCATCAACAGTTTCTCGTGTAATTGCTGATAATCCAAGTATAAGTGAAAAGACAAAGCGCCGTGTTAGGAAAGTGATGAGTGAATTAGGGTATCATCCCAATTTAAATGCGAGAAATCTTGCGAACCAAACGACGAAAACACTTGGTCTTGTTATGCCAAGTTCTGCAAGTAAAGCTTTTCAAAATCCATTTTTCCCAGAAGTTATAAGAGGGATTAGTTCATTTGCACACGTAGAAGGTTATGCGCTTTACATGTCGACAGGTGAAACGGAAGAAGAAATTTTTAATGGTGTCGTAAAGATGGTACAGGGACGCCAAATTGGTGGCATTATTCTTTTATATTCAAGGGAGAATGATCGGATTATTCAATATTTACATGAACAAAATTTCCCGTTTGTTTTAATAGGAAAACCATATGATCGAAAAGATGAAATTACATATGTAGATAATGACAATTATACAGCTGCAAGAGAAGTGGCAGAATATTTAATTTCATTAGGGCATAAGCAAATCGCGTTCATTGGTGGTGGGTCAGATTTACTTGTAACGAGAGATCGTTTAGCTGGTATGAGTGATGCCTTGAAATTAGCAGACATTGTATTACCAAAAGAATATATTTTACATTTTGATTTTTCGAGGGAAAGTGGTCAACAAGCTGTTGAGGAATTAATGGGACTGCAGCAACCGCCAACGGCAATTATGGCGACGGATGACTTAATTGGACTTGGTGTGTTAAGTGCTCTTTCTAAAAAAGGATTTGTTGTACCGAAAGATGTTTCTATTGTAAGCTTTAATAATGCTTTATTATCAGAAATTGCGAGCCCTCCACTTTCGACAGTTGATGTGAATATTTATCAGCTAGGATATGAGGCAGCAAAAGCTTTAGTTGATAAAGTAGAGAATGCAGAATCCACTGCAAAGTGTATCATTATTCCTCATAAATTACTAAAACGTCAAACTTGTGATCATTATGCATAAAAAAGCTAAGAGTTTAACTCTTAGCTTTTTTCATTAGAAAGGCTTCTAATCGGTCGCAGCCTTCTTTTAAAGTTTCGATACTATACGCATAGGACAAGCGAAGGTAGCCTTCACCGTATTCAGAGAATGCTGTTCCAGGAACTACAGCTAGTCCCGCTTCTTTGACAAGATCAAGTGCAAAATCAAATGATGAAGATGTCAAATGACCAACATATGGGAATAAGTAAAATGCACCTGTTGGCTTTTCAACTGTTAATCCCATTTGAGTGAGTCTATTATATACGTAATCACGGCGTTTTTTATATTGGTGGCGCATCATTTTTGGTGCGTCTTTAGCTGCTGTTAATGCTTCAATTGCAGCGTATTGAGCGATTGAAGTAGCACACGTTACATTATATTGATGAACTTTTAATATGTGTCCTGCTAAATAGCTTGGTGCAAATAAAAGTCCAACACGCCAGCCAGTCATAGAATGTGATTTAGATAAACCGTTAATGACAATTGTCTTTTCACGCATTTCTGGGAAATGAGCGATAGATGTATGCTTTTGTTCATATACAAGCTCGCTATAAATTTCATCTGAAAGGACGAAAATATTTTTATCTTTTAAAACATCTACAATATCTTTTAGCTCTTCTGTTGATAAAGTTACACCAGTTGGATTAGAAGGATACGGTAGTACGATACATCTTGTTTTTTCTGTAATAGCATTTTTAAGCGCTTCAGCTGTTAAACGAAATCCAGTTTCACGAACATCTACAAAAACAGGCGTTGCACCGCATAATCGAATAATGGGTTCGTAACCTGGATAAATAGGAGCAGGTAAAATTACTTCTGTTCCTGGCTCTAAAATCGTTCGGAATGCAACATCAATTGCTTCGCTAGCACCGATTGTAACGATGGTTTCGTTTTCAGGTGAGTAATGTAAATCGTAGTTATCTTTTACGAAGTTACAAGCTGCCTTACGTAATTCTAGTAAACCAGCGTTATGTGTATAGCTTGTATAGTTTTCTGTAATCGCCCGTTTTGCCGCTTCTTTTACGAGAGAAGGTGTAGGGAAATCGGGTTGTCCAATTGTTAAAGAAATCAAATTATCATAGTTTTGAATCATGTTAGAGAATTGACGGATTCCAGAAATTTGGATATCCTTCACTCTAGGGTTAATGAATTGTTCCATTGTATCTCCCTTTCTTCCGTTTGAAAATTAAGTTCATTTTATCATATTTTCTATGATTACGCTTTGTATATGTTATTTAGAAAGAGAGAGAAAAGAGAAAAAAAGCCGCTATAAGCGACTTTTTAATATCCGTATTCCCAATCTATTTCATCTTCATTCCAGAGTACAGAGGATACCTTGCCAAGGTGAACAACTGATTCGTTCACAGCACATGTGCAGTTTTCTTCTCCCGCTTTATGCTGTAACTCTTCATATACTGATTTTTCAACATTTTCTAGAACAACCAAATTTTCTTCTTTTAAAACAAGCGTAGTACCCGCCATATTTATCTTCCTCCTACTAAAGTAATGATCACTTATTTGTAAACATAGATAGTATGGATTATATGCTGTATTTTGCTATAGTTGTCCGTCTAAAAAAGTATTTTTATATTTTCTTTGTAATCCGTATTCATTGTATACTGCACGAAAGAAATTTGGTACAGGGTTTACAATCATTTCGAAAATCTGTAACAATTATTATGAGTTGTTAACAAAGAATTAACAAATATGTTAAGAAAAATCAAAATTTTAAAACAAATACACCTATAAAATGATATAATCATATCAAAATACATATAGGGGATGAGAGGTTATGGAGCTTATCCGTGATTTATTGATTCAAATTGCCATCATAATTTTGCCACTATTTTTATATGAAGCGATTCGTTTAAATCGCTATCAAGAAATGCCTCCGAAGCCAAATCGTTACTTTATTATGTTTTTATCTAGCGTTACGCTCGTTCTCTCCATGACATACTCTATTTGTTTTGGCAATGTGTGTGGGTATAACTTTCACCCCATTCCAATTGTCAGTGGTTTTTTATATGGTGGGATTGTTGGTTTAATCCCAGCGGTTATTTTTGTTGCATACGAATGGTTACTAAAGGGAATGAGCTTTCTTCCAGTTTTAGAAGTAATATTTTTATTGATAGTTCCGCTATTTTTATCAAAGAAATGGTCTCTTTTTTCAAGGGATAAGAAATTAATTTTAGCATTTATGATTTCATCATTTTATGTGCTTGTTTCTTTAGTATTAGGCATGATTAATGTTCTTTTGGAAACAGGATTTACACCGTATATTTCGCAAATATATAGCGGATTTATATTTGCCTCGCTTATCATGGTCATGACAATGGTATTTCAGGTGTATTTAACTGAATATTTAAATGAAAATGCATTGCTACGTACAGAGATGCAAAAATCAGAAAAGCTTAATATTGTAAGTGAGTTAGCAGCAAGTGTGGCACATGAAGTTCGAAATCCACTAACTGTTGTTCGTGGATTTATCCAATTGCTAGAAAGTACGGAAGATGTGAAGAATAAGGATTATATGCGTCTCGTATTAGCTGAATTGGATCGGGCGGAACAAATTATTTCAGATTACTTAAATTTAGCAAGGCCGCAAATTGAGAAAAAAGAACACATTTGTTTATCAGCCCAATTAATAGAAATGACCACTCTCATGTCGTCATTTGCAGCGATGCAAGGTGTATATTTACAAGTTGAAATTTCAGAAAGTCTTTATACGATTGGTGATAAGACAAAATTGAAGCAAGCTATTATGAATGTTGTTAAAAATGGTATTGAAGCAATTCAAGGAAATAAAGGATATTTAAAAGTAACAGCTATTCAAAAAGACGAAACAATCATAATAAGAGTTAAAGATAGTGGTGTTGGTATGACGAATGAACAGTTAGCAAGGCTTGGGCAACCATATTATTCTTTAAAAGAAAAAGGGACAGGATTAGGACTTATGGTAACATTTAGTATTTTACAAGCGCATAATGGTACATTGGAATATAAGAGTGAAAGTGGAAAAGGCACTGAAGCAATTATTATATTACCAGCTGTACAAAATAAGGAATAAAAGTTACCGATGAAAGGTAACTTTTTATTTTATATTGTTTATTCATTTGTTTTTTCTTGTTTTGCTCGGCTAAATAAACTTTTAAATGATTGAAAGAAGCTTTGCTCTTTTGAGGCAGCAACCATTCTTTTTGTTTCTTGAATTTCTCGAATAACTTGCATAAGCTGTGCATCACGGTTACTGTCTTTATTATAAATTTGACTAACAAGTTTATTCATTTTTTCTTCCTGTTTGGATTCTCGTTTATACATATGATTCATTAATAAGTCCATCTTTTCTTTTTGCAGTGCATCTGTTTGAGCGGCGTGATCGACTAACTCTTGAAGCATTTTTTCTTGAGAGCCTTCTTTTACATAAACTTGTTGCATCAATTCGTCTAGTTTCTCATCCTTTAAACGATTTTGTGTAATTAAAGTAGAATTTTGATGAATAATTGCCTCATTTAATTGAGCTAGCATTTCAAGTTTTAACATGAACTCCTCAAAGTTACGCCCATCTTCTTTTTCTTTCGTTTGTATCTCTTGCTTATCTTGTATAACTGGTACAGGTGGGGCCTCTTTTTCTTTTAAAATAATCGGTATCGTTTCTGAAATATCTTCTTGTAATGTAGCAGCTCTTTCGTGTATAGATTTCAATAATTTTAAATCATCAAGTTTATAAATACGAGCATCAGCTGTTTTGGAAATCATATAACCATGTTCTTCTAACAGTTGACTATATTTGCGAACTATATGTTTTGGGATGCCTGTTTTATTCGTGACATCTTTCGTTTTATAGGTAGCTTCCATCATATTTCCTCCCCAAAAAGTATCGTATATATCATTTCAATCTTTTATGAGGACTTCCTTTGAAAAAGAATGTCGGAAGGCTATTAGTTTTCTACAGCATTAGTGAAAAAATGAAAATTTTTGGCGGAATGGCAAGGAATAACTAAAATAATGTCTGAAAACATATACAGGAGAAGTTTGTTATAATAACGGAGGAAAAGAAACTGGTAGAAACATGGAGGTATACATGAAGCAATTAAAAGGTATTATCATTTCAATTATCGCAATTCTGTCTATTTTAGTAGCAGTTTATGAAGTACTTGTGCCAGAGGAAACAAGTGTAAAGAAAACGAATACGTATGATCAAGTGTTAGAATTTCCGAAAGAACGTTATCCAGAGACAGGAAAACATATTACGGATGCTATAAAAGAAGGGCATTCAGAAGTTTGTACAATCGATCGTGGTGGTGCTGCAGATAGAAGGAAATTGTCGTTAGCACCATATTCATCAAAAAAAGGGTATGATCGTGATGAATGGCCAATGGCGATGTGCAAGGAAGGCGGAAAAGGAGCACATATTGAATATATAAGTCCGGCGGATAACCGCGGAGCAGGCTCTTGGGTAGGGAATAAGTTAGATAAATACCCAGATGGTACGCGAGTAAAATTTGAAGTGAAGTAGTAGTTGTATATTTCATAATGAAGGAGAAGGGGAACTATGGAGTTAACGATTTCTTATTCGCAATTAATGTTGATGAATTATGACGGTGAGCAGCCTTATGTAGATTGGACTGATGAAGATTTTGAAAGAGGTTATGCTAAGGCAGATGGAACTGTTATTTTTGAAGCACTTTCTGATTATACTTGTGAAGTGAAAGTGACCCCAGGGAAACATATTGAAAAAGAAGAAGTAGTTAGAACGATTACGGTTCCTTTTACAGTTGAAAATGAAAGTATCGTTATAACGAGTATTCTTTCTAATAAATTTCAAATACCTATTCCAAATGGTGAGTATACAGTTGTATTACAAGCAATTCCTCTTGAAGAGCCAACGGATGATGAATTATATAAAATACAATATGAATTCTTTTTTGAAAGTAAAGAATAAAAAATGGGTTATCCTGAGAAAAGGATAACCCATTTTTGTTATGCGTTTGTTTTTAAAAGGGAACGAGCATCTTTCGCTGCTTGCACCATATGTTCTAAAGCTGGAATAACTTCTTCTGTTCTTCTCGTTTTTAAACCACAATCAGGATTAATCCAGAAATATTTAGGATCACATACTTCTAAAGATTGTTCTACGATTTTATACATTTCATCTTTACTCGGTACACGTGGGCTATGAATATCATATACACCTAGGCCGATGCCTTTTTCATATGTTGTATGTTTTAATGTATCAATAAATTCTCCGTGACTTCTTGATGTTTCGATAGAAATTACATCTGCATCTAATGCGCGAATCGCGTCAACAATATCTTCGAAGTTACTGTAACACATATGAGTATGAATTTGTGTTTCATTTGCTACAGAAGAAGTTGCTAAAAGGAAGGATTGTACTGCCCATGTAATATAAGTATCCCAATCTTTTTCTTTTAGTGGCATTCCTTCACGAAGTGCGGGCTCATCGACTTGGATTACTCTAATTCCGGAAGATTCAAGTAGTTCAATTTCGTGACGAAGAGCTAGTGCAATTTGATACGAAACTTCTTTTCTTGGAATATCATTTCGAACGAAGGACCAATTTAAAATTGTAACAGGTCCGGTTAACATTCCTTTTACAACTTTCTCTGTTAAGCTTTGCGCATAAACTGTTTCCTTAATAGTCATGCCGTTAATAAAGGCTACATCACCATAAATAACAGGTGGTTTTACGCAGCGGGAACCGTATGATTGTACCCAACCGTTTTTAGTGAATGAGAAACCAGCAAGGCGCTCACCAAAATATTCGACCATGTCAGTTCTTTCAAATTCACCATGTACAAGGACATCAAGCCCAATTTCTTCTTGGTAACGAATCCATTTTTCTGTCTCTTTTTCAATAAATTGTTCATATTGTTCATTTGAAATAACACCGTTACGCCATTCTTTTCGCGTTTGACGAACTTCAGTTGTTTGCGGGAAGCTACCAATAGTCGTTGTTGGTAATAGCGGTAACTCTAGAGCAACTTGTTGTAATTCGTATCGTTTTTCAAATGGAAGAGGACGTGAAAAATCTTCTTCTTTTAGTGCTGTTCGTGCTGCTTTGACATCTTCTCGGTTACGTGCAGCAGATGAACGAATTGTATGATGTACGTTTCGATATGTTTCCAGCTCATTACTAATGCTTTCTGTACCTTGAGTGAGAGCGGAATGAATAAGAACTAATTCTTCTAATTTTTGATTTGCAAATGCTAACGCATCAAACAGCTCAGTCGATAAGTGAGTTTCTTCTGTTTTATCGATTGGTGTATGCAATAAGCTACAAGAAGGCTGAACGATGATATCTTTCGTTTGGACTTGTTTTTGTAACGTTGTAAATAACTCAAGAACTTCATCAAGGTCAGCTCTCCAAATGTTACGGCCATCTATACAACCGACAGCTAAAGTTTTATCAGCTGGGAATCCATATTTTGAAATAGCATTTAGATTACCTTCTTTACCATGAATGAAATCTAATCCAATACCGGATACCGGGAATGTAATAATTTCTTCATAGTTTTCTTCTACGCTATCAAAATATGTTTGTAAAAGAAGAGTCGCATTTGGAACTTCTTTACGAATAGCTTCATAAATTTCTTTTGCTTGTTGAACTTCTTTTTTAGTTAAAGAAGCGAAAATCGGTTCATCAACTTGAATGGCTGGTGCACCAGCTGCATGTAGTTCTGAAAGCAGTTGTACGTAAGGTGCAACTAACTGTTTTAAAATGGTAGGAAATTGTTCTTGTGTATAACCTTTAGCTAATTTTAAGAAAGTATATGGTCCTAAAATAACAGGCTTTCCATCTACTCCTAATTCTTGTTTTGCCTCTTCGTATAAGCGAAGTGGACGATTATCTTTTAAAGAGATTTGTAATCCCTCTTCATATTCAGGAACGATATAGTGATAGTTTGTGTTAAACCATTTTGTCATTTCGGAAGCTACGTGATCTTTAGAGCCACGCGCCATTGCGAAATATACATCAAGGTAAGATGTAAACTCAGAAAAACGTGATGGAATAAATCCTAGCATATAGGCAGTATCCAAAACGTGATCATAATATGTAAAGTCGCCAATTGGAATGAGTTCAATCCCTTTTTCTTGCTGTACTTTTACGTGTTGAAGGCGAATTTCTTTCATTGTTGTTAAAAATTGTTCTTCATCGATTTTATTGGACCAAAAAGCTTCCAATGTTTTTTTCCACTCTCGTTGTAGTCCGATACGTGGATAACCTAAGTTACTTGTTTGAATTGCCATTTTAAATTCCTCCCTAATTGAAAGTAAGCATTTCCGTTTACTAGGAAATACCTATAACAAAAAGTACAAAGACATAGAAAATAAGCCTTCCTTTTTGTTTTAACACCTCATCATCATCCGTGAATCTATCAGTGTTGTTAAAACAGGCAGGTCTCCTGACTTATGCTTCATATAATTTCTTTCACCTTCCCGTTTTCACAGTGGCACCAAAAAGAAATCTCAGCATTTACAGTGGCGGGACCGTGTTGGAGTTTCACCAAGCTTCCCTTTTAAACACGAAACGAAACTTTCGTGTACCTATTTTCCTTTTGAAAGGAATTTAACAAGCGATATGATATTGAAACAAATTTTAACATAATTTTTGGAATTTTGTCTACTGTTTTAAAATAAGAAAATTCTAAAGTTTTTATTTCTTAGTATTCTGACTTTTTATATTCTGGAGTAACTAATAATATTACAGTATGAAAAGAGAAATTGAGCTATGAAAGAAGTAGGGATGTCTTCTTTCATAGCTCAATCTTCATCTATAGCAACTTCTGAAAGTTGGCCTGCTATAGCATCTTTAAGGAGGGTGTTTAGCCATTGTAATTCAACTGTAATATGCTCAATTACACTTTGCAAAATATATAGTTGTGCACGTGGAACCTTTCCTTTATTACAATCATATATCGTTTGCATAGTATGTAAATATTGAAGAGTATCGTTTTTCTTTTTTTCTAAAATAGGAACTAATTCGTGATCATTGCTAAAGTGAGCGAAAGATAAGGCTGAATAAATAGGTTTATATATTTGGTTTTTGGCTTCGAATTGTTTTAATAGTAAAGTGTGGAATAGTTTTTTGCCTTCTTCTGTTATATGAAAAATCGTTTTGTCAGGTCGATTTGTGTCTCTAATTACATTTGTAATATGAATTGCCCCTTGCTTTTCTAATTGCTCGAAGGCGTAATAAAGTGATCCTTTAGCATATTTAATGTAACAATCCATTTGTCGTTCTTTCATAATATGCTGCACTTCATATGGATGTTTATCTCCTTCGAGTAGTAAGCCGAGAATGACTAATTTCATGCTCATGCTGTCTCAACTCCTGTATATAAAAACTTTATACATATTATAAACGGCATATCCTTTTTCATAAAGGGATATGCCGCTTCTTTTTTATATTAACTAACTTGCTTTTGTTTTTCTTTCTTTTTAGGGCCTGTAAAGAGGCGTTCATTTCCCATAAGTAAAATACAAATAATACTTAGTACAGCCGGGATGAGTGCCCAGAAGAATGTGTTCGCAATAGATGTAGCGAGAGCTTCCTTAATACCCGCTAATATTTCAGCAGGAATTTTTGCGGTAGCGCCTGGTGATAATAAGAAACTTGTGTCTCCGCCTTTTGGAGCTAATTTTGCTAGTCCAGGGGGGAATACAGAGTTTAGTTTATCTGTAAAAATATGATTTTGAATTGTACCAAAAATCGTTACACCAAGAGTCATACCGAGTGATCGGAAGAATGAGTTTGTTGATGTCGCCGAACCACGGTCCCGCATTTCCAACTTGTGAATAGAAGACATACTTAATACTGAGAATGAGAAACCAACACCAAGCCCAGCGAGAATCATAAATAGTGTTACGAGTAAACGAGGTGTGTCCATTGTTAAAGTACTTAATAAATAAATACCAAGAACGAAGAAGACACCAGATACCATCATAATGTTACGATAGCTTGTTCGAGAAGCTAATTGTCCTCCCGTTTGACTTCCAATTACAGAACCAACCATCATTGGTGTTAAAATTAATCCAGCATTAGAGGCGGAACCTCCAAGGACGCCTTGAATGAAGATTGGAATATAAACTGTACAGATAATGAAAGCGGCACCATAGAAAAAGGCAACTCCTTGACTAGCTGCGAATAAAGGTTTTTTAAATAGATGGAATGAAATAATAGGCTCGGTTGCTTTTCGTTCTACAAAGAAGAAAATAATAAGCGTAATAACTACTGTTGTAAATAAGCCAATAATTACAGTAGAATTCCAGGCATATTCCTTACCACCAAGTTCTAATGCGAACATTAAGCAAACGATACTTATGACAAGTGTAATAGCACCAGCCCAATCAATTTTTTGTTTTCTAAATTCTAGAGACTCACTGTAGTATTTAGTAATGAAGAAAAAGGAGATAAGTCCTAATGGAATATTGATATAGAAGACCCAATGCCAACTTATATAGTCTGTAATATAAGCACCTAATAAAGGACCGAATACACTAGATGTCCCGAAAACAGCACCGAATAGTCCTGTCATCTTCCCGCGTTTTTCTGGTGGGAAGATATCGTACATAATTGTGAAGGCGATAGGCATAAGGGCACCACCACCGATCCCTTGAATAGCTCTATAAATACTTAATTGCTCAATGCTTGAAGCTGTTCCGCAGAGCGCAGAACCGAATAAGAAAAGAATGAGGCCACCAATATAAAAACGTTTCCGCCCGTACATATCAGAAAGTTTCCCGAAGATAGGCATCCCTGCCATTGTTGCTACCATATAAGCTGATGTGACCCAAACAAACTTATCAAATCCTCCCAGGTCTCCAACGATTGTTGCCATTGCGGTTGCAACGATTGTATTATCCATTGCGGCCATTAATATACCAAGCAGTAAACCAGCAACAACAAATTTTGTCTTGTTGGCTTCTTTTTTTAATGGTTGAGTTTCCAAATATAACCCTCCTTTAGAAATAAGTAAACTATATTAAATTTTGAGTGCAGTGGATAAAAAATTTAAATGTATAGTTGATGTTAATTTCTTTTCCATAAGTGCACTTATATGCCATAAAGAATATTATAGTCAAATTTGACTATAAGGCAAATTTTTTCTTCCGTCAAAATATTCTTTCGTATGAGTAGAGAACGAGTGAGCCATACGAATATTGCTATGAAGGGAATGAAGTAAATTGTAAAAAAATTTCATAAAGAACACCTTCTGTTAATAGATGAAAAATGGTTTTTTCTTCATATTGTCGAATAGGATAAAAGGAAGAGAAATATTAAACATTGCTTGTAGCAAGCTTTAGGAATTTGGGGAATTCATTGTGTGTATGTTACATCTGAAATGAGGTGAATATATATTATGAAAATATGGGGACGAATTTCGGATACAGGAAAGTATTCAATACCGCTACAACCAGTATTGTGGATTGACGGATCGAAAAAGGAAAACGAATTTCCTCAAGTAGCCGTTACATTACAAATTGGTAGTATGTATACAGAACAATTTTCGTATGAATTGACCTACGATGTAAACGACATACTTATTATGAGAATTGAAGTGGAAAATAAAGGGGTAGAAATGATTTCGAGAGTTGTTGTAAGTCATATGATTCGAGATTACTTTGCTTATATTCCTAATTCTTTAAAAGTTGATAAGGGGATAAGTGAGTTTTTATTCCAGCTTGTTAGATGGCGAATTGATGATTTGTTACCAAATGAGAAGGTGGAACTACGTTGTAAAATAAAAGCTAATAAAGATAAAGCTCTTAAACAAACATTCTTTCAGGCTACATATACATTTCAAGATAAAGAGATATCATATGGCCCACTGCAAACAAATGAAGTTGTTGTGCGTCAATGATAAAAAGGAACCTGTACAAAAGGTTCCTTTTTTAGTGAAGGTTGTGTTTTTTGAGTATTTTCTTTTGCTCCATTCCTTTTTTTCCTACATAGTTATTTTTGTAGCCAAAGTATAGAATAAATAAAAATGAAACAACATTAACAATAGCGTCGATTTGATCGTTTGTAATAAAGTGTATCCCGAAAGAGGTAAATAATAATTTTAATGATAATAGAAAACCAGCTAGCAAACGCATAGCATCTGATAGATTCTCTTTTTGTAGCATATAGATTACTCCTTTCTATAAAAGTTATATATTATATATATGAAATAGAGTAGAAAAGGTATACAAGCTTAAGCAGAAATGTACATTGCATATGTACATTTTTTATTTTGTAGAAAAACATTATTGATATAGAAACATATATTGGTATAAAAGGGGGAAAAGTATGAAACATAAAGGAAAAATTAGTGGATTATTGCTTGGCAATACTGTGGCAGTTACAGAATGGATTGCACTTCAGGATGTAATTGCAAAACTGGATTCACGATCATTTTATACCGTCTTTATTATTTATATATTGCAAATGATACTAAGTTATTATTTTGGACATTGGTACGATAAAAGAACAAACGAGCGTATGGGTATGGAAGTAGGAGGAATGGCAAGCAATGATTTTGTTGTTGATTTTTTTGGGAAAGTAGCTGCTTTATCTGAAAGAGATTCTCGTAATATTACAGTGTACATTCTTTCTGTAAAAGAATGGGAAGGATTAAAAGACACGTTGCAAGAAAAAAAGTTGGGAGTGTTAGTACAAAAATTAGAGAGTACCATTGTAAAGACAATTCGGAAGGGCGATGTTGTTACAAAGTGGGATGAAAATAAGTACGTTATTGTAGCAATTGATAATGGTCATGAAACATCAACAATAACAAAACGATTAATGAAAAATATTGAAAGTGAAATAGAAGGTGATTTACTCAGTGTCACTCTTTTATTTGGAGCAGCTAGCTATCCAGTAGAAGGAAAAACGTTTGAAGAACTGTTGAGAAAGTCGCAAAATCAATTGTACCAGTATAGAAATTTGCAAGAAAATGAGTGAAGCTTTGATTTGAAGATATATGATAGGAAGATGTTTTATTTGTAACATTTTTTTGACTTTTATTACAAAAAACGCCGCGTTTGTAATAAAAGTCTTTAAAAATATATGAAATAAGCATATAATTATGATGGTAGTGCCAATGCAATTTGCACAGTGTGTTTTATTTTAAAAGTGTAGAGGAAAGCAAGCTCTACACTTTTCCTTTTTAGGAAATGAAAAGAATATTTGTAAGTTGTTGCGAGATATCGATTGTACTGTGTAAAATGAACAAAGAGATTAATTGATAGAAAGCTGGAAAGGGAATGATAGACGTGAGAGCGGAGCGATCACCTTTTATCAGGTGAACTATTATAGTCTTATTAAGACTGAGGTGAAATTCCGTGGATATTAAAGTAATACATAGTGTGAACAGGCCTTAAAAAACACGAAGTAGTATACTTAAAGATGGATATGGAATTGCTAAATAATTCAAAAAGAATAATGTAATATCAAGTAATAATTTGTACAAACAATATTAATGATCTTCGTAAAAAAGATGCGAGTGTATAGAACAATTACATATTTTATAACTTTTTTATATTACACGATGGTCGTTTATAAGTAGGAGGAAGAGATGTTGAAATATAGTAAATTAGCAATTGTAACTACATTATCAATGATTTTATTAGCCGGTTGTTTCGGTCCGAAACCAGAAGAAGAATTATATGTAGCGTTTGAAAACGCTGCTAAACAAGAAAAAACAATGTTTGAAGATGCAAAAAAACTTGAGACTTTAGAGAAAGAAGGACAAGAATTATATAACCAGATTGTTCAAGAAGGAAAAGATAATAATCAAACTGTTAAAGAAAAACTGAATCAAGCAGTGAAAAATACAACTGAACGAGAAAAAGTGCTTACAAAAGAAAAAGAAGTTTTAAATAAAGCGCAAGAAGAAGTGAAGTCAGCTGATAAGTATGTGAAGAAAATTGAAGATAAGAAATTGAAAGATCAAGCTGATAAAGTGAAAAGCACGTATGAGAAACGCCACGATTCATTTAATAAAATGTATGACAGCTATAACAAATCTTTAAAACAAGAAAAAGAGTTATATACAATGTTACAAGATAAAGGTACTAAATTAAAAGATATTAGTGAAAAAGTAAAAGTAGTAAATCAATCTTATAAGGATATTGAGTCAGAAAAAGATAAATTTAATGAATTTACAAAGTCTTATAATACAGAAAAAGTAGCTTTTTATAAACAAGCAAATATTAAAATTAAAGAAGAGAAAAAATAAAACAGTTTGGCCTACACTTGGCCAAACTGTTTTATTTTTTTGTATAAGTACGACTATACCATGGAACAGGCTCACTTAATTTTTTTTCTTGTTTTAATGCTTCAGGACCAATATAATCTTGAAGTGTTTTTTTTGCTACTGTTAAAGATAAGGTTGTTTTCGGATTTCGATAGGAGGATTCAAGATGACCAAGATGCGGTAGAATTCGAAAATCTTCTTTCGTAGGAGGGATGTGGAAAAAATAATCGCCTAAACGTATAAGGACATCAGATTGTTGTTGGCTAAAACGTGGGTTTCTAGAAAAATGCAATCCTTCTTTAATTGCTTTTTTTTCAGCAATCAAACGTTCTAAAGCTGTCTTTTTTAACCAGTATAAATATTTAGGATTAGTAGCTGCTTTAGCATGACGATTCACAACGAAAATAGATTGAGCTAGTCGATTAATAGAATGTTGGTTTTGTAATTGAGATTGTGGTTGTGAAGGTTTCATATTGAATCTCCTTTCAATTTTTCATTATTATACCATAAATAAAATAGGTATTTATTATACGCAAAAAGTGATTGTATATATTTTCAATATTAAAGCAATATTGTTACAAAAAACAACTATTTTGTATAATAGTAATAGAATATGTTTTTGAAATTTGATAATGAAAGAGTGAGAAGCTTGAAAGAAATATTAAAACAACAGTATGCCATTATAGATATTGGATCTAATACAATGCGTTTAGTTATTTATGAAAAGCAAAATGGAGGTTTTTATAAAGAGATTGAAAATACGAAAGTTGTTGCTAGGTTAAGGAATTACTTAATTGATGGTGTGTTGAATGAAGAGGGAATAGAAGTATTATTACAGACATTATTTCAATTTCAAGAAAGTACAAGATTCCATCAGTTGCATCATGTACTTTGTGTTGCAACAGCAACAATTAGACAGTCGGAGAATCAAGAGGAAATTAAAAAGCTTGTTGAAGGACAAACGGACTTTACTCTTAGAGTATTATCAGAGTATGAGGAAGCGCGTTACGGATACTTGGCGGTTATGAATTCTACATCGTTTTCAGAAGGAATAACGGTAGATATTGGTGGGGGAAGTACGGAAGTTACATACTTTAGAAATAGAGAGATTTTAGAGTACCATAGTTTTCCTTTTGGGGCACTTTCTTTAAAGCAACAATTTATTAAAGGTGATATTCCTACTAAAGATGAGCTAGAGGGAATGCAACAGTATTTAGAGTCTCAATTTCGAACGTTACCATGGTTAATCAATAAGAAATTGCCTCTTATTGCAATTGGTGGTAGTGCTAGGAACTTAGTAAAAATCCATCAAAATTTAATATGTTATCCTATAGCAGGATTACATTTATACAAGATGAAAGAAGAAGATATTGAAAGTGTAAAAGAGGAATTGGAAAAATTGTCGTTCATAGAACTTCAGAAATTGGAAGGATTGGCAAAAGATCGAGCAGATACGATTATTCCAGCGGTTGAAGTATTTCATACACTTGTTCATGTTATAGAGGCACCGGCATTTGTATTAAGTAGAAAAGGGTTAAGAGAAGGTGTTTTCTATGAAGAGTTGACAAAAGATTTGGGGATTTCATATTATCCGAACGTAGTTGAAGAAAGTTTGTATTTACTATCACATGAATACGAAATGGACATGGAATTTGTTATTCAACTTATTAAACATGGAAGACTAATTTGCAAACAACTTGAGGAAATAGGGCTTATTTCTATGTCAGTAAAAGACTGGGAAGTGTTCCATCAAGCAGCGAAAGTATTTAATATAGGCAAATATATAGACGAAGAAGCGAGCCGTTTACATACGTTTTATTTATTAGCGAATAAGACAATTGATGGCATGATGCATAAAGATAGAGTGAGGTTAGCACTTATTGCATCTTATAAATCAAAAATGCTATTTAAACAATATTTATCTCCATTTGAAGGTTGGTTTGATAAAAGTGAACAAAAAAAAATCCGCCTATTAGGAGCTGTTTTACAATTTTCAGCTGCTTTAAATGTAAGGCAACGATCGCTTGTTGATACCATATCTATAACAGAAAGCGAAGAGGGATTAACGTTTAAAGTTTTATGTGAACAGTCTGCCTTAGCAGAAAAAGTGCAAGCTGAAAAACAAAAAAAACAGTTAGAAAGAGTATTAAAAACGAATATTAATTTATTATTTGAACTAAAACATTAGGTTGTACGGATGTCTTTACGAAAAATTTACACTTTGTAATATTGTAATTTGATAAAATGAAATTAACTAAATTATAGTAAAAAAGTTTCAAGGGGAAGTGTGAAGAGAATGGAATTATCGAAGGGGAATGCAGTAGATTTAAATGATACAGCTTATTACAATAATCGAGAGTTAAGCTGGCTAGCATTTAATGAACGTGTACTACAAGAAGCGCAAGATGGAAATAATCCACTTTTGGAAAGGTTGAAATTCATTAGTATTTTTAGTTCGAATTTAGATGAATTCTTTATGGTACGTGTAGCGGGATTGAAGGATCAAGTGAGTGCTGGATTTAATCAGCCAGAAAATAAAGCTGGCTTAACACCAAAAAAGCAATTAAATAAAATTGCGATAAAAGCCCATGCACTAATGACAGTACAATATGATACATTTAAAAATTATATATTACCAGCGCTTGAGTTAGAGGGGATTGAACGTTTAACATTCAATGATTTGACGAAAGAGCAGCGAGAATTTATAGAAGAGTATTTTGACGAGCAAATTTTCCCGGTGTTAACTCCTGTAGCTATTGATGCATATCGTCCATTTCCAATGTTATTAAACAAAAGTTTGAATTTGGCTACTCTTTTATATGATGAGAAGCAAGCGGAAGAAGAAAACAGGACGAAGTTAGGGATTGTACAAGTTCCTTCATTACTTGAGCGCTTCATAATTTTACCGAGCGAAGGGCAAAAGCATAAATTTATTTTATTAGAAGACGTAATTAGTAGCTTTACTCATAAATTATTTACGGGATATACAGTATCATCTGTTACTCGTTTCCGTATTACACGCAATGCAGATTTAACGATTCATGAAGAAGGTGCGAGAGATTTATTAAAGGTAATTGAAAAAGAATTAAAAAAGCGTAAATGGGGGGCTGCTGTTCGTTTAGAAGTTGGGAAAGAACACATTGATGAAAGAGTATTAGCGTTATTATATGAGGTTCTGGAAGTAAAAGATGAAGATGTATATATAATGGATGGTCCATTAGATTTAACATGTTTGTTTTCTTTATATAAAAAACTAGCTCCTTTATATGAACATCTTGTATATCCGGCTCTTATTCCGCAACCGCCTCAAGATTTAGGTGATGAAGAAGATGTATTTGAAAAAGCAATTGAGCATGATATTTTATTACATCATCCTTTTGAATCATTTCAGCCGGTAGTTGATTTTGTCCGTGATGCGGCAGACGATCCGAATGTACTTGCGATTAAACAAACGTTATATCGTGTAAGTGGTGATTCACCGATTATTCAGGCGTTAAAAATAGCGGCTGAAAAGGGAAAACAAGTGACGGTATTAGTTGAATTAAAGGCAAGGTTTGATGAAGAAAACAATGTTCATTGGGCTAAAGAATTGGAACAGGCAGGCTGTCATGTTATTTACGGTGTAAGTCACTTGAAAACTCATAGTAAAATTACGTTAGTTGTAAGAAGAAAAAACGGAAAAATCGAAAGGTTCGTACATCTTGGAACTGGAAACTATAATGATGCAACAGCGAAGTTATATACTGATTTTGGATATATTACATCAAGAAAAGACTTTGGGGTTGATGCAACCAATTTCTTTAATTATTTAAGTGGTTATACAACAAAGCCACATTTTCACCATTTATCGGTTGCTCCATTTGATATAAGAGAGCAATTTATGGATTTAATAGATGAAGAAATCCGTTATCATAGGCAATATGGAAATGGATATATTATCGCTAAGATGAATTCATTAACAGATAAACCGTTAATAAAAAAAATGTACGAAGCATCACAAGCTGGAGTAAAGGTAGAGCTCATTGTTCGAGGAACATGTTGCCTACGACCTGGTATTCCAAATGTAAGTGAAAATATTCGTGTAGTTAGTGTTGTTGGAAGATATTTAGAACATAGCCGTATTTATTATTTCCATCATAATGGGGAGGAGAAAATATATTTATCTTCAGCTGATTTGATGACGCGAAATATGGAGAAGCGAGTGGAAATATCTTTCCCGATATTAGATATTGAAATGAAGGCACGAATTAAGGCGATTTTACAGCTTACATTAGCTGATAATGTGAAAACACGTGAACAAAATAAAGATGGTGATTACTATTATGTTATTAATGGTAGTACAGAAGAAATTGATAGCCAAGTGAAGTTGTTTAAGATGGCGTATCAAAATACAGACGCTGAATAATGAAAAAAAGTAAAAACCTCTTATGTCCATAAGAGGTTTTTACTTTTTTCTACTCATATGCTCCAAAAATGGAAGGATGAGTAGAAACAATAGTTTTATTATAAGCGTGTAATGAGATGGCTCGTTGAGAGAATAACATTTGAAAGAATCGTTACTTTAACCTAGTAATAGTATGGTTGCTGACATGGTCCACCGTAACAAGGATAAGGTGCTGGCGGCGGGAAAGGTGGTGGATAAGGTGGATAAAATGGTCGAGGGCCGAAAGCTAATGCTCCGCCGAGCAATCCACCAGCAATTCCAGCTAGAAAGGGAACGCCAAAAAACGGGAAGAAGCGTGAGTCGCCTACTGGACCAATAGGTGCTGAACGGACTGGAATTGGTTGATAATATGGATACATGAACATACCTCCTTTATTGGACTCACTTTTATCATATGGTAAACGAAACATGGATGAGCGCGTACAAGAAAGGATATGTAAGAAAATAGGCGAATTATTACGAATGTTGGAGTGTGAGAATTGTGATTTCAGGTTTTGACATAAAACGAAATGGGACACGTGTTCTTCCGAGGCCTCGATTGACATAGAGAGTTAAATCCTGCATCGTATAGAAGCCTTCAATATAGTCTTTGGCGAGTGATGGTGTAATAATAGCTCCTAAAAAAGGAATTTGTACTTGTCCGCCATGGCTATGACCAGAAAGTTGCAAGTTGATTGGATATTTGGAAATTTGCGGCGCGATATCTGGCTCGTGAACAAGAACGATGTTATAAGTATTTTGCCGTGCATGTTGTAATGTTTTCTCTATTTTTGGTTTGCCTAGTAGTATATCATCGAGACCGAAAATAGAAATTTCACTATTATCCATTAGACGAATTCTTTTTTCACTATTTAGCAATAGTTCAAATCCTGATTCACGCATGATGTGCTCATAGTATTCAGTTCCATATCCACCGTGATCATGGTTACCATAAATAGCGAATTTACCGAAGGGGGCTTGTATATTTTTTAAAATGGATGCGACGAAAGGAGTGTCAGTATACGTTTGATAATTATCAATGAGATCTCCGGTAAAAAGGACAATATCTGGATTTACAGCATTAATTTTAGAAACAACTTGAGATAAATGTTGAAGCGAGAAATAGTATCCGAGATGTAAATCGCTGAATTGAAGAATTTTCATACCATGAAAACTTTTTGGGATGAGTTGTGATTTTAATGTGTGCTGTGTAAAAGAAATGAAATGGGGTTCTATATATTTAGCATAGTAGTATCCGATGCCACTGGTTATAAATGAATAGAGACAAGTACGCATACCAATTTTTAAAAAATTTCTTCTTGTAATGTGCGTCATAAAAATATGAGTATACCTCAATGTTTTTATTCCATTTACAGGCTACTCAAATCTCCTTTCAGTTTATTTAAAAATATACTTTACATAATAAAAAATTAGTATAGATTACGAAAAAAATGAATAAAAAGAAAGTTCTTTACATTAAAATATCAGAAAAGTTTAAAAATATAAAGATTTCTATTAAATAAAGTGATAAAATGAATGTGTATTCATTTTTTGGAGGGGATGTATGTGAAAGAAAAGGTAGTTATTATAACAGGTGGATCGAGTGGAATGGGAAAAGGAATGGCGACTCGCTTTGCAAAAGAAGGGGCACGAGTTGTTATTACAGGACGTACAAAAGAAAAACTAGAGGAAACAAAGTTGGAAATTGAACAATTTCCAGGACAAGTATTACCTGTACAAATGGATGTAAGAAATACGGATGACATTCAGAAAATGATTGAACAGATTGATGAGAAGTTTGGTCGAATTGATGTTTTAATAAATAATGCAGCTGGAAACTTTATTTGTCCAGCAGAAGATTTATCCGTGAATGGCTGGAATTCAGTCATTAATATTGTATTAAACGGTACATTTTACTGTAGCCATGCTGTCGGAAAATATTGGATTGAAAAAGGTATAAAAGGGAATATCATTAACATGGTAGCAACATATGCATGGGATGCAGGTCCAGGAGTTATTCATTCGGCTGCAGCGAAGGCAGGAGTATTAGCGATGACGAAGACGCTCGCTGTTGAGTGGGGACGTAAATATGGAATACGAGTTAACGCTATCGCTCCAGGACCAATTGAACGTACGGGCGGTGCTGATAAATTATGGATTTCAGAAGAAATGGCTAAGCGTACGATACAAAGTGTTCCGCTTGGAAGGCTGGGTACGCCAGAAGAAATCGCTGGTCTAGCTTATTATTTATGCTCAGATGAAGCTGCGTACATAAATGGAACTTGCATGACAATGGATGGAGGACAACATTTACATCAATATCCATTTTAAAAGGGATAAAAAAATGAATGTTTGATTCATTTTTTTACGGTTAAATGTGACGGAATTGTGACATATGAAAGAAAAGTGTTTACAAGAGGTCATATATACGTTATATTTAAGACCTCTTTTTTCTTCATAGTAGAATTGCTAATTCCCCTTAGCATTTTACCCCTCTAATCCCTTCAGGAAAACTGAAGGGATTTTTTATTATTTTTCCGTAAATATCATGTTATAATTTTTGAAAAGTAAAGGGAGGGAAGCACGTTGATAGATGCATTAGATGTAATGAGTAACTTGGATAAAGTCCTTCCTTATTATCAAGCTATTTTTAGTGCTGATGAGCATACTGTAATTGGATATGAAGTAGTAGGACGTATTCAAACAGAAGAGGGCATACAAAGTTTAGCTTCTTTCTTTCACGATGATTCGATTCCAAGTGAATTTCAACTGGAAGCGGATAATATTATAGTAGAAAAAGCTTTAAATCGTTATTTAGAAAGCGATCAAAAATTATTATTATTTATACATCGGAATGCTAATGTATTAATGAATGATGATGATGAAAGCTTGCTTCAACTTTTATTGAGGTATGAAGAACAAGGTTTAAATTTAAAACAAATTGTTTTAGAGATTACAGAGCATGAATGTAAAGAAGATATAGAGCAATTTAATCATTTGCTTATGTATTATCGTACATATGGTATTCAAATTTCGATTAATAAAGTCGGAACGGGCACAAGTAATTTAGAGCGTATTAGCGTGTTAGCACCTGATATTTTAAAAGTAGATTTAACGAACTTAAGGCAAACAGCACTTTTACAATCTTATCAAGATATTTTATATTCTTTATCATTACTTGCTAGAAGAATTGGTGCAACTTTGTTATATGAAGAAATAGATGCTTTTTATCAACTGCAATATGCTTGGAAGAACGGCGGAAGATATTATCAAGGTAATTATTTGAAAGAATGTTTACCTGATTTTATTGAAACGAATGTTTTGAAAGAGCGACTTGGTAATGAATGTCATCAGTTTATTCAGCATGAAAAGAAGAAGTTACAAAAAATTTATAATTTAACAGAGATGTTACGCGATCGCATTGGCGATGTTTTATCAAAACAAAAAAAGAATGAAGATATAAATGATTGGTTATTACAATTTAGTCAAAGTGTATCACAGTGTAGTTTTCGTATATTTATTTGTAATGAAGATGGTTTCCAGCAATCAGGAAATGTTATGAAAAAAGATGGAGAATGGATTGTGATGCCGGATTATTATATGAAGAACTGGAGTTGGCGCCCGTATTTTCTCGAGAATATCATGAAAATGCGTTTTGAGAATAAGGCGAGGCTTTCAGATTTATATGCAGATATTGAAACGGGAGAAATGGTACGAACATTTTCTTTCCCGATTGATGATGACAACTTTTTATTTATAGATTTATCTTATGAATATTTATATGAAGAAGATGTTTTATTTTAGTGCACGAAGAGATTCGTGCATTTTTTGTTTGTTTTTATCATAAATTGGTAATAGTGAAAATGGTGATGAAAATGCTGTCTATCGTTGTAAAGATTTTACGAACGAAATCTGTCCTTTCTTTGCATAATCATTGTTACAATGAATACTACAAAGACAAGTTCTTTTAAAAGGAAGGTGAAAAAATGAGGAAATATGGAATATGGCTTGTTCTATTTGTATGTGTTGCCTTTCTAGTTGGTTATAGTGTTACGACTGTTTTAGGAAAAGAGGAAGTGGAAGTCGATCGGAAAGAAGTATTTACAACGATACAAAAAGGCTATGAAACCCAATTTTCAATTCGTGGGAAGCATTTGCCGATGAATAAGATGATAGAGACGTTATCACCGTATTTTACAGATAATTTTCTTCAAGTATTTACAGATGAAAATAGCAGAAGTGATAAACAAAGTGGTGAATATTTACTTCCGGCAAAAGAAGCACCGTTTTCTTTTAATTCAGAAACGAAAATGTCGTATGATGAAGAACATAAAAATTTATATGTATATGAGCGGACAAAAAGTGGACAATATCAAATTGTAACATTGAAAAGGGATCAAGATAAATGGAAGTTAGCAGGATATCATGAAAGTCAGGAACTTTTAACTGAAATAAAAAGGTTGCAACAATTATAAAGTGAAACTTTTAATCAGTGGGTGGGAGTTTTACTACCTACAAATAGCGGGATAAGAATAGGAATAGGTATTTACCTATTCCTATTCTATATTGAGTAGTTGTTGTAACTTTTCAATTTGAAAACCTGCAACTACTTCGCCATCAATTACGACTGTTGGAGTTGAATAAGAATCATAGTCGTATAAAAGACGATTGCGAGCAGCAGCGTCTTTTTTTACGTCAAATTCTTCATATGCAACGTTATTATGCTTCAAAAATTCTTTTACAATAACACATGGCGGACAATCGGGTTGTGTATAAACCTCAATTTTTTTCATTGTAATTCCTCCTTTTTTCTGTTTTTTATTATATTCTTCCAGTATAAAAACCGCAATAATGAAGGAGAAATATGTTCTTTCTGTTTTTTCCTTCGCATTTCGACAAATTTTTAGTTGAGTTTCTGGCCAATAACCTTTATCCTAGAGTGTGGAACATTTTTTCTGTTATGACGGATAGAATGAGTATAGCTGTAAAACCTATTGGTAGGAAGATCAGAGAAAGGAGAGATTTCATGTCTCTACTCCAAGGAATTTTAACTCGACTTGTTAGTCTACAAGAACAAGCTGAAAGCGGTGAAGTAGCACAACGCTATTTTGAAGTGAACGGTGAGCGCAAATGTAGCGTGAAATTTTTCGATAAAAGTGAAATGTATGAGTTAGAAGTGTATCAACAAGGTGAAAAACCTCAAGTATATCAATTCGATAATATCGACATGGTTGCAATTGAGATTTACGATATCATTTCTTGATACATATAAAAAAGGTACTGCCACATGGCAGTACCTTTTTTAGTTCTATTACTTTCCAGCATAATGTATAGAAGTTTTTTATTTTTCCTACAATGGTATTAAAATGAAAATTTAATCCGTGCAAGTTTGCTTATCCATGTGGATAATTAGTCCCGTCAACCGGGTGAATATGTGAAGCTAAACTTCTCACTATCGCTGGGTTTTGCAAATAGCGGGAGAAATATAACTAGGAGGTTATCGTATGGAACGTTTACCAGTTGTGATTTGTCCTAATTGTCAAAGTTCTGCTGAGATTATTCATGTATTAACGGCTCAATCTAATCAAAATGTAATTTATACGTGCCAAGTTTGTCACTTTGTAATTCGAAATATTGAAACGAATAAAGGATAGGAAGTTATAATTTTAGTTTTTGTCCCATACAATGAGAATACGAAAAGTCTGTCTAATTGAAAGGACGTGACTCTGTGGACGGTGCACATAAATTTTACAATGTTTCAGAGAGACATTTAAATTTTGATATGGTCTTTAACCGTATTTGTAGTTTCATTGAAAAGGATCCGCGAAATTTGTATCGATTATCCATTGGGACAGACTCGCAAGCGCATCAAAAGGATACGAGGTTTATTACAGCAATCCATATTCATCGTGTTGGAAAAGGTGCCTGGGGTTGTTTACACCATAGATCAGTAAAAGATAAGCCAGCGACCTTACGTGAGAAAATATATTTAGAAACGCAGTTTAGTCAAGAAATCGCATGTCTATTTACGCCTACTCATATACAAACAATATGGGAGTTATTGCATCCTTATGCTCAAGATGGGGCTGGATTCATAATGGAAATTCATTTAGACATTGGGAATGATGGCTTAACAAAAGAATTTATTTTAGATATGACAGAAAAAATTCGAGCGATGGGATTAACTGCAAAAATTAAGCCGGATGCTTATGCGGCGTTTAGCTATGCAAATCGATATACGAAATGATTTTTTTGTATGTGTACGATTGTTACATATCTTTTGATAAAAACTGAATATTACATCTATTAAATAGGTTGAATTTTTTATATAATAAGAGTAACGATGCGAGTGTAAGGAGAGGGGTATATGCAAAGGGAAGTTGTTTTAACGAAGGAAGAAGAAAGTTTACTACTAGATATTTTATTTCAGCAAAATTACGCAAGTGAAATTTTAGCTGTGGAACTTACAGATATTGAGAATGGTTTGAAACAGACAGATGTGATGCAATATAAAAAAATCACAAGGTTATTTTACAGATTAAAAAATAAAGGGTATTAAGCGCTACCGGAATGGTAGTCTTTTTTTTGTGCGGTATGCTAAAATAGCTGTGTGATTGTATTTTTATTGAAATAAATTTAGGACAAAATAATAATATGAAAACGCTGTCATAAAATGTGAATAGAGTTGTGAACATAAGCAGGAAAAAGGGAAAATGGGGGATGTAATATGATTAGTATTCCGAAAGACGAATTTCAACAAATTCTTGTGAAGGATTTAATGATTTCATCGGAAAAAGTAGCTCATGTCCAAATTGGAAATAGTTTAGAACATGCTTTACTTGTTCTTGTAAAATCTGGATATTCAGCGATACCTGTCTTAGATCCAATGTATAAACTACATGGTTTGATTAGTACTGCCATGATATTAGATGGTATGTTAGGATTAGAACGTATTGAGTTTGAAAGGCTCGATGATATGAAAGTAGAGCAGGTGATGAAAGAAGATATACCTGTTCTTAAATTAGACGATTCATTTGCAAAAGCTTTAGAAATGACAATTGATCATCCTTTTATTTGCGCTGTTAATGAAGAAGGCTATTTTGAGGGGATTTTAACACGTCGGGCTATTTTAAAATTGTTGAATAAGAAAGTAAGGCAACATAATCGATAAAGTGAAAAAAGTGACTTCATAGAAACGAAGAAGTCACTTTTTTTCGTGCATATCACTTGTGTATGTATTATATTTAAAAAGACATAAAACATAAGGAAAGTTTGCGCTGGACAATTGTATTTTCTGAATGAAAGCATTCGGATAAATTAAGGATGAAAAGCTTATTGAAATAAGGTGTATGGAAGCTAAGGAAAGAGGGAGAAAGTTGCAAATTGATGATTTTCAAATGATGGTTGTGTTAGCTCAGGAATCAAATATGAGAAAAGCGGCGGAACGTTTATTTGTTTCCCAACCTGCGCTGAGTCAACGATTACAATCTATGGAGAAACAATGGGGAATGAAGTTTTTTATTCGCTCACAAAAAGGATTGACAATTACACCTGAAGGGGAAAAAGTTGCAAATTATGCCAAAGAAATGTTGCAAAGGGAAGAAGATATAAAAAGTGAGCTGGCTGTTTTCAGAACGGAAACTCATGGAACGTTAAAAATAGCTGTTGCATCAGTTATTGGTCAATATTGGCTCCCTCCTGTTTTGAAAAAGTTTGTGCATAAATATCCTTCTGTAAAGATATCGCTGTTTACTGGATGGAGTAGTGAAGTGCAAAAGCAGTTTTATGAAGGAGACGTGCATGTTGCTATACTGAGGGGAACACAAGAATATAAAGGTCAGAAGCAACAATTATTTGAAGATGAACTGTATTTAGTTGATAAAGAAATAAAAGATATTTCGATGTTAAAAGAAACAAATAGGCCGTTCATTCAATTTAAAAGTGACTCGACTTATTATGGACAAATACAAAATTGGTGGTATGGTTTATTTTCTAATCCGCCTAAGCGAACGATTGTAGTTGACCAAATTGAAACATGTAAACAACTTGTTTTAAATGGTATAGGTTATGCCCTTTTACCTTCTACTGTTTTAAAGGAAGTACAGGAAAATATGTATAAAACACCTGTTCAACTGACGAGAGAAACATGGTTGTTAACAAGTGACTCGGCAAGGCAGTTGAAGCAAGTACAAGCATTTTTAGAAATTATAGAAGAAATTCAAAGGGAAAAATAAGATTATTATCTTGCTACTCGCTCTTTCGTTTGGTAGAGTAACATTATAAATGGATTTAGGAGGCAACAAGAATGAAAATGATGGACGCTAACGAAATTATTTCGTTTATTCAAAAAAGTGAAAAGAAAACTCCTGTAAAGGTATACATAAAAGGGGATTTAAAAGAAGTAACATTCCCTGAAACAGTACAAGCATTTGTGAATAAAAAATCAGGTGTATTATTCGGAGAATGGTCTGAAATTAAGACAATTCTTGATGAGAATAATAAGCACATCGTTGACTACGTTGTAGAAAACGATCGTCGTAATTCTGCAATCCCAATGCTTGATTTAAAAGGTATTAAAGCTCGCATCGAGCCAGGTGCTATTATTCGTGACCATGTTGAAATTGGTGACAACGCTGTAATTATGATGAATGCAACAATTAACATTGGTGCTGTAATTGGTGAAGGTTCTATGATCGACATGAACGCAGTACTTGGTGGACGTGCAACAGTCGGTAAAAACTGTCACGTAGGTGCAGGTGCTGTACTTGCAGGTGTTATTGAGCCACCTTCTGCAAAACCAGTTATCGTTGAAGATGATGTAGTAATCGGTGCAAATGTAGTTGTTTTAGAGGGTGTTACAGTAGGTAAAGGTGCAGTTGTAGCAGCGGGAGCTGTTGTAACAGAAGATGTACCTCCATACACAGTTGTTGCAGGTACTCCAGCACGTGTAATCAAAGAAATTGATGAGAAGACAAAAGCAAAAACAGAAATTAAACAAGAGCTTCGTCAATTAAACCCAGAGAAATAAAAAGTAAAAAAAGCGTAAGAGCGTAAATGGGCTCTTACGCTTTTTATAGATAGAGGTGCAAAAATGACAGTAAGCAAATTTGTCCAAATTCGTAGAGATCTACATAGAATTCCAGAAATCGGATTTAAGGAATGGAAAACACAACAGTATATTTTAGATTATATAGGAACACTTTCTCATGAATTTGTGGAAGTGAAGACATGGAAAACGGGTGTAATCGTTAAAGTAAATGGAAAAAATCCCGAAAAAATAATAGGTTATCGTGCAGATATAGACGGTTTACCAATTACAGAGGAAACTGGATACGAGTTTGCTTCTATTCACGAAGGAATGATGCATGCATGTGGCCATGATGTACATACAACAATCGGTTTAGGCCTTCTAACGAAAGCTGTGAGCGAAAGAATAGATGATGACCTTGTATTTCTATTCCAGCCAGCAGAAGAAGGACCAGGCGGTGCTCTTCCTATGTTAGAAAGTGAAGAGTTAAAAGAATGGAAACCGAATATAATTCTTGGTCTTCATATTGCACCAGAATACGCTGTGGGGACAATTGCAACGAAAGAAGGACTGTTATTTGCCAATACTTCAGAATTATATATTGATTTAAAAGGGAAAGGTGGCCATGCTGCCTATCCGCATACTGCAAATGACATGATTGTTGCAGCGAGTCATCTTGTTACACAGCTACAATCCGTTATTAGTCGCAATGTAAATCCTCTTGATAGTGCAGTAATTACAATCGGGAAAATTACTGGTGGTACGGTTCAAAATATTATTGCAGAAAAATCTCGTTTAGAAGGAACGATTCGAACATTATCAGTGGAATCAATGAAGCGTGTGAAAAGCAGAATTGAGTCAATTGTTGCAGGTATCGAAGCTTCTTTCCAGTGTGAGGCGATTATAGATTACGGAGCAATGTATCACCAAGTATATAACCATGAAGAGTTAACGAGAGAGTTTATGGAATTTGTACATAAACAAACTGATATGAATGTTATTACATGTACTGAGGCAATGACGGGTGAAGATTTTGGTTATATGCTTCGAGAAATCCCTGGATTTATGTTTTGGCTTGGAGTAAATTCAGAATATGGTTTACATCATGCAAAATTAAAACCAGACGAAGAAGTGATTGAAAAGGCAATTACATTTTTAAGCCAATATGTAAAGTGGAAAGGGAATAGAAAATAAAACTTCCACTTTCTTGAAGGTTCCAAAAAACTTTTTGTTCTGAGGTGTAAGTAACGCTCGTATAGATTGATTTTAGACATTTACATACAAATGGAAGAATTAAAGTTAATTGTACTGTTTTAATAATGAGCAGGGGGTTTAGCCACTGCTCATTATTAATTATTTGACTAACTTATATATGTTTACTTTTAGTATGAAAAGTGTGTAAAATCAATGTGAAACATAGAAAAAAGGGTGGGGAATTACGTGCAAATTAGCAGTGCGATTTTATGTTTCGTCTTATATGCGTATGTTATTATTGCGGCGGTTTATTTTGGGATAAGTTTTTATGCCTATCGTCTAGTAGATAATAATGAATATGACGAAACATACAAATGGGTGAAGAGATATTTATCACCTGTACTAGAAATTATGAATGGGTTTGTGCTCTTTTTATTTATTGGATTAATTGCTTTTTCAACGAGTTTAGTAGGGAATAAAACTACGTTATTTGTATTGGGTATCATTATTTTTATGTTGTTAGGAATAAGGATTGGTAATACGGTCTTTTGGAATGAAAGAAAAGTAGATGGTTGGACGGGAATGTTAATTCCGTGCATGTTAGCTGCAATCGTGACAAATATAGAGCATGAATATTATCAATTACATTTTTGGCTTATTATCGTTTTAACAATTCTTTCTGTTTTGTATATAAGCACAGTAGTACTAACATATATTGCACATGAAAAAGGAGATGTTAAAGGCACTCGTTTCTTTAGAGGACGGGCATTATTTTGGAGTGTGCCGACGATGGTAGTTATCGCGCTTATTGCAATATTAGTAAATGGATATCAATTTTCTAATTGGCAACTATTTTTAGAAAATTGGTGGATCTTTATCTTTTCGTTTATTGCTTTTTTAGGTGCAACGCATTATTTATTCCATCAACATCATTACATATGGGCGTTGTTATTTGCATTCACGCAGCTTCTATTTGCCTTTTTTGGTCAAGAAACATTATTATTCGTTTTTGAAACATTTAGTTCTTTTGGAAATATATTTGTATTTGCTATGCTACTTGTTGGTATCGCTTTTTACTTGCAACAATATTTTTATATACAAAAACAAAAATAAGAGCTAATTACAGTTTTTGTGACGCATATAAAGTGTGTTACACTGAAAATAAATAGTACTTGAAGTTATTGGAGGAATTCCCGTGGGTGAGAAAGAAAAAGAATTTGCTGTCATTGGACTTGGTCGCTTTGGTGGAAGTATTTGCCGAGAACTAGCTCAATTAGGAATGGAAGTAATGGCAATCGATTCAGATGAGGATAAAATTAATGAATTTGCAAATATAGCTTCGCATGCTGTAATTGCAGATTCAACAGATGAGATGGTATTAAAAAGCCTTGGTATTCGAAATTTTGATCACGTAGTCGTTGCTATTGGAGATAATTTAAATTCAAGTATTTTAACGACTTTGATTTTGAAAGAGTTGGGTGTAAAAAATATTACTGTAAAAGCTCAAAATGATTATCATGAAAAAGTGTTAAGTAAAATAGGTGCAGATCATATTGTGCATCCAGAACGTGATATGGGAAAAAGGATTGCTAATAATATTGCATCAAGCAATGTGCTAGACTACCTTGAGCTTTCAGATGAGCATAGTATTGTAGAGATTATTGCGAATAAAAAAATTGATGGGCACTCTTTAATTGAATTAGATATTCGTGCGAAGTTTGGATTGAATATTGTAGCAATTAAACGAGGCAAAGAAGTTATCGTATCCCCTCGAGCTACGGAGAATATTCAAGCAGGAGATATATTAATTGTCATTGGTCATGACGATGAAGTGGATCGATTTAAACACTTTTTAAGATAAGAGAAAAGAAAAGGACAATGCCTTCATGGCATTGTCCTTTTTCTTATATTTCCATAATGATTGGTAAAATCATTGGACGGCGTTTCGTTTTCTCATATAGGAATGGAGCTAATGTGTCTGTAATTTCATTTTTAATTTCAGACCATTGTGTTGTTTTACGCTCCATTACTTTTTCTAAATGAGTTGTAATTAATGTTTGTGCATCATTGATTAAATCGCTACTTTCACGCATGTAAACGAAACCGCGTGAGATGATATCAGGTCCTGCTGCAACTTTAAATTCTTTCATATCAATGCTTACAACTACAATTACAAGTCCTTCTTCAGAAAGGATACGACGATCGCGTAATACGATATTGCCAATATCTCCAATACCGTTTCCATCAATGTAGACCGAACCAGATGGGATTTTTCCAGCTACGCTAGCTTCATCCGAACGTAAAGCAAGAACATCGCCATTATCCATAATGAAGCAATTTTCTTCAGGGATGCCACAATCATTTGCTATGTTCATGTGCATACGCTGCATACGATATTCACCATGAATTGGCATGAAGTACTTCGGTTTAATTAGACGTAACATTAATTTTTGTTCTTCTTGTCCACCGTGTCCACTTGTATGGATATTTGAAAGTTTCCCATGAATTACATCAGCGCCAGCGCGGTACAACATGTTAATTGTACGACTTACGCTAATTGTATTTCCTGGAATTGGTGAAGAAGAGAAAACAACTGTATCTCCAGGAATAATTTGAATTTGGCGGTGTGTACCGTTTGCAATACGTGAAAGTGCTGCCATCGGTTCACCTTGACTACCTGTACATAAAATAACAACTTTATTAGCTGGTAAGCGGTTTAGTTGAGATGCATCTATGAATGTATCTTTCGGGCAACGAATATAACCAAGGTTTTGTCCAATTTCAATCGCTGCTTCCATACTTCGACCAAACACAGCTACTTTACGGTTGTTTTCAACAGCAGCTTCAACAACTTGTTGTAAGCGGTGAATATTTGATGCAAAGGTTGCGAATATAATCCGTCCTTCTACTTTACGGAAAATGTCTTGAATGCTATCACCAACGCGACGCTCAGACATAGTAAAGTTTGGAACTTCACTGTTCGTACTATCAGATAATAGACATAGTACGCCATCTTTACCGATTTCAGCCATTTTTGTTAAATCCGCTGGTTCACCAACTGGTGTGAAGTCAAATTTGAAGTCACCTGTATGAACAACTTGACCTTGAGGTGTTTTCACAACAACGCCGTACGAATCTGGAATACTGTGAGTTGTACGGAAGAAGGATACAGACGTTTTTTTGAATTTAATAACGTCATCTTCTTGAATCTCGTAAAGTTTTGCTTTACGAAGTAAGCCGTGTTCTTCTAATTTGTTTTTGATGAGTGCAATTGCTAATTTTCCGCCGTAAATTGGAATGTTCACTTGACGTAATAGGTAAGGGATTCCGCCGATATGATCTTCGTGACCATGTGTAATGAATAACCCTTTAATTTTATCTTCGTTTCGCACAAAATAAGTGTAGTCTGGTATTACATAATCGATTCCGAGAAGTTCGTCCTCTGGAAATTTAATTCCAGCATCAATTATAATAATTTCATCTTGAAATTGAACAGCGTATGTATTTTTACCGATTTCACCAAGCCCACCGAGAGCAAATACAGCAACTTGGTCGTTTTTTAGAAATTTCATATCGCTATACGATTTCCGCTAATGTTAAATCAGCGTTTTCTTTTTCATATTCAAGATGAGCGCCAGTAACAGACTGAACAAACTCGATATTATATGCGAACTTATTTAATTTTGTACGAACATCCTTTTCAGACGTAGCCTCTAAATATAAAACTTTTGTATTTTCACGTACTGGAACCTCAGTTAATTTTTCTTGATAAAATACTTTAAAAATCATTTGGAAAACCTCTCCTTGTCTATGTTTTGCATTATCTGTTACTTATTATAAAGCAAACAGTCACGATTTTCATGTTTTTTCGAATGAGAATGAAGAAAAAGCCCGAAATGGGCACAATTTAAGCGACTGTCTTTTTACGGACTAGACCATTTAAATAACGCTTGAGCTTTTTCTTCAGCTTCTTCAGCATGATTACTCCTTCCTTTCCTTATTTTAAACATGCCTATTACTAGTGAAAACTCTATCTCTGATATAAGAGATAGGACAAAAGTGAATGGTGAATCTTGTCCTTTCCCATACAGTGAAAGTTATTCTATAGTAACGATCAGTAGCCGTTAGTTATAGGTATAGTATGAGGAAGAATGGAAAAGAAAATTCATCCGAACAAGTATCTACATGTTTTACTAATATATATATGCAAAGTTTACAAATAAGGTCAGAAAGGGAACG
Source organism: Bacillus cereus group sp. Bce019 (assembly GCF_051781745.1). Lineage (NCBI taxonomy): Bacteria > Bacillati > Bacillota > Bacilli > Caryophanales > Bacillaceae > Bacillus > Bacillus cereus group sp. Bce019. Next base: position 379,882 of record NZ_JBPWJX010000001.1, read on the forward strand.
CTTTCTTCACAGATGTTTAATATGTTATACTTTTTTTTAGAATTTGAAAAGTGATATTCAAAATAGGAATATAGAGTCTCAGAAAGGATTTTGACAAATGAATGATAAAATTGTCTTTTTTGATATTGATGGAACATTATTAGATCATGATAAAAAAATTCCGCAATCTACACGAGATGCAGTAAAACAGTTACAAGAAAAAGGTGTACATGTAGCAATTGCGACAGGGCGCGCGCCATTTATGTTCGAAGATATTCGTAAGGAACTTGATATACATAATTATGTTAGTTTTAATGGACAATATGTTGTCTTTGAAGATGAGGTAATATTTAATAATCCGTTACATCCAGATGCTTTACATAAGTTTACTCAGTTTGCAAAACAAGAAGGATATCCACTTGTATATCTTGACCATCAAGATATGAGAGCATCAGTGGAATATCATGATTATGTGAAAGAAGGCTTTGGAAGCTTAAACTTTGAGCATCCAGCATATGAGCCTAATTTTTATGAGGAACGTAATATTTATCAAACACTACTTTTTTGTGAAGTAAATGAAGAGGAAAAGTTTATTAATCATTATCCAGATTTCCATTTTATTCGTTGGCATGCATATTCAATGGATATCATTCCGAATGGTGGTTCTAAGGCAAAAGGAATTGAGAAATACATTGAAAAGTTAGGTTTTAATCGTGATCAAGTGTATGCATTTGGAGATGGCTTAAATGATTTAGAAATGATCGAAGCCGTTGGCACAGGTATTGTGATGGGAAATGGCCATGAAGACTTGAAAAAACTTGCAAATCATGTGACAAAGGATGTTAATGAAGACGGTATATATCATGGACTAAAGTGGGCTGGATTGCTATAAGTGAATATGGAACCCATTTCATAATAAAAAGGCGGAAGATTAACTTCCGCCTTTTTATTATTATCGCTCTAGAGGTTTGGAATCATCAGGAGCGGCAAAAGGATTTTCTTTATTGATATGGTCATAGAACATAACGCCATTTAAATGATCAATCTCGTGTTGGAATACGATTGCTGGTAAACCTTTTAAACGTAATTTTACTTCTTCTCCGTTAATAGAAGTTGCTTTTACTGTAATTCTTGTATAACGAGGAACATAACCAGGTACTTCGCGGTCTACAGATAGACAGCCTTCACCACCCTGTAAATATGTACGTTCAACAGAATGGCTAATGATTTTTGGATTGAATAATGCATGGCTATATAATGTACCATCCGCATCGGTTACATGAACTGCAATCATTTTTTTTGAAACACCGATTTGCGGAGCCGCTAATCCGATTCCAGGGCGTAAACTATATTTTTCAGCCATTTCAGGATCTTGGCTATTTATTACGAATTCAATCATTTCTTTTAAGGTAGTTGTATCTTCTTCGCTTGCCGGTAAGGACACCTCTTCTGCAACGTTGCGCAAAATAGGATCTCCTTCGCGAATAACATCTTTCATTGTAAGCATATGTAATCTCTCCTTTCCTCTTTAGTCTACCAAAGGAGATGGAAAAAGTCATCGGCAAGAAAGGGAAGGCATTTTGGAAATCGTTCTATTATAGAGTAGTTATGTATGTGATAAACAGAAAAAGACGGCAAAGCCGTCTTTTTCTTTCCATAGTTGTTTCGTTTTACAATTAGCGAATGCAAGCAGCACCAACGATAATTAAAAGAATAAACAACACAACGATTAAGGCGAAGCCGCGTCCAGACCCGCCACAAGAACCGCCATAACCGTAGGAAGGATATGAACAAGTTGGATAGCAATATGAGTATCCGTACATGAGATGACCTCCTTTATCATTTCCCGCTAATACTGCGGTTACTATAATGTATGGAAGAGAGGGTAGAAATGTATAGGTATTTACCTAAAAAAGGAAGAGTAGTTTGTATATTTTTGTTACGAAGAGAGAAAAACTAAAGAGAATTAAATCGTTTACATATTATTCTAAGAGAAAAAATAAGTGAAAAAGGGAATAATATAACAGTAGGTCAATGCTTACTAATACAGATGTAAAAAATAAAAACACGTTTGTGTAGTAGAAACCTGCATATTATTTATAAAAAAACGTATTCAAAGTAATTGACATCGTAATTAGAATAGTTGTAAACTAAAAAACGTGATCAAGATTGTATTAATATGTTTCTGAAAAAACATTAGTACAGATTGTTAGGTACACAAAATTATTCTCAACCGACATACAAACATGTTGGTTTACATCGTTGCGCTTTTTAAACTGGAAAATAGCCAGTGAAAGCGTTTCAGAATATGGTTCAAGAGAGGAAGAGGTGAACGGAATGGGTACTAAAACAAAAAAGACCCTATTTAATGTTGATGAGCAAATGAAAGCTATCGCAGCTCAATTTGAAACATTACAAATTTTAAATGAAAACGGTGAAGTTGTGAATGAAGCAGCTATGCCTGAATTATCTGATGATCAATTAAAAGAATTAATGCGTCGTATGGTGTATACTCGCGTATTAGATCAACGTTCTATTTCTTTAAACCGTCAAGGACGTTTAGGTTTCTACGCACCTACAGCTGGACAAGAAGCTTCTCAATTAGCAAGTCATTTCGCACTTGAAGCAGAAGACTTCATCTTACCAGGATACCGTGATGTACCACAATTAGTATGGCACGGATTACCATTATACCAAGCATTCTTATTCTCTCGTGGACACTTCATGGGTAACCAAATGCCTGAGAATGTAAATGCATTAGCTCCACAGATCATTATCGGTGCGCAAATCATCCAAACTGCTGGTGTTGCGTTAGGTATGAAACTACGTGGTAAAAAATCTGTTGCAATTACTTACACTGGTGACGGTGGTGCTTCACAAGGTGACTTCTACGAAGGTATGAACTTTGCAGGTGCATTCAAAGCTCCAGCAATCTTCGTTGTTCAAAACAACCGTTATGCAATCTCTACTCCAGTAGAAAAGCAATCTGCAGCTAAAACTGTAGCACAAAAAGCAGTAGCAGCAGGTATTTACGGAATTCAAGTAGACGGTATGGATCCATTAGCTGTATACGCAGCAACTGCTTTCGCTCGTGAGCGCGCAGTAAATGGCGAAGGCCCTACTTTAATCGAGACTTTAACATTCCGTTACGGTCCACATACAATGGCTGGTGATGACCCAACTCGTTACCGTACAAAAGATATCGAAAACGAATGGGAACAAAAAGACCCAATCGTACGCTTCCGTAAGTTCTTAGAAGCTAAAGGCCTATGGTCTCAAGAAGTTGAAGAGACAGTAATCGAAGAAGCAAAAGAAGATATCAAACAAGCAATTGCTAAGGCTGACCAAGCTCCAAAACAAAAAGTAACTGATTTAATGGAAATCATGTACGAAAAAATGCCTTACAACTTAGCTGAACAATATGAAATCTACAAAGAAAAGGAGTCGAAGTAAGCCATGGCTCAAATGACAATGATTCAAGCAATCACTGATGCTTTACGCGTTGAAATGAAAAATGACCCTAACGTACTTGTATTTGGTGAAGACGTTGGTGTAAACGGCGGTGTATTCCGTGCTACTGAAGGTTTACAAGCTGAATTTGGTGAAGATCGTGTAATGGATACTCCACTTGCAGAGTCTGGTATTGGTGGACTTGCAGTTGGTCTTGCACTTGAAGGATTCCGTCCAGTTCCAGAAATCCAATTCTTCGGTTTCGTTTATGAAGTAATGGATTCAATTTCTGGTCAATTAGCTCGTATGCGTTACCGTTCTGGTGGACGTTGGACTGCTCCAGTAACAGTTCGTTCTCCATTCGGTGGTGGTGTTCATACTCCTGAACTTCATGCTGATAGCTTAGAAGGATTAGTGGCTCAACAACCTGGTCTAAAAGTTGTTATTCCATCTACTCCATACGATGCTAAAGGTCTTTTAATCTCTGCGATTCGTGACAACGATCCAGTTATCTACTTAGAGCATATGAAATTGTACCGTTCATTCCGTCAAGAGGTACCAGAAGGTGATTACACAATTGATTTAGGTAAAGCTGATATCAAACGTGAAGGTACAGATGTATCTGTTATCGCTTACGGTGCTATGGTTCACGCTGCATTAAAAGCTGCTGAAGAACTTGAAAAAGAAGGTATCTCTTTAGAGGTTGTTGACTTACGTACAGTTCAACCATTAGATATCGAAACAATCATCGCTTCTGTTGAAAAAACAGGTCGCGTAGTTGTAGTTCAAGAAGCTCAAAAACAAGCTGGTATTGCAGCTAACGTTGTAGCGGAAATTAACGACCGTGCAATCTTAAACTTAGAAGCTCCAGTTGTACGTGTTGCAGCTGCTGATACAGTATTCCCATTCTCTCAAGCAGAGAGCGTATGGTTACCAAACCACAAAGATATTGTTGAAGCTGTAAACAAAGTAATGAACTTCTAATTTTTAGCTTTTCATGTGCAAAAGAAATCAGCACATGCTGGTTTCTTTTGTACATATTCCATAATAATGAAATGAATCAGGGGGCTGAATTCCGTGGCATTTGAATTTAAACTACCAGATATCGGTGAAGGTATCCACGAAGGTGAAATCGTAAAATGGTTTATTAAACCAGGCGATGAAGTAAACGAAGACGATGTACTTCTTGAAGTACAAAATGATAAAGCAGTAGTAGAAATCCCTTCTCCTGTTAAAGGTAAAGTACTTGAAGTACTTGTAGAAGAAGGAACAGTTGCAATCGTAGGAGATACATTAATTAAATTTGATGCTCCTGGATACGAAAACCTTAAATTTAAAGGTGACGATCATGATGAAGCTCCAAAAGCTGAAGAAGCAGCAGTAGAAGCTCCAGCAGCGGAAGCTACTCCAGCAGCAACTGCAGAAGTAGTAAATGAGCGCGTAATCGCTATGCCATCTGTTCGTAAATACGCTCGTGAAAAAGGTGTAGACATTCATAAAGTAGCTGGTACTGGTAAGAATGGCCGTATCGTAAAAGCTGACATCGATGCATTTGCAAATGGTGGACAAACTGTAGCAGCAACTGAGGCTCCAGCAGCAGTAGAAGCTACTCCAGCAGCAGCGAAAGAAGAAGCACCAAAAGCACAACCAATCCCAGCTGGTGAATATCCAGAAACTCGTGAGAAAATGAGTGGTATCCGTAAAGCGATTGCGAAAGCAATGGTTAACTCTAAACACACAGCTCCTCACGTAACATTAATGGACGAAGTAGATGTAACAGAACTTGTTGCTCACCGTAAGAAGTTCAAAGCAGTAGCAGCTGACAAAGGTATTAAATTAACTTACCTTCCGTACGTTGTTAAAGCTTTAACATCTGCATTACGTGAATACCCAATGTTAAACACTTCTTTAGACGATGCATCTCAAGAAGTAGTTCATAAACATTACTTCAACATCGGTATCGCAGCTGATACAGACAAAGGTCTATTAGTACCAGTTGTTAAAGATACAGATCGTAAGTCTATCTTCACAATCTCTAACGAGATCAATGATCTTGCTGGTAAAGCACGTGAAGGTCGTCTAGCTCCAGCTGAAATGAAAGGTGCTTCTTGCACAATTACAAACATTGGTTCTGCAGGTGGACAATGGTTCACTCCAGTTATCAACCACCCAGAAGTAGCAATCCTTGGTATCGGCCGTATCGCTGAAAAACCAGTTGTGAAAAACGGTGAGATCGTTGCAGCTCCAGTATTAGCATTATCTCTAAGCTTTGACCATCGTTTAATTGACGGTGCAACTGCTCAAAAAGCGTTAAACCAAATTAAACGTCTATTGAATGACCCACAATTATTAGTAATGGAGGCGTAATAACAATGGTAGTAGGAGATTTCCCAATTGAATTAGATACAGTCGTTGTTGGTGCAGGTCCTGGTGGATACGTTGCGGCAATTCGTGCAGCACAATTAGGCCAAAAGGTAGCAATCATTGAAAAAGCTAACCTTGGTGGCGTATGCTTAAACGTTGGATGTATTCCTTCAAAAGCGTTAATCAATGCAGGTCATCGTTATGAGAATGCAATGCATTCTGATGACATGGGTATTACTGCAGAAAACGTAAAAGTTGACTTTACAAAAGTTCAAGAATGGAAAAACGGCGTAGTTAAGAAATTAACTGGCGGTGTTGAAGGCCTTCTTAAAGGTAACAAAGTTGAAATCATTCGCGGTGAAGCTTACTTCGTAGATGCTAATACATTACGCGTTATGACTGAAGATGCAGCTCAAACTTATACGTTTAAAAATGCTGTTCTTGCAACTGGTTCTACACCAATCGAAATTCCAGGATTCAAATACTCTAAACGTGTTATCAACTCTACAGGTGCTTTAAGCTTACCTGAAATTCCTAAAAAACTTGTTGTAATCGGCGGCGGTTACATCGGTATGGAATTAGGTACTGCATATGCTAACTTCGGTACAGAAGTTACTGTAGTAGAAGCTGGCGACGAAATCTTAGCTGGTTTCGAAAAAGCTATGAGCTCTGTTGTTAAACGTGCTCTACAGAAAAAAGGTAACGTAAATATCCATACAAAAGCTATGGCTAAAGGCGTTGAAGAAACAGAAACTGGCGTAAAAGTTAGCTTTGAAGTTAAAGGTGAAATCCAAACTGTAGAAGCAGATTACGTATTAGTAACTGTAGGTCGTCGTCCAAACACTCAAGAAATCGGTCTTGAGCAAGTTGGAGTTAAAATGACTGACCGCGGCATCATCGAAATCGATGAGCAATGTCGTACAAATGTACCAAACATCTATGCAATTGGTGATATCGTTCCTGGACCACCATTAGCTCACAAAGCTTCTTACGAAGGTAAAGTAGCTGTAGAAGCAATTAGTGGCCATGCATCAGCTATCGATTACATCGGAATTCCTGCAGTATGCTTCACTGATCCAGAATTAGCATCTGTTGGTTACACTAAAAAACAAGCTGAAGAAGCTGGAATGACTGTAACTGTATCTAAGTTCCCATTCGCTGCTAACGGTCGTGCATTATCATTAAACAGCACTGACGGTTTCTTACAACTTGTAACACGTAAAGAAGATGGTCTTCTTGTAGGTGCTCAAGTTGCAGGTGCAGGTGCTTCTGATATTATCTCTGAGATTGGTTTAGCTATCGAAGCTGGAATGACAGCTGAAGATATCGCTCAAACAATCCATGCTCACCCAACATTAGGTGAAATCACAATGGAAGCAGCTGAAGTTGCTCTTGGAATGCCAATTCACATTGTAAAATAATTTAAGTAATGTAAATAGCCCTTCTCTTATTGTAAGAGAGGGGCTATTTTTATTTTCATCAAATGACTTGCAAGGTCTTTAAACGTACTTGTCGAATGAATATATAATACTTTAACAAATGATTCCGGCTTAACTTACTTCAAAGGTAATATATATCATCCTATAATATGTAATTGATTCAAACGTAACCCCATATATTAATAAAATAGAGCATGTCAAAGGAGAAGGTTCCATGAAAATATTACATGTTATATTTTATCATTTACTACTATGGAGTGGCTTTTCCACTGTATTAACATTATCGAATGGTGATAAGTTTCATTATAAAGTCATTCTTTTTTTCGTATTTCTATATTTAGCCTATGTAATAGCATATTTTGTATTGCACGTAAGAAAGCAAGCTTTATTTCTTACATGTTCGAATTGTATATTATTTTTAATCATATTATCTATTTTTTAAATTAGCGTTTATAAAAATACATTGTTCTTCCATTAAATAATTGTAACTCTCCTTCTAATTTCTTCGCTAAAAAACGGCAAAATTCATTTGCTTTCCCTTTGTCACCAAATGTTGCATTAGGTGGTAAAGAAACTTGGATGAAAGATTGTTCATTTTCTATACCAACACCAATATAAATTGAGTCATATCGGTCGTGATTGGATTGAAGTTTTAATGTTGTTGTAGATGTATCTAAAATTTCATAAGGAAAAGCGGTATTTGTATACGTGTAATTAATTTGGGCACCAGTTTTAGAAGTAACTGTTTTATAATAATGAAAAAGTTGTTTTATATCATCTATTGAAACTGATTGTTGGTTGGATTTCGGTACAAGCGTAATAAAGGCGTGTTGCATATAAGTTCCCCCTAACTTAGTAGAATACTATCATTCTACATCCTACTGAATTTTTTGACAATTAAAAGGAGTATTACATGTTTTGTTTAATATACTATTAATGAAACGTGATGCAGAAAGGTGGAAACCAATGTTTGAAAAATTGTATGATGAGCATGAAAGTGTGAAGGTACGATTTTTAGGGTTTATGACACATGATACACGTTATGATTTTGGTGTTATTTATACAAATATGTTTTTTGGAAAGCCGCTCATTGTTTGTATGCAAACAGGAAGGTCTACTTTACTCGGACGAGATGATGTAGAGAATGTTCAATATATACAGGAGATTTTTAAATTAGGATCAGAAGAGGAAGCAAAGGAGTTAGCTCAGTTTTTCAAATTTCTAGTTCCGTCAACTTCTTTACATGCGGAATATGAAGAATAATTAATGTGAAACAGTCGTACTTATAAATATGGCTGTTTTTTTATTTGAATATCGCATACTAATTTAAATTGAAAATATTTAATGTGTTATACTAAAAACCTATTGACGTAAAAAGTATAACATATTAAAATAAAGACAGAAAGTTAAGCGGTTACAAAAAGTTTTTGGGATTATAAACTTAGGGGGAAATGAAAAATGGGAACAATCGTATGTCAAGATTGTGAAGGTACAATTGCACACTTCGAAGATGAGAAAGTAACGGTACTTTACGGGAAATGTGGATCTTGCGGATGTGATCACACAGAGCATACAAAAGCCCAATAATTGATAGGAAATGGACAGCTAAAAGTTTTTAGGACCATAAACTTAGGGGGAAATGAAAAATGGGAACAATCGTATGCCAAGTATGTGAAGGAACAATCGGACATTTTGAAGATGAGAAAACGACGGTACTTTACGGAAAATGCGGAACAAATTGTGACTGTGCTAGAAAAGATAATGCGAAAGCTTAATGATAAATAAATAGATTACTATTGAAACTCAGGGGGAAATGAAAATGGGAACAATCGTATGCCAAGTATGTGAAGGAACAATTGGACATTTTGAAGATGAAAAATCAACAGTACTATACGGGAAGTGTGGATCTCATTGCGAATGTGACCATAAAGAACATACAAAAGCTTAATAATAAGAAAAAGCGCCTACATGTGTAGGCGCTTTTTTAATAAATTGTAGTTGTATGACCAACTGTTGCAACGATTGCATCATCCCTAATCGGAATAAAGCTTATGGAGGTCTGTGGTGTACTAGAAGAAGCGTATTGGCTCATTATACGACTATCGATACGTGTAATAGTATCGGTCAAGAAAGCTGAAATAAAAGCGTAAGGGACTCGTCGTTCATTTAATGAATAAATAATTTCTTCTTTTGTTTTTACACCTACGCCATGTCCGTAAAAAAAGAAATTCCCTAAATAGATTGTGTTTTCTCCTTGCCATTCAATCGTAGCTGGATTCACTTGTGGGTTTTTAAAGTAAACGAGGTCACCTGGAACAAGATCGCCACCGTTTTTTGTTATGAGCCTTAGATCTTGATCGTAGTCCCATGTATAAAGTAAAAGGTTTGCAAATAGACGATTGAAAGTTTCTTCCTCATACAATGATAGTAAAGCTTTATAAAAAATAATGATCATAGCGGTTGCGCATTCAGTTCCATATAGTTTTCCGTTTTTGAAAATATCCTGTATGGCAATAGAAGGTGGTATGTTTGGAAGAAGCTCGAATCCTCCAAGAGACGTTCTTTTCCAATACTGGGGGTTGCAAAAGGATTGTTGAAATGTACGAAACTGAAATCCACTTTGAAAAAGCTCTAGTGCAGAGATAATAATATTAACTCGTAAATTGAGATCAAAGCTGAGTTCATCAGCTGTTCGGAAGGAATAAACTTCTTGATTTCCTGCCATTATTGATAAAATTTGTTGTTTCTCTGCTGCAAATGGCTCATATTCATTTGTAATATAAGGATGTACAATAGAACGGCCTATTACAATCATAATAGTATCCCCACCTATACGTTACATTCTTAAGTATCGTATGAAGAAAAGGAAAAAAGGTGAAAAAAAAGCCTATCAACTGATAGGCTTGTACTCTTTAATAACACGTAATGTTTGTAATGTCATATCTTCAGGACCTTGTACAGGTAAACCTGCTTCTAAGTTTTTACGAATATACTCTAAGTTTTCTTGTGTAATAATTTCCCCCGGAGTAAAGATTGGAATCCCTGGCGGATAAACCATAACAAAATCAGCTATAATACGACCCGCTGCATTTTCAAATGGAATGACTTCTGTTTCCGAATAAAAAGCATCTCGAGGAGAAAGTGCTAGCACTGGAATTTCTGGAATCTCTACTTGTACTTGAACACCTTTATCTGCCCTATTTCTAAATGTTGCTGCTAAATCTTGTAATGCTGCAATAAGTGTATTTGTATCACTTTCTGTATCTCCCAAAGTGATAAGACATAGTATGTTGTATAGATCTGAGAGTTCTACTTCAATGTTATATTGCTCTCTAAGCCATACTTCAGCTTGGTGGCCGGTAATACCTAAATCTTTTACAGATACAATTATCTTTGTAGGATCATAGTTAAAGGTAGCATCTGTACCTAACATTTCTTTTCCAGGACAGTAAAGATGCTCAATAGAATTTATAGCATCACGAACATGCTCAGCTAATTGTATTGTTTGTTCTATGAGTGCTGTTCCTTCTGTAGCAAGACGTTTTCTCGCAACATCAAGGGATGCTAACAAGATGTAAGAAGTTGATGTAGTTGTAAGCATGCTAATAATAGATTGGACATGCTTTACATTCACTAAGCCTTCTTTCACATTAAGAATAGAACTTTGAGTTAAAGAGCCTCCTAATTTGTGAACACTTGTTGCTGCCATATCCGCACCAGCTTGCATCGCTGACATAGGTAATTCATCGTGAAAATGAATATGAACACCATGAGCCTCGTCGACTAGTACAGGGATGTCATAAGAATGTGCTAATTGTACAATCTGTTCTAAGTCTGCAGCAAACCCAAAGTACGTTGGGTTAATAACAAGTAAGCCCTTTGCATCTGAGTGCTCTTCAAGTGCTTTTTTGACAGATTGAATTGTGATTCCATGAGAAATACCGAGCTTCGGATCGATTTCAGGATGCATGAAAATCGGTTTTGCACCTGAGAAAATAATAGCTGACATTACTGATTTATGCACGTTTCGTGGTACTAGGATTTTGTCACCAGGACCGCAAACGCTCATCACCATTGTCATAATAGCGCCACTTGTACCTTGAATAGAAAAGAAAGTATGATCTGCACCGAATGCGGCTGCTGCTAAATCTTGTGCTTCTTTAATCATACCTTTTGGATGATGTAAATCATCGAGTGGCGCAATATTAATTAAATCAATTGCTAATGCATTATGCCCAATAAATTCGCGAAATGTAGGATCCATGCCCTGTCCTTTTTTATGACCAGGAATATGGAATTGAATTGGATTTCGCTTACTGTGCTCAACTAAAGCGGTAAACAATGGTGTTTCGTATTGGGACAATCTATACACCCCTTCTTCTTCATAATATTTAGTGTAATTTGTTTTATATAATCCTGCTCTAAAAAAGTGTAGCCCTTTTTAGAATAAGGCTTGTTTTTCTGCCATTCAAAAAATCGTTTTTGAGATGGTAGCTTCACTTTATTTTCTATAAAACAAAAGCATTATATCACCAATAATTATAGATGTATAGAAAAAAATCTTTTTAAGGTGAGTATGTTTAATAGTTAGCCTCAACTAATGAATAGAGGAAGACAATTCCATTAAAATGAATAAATAGTGTATAATGCAGAGTGGCTATAATGAAGAATAAAATATGCTCTTTAAGATAGCATAATGAAACAAGAAGAAATGATAAATGAGGTGCGAAATGGAATATCAATATCCGTTAGATTATGATTGGTCAAATGAGGAAATGGTTACAATGGTGAAGTTTTATGAAGCGATTGAGAAAGCTTATGAAAAAGGAATTATAAGAGAAGAGTTAATGGGTTTATATCGTCGTTTTAAAGAGATTGTTCCATCGAAAGCAGAAGAAAAGAAAATTGATAAAGAATTTCAAGAAGTAAGTGGATACTCTATATATCGTGCTATTCAAAGGGCAAAAGAAGTCGAAGAACAAAAGCTTGTAAAAATGTAAAAAATATTTTGAAAAATAAAAACTGAAGTGATATAATGTGATAACAACTAAAAACGGACAATATAAATTGTCCGTTTTCTACTATCGATTACAAAGTGCATATAAAGGAAGGAGTGATTGCATCGTAGATTCAATCTTAGCAAGGAATTGTTCGTTGGTCATTGCTGAAAACTCCTCTGGTGATATATGAATACCAACTAATAATTCTGCTTTTTTTACAGTAGCTAATCGTTCAATCATCTTTTGTAAGTCTTCGGTTTCAAGTGTTTTATGTAATTTCACACTTGGTTTAGTATGGTCAATGGACCAAACGAAGTCATTTGGAATATTTGTTTTTAAATCATTTAAATGTTCTAAGAAGGCATGAGCCGTCTCAACTTTTTGTGGACACTCATAGATTAAACCAAAGTATATGAAGGCATGAGTACCCCATAAGCCGATTTGGAAATGCGGTAGCATTTTATATCCTCGTTTATTTGTTGAAAAAGCAACCCAAGTATCGTTTGGTGGATTGACTTTGCGGCGTGCGTGTTTTGCGACATGATAAAAAAAGTTCTCATCAGTTTGTTTGGATAAGTATTCTGCAAATTGTTCCCCTAAAGCTTCTAGCTTAGGATGAATGTTCGTTTTAATTGCACTCATTCGTTCTTCGAGACCATCAACTGTAAAGACATCAAAATCAGTTGACTTGAATGTTTGTATTGTCATGATTGTTCCTCCAACTCCTATTTTGCTTTTATTTTAGCATAGCTTGTACTATTCATAAAAAAAACAGCACAAAAAAATTTAAATAAAAAAATATAATTTTGTTGCATAGATGATTTATCCAACATAGTATAGTATAAAACAAAAAATCAGAAAATTGAATTAATTCTAGTCCGAGGGCAGACGAATATTGGGAGGAGGCAAATAATATGAGACAGGTGATTAATGCGTTAAAGAGAACAGATGCTGAAAAGAGAATACCGGTGCTACGTTTGGAGCTAGATTATGAATTAGCAACTTTATATGATGCGATGATGGAAGATGATAACCAGAAAAAAGAAGAGTGTGTACAAAAGTTAGAAGTGTTAAGACTTGAAATGATTCGTTTAGAAGCGTAATAATAGTATATGTATAAAAAATTAGTTGGTGCGAACCTTATAAAGGGTTCGTTTTTTCTGTGAACAGTATAGATCGGAGTGTTTAAACATGCAAGAAGTATGGAAAGACATCGATGCACACGCCAAACGGTGGATTCGGGATGCAGGAGAGCATTTAATGGCATCAATGAAAAAAGCACTTATTATAGAAACAAAATCAAATGCAGCTGACTTAGTTACAAATATGGACCGAGAGATAGAACAGTTTTTAATTGGGAAAATTAAAGAAACATTCCCGAATCATAATATTTTAGGAGAAGAGGGTTATGGAGACGAGATAACGTCTTCTGACGGGGTTGTTTGGTTAATTGATCCAATTGACGGCACGATGAACTTTGTTCATCAAAAAAGAAATTTTGCGATTTCAATTGGGATTTATGAGAACGGTATCGGAAAGATTGGACTTATATATGATCCAGTGCATGATGAACTATATCATGCAGTCAAGGGATCTGGAGCTTTTTGTAATGATATATCAATTCCTCCATTGGAAAAAGGAACTGTAGAGCAAGGTATTGTAGCTTTAAATGCGATATGGCTTACAGATAATCCATTGCTTAATATGGAAAGTATGATGGCACTTGTTAAGAAAGCAAGGGGCACAAGGTCATATGGCTGTGCAGCGTTAGAGATGGTATACGTTGCAACAGGAAGAATAGATGCATATGTAACGCCGAGATTATCACCATGGGATTTTGGCGGAGGGCAGATAATTGTAGAAGAAGTTGGAGGTAAGGTGACGACATTCTCTGGAGCGCCACTTTCTATCATAGAGAAGAGCAGTGTGTTAGTTGCAAAACCAGGAGTGTATGAAGAAGTGTTATCGTTTATATGAGAGCAACAAAAAAAGTAAGAGGCTGTGTATAAGCTTCTTACTTTTTAGCGTTATTGTGATTTGCGCATTTTTCTTTTTGTTACAAAACCGTATCCAACTGTAACAAATGTGCCGATAATGCAAATAATAATACCGATTGGACTATTTTCAGCAATCATAATGCCGATACCGATTAAGAAAATAACACCGATAATTGCAGTTAATAAAAAGCGATATTGAATGTGTTCCATTTCTTCACCCTCCAATCTCATTTTACTTTCACAAAAGTAAGAATACAACTATATTTTCATTCTTGCTTTTATTTTAATTGCTATTGTATCCCCTTCGCTCTTATAATAGAGAAGGATTAAAAAGACATTAGGAGTTGGACATGTTGAAAAAACGACAAGATTTACGTAATATAGCAATTATTGCCCACGTTGACCATGGTAAAACAACACTTGTTGACCAGTTATTACGTCAAGCGGGGACTTTCCGTGCGAACGAACACGTTGAAGAACGCGCAATGGATTCAAATGATCTAGAAAGAGAACGCGGTATTACAATTTTAGCGAAAAATACAGCGATTCACTATGAAGATAAAAGAATTAACATTTTAGATACACCTGGTCACGCTGACTTCGGTGGAGAAGTAGAACGTATCATGAAAATGGTCGATGGTGTTTTACTTGTTGTTGATGCATATGAAGGTTGTATGCCACAAACACGATTTGTTTTAAAGAAAGCTCTTGAGCAAAACTTAACTCCAATCGTAGTTGTAAACAAAATTGACCGTGACTTCGCTCGTCCAGATGAAGTAGTTGATGAAGTAATCGACTTATTCATTGAGCTTGGTGCAAACGAAGATCAATTAGAGTTCCCAGTTGTATTTGCATCAGCAATGAACGGAACAGCAAGCTTAGATTCAAATCCAGCAAATCAAGAAGAGAATATGAAATCATTATTCGATACAATTATCGAACATATTCCAGCACCAATTGATAACAGCGAAGAGCCACTTCAATTCCAAGTAGCACTTCTTGATTACAACGACTACGTTGGACGTATTGGAGTTGGTCGCGTATTCCGCGGTACAATGAAGGTTGGACAACAAGTTGCTTTAATGAAAGTAGACGGAAGCGTGAAGCAATTCCGCGTAACGAAATTATTCGGTTACATGGGATTAAAACGTCAAGAAATTGAAGAAGCAAAAGCAGGGGACTTAGTAGCCGTTTCTGGTATGGAAGACATTAACGTAGGTGAAACAGTATGTCCAGTTGAACATCAAGATGCGTTACCATTATTACGTATTGATGAGCCAACACTACAAATGACGTTCCTTGTAAATAACAGCCCATTTGCAGGTCGTGAAGGTAAATACATTACATCTCGTAAAATTGAAGAGCGTCTTCGTTCACAATTAGAAACAGATGTAAGTTTACGTGTAGATAATACAGATTCTCCTGATGCGTGGATCGTATCTGGACGTGGGGAACTACATTTATCTATCTTAATTGAAAACATGCGTCGTGAAGGTTATGAATTACAAGTATCTAAGCCAGAAGTAATCATTAAAGAAGTTGATGGCGTAAGATGTGAGCCTGTAGAGCGCGTACAAATCGATGTACCTGAAGAATACACTGGTTCTATTATGGAATCTATGGGTGCACGTAAAGGTGAAATGTTAGATATGGTGAATAACGGAAACGGTCAAGTTCGCCTTACTTTCATGGTTCCAGCACGTGGTTTAATTGGTTACACAACAGAATTCTTAACATTAACTCGTGGTTACGGTATTTTAAACCATACATTCGATTGCTACCAACCAGTACACGCTGGACAAGTTGGTGGACGTCGTCAAGGTGTTCTAGTTTCACTTGAAACAGGAAAAGCATCACAATACGGTATTATGCAAGTTGAAGACCGTGGTGTAATCTTCGTTGAACCAGGTACAGAAGTATATGCTGGTATGATTGTCGGAGAACACACTCGTGAGAACGACTTAACAGTTAACGTTGTGAAAATGAAACAACAAACTAACATTCGTTCTGCGACGAAAGATCAAACTTCAACAATGAAGAAACCACGCTTAATGACTTTAGAAGAGTCATTAGAGTACTTAAACGATGACGAGTTCTGTGAAGTAACTCCAGAATCAATTCGTTTACGTAAAAAGATTCTTGATAAGAGCGAACGTGAAAGAGCTGCTAAGAAAAAGAAATCTGTTGAAGCGTAAAAATAAAAAAACAACGCCCTTTATAAAGGGCGTTGTTTTTTTATTTTGTTTATTTTTTAGAATATTTACTCTTTTTTGTGGACAGTATTTTTTTTGCGAGTTACTCTTGTATTAAGTGTATAAAGAAAATTGCATTTTACTGCTAGGGGGGAAGAGTGTGTTAGAAAGGATGTCTTTTTTTGCAAAATTGTGTAAGGTAGATGAAAATCCAGAGTTAGGAATGTGGTTACTTTATGGGACGATTATTATATTAAGTGCTCTCGTTTATAATTTAGGGTTTGCTAGAAAGTTGTCTGTACTAAAAAATATTGTGATATACATATCATTAGCAATTGGATGCACAGTATTAACCTTTTTTGCTGTGTTTTTACCTGTTGGAGAAGGACTTGTTGTAGCGGCAATTGTACTTGGAATTTATAGACTGCGTTTGCGTCAAGCGAAACAACAAAAAGCAGGATAAGAAAGGGGAGTTTTCATGCGTTCAGTACAAGATGCACTATATAATTGGTTAACAATTAAAACAGTTGCGGAAGCACGTCCAGATGATAGTGCTGCAAAAGAAACATATTTGTTATTTCAAAATATGGTATATGAAGAACATAAATTAAGAAATGTGGAAGTCGAAAAGAACGAGGAAATGTATTTAATTACATATGAAATAAATGGAGAACGGAAATCTGCAAGGTTTCCGTTAGAAGCCATTGATTGTTTTTTGGATCAGATGAATCGTGAACCAGAAAAATATAAATAAGTCCTTATCTATATGAGTAAGGACTTATTTACATTTTACCAATCATCTTCGATTTTTTTATCACGATATAATCGGAAATTACCACTTGCATGACGTTCCATTGTACGCTCTGCAATTCGTTCCGAACATTCCATGCACATATATGTATGAATAGGGCGATTACGCAGTTTTTTTGCCATAGGATTTTCATCATCTAACATATCTTTTTTATCACAAATCATACATTTGACTCTCATTTCGTCACCTCAATACGAATTCTATCAGTATAAGTATATCATGGAAGTATAATGTTTTTGAATAATAGTGGGAAAAAATAATATTTTCGCAATTCGAAAAATAAGTTATGATAAGGATATACCAAGTATATTTGGAGGTGAAAATATGGCGAATGTAGTAGAGCCTACCTTAACAGAGGATTTAGTACAAACGTTGCGTAAAGAGTGTATTGTTATGATAGCAACGACAGATTTCGAAAAACAAGTTCCTAACGTAAGTGCTATTTCTTGGGTGTATGCAGTGAGTGAAACTAGTATTCGATTTGCAGTAGATCAACGTTCACGTATTGTGGAAAATATACGTCATAATACAGGTGTGGTATTGACTATAATGGCGAATGAATCCGTATTTTCTATAAGTGGTGCAGGTGAAATTTTGACAGATAGAATGGAAGGTATTTCTCTAAAATTAACTGTAATAGAAGTAAAGGTGCAAGAAGTGCGTGATGTTATGTTTTATGGAGCGAAACTTGCAATTGAACCAACATATGAAAAAACATACGATCTTCGGGCAGCGAAAAAGCTGGATAACGAAGTGTTAGTAGGGATAAGAGAATTATAAAGATGCTAAATAAGAAATTCGTTTATTCACTTTTGTAGTCGGTTATTGTGATTTAACGTTAATAATTATAATAAAAAGTAATATATTGAATAGAAATGAATAAAGAATAAATAAAAGGTTTAATGACTATGATTTTCGATTCTACCTCGTTTACACGGTACATATAATTATAACAATGGTTCGTCCATATTTTATGGATGAAACCCTTGTTCTACAAATTTAAAAGTGGAGTCAGGGGGTAACAGGTTGGATAAAATTTATGTGTTAGATACGAATGTACTTTTGCAGGATCCTTTATCTATTTTTTCATTTGAAACCAATGAAGTAGTGATTCCAGCAGTTGTATTAGAAGAGGTTGATTCGAAAAAACGTTATATGGATGAAGTAGGAAGAAACGCTCGTTATGTATCTAAGTTAATAGATAAATTTCGTGAAATAGGAAAGCTGCATGAAAGTATCCCGCTAGAAAACGGCGGAACATTTCGTATTGAATTGAACCATCGTTCATTTGTGCAACTACAAGATATTTTTGTAGAAAAAACAAATGATAATCGAATTTTAGCTGTAGCAAAAAATCTATCTTTAGAAGAACAGGAAAAAGAGGACGGGAAGTCTGTTATTTTAGTAAGTAAAGATGTACTCGTAAGGGTAAAAGCTGATGCAATTGGTTTGAAGGCTGAAGATTATTTAAGTGATCGCGTAATTGAAGTAGAAAATATATATTCTGGTTTTTTAGAAGGATATATATCAAAAGAACAATTGGATTATTTTTATGAGAAAGGTGAATTGCCTCTATCTGAAATTGCGAATCATCCTTTTTACCCAAATCAATTTGTAGTAATGAAAGATGCATTAGGGGGCTCTAGTTCTGCGCTTGGCATTGTGGATCACTTAGGGAAGAAGGTAAAGAAACTTATTTTTCACAATGAACAAGTGTGGGGGATACGACCACGAAACGTGCAGCAAATTATGGGATTAGAATTGTTGCTTCGTGAAGATATTCCGCTTGTAACGTTAACGGGGAAAGCCGGCACAGGAAAAACGTTACTTGCGTTAGCTTCGGGACTTATGCAAACAGAAGACTTAGGGTTATATAAAAAATTACTTGTGGCAAGACCAATTGTTCCAGTCGGAAAAGATATCGGTTATTTACCAGGAGAAAAAGAAGAAAAGTTAAGACCATGGATGCAGCCAATTTTTGATAACCTAGAGTATTTATTTAATACGAAAAAGCCAGGAGAGTTAGATGCTATTTTAGCTGGAATGGGTTCGATTGAAGTAGAAGCCCTTACTTATATACGCGGGAGAAGTATTCCAGATCAGTTCATTATCATTGATGAAGCACAAAATTTAACAAAGCATGAAGTGAAAACGATATTAACTAGGGTAGGGGAAAAGAGTAAGATTGTATTGATGGGAGATCCTCAGCAAATTGATCACCCATATTTAGATGAATATAATAATGGCTTAACATATGTTGTAGAGAAGTTTAAAGAACAGCGTATTAGTGGTCATGTGAAGTTTGTTAAAGGTGAGCGATCTAATTTAGCTCAACTAGCAGCAGATTTATTGTAAAAAGGAGTGAGCTTAAGCTCACTCCTTTTCTTTAAATAATTGTAAATTTACGGATGTTACGGATTGGATTTTGTTGATTAGATCCATCATTGAAATAGAGATGAACAGGTCCGTCTTCTTTTAATGGTTTTCCTTCTTTTGAAAAGCCTAGTATAGCATTTTTGACAGTTTCTAATGGAAGTGTCATTGTATGATCTACCGTTTCAATTTCAACTTGCGTAGCGTCCTCTAAAATTTCAGCGTTAGCAAGAAATGGATGAAATGGTATACCAAATGTTCCAGTAATCAGCTGTTCTTTTTTATATTTCTTCACACTTTGTTGTATTGGAGGAAAAGCGGCACCATCACGGATTTCGCGATCCCAATGTTCTGAAGTGTTTTTTAAATAAGTTTCTAGTTCAGACGTGTTTTCTCTAGTTTCATCAAAGTAAGTTGTCAAATCTACTTTTCGATCATCAAAGATCCAAACAGTTGGATCAATAGTGATTGGAAAACGTACTTTTCCGTTAATAAATAAAATTTCGCTCATTGTTGTTCCCCCATTTGTGTTATACTCCCACTTTTCAGTATAATAGTATTAGACACTGTTGTCACAAAAAATGTTTCTATTGCAATTTATTAAAACTATCGCTAATATTAATAGATAGGATAGAGGAGAGTAGGACGGAAACGGAGGGAATCAATTTGGCGTCTGAGACAGTAGCAAATCATCAGGAAAAGGCACTAGCCCTTCTACAAGCGGATGCAGAGAAGATTTTAAGACTTATTAAGGTGCAAATGGACCATCTTACAATGCCGCAATGTCCATTATATGAAGAAGTGTTAGACACACAAATGTTTGGACTATCCCGCGAGGTCGATTTTGCGGTTCGCCTTGGTCTTATTGCAGAAGAACAAGGGAAAGCAATGTTAGGTGAGCTCGAACGTGAGTTATCTGCACTTCATGAAGCATTTACAAACAAACAACAATAACGGGTTCAAATAAGGGGGCTCAAACTGAAAAAGTTTGGGCTTTTTATTTGTATAATAAAGCAGGAAGAACCAATGTACATATGGAATACAACAATAATTAAATTGAAACAGAGAGAGGAAATGAAATGAAAAGAGTATGGAAATCAATGGATTATTCATTATTACTTCCTCTTGTTATCTTATGTGTGCTGGGAGTTATAATGGTATATAGTTCTAGTTCCATTGTTGCGATTTCGCGATTTGATAAACCAGCAAATTTCTTTTTTAAAAGACAATTAATTACTTTAGCTGCTGGAACAGTGTTATTAATAATTCTTGCTATTATCCCATATAAAGTGTGGAGAAAACGAATCTTTTTATTGGGGAGTTATGGAATTAGTGTTGCATTATTAGCAGCAGCTGCCTTTTTCACTAAGAAAGTAAACGGTGCAAACGGGTGGATATTTGGAATACAGCCTGCAGAATTTGTTAAGATAACAGTTATTCTCGTCTTAGCTCATTTCTTTGCCAAAAGACAAGAAACGAATACACCTGTTTCCAAAGGGTCAGGTCCAGTACTTATTGGTGTTGGTATAATCATGTTTTTAATATTAAAGCAAAATGATTTAGGTACTGATTTGTTAATTGCAGGAACAGTAGGAATTATGTTCCTTTGTTCGGGAGTACAGGTTAACTTATGGATTAAACGAATTGCTTTAACTTCTATAGTATGGATTCCGGCACTATATCTTCTTGGCAATTATGCATTAAATCCATATCAAAAGGCACGTTTTTCTGTTTTCCTTGATCCGTTTAATGATCCTCAAAAGGATGGATTCCAATTGGTAAATTCATTTATTGGAATCGCTTCTGGAGGGCTTAATGGTAGAGGATTAGGGAATAGTGTACAAAAATATGGTTATTTACCAGAACCGCAAACGGATTTTATAATGGCAATTATATCTGAAGAACTTGGTTTTATAGGTGTAGCTATCATTTTAATCTGTTTATTACTTATTATTATTCGGTCATTTAGAGTTGCACAAAAATGTACTGATCCATTTGGAAGTTTAATAGCTATCGGAATTGCAAGCTTGTTTGGAGTTCAAACGTTTATTAATGTTGGTGGTATGTCTGGAGTAATACCACTTACAGGAGTACCATTACCGTTTGTCAGCTACGGTGGTAGTTCTTTATTAGCTAATCTACTTGCGATGGGAATACTACTTAATATTGCTAGTCATGTAAAACGAGAAGAAAAACAGCAGAATGAGGTAATAAAAGAAAGAGAACAAAATGGACCACATCTTGTAGTTGTAAAATAAAAAACACATCGTGCTTTAGAGCATGATGTGTTTTTTATTTTCAAGTAGTTTTAAATATGATGTATTAATTTCTCTTTCAGTTAAAAGATATATCACATTTATTTAAATGTGATATACAATTAAGTTGTTAGAAAAGGAAGAGGTATGCTATACTATTTTTGTGAAACAAATTGCACAGAAAACTTATCATTTGTTAAAAAATAAGGTATGATGGATAAAAATAAAGTGAAGCTTTCTAAGTATAATATAATGTGGAAAGTGAAGAACTTCACGCTTTTTAAGGTGTGTATATATTTTATCTCTAGAGTGGTAGGAAAGTAGAGGGGGAAAATCATGACAAAGCTGCAACGTATTCAAAAAGTATTGGTAGCTAACCGTGGAGAGATTGCAATTCGTGTGTTTCGAGCTTGTTCGGAACTTGGATTAAAAACAGTTGCAATCTATTCTAAAGAGGATAGTGGTTCTTATCATCGCTATAAAGCCGATGAGTCCTATTTAGTTGGGGAAGGAAAAAAACCAATTGATGCTTATCTAGATATTGAAGGCATTATTGAGATTGCAAAAAGTAATCATGTAGATGCAATCCACCCTGGATATGGTTTCTTGTCAGAAAATATTCAATTCGCTAAACGTTGTGAAGAAGAAGGAATTATCTTTATCGGTCCGAAAAGTAAGCATTTAGATATGTTTGGAGATAAAGTGAAAGCAAGAACACAAGCGCAGCTAGCACAAATTCCAGTTATACCTGGTAGTGATGGTCCAGTAAATTCATTAGAAGAAGTCGAAAAATTTGCTGAAAAGTATGATTACCCGATTATTATTAAAGCATCCCTTGGGGGTGGCGGTCGTGGTATGCGTATTGTGCGTACTAGTGAGGAATTAGGAGAATCATATAATCGAGCGAAATCAGAAGCGAAAGCAGCCTTTGGTAATGATGAAGTTTACGTCGAAAAATTCGTTGAAAAACCTAAACATATAGAAGTACAAATTTTAGCAGATGAAGAAGGCAATGTTGTTCATTTATACGAGCGTGACTGTTCTGTACAACGTCGTCATCAAAAAGTTGTAGAAATTGCACCGAGTGTATCACTTTCAGATGATCTGCGTCAGCGTATTTGTGATGCTGCTGTGAAGTTAACGAAAAATGTAAATTATTTAAATGCAGGAACAGTAGAATTCCTTGTAAAAGATGATGAGTTTTACTTTATTGAAGTAAATCCACGTGTTCAAGTAGAACATACGATTACAGAAATGATTACGGGAGTAGATATTGTTCAATCACAAATTTTAATAGCTGATGGACATGCATTACATAGCAAAATGGTAGGTGTTCCGAAGCAAGAGGAAGTAGTTGTACATGGATTTGCAATTCAATCTCGTGTAACAACTGAAGATCCGCTAAATAATTTTATGCCGGATACAGGAAAAATTATGGCGTATCGATCAGGCGGTGGTTTTGGTGTACGTCTTGATACAGGAAATAGCTTCCAAGGTGCAGTTATTACACCGTACTACGATTCTTTACTTGTAAAAGTTACAACTTGGGCACTTACTTTTGAGCAAGCTGCTGCAAAAATGGAACGTAACTTAAAAGAATTCCGTATTCGTGGTATTAAAACAAATATTCCATTCCTAGAGAATGTAGTAAAACATAAAAACTTCTTATCAGGAGAATATGATACTTCATTTATCGATGCGTCACCTGAATTGTTCTTGTTCCCGAAACGTAAAGACCGTGGAACAAAAATGTTAAATTACATTGGTACAGTAACAGTAAATGGTTTCCCAGGAGTAGGTAAAAAAGAAAAACCAATATTCCCAGATGCTCGTATTCCATGTTTAAAACATTCAGAGCCAATCCAAAATGGAACGAAACAAATTTTGGACGAGCGTGGAGCGGACGGATTAGTAAAATGGGTACAGGATCAAAAACGTGTACTTTTAACGGATACAACATTCCGTGATGCACACCAGTCATTACTTGCAACTCGTATTCGTACAAAAGATTTACATCAAATTGCGGAGCCAACAGCGAGAATGTTACCGAACCTATTCTCAGCGGAAATGTGGGGCGGTGCAACGTTTGACGTTGCGTATCGTTTCTTAAAAGAAGATCCATGGGAACGATTACTAGATCTTCGTGAAAAAATGCCGAACGTGTTATTCCAAATGTTACTTCGTTCTTCAAACGCAGTTGGATACAAAAACTATCCAGATAATTTAATTCAAAAATTTGTGGAATGTTCTGCTCAAGCAGGCATTGATGTATTCCGTATTTTTGATAGCTTAAACTGGGTGGAAGGCATGAGAGTTGCAATTGACGCTGTACGAGACACTGGTAAAATTGCAGAAGCAACAATGTGCTACACAGGGGATATTCATGATCCACTGCGTAGTAAATATGATTTAAATTACTATAAAAATTTAGCAAAAGAGTTAGAAGCATCAGGAGCTCACATTTTAGGTATTAAAGATATGGCGGGCTTACTAAAACCAAATGCAGCATATGATTTAGTTTCTGCATTAAAAGAGACAGTGTCGATTCCAATTCATCTGCACACGCACGATACGAGTGGAAATGGTATATTAACGTATACGAAGGCAATTGAAGCGGGTGTTGATATCGTCGATGTAGCAGTGAGTTCTATGGCTGGTCAAACGTCACAACCAAGTGCGAACACGCTATACTATGCATTAGGTGGAAACGAAAGACAACCAGATGTTAATATAGATTCTTTAGAAAAACTATCTCATTATTGGGAAGATGTACGCAAATACTATGCACCGTTTGAAAGTGGTATGAATGCGCCTCATACAGAGGTATATATGCATGAAATGCCGGGTGGGCAGTATAGTAATCTTCAGCAACAAGCGAAGGCGGTTGGTTTAGGAGATCGCTTCGATGAAGTGAAAGTAATGTACCGCCGTGTGAATGACATGTTTGGAGATATTGTAAAAGTAACGCCATCATCAAAAGTTGTTGGTGATATGGCATTATTTATGGTTCAAAACCATCTGACAGAACAAGATGTTTTAGAGCGTGGACATGCGATGGACTTCCCAGGGTCTGTTGTTGAAATGTTCTCTGGTGATTTAGGTCAACCGTACGGTGGTTTCCCGAAAGAATTACAAAAGATTATTTTAAAAGGGAAAGAGCCGTTAACAGTAAGACCAGGTGAATTACTAGAGCCAGTAGATTTCGAAGCATTAAAAGAAGAATTATTCCATAAACTTGGACGCGAAGTAACGATTTTTGATGTAGTTGCATATGCTTTATATCCAAAAGTATTTATGGATTATGAAAAAGTTGCTGAGCTTTATGGAAATGTATCTGTACTTGATACACCGACGTTCTTCTATGGTATGAGACTAGGTGAAGAAATTGATGTAGAAATTGAACAGGGTAAAACATTGATGGTTAAACTAGTATCAATTGGAGAACCTCAGCCGGATGGAAATCGTGTCCTTTACTTGGAATTTAACGGTCAACCACGTGAAATTATCGTGAAAGACGAGAGTGTAAAAGCAACAGTTGCACAACGTGTGAAAGGAAACCGTGAGAATCCAAATCATATTAGTGCAACGATGCCAGGAACGGTAATTAAAGTAGTTGTAAAAGAAGGCGATGAAGTGAAAAAAGGCGATTCTATGGCAATTACAGAAGCGATGAAAATGGAAACGACAGTTCAAGCGCCGTTCAATGGTAAAGTGAAGAAAGTATATGTTAACGATGGTGATGCGATTCAAACGGGTGATTTACTTATTGAATTAGATCACTAAAATAAAAAAAGGGCTGTGTAAATACAGCTCTTTTTTTATTGCAAAAAAATCCCTTGCCGAATTGGCAAGGGATTTTAGTTTTATATTATTTTGTTTGTTTAGAAGTTGATTCGGCTTCTTTTGCATTCACTTTACTTCTTGTTCCTAACATAACTAAATAGCATAGTACGGCAAACAAGCAAGAAATGAATAGAGAATGTAACAATGCCATTGCTAAACTAGCGTTTGTAAATACAACTAAAACTCCTACTACAGCTTGAAGTGTAACAAGGATAAATGAAATGATCCATCCCCAATATACTACAGGTTGCTGTTTGTAATGGCGAATAGCGAGAATCATCGCGTATAGTATCCAAGCGAAAATTAACATCGCTGCAACTCTATGGCCCATTTGAACCCATTCATGTAGTTGAGTTGGCATAGGTCTGTTTTTGCTACATAAAGGAAAGTCTGGACAGGCTAAGCTAGCTCGTTCGTGACGTACTAAAGCGCCTGTGTAGACGACGATATAACTGTAAATTGTTACACCATAAATATGAAATTTCATTTTTTTGTCCATAATAAGTGAACGTGCATCAAATTTTTGGTCAATTTCAAAGATAAGACACGTTAATAAAATGACAGAAGCAAATGAAATTAAGGAAATACCGAAGTGGATAGCAAGTACAGCTGGCATTTGGCCCCAAACAACTGCTGCTGCTCCCATTAATGCTTGTGCAACTAAAAATACGAAGGATAAAATTGCTAACGTTTTTGTTTCACGCACATGTTTATAATATTTCCAGGACAAAATACAAAGGAGAGTGACAAGAATTCCAGCTGATCCGGATGTTAATCGGTGGCTAAGTTCAATAATAGTTTCCATTGATAAATTAGATGGAACAAATTCACCGTTACAAAGTGGCCATGATTTACCACAACCTTGACCAGAACCTGTTTTTGTAACTAAAGCGCCTCCTAATAAAACTATTAATAAATCAAGGCTTGTAATGACTGCTAACCATTTAATAAAGCGTTGCAATCTCTTTCACCATCTTTCTGCTATGAAGTTATTGCGAAATATTTTCATTCCATTATGTATAGAATAAAACGCGCTAGTTCCTATGATATATAAAAAATAATAAAATAGCAAAGAAATGGGGGAGGAAGGAAAGGGGGAGAAAATAGGTGTAAAAACAGGGTTTTTAAGGAAAATTTTGGATGAAAAATAGGCTGTTTTGAAAAGAAATGGGGAGAATATGTGTTAAATAGGACAAAATAGTTTATTATAGAAGGTAACATCATGTTATGATAAGGACAAGTCAGAATGAAGTTTTTTATATTCGACACAAAAAGTTCATGTTTTCTTCACAAAATGTTCGGGAAATATGATTTAATATATTGGAGTATGAGCGTAGATTAGTAGTAGAATGGGTTAACAATGTTTCTACTGTAATAATATTGCTATATAGAAGCGGATTATTTCATTTGAAATATGCGCAAAAAGAAAGATGAAAGTTTTAAGAGGGGGTTAGAGTGATGAACCATGCAACAAGTGAGCTGCATGATGAGTCCGCTGTTACAAGTGTACCGGAAACAACTCGGTTACAAGATTTAAAAGCACTCGTTAAAATGGGGATTGTAAACTCAAATACACTTACTGTATTTACAGGATTTTGGTTGGCATTACACTTTAATGGATTAAGTGTAATGGACAATCTGGATAAGTTATTCTTTACAATCGTTGGTTCTGGATTAGTTATGGCAGGGGTATGTTGTTTAAACAACTACATTGATCGAGACATCGATCCATTAATGGAAAGAACAAAGACCCGTCCAACGGTTACTGGAAAGTATAAACCAGGATTTGCACTTACATTTGGACTAGTCATATTACTTCTTGGTTTTGTATTTTTATTATTAACAACACCAATGGCAGTCTTAATGGGATTTATTGGTGCTTTCACATATGTTGTTCTATATAGTTTATGGACAAAGAGAAAGTATACACTAAATACTGTTGTAGGTAGTATATCTGGTGCAGTTCCTCCTTTAATTGGATGGGCAGCAATCGATCCATCTTTAGGCCATCCAATTGCTTGGATGTTATTTTTAATTATGTTTATTTGGCAAATCCCACATTTCCTTGCATTAGCAATGAAACGTGTTGATGAATATCGAAATGCAGGAATTCCAATGCTTCCTGTAGTTCATGGATTTGAAATTACGAAACGCCAAATTATGATTTGGACAGTATGTTTATTACCACTACCATTTTATATGAGTGGACTAGGGATAACATTTATGGTAATTGCAACACTGCTTAACATCGGATGGATCGTTTTAGGATTTTATGGCTTCCGTAAGAAAGATGACATCAAATGGTCCGTGCAAATGTTTGTTTATTCCCTAAATTATTTAACAATCTTATTTGTATCAATGATTGTAGTTACATTCTTCTAAGACAACGACATAATTGGATTTCTTTACGTTGAGATTTACTTTACTTAACTATAAAGTACAATCTAATTCACAAGGAAAGTGGGGGTTGTTTGTATGAAGAAACAGTGGCGACTGCTTTCGTTCGTTTCACTGCTGGCTTTACTGTTAGGGGGATGCGGTAAAGCCTTTCAATCTACTTTAATTCCGCAAGGAGAAGTAGCAAAAATGCAATATGATTTACTTCTACTGGCGAGTGCAATCATGGTAGGAGTAGTACTAGTAGTTACTATTATTTTCTTATATGTAATTGTGCGTTTCCGACAAAAAAAAGGTCAGGAAGATTATATTCCAGAGCAAGTTGAAGGGAATCACAAGCTAGAAATTATATGGACAGTTATTCCGATTATTCTTTTACTAATCTTAGCTGTTCCAACAGTTACATATACATTCAAACTTGCTGATGTAAGTGCGATGGAGAAAAAGAATATTGATAAAGATACTATCGTTGTTGATGTAACAGCGAATCTTTATTGGTGGGAATTTTCTTATAAATCAGAAAAGATAGTAACTTCTCAAGATTTGGTCATCCCCACAGGTAAGAAAGTGTATTTAAATTTGAAGGGTGCCGATATTAAACACTCATTTTGGGTTCCATCTTTAGCAGGGAAAATGGATACAAATACAGACAATGTGAACAAAATGTGGTTAAAGGCAGATAAATCGGGCACTTATAATGGTTTTTGTACAGAATTTTGCGGCCCATCACATTCTTTAATGCAATTTAAAGTGAAAGCTTTAGATGAAAGCGAGTACAAAAAATGGCTTGCTGATATGAAGAAGATTGATGGGAAGAAAGAAGTAGCTTCAACAAAGGCGCAAGAGGGCCAAGAAATATTTAATAAAAGCTGTATTGGTTGTCATGCAGTTGGATCTAATGATAGTAGACCACCTTCCGCTCGTATCGCACCAAACTTAGCAAACTTTGCGGATCGCGATATGGTTGCCGGTATTGCCGAAAACAATGAAGAAAACTTAAAAAAATGGCTGAAAGATCCTGAAAATATGAAGCCAGGAAACAAAATGACTGGCAAATATGGCAACTTAACGGATGATCAAATTGATGCATTAAATGCATACTTACAAACGTTAAAAGTTGAAAAGTAAAGAGGGATTATTCGCGAAGGGGAGGTTGAAAACGTGAGTTCTGTAGCAAAAAAACAGGGGATGGGTGCTGTCATATGGGATTATTTAACGACAGTAGACCATAAAAAGATTGCCATTCTCTATTTAATTGCAGGTGGATTGTTTTTTGTAATAGGCGGAATAGAAGCTCTATTTATTCGCCTTCAATTAGCGATTCCTAACAACGCTTTTCTTGTTGGGGATGCTTATAATCAAGTATTAACGATGCACGGTACAACAATGATTTTCCTCGCAGCTATGCCACTCGTGTTTGCATTTATGAACGCCGCTGTACCACTTCAAATTGGTGCACGTGATGTAGCGTTCCCGTTTTTGAATTCACTCGGATTTTGGTTATTTTTCTTTGGTGGAGTATTTTTAAATTTAAGTTGGTTTTTAGGTGGAGCACCTGATGCAGGATGGACATCTTATGCATCTTTAGCTTTAGCCTCTAAAGGTCATGGTGTTGATTTCTATGTACTCGGCTTGCAAATCTCAGGTATTGGTACATTAATTGGAGGTATTAACTTCCTTGTAACCATTATTAATATGCGGGCGCCAGGAATGACGTACATGCGTATGCCGATGTTTACATGGACGACATTTGTAACATCTTCGCTTATATTATTCGCTTTTCCGCCGTTAACTGTAGGATTAGGACTTTTAATGTTAGATCGTTTATTTGGAACAAGTTTCTTTAATCCGGCATTGGGCGGGAATACAATTATATGGGAGCATTTATTCTGGATTTTCGGTCATCCAGAAGTATACATTCTTATACTCCCAGCTTTCGGAATATTCTCAGAAATCTTCGCGACATTTTCGGAAAAACGATTGTTTGGTTATTCATCGATGGTGTTTGCGACTGTATTAATTGGATTTTTAGGATTTATGGTATGGGCGCACCATATGTTTACTGTTGGACTTGGTCCAGTTGCTAATGCTATTTTCTCGGTCGCAACAATGGCGATTGCGGTTCCAACTGGTATCAAAATATTCAACTGGCTCTTTACAATGTGGGGCGGAAGTATTCGTTTTACGACACCAATGATGTGGGCAGTAGCTTTCATTCCATCATTCGTAATGGGTGGAGTTACAGGGGTTATGCTAGCATCTGCACCAGCTGATTATCAATTTCATGATAACTATTTCGTAGTAGCGCATTTTCATTATGTAATCGTTGGCGGTGTTGTATTTGGTTTACTTGCAGGAGCTCATTATTATTGGCCACTGATGTTTAATAAAGTATTAAATGAAACATTAGGAAAGATAACGTTCTGGCTATTCTTTATCGGCTTCCATTTAACGTTCTTTATTCAGCATTTCCTTGGCTTGATTGGTATGCCACGCCGTTACTACACATATCTTGAAGGGCAAGGGTTGGAAATGGGGAATATGATTAGTTCCATCGGAGCGGTGTTTATGGCTCTTGGAACGATTGTTCTTCTATTCAATGTAATTAAAACGACAGTATCAAAAGAAAAAGCTGGTCGTGATCCGTGGGATGCACGTACATTAGAATGGACAATGCCAGCACCGACACCAGAATATAACTTTAAACAATTACCATTTGTTCGCGGATTAGATCCGTTTTGGATTGAAAAACGTGAAGGTAATAAAGAGATGACAGCAGCGGAACCAGTTGGTGATATTCATATGCCAAATCCTTCGTTTTCACCATTTGTCATTTCTTTCGGATTGTTTATAGCGGCATTTGGTGCGATGTATATGCAGGGCGGAAAAGATAAGTTCTGGTTATTAGTAGCAATTATTGGTTTAATCATTACATTTGGCGCAATGTTCCTACGTTCAGTAATTGATGATCATGGGTATCATATTCATAAAGAAGATTTAGAGGATAAGGGGGGCAAGGCATAATGCATGTAGATGAAAAATTAACGAATGAAACATTTCCAGCAGAGCCTGAAAAAGCAACCCTTGAAGGGAAAAATAAGTTTGTCGGTTTTTGGTTATTTCTTGGAGGCGAAACAGTGTTGTTCGCTTCCTTATTCGGAACATATTTAGCGTTAAAGAATTCTACAAATGGTGGACCAACATCTCAAGAGATGTTCCAAATGCCACTCGTTTTCATTATGACGATGCTTTTATTAACGAGTAGCTTAACGAGTGTATATGCGATGTATCACATGAAAAACTTTAACTTTAAGAAAATGCAGCTTTGGTTACTAGTAACAGTATTGCTAGGTTTAGGGTTTTTAGGGTTTGAGATATATGAGTTTTATCATTATACACATGAATTTAAGCATACTATGAGAAGTAGTGCGTTTGGCTCTGCGTTTTATGCTCTTGTTGGTACACATGGACTCCACGTATTGTTTGGGTTATGTTGGATTCTAACATTAATCTTTAGAAATGCGAAGAGAGGTCTAAATTTATACAATGCACCGAAGTTTTATGTTGCATCGATTTATTGGCACTTTATTGACGTAGTTTGGGTGTTTATTTTCACTGTAGTATATTTAATGGGAATGGTGGGATAAACAATGGCGATAAAGCAAACGAATAATCCTAAAGTTGATCTTGTTTATCGGAAGAGAAAAAGTGCGGAGGAAATGAGGCATCAAGTTATTACGTTTGCATTAATGATTTTTTTAACATTAGTTGCATTTGTAGCGGTGGCGTATCCAAAAACTTTTAGTCCGATTTTCTCTGTACCGTTTATTTTACTATTAGCAGTGGTACAAGTAATTTTTCAATTGTATTATTTTATGCATATGAGTCATAAAGGACATGAAGCAGCAAGTTTCTTTCTTTACTCTGGTCTGCTAATAGGGTTAATTACAATTTTAGCTTTTATGACAATCGTGTGGATTTGAAAAGTGAAAAATAAGGGAGCTTGTGTTGTCACAGCTCCCTCTTCATATTATGAGATAACCTTACGAAGGTAGGTGTGAAAATGAGTAACTTGTGGATATTTGGTTTTCAGGCTTTATGGAGTCCAATCTTTTTATTATTTATGCTTTCGATTCTTATTGGGTACTTCTTAATTATTGGGCCATATAGAATGCGATTTGAAAATGCGACGAAGGTAAGTAAGAAGCAAATTTTTTATTTTACGACTGGTATTGTTCTTTTGTATTTTGTAAAGGGAGGGCCTATTGATTTAATTGGCCATATTATATTTAGTGCTCATATGTTTGAAATGGCAGTCATGTATATTGCAGTTCCACCGTTACTGTTGCTTGGTATACCAATTTGGTTATATCGTTATATTACTTCTTTTAAGTTTGTTCAAATTATATTAAAGGCATTTGCTAAACCGCTTATTGCGTTATTTGTATTTAACGGCCTGTTTTCTTTTTATCATTTACCAGTTGTTTTTGATACGGTAAAACAAAGTCAAATAGCTCATCCTATTTGTCTCGCTATATTGTTTTTTACAGCAATCATGATGTGGTGGCCGATGTTAAATCCATTACCAGAATATCAAACATTAAGTGATATAAAGAAACTTGGTTATATGTTTGCTAATGGCATATTATTAACGCCTGCTTGTGCGTTAATCATTTTTGCGACAGCCCCGTTATTTGCAACGTATACGGATCCGGCTGCTTGGATGAAAGCGATGGAACTATGTGTACCAGCGGGCACTTTATCAGATTTAAATATAACGGGACCAGAATTTTTGCACTGGATGCCAGTCGTACAAGACCAGCAAACTGGTGGTATCATAATGAAAATTGTCCAGGAAATAGTGTACGGTACAATTATAGGCTATGTATTCTTTAGATGGGCACGTAGAGAACGTGAAAAGGATAAGGAGCAGTTGCAACAATTGCCGCCGTATTTACAGACTAAGTAAAAAAAAGTGTATGGGATTCCATGCGCTTTTTCTTTTTAGTTTTAGCTACCTTAAAAAGATTGAATTTTCTAATTTTTTATGTTAAGTTAGTGTAGGCGTGTACTAAAAGTGGAGATAAAATTTACTACTAGCTTTCATGCGTAATAATTCCATATGTAGTGCAAGTTTTTTAGAGAGTTACAAATATATATTGTTATCTTTAATAAACACGAACTATTTTAAGGGGGAGTTTAAATGGGTAGTAGTGGAAGTATGGTAAAGCCGATTAGTGGTTTTTTGACAGCACTAATTCAATATCCAGTACCAGTAGTAGAATCGCGTGCAGACATTGATAAACAAATTCAACAAATCATAAAAACAATTCATTCAACCAAATCAGGTTACCCTGGTTTAGAATTGATAGTATTTCCTGAATATAGTACACAAGGGCTCAATACAAAAAAATGGACTACAGAAGAATTTTTATGCACAGTGCCTGGGCCAGAAACAGACTTATTTGCTGAGGCATGTAAAGAATCTAAAGTATATGGTGTTTTTTCAATAATGGAGAAAAATCCTGATGGTGGAGAGCCATATAATACAGCAGTTATTATTGATCCACAAGGTGAAATGATTTTGAAGTATCGTAAGCTAAATCCTTGGGTGCCAGTCGAGCCTTGGAAAGCTGGAGATTTAGGCTTACCTGTTTGTGATGGACCTGGAGGAAGTAAATTAGCTGTTTGTATTTGTCATGATGGCATGTTCCCTGAAGTAGCTCGTGAAGCGGCCTATAAAGGTGCAAATGTCTTAATTCGTATTTCTGGATATAGTACACAAGTTAGTGAACAATGGATGCTAACCAATCGTTCAAATGCATGGCAGAATTTAATGTATACATTGTCGGTAAACTTAGCGGGTTATGATGGCGTATTTTATTACTTTGGTGAAGGACAAGTATGTAATTTTGATGGGACTACTTTAGTACAGGGACATCGAAATCCGTGGGAGATTGTTACTGCTGAAGTATATCCAGAACTAGCAGATCAGGCTAGATTAGGATGGGGATTGGAAAATAATATATATAATCTAGGTTCAAGAGGATATGTAGCAACTCCTGGTGGGGTGAAAGAAAATCCATATACGTTTGTAAAAGATTTAGCTGAAGGTAAATATAAGGTTCCTTGGGAAGATGAGATTAAAGTAAAAGATGGATCTATTTATGGATATCCAGTAAAAAAAACGATTCATTCTTAGGGAAGGGAAATAAAACAAGCGCATCATATTGATGCGCTTGTTTTTGTTAATCAATAATTTGAAATTCTTTTAACTCTTTTTCGACATTTTGTAGGAGTTGTTCGCTTTTTTGAAGTACATTCGTTGGGAAAGTCTCATCATCACCATATTCAACGCCGTGAGGATAATAATGTTTTCCTAATAAGGGGGGAAGTAGTTTTACTTCAGCGTGTCTACTGCCAATGTCACCTTCAACAGCAACTCCTTGCACTCGTAAATAATAAACATCCTTTAATATTTCAAATTTATAATCGTATGTAACTCGCTCATAATCCCACTGTCCGGCAAGTACGAAGTGGTTGTTTTCCATGATTTCAGTTAAAAGAGTTAATTCAACGACGGCTCCATTAAATTGCGTATTTGTAAATTGCATATAATACCTCCTTTTTTAATGTTACACCATTATTTTTATAATAGTATGAATAATAAGAAAGTGCAATTCATATTGAGAGAAAAGGGATAATCCAGACTTTTTTCACAAAAATATGATATAGTGAAAAGAGTACGGTACACACAAAAAGAAAGAAAAGGATTTGTGTATATCTCAATTTTATGTTTTGTTCAGGAGGTATATCGTTTGAAGAAATTATTGCGTATCGTAATGATTACATTTTTAATTTTAGCTGTTGATTTATACGGGAAATTACTCGTTTCACAATATATATTAACCCCATCTCAATCAAAGCAAGAAAATAAAATTGTGAAAAAGAAAAAGCAAATTAAGGAAGACTCCTCAGACACGGTTTTAAATATGATTGGTGAAGACTCTGAAAACTTATTAGCGAAGTGGGGAGAGCCCTCTCGAATAGAGCCATCTGCATACGGATATGAATGGTGGGTATACAACCAGGATTTAACTCAGTATGTTCAATTTGGAGTTTCTGAACGTAAAGTTGTAACGGCATACGCAGCTGGTGAACAAGTTAAGGTTCCACCTTATTATATAAATGAAAAATATGAAGAAGTATATAAAAAAAGTCCGCTTTCGCATGAAATTTCATTAAAAAGAGGGAAAAATAGTTATCAATTTGAGCTATCTGATACCGAAGTCATGGAACAACCGTTAATACCTGTAGAAGATGGATGGGCGCAATTGTATTTTGATCAATTTACACATGAGCTTATTGGTGTTCGTTATATGGATGATGAAACTTTATTACGCCAAAGACCGTATCAGCTCGTTTATTCAGGTGAATTAATAGCAGAACAACCATTGACTCCAGAAAAAATAAAACAAGTAGAAAATGGGAATATGCAACAAATTTTTGATTTAACAAATATCATTCGAAGTCGTCATAAATTACCATTATTAACATGGGATCAGGAAACAGCAGATGTTGCTGTTGGTCACAGTAAAGATATGAAAGACAATAATTATTTTTCTCATGACTCACCTACATTAGGTACACTAGGAGATCGTTTGCAGCGCGGGAAAGTAGGATTTCAACTTGCTGGTGAGAACATAGCGGCGCAACATAGTGATGGAATTGCGGCAGTGCAAGGTTGGTTAAATAGTGAGGGGCATAGAAAGAATTTATTAAATGAACAATTTACAGGATTAGGTGTTGGTGTATACGATAAATTTTATACACAAAACTTTATTCGAAAATAAAGTGAAATTGTAAGCGGTGGGGTGTTAACATCACCAAATTAGTTACTTCGTATTCACTGAATTGTAGGTGGGAATCTGACCGTATGCAAATAGCAGAAAAAAAGGTGCATGAATCGTCTAAAAATAGGCGAACCATGCGCCTTTTTTTTCTTACTATATAGTAGATATACATGGAGAGGTGAGGATTATGCCAACAACAAAAGGACCGTTACATCCATCGGTTCAACAGTTTAAAGAATTTGTAAACCATCACCCTAAAATGGTTCATGAGGTTAGAAGTGGTCATAAAACATGGCAACAATTTTATGAAGAATGGTACTTACTTGGTGAAGAAGATCCAATATGGGCAACTTATAGACCGGATGGAGCGCCTGCGTTTTCTTCGGTAAAAGAAAATAAAAAAGAAAAAGATAATCGAACTGAAGAGGAAAAAACTGCTGATGTGATGGGGCAAATGCTTTCTTTTTTTAAAAAGTTGGACGTGGAACAAATGCAGAACCATTTAGCCAATGTGACGAGTGCAATCGGGAGCGTGCAACAAGTTATTCAGCAATTTCAAGGTAACCGTACGCAGCAAGAGCAAAGTACTTCAGAAAATAACCCATTTTTCTTTCAAAAGGATTAGGGGGAAAGATGATGAGAGCAGAAATTATGGAGTTTATAAAGGCTGATGAGGATTTATCTCGCTATATTAGAGAGCAACCGTACTGGTATAGAAAATTAACACGAAATCCTGAAGAAAAAGAGGCTTTTGAGTTAGCGGCGATGCAACATTTCAAAAAAACAATACCAGATAAAGTGGAAAAGTTTCAAAATCAATTGGCCGTTGCTTCGATCATGATTGATATGTTTCAGTATATGAAGCAACAAAATGCAACCTAATTGGAAGTGAAAAATATGTCCGTCATGCAGAACTTTTGTTACAATAGAGGTTGATTATTTAAAAAGGAGTTGCAGCATGACGGAAATTTGTTTAGTACGACATGGACAAACTGATTGGAATTTTCAAGAAATTATTCAGGGGCGAGAAGATATTCCGCTTAATGAAGTTGGTAAGAAGCAAGCGAGTCAGAGTGCAGCTGCTTTACAAGAAGAAACGTGGGATATCATTATAAGTAGCCCGTTAATTAGAGCGCAAGAAACGGCTAATGAAATTGCAAAGACAGTTGGATTACAATCGATTTTATTAGATGAGCGATTTGTTGAACGGAATTTTGGAGAAGCTTCAGGGAAGCCGGTTGCGGCTGTTAGAGAGTTGATTGCTGAAGGTAAAGTAGAAGGTATGGAGCGAGATGAAGAGATTGTAGCTCGTTGCTTTGCTGCTTTAGAAGATGTTGCGACAACTCATTTTGGCAAACGTATTATTATTGTTGCTCACTCACACGCGATAAAAGCGATTTTACATGCCATTGAACCAGATGAAATTACATTTAAGACACCATTAAAAAATGCGTGTATTAGTTATGTGAAACAAAATAGTGGAAAGTGGGATGTTCTTAAATATAATATAGCGGAACATATTAATGTATAAGTGTGTACGGATATAGTGTAAAAATAGTTTCATTATATCTTTCTTTTGAGTAAGTCACTTCAATTAGTAGTTCTAATCTAAATGTGGTATGATGGATACTCGGAGGTGTCTCTCATGATTGTAGCGACGCTAGAAAGCGTATTAATATTAGATAAGGCAGAGCAGCTTGCAAAAGCGATTATCTGTTCAGATATAGCAGAAGATTATCGTAAGTATTATAGAGAATTACATGAAGATATGGAACTTCAGACGCTCATTCAGCAATTTACAGCGATGAAAGAACGGTATGAGGAAGTACAGCGTTTTGGAAAATACCATCCTGACTATACTACCGTGTCAATGAAAATGAGAGAATTAAAGCGTTCTGTGGACTTACATGATAAGGTTGCAGCTTTTAAAAGAGCAGAAACTGCTTTGCAGAAGTTATTAGACGAAGTTAGTGTAGCAATCGGTTCGGAAGTGTCTTCTTCCATTAAAGTGCCAACAGGAAATCCATTCTTTGATGCTGGTGGCTGTGGTGGAGGTTGTGGTACTGGCGGAGGTTGTGGTTGTAAAAAAACGGGGTGATGTACCCCGTTTTTTAGAAGTTGGAAGAAAACGTATACAGAGTTTGTCCTGTAATGTTATAAATTTCTGATTGGTTTTCATAGAATATAAAATATATGTTTTTAAAAGGAGAAGATGGAGAAGATTATGTTCGGGCAACGACAAAGTATGATTGTTTATTTACATTCATTGAAACATGCCAAGATTTTAAGGAAATATGGTAACATACATTACATATCAAAACGATTAAAATATGCTGTAGTATATTGTGATATGGAACAAATTGAGCATATGATGCATAAGTTGAACAAACTTCCTTTTGTGAAAAAGATAGAACAGTCGTATCGCCCGTATTTAAAAACGGAATTTGAAAATTCCCGTCCTGATCGAGCAAAAGAATACGATTATAGCTAATAGAAAAAATCCCCGGCTAAATTTAGCCGGGGATTTTTCACTTGAAATAACGTGTTATTTCATCGGAGGAATGAAATTGTTCATTCGTAAAATACCAATTAAATGATTAAAAAATAGTTCTTTTTCTGGGAAAGTTGTAGATGGTTTTACAGTAAAGGTAGCCACTTTTTTTCCGAGTTGTTCTGCCGTTTCTTCAAATAAAATGACACGTTTACTTTTTTTATTTTCAAATACAGGAATGCCTTCACGACATATGTATAATGGTTGGAAATCACCAGTAGTAGTTGGTTTTAATATTACAACAAGCGAACATACTTTTTTATCGTTTTTTATCGTTTCAAATTGTAACATATGTGCTATACGTTCTTGATTTGTTTTGGCAATTTCAAGTAATTCATATAAATCAGAGTAGCCTTCTCCAAGTTCTATAAAGCGTTGAATCATATCTTTTCCTCCTCTTTCTTTTACTGTACCATTTCACTTTTTAAATGAAAAGCACACAAAGAAAAAAAACCCTGCATAGCAGGGCCCTTCTTATACTAGCATGTACTAGTAAGAAGGCAAAGGGAGAGGAGAAACCGGAGGAAGAACTTATGGGGAAACGTAAGTCTTCTCCGCGGTTGGCAACAACATCGAAGGTGATGTTGTTATAATTATTTATGTCCAATCTAAATGAAGATATACATAATGAAATTAAATTTTATGTTGGGCTTTTTATTTTTCTTTTTTTTATTTTGTGATAGGATAAAAAAGATAAAGTGGAACTAATATACATATTGGGTTCATATTAGTGAATGATGAGATGAATACATAAAAATAACGAGAGGTTATTTGAGGCCGAGTTTTCCTATAGTTAGGTGAATGTGGTTTGTTAACGGTTACCGAAGTGGGAATGGCTTTCTATAATCGCTCGATAGATTGAAATAAAGGTAGTGACAACAGATGAGAGTAGTTTCAGGAAAATGTAAAGGACACCCACTTAAAGCGGTTCCTGGTAATACAACACGTCCAACGACAGATAAAGTAAAAGAATCTATTTTTAATATGATAGGTCCTTATTTTGATGGTGGTATCGCCCTTGATTTATTTGGTGGTAGTGGTGGTCTTGGAATTGAGGCTTTGAGCAGAGGGATTGATAAAGCAATTTTTGTTGATCGGGATAGTAAAGCGATAAAAGTAATTCATCAAAATTTAGAAAGTTGTAGAGTACAGGAACAAGCTGAAGTATATCGAAATGATGCTGAACGTGCAGTAAAGGCGCTAATAAAACGTGAAATGTCATTCGATCTTATATTGATAGATCCTCCATATAAAGAGCAAAAAATTGTATCTTTAATTAGTATAATGGATCAACATGGATTGCTACATAGTGATGGATTAATTATGGCAGAGCATGGTAATGATGTAGTTTTACCTAATTCAATAGGAAGGCTTGTAAAAGTACGAGCTGAGAATTATGGGATTACTGCAATATCGATTTATAAGTATGAAGGTGAGGGGACAGAATGACAAGTATAGCTATTTCTTCAGGAAGTTTTGATCCAATTACCCTTGGGCATCTGGATATTATTAAAAGGGGAGCAAAAGTATTTGATGAGGTGTACGTAGTCGTTTTAAACAATTCATCAAAAAAACCATTCTTTTCAGTTGAAGAGCGATTAGAATTAATTCGAGAAGCGACAAAGGATATCCCGAATGTAAAAGTAGATTCACATAGTGGGCTATTAGTAGAGTATGCAAAAATGCGTAATGCAAATGCAATATTACGTGGTTTACGAGCAGTTTCTGATTTTGAATATGAGATGCAAATTACTTCTATGAATCGAAAATTAGATGAAAATATTGAAACATTTTTTATTATGACAAACAATCAATATTCATTTTTAAGCTCGAGTATTGTAAAAGAAGTTGCGAGGTATGGAGGAAGTGTAGTAGATCTTGTACCTCCTATTGTAGAACGTGCTTTAAAAGAAAAGTTTCAAACCCCGTTAAAGTGAACGGGGTTTTTCTTTATATGTGCGCAAAAATAATAAAATAACATATAAGTATAGACAAAATAATGTGAAAATTGGTCCATAATGTATAAAAGATGTCCAAATTTCATGTAGTATAGAAGGATGTTCGGATAAAAATACAGGAATATCTTTTGGCATAGGCGAGAAAGAACTCACTTTCTCATAAAATGGTGTCCAAAATACAAATGTAAAAATAGGGGCAAGAATACTTTGAATAATTCGTGCGAAAAAATAGGGTTTAAATCGGATATCTGTTTCAGCTAATATGCTAGCAACTTGTGCCTGAATAGAAAGACCACTAAATGCTAAAATGAAGCTTGTTACCATAGCTTGTTGTAAGAGCGGTGTTTCATTTATTTGACTAATCATTTGGCTTCCGAGTGTCATTTCGAAAATACCTGATAATATAGGTATACTAAAATCTGTACTTAGTTGGAAGAATGATAAAATATGTTGCATAATAAAAGAAAGAGCTGCTGTAATGTGAAATACAGTAATCATTTTATTTAACACAGAGAATAAAATAATAAATCCGCCAATCATAAGTAATGTTTGAATAGAAGAAACAATGGCATCCCCAAGTAATTTACCAATTGGTCTTTTTTCTTGTAAGCGTGTCTCGTGAAGGATTAAAAAAGGGTTTTGAAAGCGACGTTTTTTTGTAGTGT
The DNA here is from genome assembly GCF_051781745.1 of Bacillus cereus group sp. Bce019. Lineage (NCBI taxonomy): Bacteria > Bacillati > Bacillota > Bacilli > Caryophanales > Bacillaceae > Bacillus > Bacillus cereus group sp. Bce019. Next base: position 421,009 of record NZ_JBPWJX010000001.1, read on the forward strand.
GTGTATTAATTTTGTAAGCGGTATTATCGCCGTAAAAACGCATAATTAATCCGACAGCAAAGTTACTGAAATAATGGGCAGCGGCTAATATAATTCCTAATTTCGGATTATTAAAAAAACCGATAGACACAGCACCGAAAATAAAAAGTGGATTAGAAGAATTTGTGAAAGAAACGAGGCGCTCCGCTTCAATCTGAGTTAAAAGATTGCTTTTTCGTAGTCTAGCGCTTAATTTGGCGCCTGCAGGGAAACCAGAAGCCATTCCCATCGCCCAAACAAATCCGCCTATCCCTGGAACGCGAAAAAGTGGGCGCATGAGTGGTTCTAATATAACGCCAATAAATTTTACAACACCGATACTAATTAGAAGTTCCGCAATGATGAAAAACGGTAGTAGTGAAGGGAATACAACTTCCCACCATATATTTAACCCACGAATAGAAGCTTGCAAAGCGGCTTGGGGGTGGAGTACAAGAGAAAAGGTTAAAAATAGCGTTGATATGGTAAGGAAAGCGGTTTTCCATTTTTCATACATGTAAGTAAATCCCCCTTTGTCCCAAAAAACGTTCATTTCAGTATACGTGGATACGTAGTGAATTTAGACCATAAGTATGAAAAAGGAATGAAAAAAATTAAAGGGTGAGAAAAATGAAAGAACCAAAGATTGGTTTAGCACTTGGGTCTGGAGGAGCGAAAGGGTTTGCTCATATTGGTGTAATAAAGGTTTTAAGGGAAGCGGGTATCCCTATTCACATGATTGCAGGAAGTAGTATGGGGGCGCTAATAGGTACGTTTTATGCGGCAAGTAGTAACGTTGAAAGATTGTATAAATTGGCATCTGTTTTTAAGCGGAAGTATTATTTAGATTTCACGGTACCGAAAATGGGATTTATTGCTGGAAAACGTGTCAAAGATATGATTAAAATGTTTACATATAATAAAAATTTAGAAGAGTTAGATATCCCGACGGCTGTTGTGGCTACTGACATATTGAAGGGGGAAAAAGTGGTTTTTACAAGTGGGCCAGTTGCAGATGCGGTGAGGGCTAGCATATCTGTTCCTGGAGTGTTTGTACCAGAAAAAATAGATGGAAGATTATTAGTGGATGGTGGAGTCATTGATCGCATCCCAGTATCGGTTGTGAAAGAGTTAGGGGCCGATATTGTTATCGCTGTTGATGTATCTCCAATTAAGGTAAATGGCGATGTTACGTCCATTTATGACGTAATCATGCAAAGTATTGAAATTATGCAGCATGAGCTTGTAATGAATCGGCAAATTGCATCGGATTTAATGATGCGACCAGCTGTAGAGCAATTTAGTTCACGTGCTTTTACAAACATTGAAGACATTATTCGAGTTGGAGAAGTAGAAGCAGAAAAACATATTTCAAATATTTATTTATTAATTGAGCAGTGGAAGGAGAAACATAATGTTTAAGCGTTTTCGGTTTATATATGCAATCTTAATAGGGGTTATATTGGCGATGTTACTTGTTTACGTACGTTTACCGTATTATATAACAAAACCAGGAATGGCTGCCAAATTAGAGCCTTATGTTCAAGTTGAGGGTGGAACGAAAGAATCTGGTGATTTTATGCTTGTTACGGTTTCAATGGGACCAGCAAATGTGGTGAATTTAATAGCGGCACAGTTTAATAAATATACACATATTTCGAAAGCGGAAGAAATATTGCAAAAAGGTGAGAGTGATGAAGAATATCAATTTCGCCAAAATTATGCGATGAAAGATTCACAAAATGCAGCGATTTATAATGCATATAAACGTGCAAATCGCTCAGTATCTTTTGAAAATAAAGGTGTATTAGTTGCTGGTGTGGCAAAAGGAATGCCGTCAGAAGGAAAGCTTAAGCTTGGTGATGTTATTATAGCTGTTGACGGAAAAACATTTGAAAAGACGGAGCAATTTATTGAATATATGACAGGGAAAAAAGAAAATGATGCTGTAAGTATTGAGTACATGAGAAATGGAAAACAATTGAAAGAGAATTTAAATGTAAAGACGATTCCTAATGGGAATGGACGTGTCGGTATAGGTGTTTCTATCGTTACGGAAAGAGAACTAGTGGTCGATCCGAAAGTGAAAATTAATTCTAATGAAATTGGTGGACCATCCGCAGGTTTAATGTTCACATTAGAAATATATAATCAACTTGTGGAAGAAGACTTAACGAAAGGACATGAAATAGCTGGAACAGGTACAATTAATGAAAAAGGAGAAGTGGGCCCGATTGGTGGTATAAATCAAAAAGTGGTGGCTGCTAGCGATGCTGGGGCTGAAGTGTTCTTTGCGCCAAATGAAAAAGGTGCGGAGAAATCGAACTATAAAGATGCACTTGAGACTGCAAAGGATATTAAAACAAAAATGAAAATTGTACCAGTGGATACGCTGGATGATGCGTTAACATATTTAGAAAAGATGGATAAGGAAAAAACCTCTCTGAAATAGAGAGGTTTTTTATAGGAATTTTGTAGTTGTTTCATCATAGCGAATAGGATGGTGTGTTATATCCTGTTTTAATAGTTGTGTGCGTAACGGTTCGTGCATGATGGAGAAATATACAGAGTTTGCTTTTTTCTCTATATCTAAAGCGGCATGGTCGAATGTTTTTGTATGAGTAAGGATTGGAAGTTCGATTTTTTTCTTATTTTTTGAAAGGTAAGTTTGTCCTTTTTGTGACATGCCTAGCAGGCGAATATATGGTGCGTGTTGTTCTATATTTGCGCTATGTATATCCTCTTTTGTTGTGTTTGTTAAAATGTGTGTACAAGCTCTTTGTAATCTAGTCCATGTATAACGTTTTGTTTTTAATGCTTCCATGAATGAATAGAAGGAGGAACTGTTTTGTATTTTTGATAAAATACGATGCTCTAAACCTTCTTCTATTTCATATATATGTCGTAAGTCCCCTGGAGACATCGTCATGAGTCTATATTTAAAAAATGAAAAGTATTGTTCCCAATTATGTAATATCCCGTAGTTTTGTTTGTAATTTGCTAAAAGCGAAGTGGTTGCCTGTGGGAGAAAAGGTTCAATTGTTGTAAATGATCCTTCTTCGCTAAAGAGTTGTTTTCGGATGCTTGTCGCGCTTGCAATATGTTGGTCATTAAATGTTTCATCATGATAATGAGAGGCAAATCTTTTTATAGTTTGAGCTTGTATAGAGCTATTTTGTGACAGAATTGCTTTCATATATTGGAAGCCTAAAATATTATTTGGTTGTGACATATCTATGTTTTTTTCAGATGTTAAAATGTGTGAGAAAGCATCCGATGTTGCTTTTGCATAACTATTACCAGCGTCCATGAATTGTTTTACAAGGCAGTTAAAAGTCTCTTCTTCGTTTTTTTGTATGGAGATGGTATTATAAAAATTTTCGATTTGTCCATCCTCACTACCGAAACAAATTTCGGAAACACGTAGGGCATTTAAAATGGAAATAGCACCATTTGCGAAGGTTTCAGCCTTTTGTGTTGCAAAGACGTATGGAAGCTCTACAACAAGGTCTACGCCGTTTGCTAAGGCCATTTTAGTGCGATACCATTTGGAAATGAGTGCGGGCTCACCACGCTGTAAAAAAGGACCACTCATAACGGCAATTATTATATCGGATTGTGTTAACTTTTTTGTCTGTTGCACATGATAAAGATGACCGTTATGAAAAGGGTTATATTCAACAACAATACCACCAGCTTTTATGGTAATCTCTCCTTTCGATGTAGCATCTTTTTGAAAAACGTGATACTCTATATATTATTTACTATGATGACTTCATTATAGTGTAAAGAAAAAACATTGACAAATATAAAATGGCTAGCTATAATTTTGTTTGTTGCCTTGAGGTGATATGATATGAAATGGTCCATCCATCAATTGAATAAATTGAGAAATAAAGGATTGACATTGGATGAGATGGTAGATGTAAGTGAGCTAAAAGAGGTCGAGAAAGATATTCGTGAAATTAATCCTGTTCATGTAACGGGAAGAGTTGATTTTGGCTCCGGTAAGTTTACGTTTCATCTACATATAACTGGAAGCATGGTTTTACCATGTTCTCGCTCTTTAGTAGATGTGACATTACCATTTGACATTAAAACAACTGAGGTGTTCCAAACTTCACAAGAAGAATTTGAAACTGAAGCTGAAATTCATTCTTTAGAAGGAGAAGTACTTGACTTACTGCCCGTAATCAAGGAAAATATACTTTTGGAGATTCCAATGCAAATTTTCAGTGATGATGTTTCTGGTGGAGCACCGACGCAAGGTCAAGACTGGCAAGTGATTTCGGAAGAAGACAAAGAAAAGACTGTTGATCCAAGATTGGCAGGACTTGCAAAGTTTTTTGACAAATAATCGGAAGACTGGTTCAGGCCTTCATATGAAAATAACTATTTCTTTTAAGGAGGTGGGAAGAATGGCTGTACCTTTTAGAAGAACTTCTAAAACAGTAAAAAGAAAGCGTCGTACGCATTTCAAATTATCAGTACCTGGTATGGTAGAGTGCCCAAGCTGTGGTGAAGCGAAATTAGCTCACCGTGTATGTAAAGCATGCGGTACTTACAAAGGTAAAGAAGTAATCAGCAAGTAATTGCGGGAAAATAAACGCAGAAGATATCTTCTGCGTTTATTTTTTTTTGTCTTAATCTTTAGTTGTTGTATTCTATCTTTTCTAGTAACTGCATATGCTTAATAAAAAATGCATAGGGAGGACTAGAGAGATGGCGACAACAAGACAAGATGCTTGGACTGATGATGAAGATTTGCTTCTGGCAGAAGTAGTACTCCGGCATATTCGAGAAGGTGGAACACAACTTTCTGCCTTTAAGGAAGTGGGAAAAAATTTATCTCGTACACCAGCAGCATGTGGGTTTAGATGGAATTCTTACGTAAGAAAGCAATATAAAGAACGTATTGAGGAAGCAAAGCAACTTCGTAAAGTAGAACATTATGAAGTGAAAGAGACAAAGGTGTTAGAACCTACGTCAATTACGTTGAATGATGTTATTGATTTCTTGCAAAATTATAAAGATGAAAACTCTTTAACTGTGTTGCAACAACAAGTTGAATCATTACAAACAGAAAGAGAGCGCCTTCTGGAGCGATTATCAGTATATGAAGAAGAGTATAGAACATTACTTGATTATATCGATCAAAAAAGAAGTGTAATGGTAGCGGAAAGAAACAATGCTCGCTCGAATGAGAAGTTAGAGAAGCTTAAGAAATAAAAAACAGCTGTTATACAGCTGTTTTTTTATTTTTTAAGCCGATTCTTCGTTTGTAACCGCATTCAAATTTGTTTCTGGATGCCAAATATAAAAATCACCATCAGTTACTGATACGGGGTTGAAATTTAATTTATCCCAAAAACCAGCTGAATGAATACGTGCTATTGTTTTAATGGGAAATTGCATTTGTTTCGCATGATTTACAAGCATTTGCCCGAATCCTTGTTTTTGAAAAGTTGGTAATACTTCAAGTTTATAAAGTTCTAGGTAAGGACCTGTAATTTCGAATGGTTCTCCGCCGTTTCTTTTCATATATAGACTCATACGTGCGATTAGTGATCCACCATAATAAATGCCATAAAATGGAGATTCGCTGTCGTTTTCAATAATGTTTGCTTGCAATTCTTCCAGCATAGATAGTTCTTGGGCTCCGCACCCTTTAAATTTTTTGAATTCATCTAACGTTTTATAATTGATGAGCAAGCGCTCAACTTTTGGGAATCCCATTACATCACATCCTTTTGTTATCTTGTTGAATGCAGAAAAGTAAAAATATTTACAATAATATTATAACTCATTTTTTTATTTTTATGAAGAAGATAGTATATTTCTTTTATTATTTTTTTGAGGATTTGCTAAACTAAGAGTATAAGTGTATTAATAGGCAGTATTATACATAGCGAAAAAAGAGAGTGTATTTGTTTGACAGAGGACAACGAAATTATAGGGCGTGCTCATGTACTTTAAAAAGATATAAAAAGGAGGGGAGGCAAGGGCGCTTAATGTGAATCCCTTGTGTGAAAATGAAAATTGGAATTGTCGGACCAGGTGCTATTGGTCTATTGTATACATTTTATTTACAAAAAAGTAACCAAGATGTTACGTTGTTTACAAGAACGGCTAAGCAGGCTGAAGAGTTGAATGAAACAGGTGTAACTTGTATTAGAGATGGAAGATGTGAAACAGTATATCCATCTGTTTTACCGATAGAAAGTATGGTAGCACAAAATTTAGATTATATATTTATTTCTGTGAAGCAATATCATATAGATGACGTACTACCGTTTGTGGAAGGGGCATCATCATTAATCTTTTTGCAAAACGGAATGTCGCATCTTCAAAAGGTGCTGAAAATAGGGAGTGAAAATATAGCTGTTGGTATTGTAGAACATGGTGCGAAAAAAGAGGGAGGGCATATCGTTCATCATACTGGGATAGGGGTAACAAAATTTGGAGTGGTTTGTGGTCAATCTATACATTTCAAGAAAATATTCCGTTATTTTCCTGTTACTTATTTTCCAGTTCAAATAGAAACGGATTGGGAAGAGATTATGCACAAAAAATTAGTAGTAAATGTATGTATCAATCCATTGACAGCACTATTGGGAGTTAAGAATGGTGAATTAATCACGAATCGTTTTTTTTATCAAATGATGGAGCAAGTGTTTCAGGAGGTCGCATTTCTTATTAGAGGAGAAAAAGAAATGGTATGGCAAATGGTACGAAATGTGTGTGAAGGAACGTCTCGTAATACATCCTCTATGTTAGCGGATGTAAGAGCGAATAGACAGACGGAAATTAATGCGATTGTTGGATATGTATTAGAAGAAGCTAAGAAACAGCAACTACCAGTTCCGACACTTCAATTTTTGTTCGATGCAATAAAAGGGTTAGAAACAAGAGTATAAGTGTTATTCTTTGCTTTTACGTGAAACATTGACTACAATGTGGATTGGTGAGAGAACTGGATACGAAAGGAAGAATTATATGGAGATAAAAGAAATCTCTGTTCCGCAACAAGGTGTTGTAGCGGACTATATGAACGGTAAAAAAGAGATACAGTCATGTTTTGATTATATGTTAACAGAAGATGCTTTTAAACAACGTTTACATGATTTGCGTGAAAGGGAGTTTTTCCGCCAAGATTTAGTAGCGCATTTATTAGAATATAATACAAAATTACAAGCGGGAGAATCTACACTTCAAAATGTAAAAGCGCTTGGAGATGAAAATACATATGTTGTTATAGCTGGACAACAAGCAGGGTTATTAACTGGACCGCTTTATACAATTCATAAAGTTATTTCAATTTTACAGCTTGCAAAGGAAAAGGAAGAAAGTTTAGGAGTTAAAGTTGTCCCTGTCTTCTGGATTGCGGGTGAAGACCATGATATGGATGAGATTAACCATACTTTTGTAGCGAAAAATAAAAAGATGAAAAAAACTATTTTTTATGACCGTAATCCGAAAAAGGCGAGTGCTTCTGAGTCTGAACTTTCTGTTGAAGATTGTAGAAATTGGATTGAAGAGATTTTTAAAACATACCCAGAAACAAATTTTACAAAGGATGTATTAAAATTTGTTGATGATGCTTTGAAAAAATCGAATACGTATGTAGATTTCTTTGCTCATCTTATTACGAAAATCTTTGCTAATTCTGGTTTAATCCTTGTTGATTCACATCATCCTGAATTAAGAAAGTTAGAAATTCCATTTTTCAAGCGAATTATAAGTAAGTATAAAGAGGTACAAGAGGGGCTTCGTAATCAGCAAGAAGTAATTAAAGAACTAGGATACAAACCGATTATTGAAACGAAGTCTCATGCAGTGCATATATTCATGGAAATAGATAATGAACGAGTATTGCTTGAAGATCAACAAGGTAAGTTTGTTGGGAAGGATGGGGCGCATTCCTTTTCATACGAAGAGTTGATTGAAGAGATGGAGAGAAATCCGGCACGTTTTAGTAATAATGTTGTAACACGTCCTCTTATGCAAGAGTATGTATTTCCTACGCTCGCATTTATTGGAGGTCCAGGAGAATTAGCTTATTGGAGTGAATTACAACAAGTATTCCATACTGTCGGTTTTCAAATGCCACCTGTCGTTCCTCGTCTTACAATTACTTATGTGGAGAGAGATATAGCGACGGATTTATTTGATTTGCAATTGAGAGAAAGTGATCCGTTTTTAAATGATGTCGATAAATTGCGTGAAAACTGGTTGTCTAATCAAATAGAGGAACCGATTGATGATCATTTTGAAAAGGCGAAAAAAGAAATTGCCGATATTCATACATCTTTACAGCAATTTGTAAAGAAAATAGAGCCAGGGTTAGGTGCGTTTGCAGGGAAAAACGAATTGAAAATTAATGAACAAATTGAACTGCTGGAAAGAATGTTGAAAAGAAATGTTGAGAAAAAGTATGAGGTTCAGCTAAATAAATTCCGCCGTATACAATTCGCACTTCGTCCATTAGGTGCACCGCAAGAACGTGTGTGGAATGTATGTTATTATTTAAATCAGTTTGGTTTGGATTTCGTTGATCGTGTAATGGAAAACCCTTTTTCTTGGGACGGAAAACATCATGTTATAAAACTATAAAATCTTGCTCTTTGGAGCAGGATTTTATTTTTATTCCGTTGAATTTACTGTGAAGTGATTTTTTTCTGAATTATCAATCAAAAAAGTGTTAAATATGGCAATTGTGTTGGATACTTAAATATATGACAAAATAGCACAAAATGTAAACGTATTATTCGCTTTTTCGACAGTTTTTTATTTAAATTCCCGCAAAAGATGATAAAATTTAGTATATAATAAAAGAAAATAGCGATTTGTATAGTATGTTGCCTTTGTTGGTAAGTTAAATGAGTCGTTCTTTCGTATTATTTCATTCTCTAAGCGTGAAATATGTGTTTAGAGGAAGGGATACATTCAACATAATTAATTGGAAAAAGAGTAGGTGCAACAATGTTTAAACACGTAACAGTGCTTTTAAAGGAAACAGTAGACGGCTTAGATATAAAGCCAGATGGTACATATGTAGATTGTACACTGGGGGGAGGAGGACATAGTTCTTATTTATTATCCCAATTAACTGAAGGTGGAAAATTAATAGCGTTTGATCAAGATGAGATAGCGATTCAAAACGCGAAAGAAAAGTTCTCTTCATACGGTGAACAGTTTATAACAGTAAAGAGTAACTTCCGTTATTTAGCTGAAAAACTGCAGGAAATAGGTATAACAGAAGTAGACGGTATTTTATTTGATTTAGGTGTTTCATCCCCACAATTAGATACACCAGAACGAGGCTTTAGTTATCATCATGATGCACCGCTAGATATGCGGATGGATCAAGATGCCCCATTAACAGCGTACGATGTTGTAAATAGCTGGTCATATGAACAACTTGTAAGGATTTTCTTCCAATACGGTGAAGAGAAATTTTCAAAACAAATTGCAAGAAAAATTGAAGCTTATCGTGAGAATAAAGCTATTGAAACGACAGGAGAATTAGTAGAGCTAATTAAAGAAGGTATTCCGGCTCCTGCTCGTAGAACGGGTGGGCATCCTGCTAAGCGAGTGTTTCAGGCAATTCGTATAGCTGTAAACGATGAATTAAAAGTATTTGAAGAAGCATTGGAATCTGCTATTGAGATGGTTAAGCCAGGTGGAAGGGTTAGTGTTATAACATTCCATTCATTAGAAGATCGTATTTGTAAAACAACGTTTAAGCGAAATAGTACAACGCCACAATTGCCGCCAGGATTACCGATTATTCCTGATGAATTTAAGCCGAAATTAAAGCTTATTACAAGAAAACCGATTTTACCTTCTGATATAGAGCTAGAAGAAAATAATCGTGCGCGTTCTGCGAAGTTGAGAATCGCTGAAAAACGATAAAAGGGAGAGAGAGGTATGACTAATTTAGCTGTAAAGTACAAACAACAAGCGCAAGAAGAGGTGCAAATTCAAACGCCCCCACAGCAGATGGCTAAGCCGAAGGTTAAAGCGAAAATTACAAGAATCGAAAAACTGTTGTATGTAGCGTTTATTGGCTTTTTATTGTATGCCTGTGTCGCGTTTATTGGAAATAAAGCAGGCCTTTATCAAGTTAATGTAGAAGCAGCGACGATAGAAGAAAAAATTGTACAGCAGCAAAAAGAAAATCAAGAATTACAAGCTGAAGTAGAGAAGTTAAGTCGCTATGAACGAATCGCTGAAGTTGCAAAAAAACATGGGCTAGAAATTAATGCGAATAATGTGAAAGGCCTCAAATAAGGCAATAGGTGTGAAGGAACGATGAAGAAGAATATGACTAAATTTCATACCAATAAGGGAGCAGGTTATTTTATGATATTTTTCCTCCTGCTCTTTTTGCTGTTATTAGCCCGATTTTTTTACATACAATCAACAGGAACCGTTCATAATCAGGATTTAGATGCACTTGCTAAACAAAAGCATAGTAAAAAAGGAGTTCTTGAAGCGAACCGAGGAACCATTTATGATCAAAACGGTCATGTGTTAGCGCAAGACGCAAACTCTTACAAAATGGTAGCTGCACTAAAAGGTGCTAACTCAGTTGAGAATAAAGAAGATACTGCAAAGAAAATTGCAGGAGTACTTGGAAAAGGCGAAGAGGATATTTTAGCTTCTTTAAACAAGGAAGGTAGAAGTCAAGTCGAATTTGGAACGTTAGGCAAGGATTTGACGAAAGAAAAGAAGGAACAAATAGAAGCGTTGAAGTTGCCGGGAATATCTTTTATTACAGAAAATGCAAGGGTGTATCCAAACGGTGATTTTGCATCTTACGTTATAGGTCATGCAAAACCAAATGAGAATGGAACCTCGGTAGGTCAATTTGGCATAGAGAAAAGCTTGGATAAATACTTAAGTGCTTCGAACGGAGAAGTAGCATATACAGGTGATCGTAAAGGTGTGTCCCTTGATGGGGGAAAAGTTAATGTAAAGGCACCTAAAAATGGAGATAATGCTTATTTAACAATTGATCAACGTGTCCAAAGTTATTTAGAAGACGCGATGAAAGCAGCAAGTAAGCAATATGAGCCAGAAAGTTTAATAGGGATTGTTGCAGATCCGAAAACTGGGAAAATATTAGCGATGTCTACTAAACCTAGTTATGACCCTAATGATCGCCAAATTAAATATTTCTTCAATGACGCGATTGCCAATGCATTTGAACCTGGATCAACAATGAAAATTTTTACGTTAGCGGCAGCTATTAATGAAGGTGTGTACAAAGGACAAGATTATTATCAATCCGGGACATATCAAGTCGGAAATAGGAAAATAAAAGATCATAATGGCGGTGCTGGTTGGGGCTCTATCACGTTTGATGAAGGGGTAGAGCGTTCTTCAAACGTAGCGTTTGCAATTTTAGGAGATCAAAAACTTGGTCCAGAACGTTTCCGAAAATATATTCATAGTTTTGGATTAGATGAAAAAACGAACATTGATTTATCAGGTGAAGGATCGAATACAATTTTATTTGATCAGCAAATACAACAAGTGACAACAGCTTTTGGACAAGGTTCCACTGTAACACCAATTCAGCTTGTACAAGCTGCAACGGCCATTGCAAATGATGGGAAAATGATGAAACCTTATGCAATTGATAAAATTGTAGATCCGATAACAGACAAAGTAAAATTAGAACATAAGCCAGAAGAAGTAGGAAAACCTGTTACAAAGGAAACAGCAGCGCAAGTAAGACAGTTATTAGAACGTGTTGTTACATCTCCGAAAGGTACAGGGACAGCTTATAAAATTGATGGATATTCAGTTGGTGGTAAAACAGGTACAGCGCAAATTCCGGATGGAAAAGGCGGCTATATGACAGGAAGACAGAATTATATATTCTCATTCTTAGGTATGGCACCAATGGACGATCCACAACTTGTCGTGTATGTAGCTGTTAAACAGCCGAAATTAAAAGATGATGAGAACGGCGCACAACCTTTAGCTGATATTTTTAAATATGTAACAAAAAATAGTTTAGAGTATTTAAAGATTAAGCCAAATGAAGTGAAAGATCCGAAAAAACATCTGAAAGAACAACAAACTACTGTTCCAGATGTAACTGGTAAAACGATGGCTGAAGCGGGGAAAGCGATTGATAAAGCAAAACTTCGTCCAATCGTACTAGGTGAAGGGAAAGTACAGCAACAAGTACCAAAAGCGACTGAACAAACATTAAAAGGCGACCGAGTCTTCTTGGTAGGAGATAAGCCTACAATGCCAAATATACAAGGATGGGCACTGCGTGATGTTATGAATTTAGCGAAGACATTACAGCTTAACTTGAAACCTTCTGGTACAGGATACGTAACAGAACAAAGTGTGGCGGAAGGAACATTATTACAACCTGGTACAGAATTAGGTGTCACACTCGTACCGCCACTCGAACCACAGCAAGAAGCAGAAAAGCCGTAATGGTAAAAGAGAATAAGTTCTAATTAAATAAGTACAAGCATATATTGGAACAAGCTAGGCGTAAGGGAGGCTTGTTCCGATATGCGTGTATCAAATGTAACAGTTAGAAAACGACTTATTTTTATACTTATATCAGGTATACTTATTTTCACTATTATCGATATTCGTCTTGGATATGTGCAATTTTTTCTTGGGAATATGTTAACGGATCGTGCGAAAGATTCATGGAGTCGTAATATTACTTTTGAACCCGAACGTGGGAAAATTTTAGACCGAAATGGTGTGGAACTTGCCACGAATAAAAGTGCTCCAACTGTCTTTGTTGTACCGAGGCAAATTGAAAAACCAGCAGAGACTGCAGAGAAGTTAGCTGCAGTATTAGGTGTGGAAAAAGATGAGATTTATAAAAGGATTACAAAAAAAGAATCGATTGTAAGGTTAGATAAAGGCGGAAGGAAAATATCACATGACAAAGCGAAAGAAGTACGAGGATTAAGTTTGAAGGGCGTGTATATCGCAGAGGATTCTATCCGGTACTATCCATTTGGAAACTTTTTATCACATGTATTAGGTTTTGCAGGTAGCGATAACCAAGGTCTTATGGGACTAGAAAAATATTATGATAAAGAGCTAAATGGGGACAAAGGTCATGTGCGTTTTTTTGCAGATGCGAAAGGACAAAGGATGCCTAATGTTGGTGATGATTTCAAAAAGCCAGAAGCTGGTTTAAATTTAGGATTAACAATCGATGCGCGTATTACAAGGATTATGGAAAGAGAAATGAATATTGCGGAGTCAACTTATAATCCTGACGGTATGATTGCGATTGCAATGAATCCTAAAAATGGTGAAATTTTAGGTATGTCTAGTCGACCGAGTTTTGACCCAGCGGATTTTCAAAGTGTCTCTCCAGAAGTGTATAACAGAAATCTACCTGTATGGAGTACGTATGAGCCTGGTTCAACATTTAAGATCATTACATTAGCTGCAGCATTGAATGAAAATTTAGTAGACTTAGAGAAGGATACGTTTTATGATGATGGAGCAGCTGAAGTAGGTGGAGCTAGATTGAAATGCTGGAAAGCAGGAGGTCATGGCAGTCAAACGTTTTTAGAAGTCGTTCAAAACTCATGTAACCCGGGATTTATTGAACTTGGTGATCGCCTTGGTAAAGACCGATTATTTAAATACATTCGTAATTTTGGTTTTGGGCAGAAGACTGGAATTGACTTGCAAGGTGAAGGCAGTGGGATTTTATTTAATTTAGATAAAGTTGGTCCAGTAGAGCAAGCAACAACTTCATTCGGCCAAGGGGTTTCTGTTACACCGATTCAACAAGTAGCAGCTGTAGCGGCGGCTGTGAATGGTGGAACATTGTATCAGCCGTATATAGCTAAGGAGTTTATTGATCCGAAAAATAATCAAGTTGTTAGTAAAAAGACACCTGTTGAGAAAAGAAAAGTTATTTCCAAGGAAACTTCAGAAAAAGTTCGTTATGCATTAGAGAATGTTGTAGCGAAAGGTTCTGGTAAAGGTGCTTATATTGATGGATATCGTGTAGGTGGAAAAACGGGTACTGCTCAAAAGGTGAAAGATGGTAAATATTTAGAGAATAATTATATAGTATCTTTTATCGGATTTGCTCCAGCGGATGATCCAGAGATTGTTGTGTATGTTGCTGTTGATAATCCAAAAGGGGTTACACAGTTTGGTGGAGTGGTAGCAGCTCCGATTGTCGGGAATATCCTTCGAGATGCGCTTCCTGTTATGGGAGTGAAACCGAGAAAAGAACAAGTTGAGAAAGAATATAAATGGGGCGATACACCAACTGTGGAAGTTCCGAATTTAATTGGAATGAAAAAGAAAGACTTACAAACACAACTCGTCGATTTGAAGCTTGATATAAGTGGAGATGGAGAGAAAGTAATTAAACAATCACCAGAAGCGGGAGCTAAAGTAAAAGAAGGCTCAAAAATTAGAATTTACTTCGGGAATTAAAGGTAACATAGTACGTTTTATGGTACAATTGGTGGAAGTGAGTTCTTTATAGAACAGTTACTTAATTTGAGACAGTAAGTGTCTCATTCATAAATAGGTCAGTAGCACTTACCTCCTTATATAGGAGGTAATGTGTTGCTTACTGAAAAAAAGATAAATAAACAATGTAGAGAGGGTTTAGTGAAATGAAGTTGCATACACTTGTATCATGTTTGCATGATTTTCCAGTTGTTCCAAAAGAAAATCCAGAAATCACATCTATAGAAGCTGATTCACGTAAAGTGAAAGAGGGAAGCTTATTTGTATGTATGAAAGGATATACGGTTGATAGCCATGATTTTGCTAAGCAAGCAGCGGCACAAGGAGCGGCTGCTATTGTTGCGGAAAGACCAATTGATGTTGACGTTCCAGTTGTACTTGTGAAAAATACTTTTCGTTCGTTAGCGGTTTTAGCTGATTATTTTTATGGTCAACCGACACACAAGTTACATTTAATCGGAATTACAGGTACAAATGGAAAGACAACAACATCGCATATTATGGATGAGATTATGCGAGCACATGGTCATAAAACAGGGCTAATTGGAACGATTAATATGAAAATCGGTGATGAAACATTTGAGGTGAAAAATACAACACCAGATGCACTAACACTTCAACAGACGTTTTCAAAAATGGTTGAACAAGGTGTGGACAGTACGGTAATGGAAGTTTCGTCACATGCGTTAGATCTTGGTCGTGTACACGGATGTGATTACGATGTAGCGGTGTTTACGAATTTAACACAAGATCATTTAGACTATCATAAAACGATGGAAGAATATAAACATGCAAAAGGGTTACTATTTGCACAGCTTGGCAATAGTTATAATCATAATCGTGAAAAGTACGCTGTGCTGAATAGCGATGATAATGTAACAGAAGAGTATATGAGAAGTACTGCAGCAACAGTTGTAACATATGGTATTGATACAACAAGTGACATTATGGCAAAAAATATCGTTATGACGAGTGGCGGGACTACATTTACGCTTGTCACACCATATGAAAGTGTAAATGTTACGATGAAATTAATAGGTAAATTTAATGTATATAACGTACTTGCAGCAACAGCAGCAGGACTTGTTTCGGGTGTGAAATTAGAAACGATCATTGCTGTTATAAAGGGTTTAGCTGGGGTTCCAGGACGTTTTGAAGTTGTTGATGGAGGGCAAAATTATACAGTTATTGTTGATTACGCACATACGCCAGATAGTTTAGAAAATGTATTAAAAACTGCAAAACAATTTGCAAAAGGTGATGTGTATTGTATCGTTGGTTGTGGTGGCGATAGGGACCGAACGAAGAGACCGATAATGGCAAGTGTTGCAACAAAATATGCAACTCACGCAATTTATACATCAGATAATCCAAGAAGTGAAGATCCAGCGGCTATTTTAGATGATATGGTACATGGTGCAAGCGGGAAAAATTATGAAATGATCATTGATAGAAAAGAAGCAATACACCATGCAATCGCTAAAGCGAAAGCAGATGATATCATTATTATTGCTGGTAAGGGGCATGAAACGTATCAAATTATTGGTAAAGAAGTTCATCATTTCGATGATCGTGAAGTTGCTAAAGAAGCAATTACAGGGCGTTTAAACAACGAAGAGTAACAACGTGAGAGGAGGACTACATGTGCTTGAGCAAGGTTTATTAGTAACGGCTGGGGTAGCATTCTTAATTTCTGTTGCCCTTTCGCCATTGTTTATTCCATTTTTAAGAAAATTAAAGTTCGGACAGAGTATTCGTGATGAGGGACCAAAGTCACATCAAAAAAAATCAGGGACACCGACAATGGGTGGTATCGTCATATACGTATCTATGATGGTAACTTCACTTATTATGGCGATTAAGTTTAATTATTTAGGTGCAGAGGTTTCGTTATTACTATTAGTGACGTTTGGTTACGGATTGATTGGATTTTTAGATGACTACATAAAGGTAGTTAAGAAGAGAAATCTTGGTTTAACATCAAAGCAAAAATTAGTAGGTCAGCTTGTTATTGCTATTGCATTCTTTTTAATTGGAAAAGGGCAAGCGTTCCACACATACATCATGATTCCGGGAACGGATGTTAAGTTTGAATTAGGTTGGGCGTATTTCGTACTTGTACTATTTATGCTTATTGGTGGATCAAATGCAGTTAACTTAACTGACGGTTTAGATGGTTTATTATCAGGAACAGCTGCTATTGCATTTGGAGCATTTAGTATTATTGCTGTGGCACAAGAGCAATTTGGAGTAGCGATATTCTGTATGGCAGTTGTAGGAGCTGTACTTGGATTTTTAGTATTCAATGCGAATCCAGCAAAAGTGTTTATGGGAGATACAGGTTCATTAGCTTTAGGTGGAGCCATTGCAGCTGTAGCGATTTTATTAAAACAAGAATTGCTACTTGTAATTATTGGCGGAGTATTCGTAATGGAAACTTTATCGGTTATCATTCAGGTCATTTCATTTAAAACAACAGGAAAACGTGTCTTTAAAATGAGTCCATTACACCATCATTATGAATTATGTGGTTGGTCAGAGTGGCGTGTTGTTGTGACGTTTTGGTCTGCAGGATTTTTATTAGCTGTGTTAGGAATTTATATCGGGGTGTGGATGTAATTGAAAACTGTAACTGAATTTCAAAATAAGAATATTCTTGTATTGGGCATTGCAAAAAGTGGTTATGCAGCAGCTACATTGTTACAAAAGTTAGGGGCAAATGTTATTGTAAATGACGGAAAGCCTTTAGCAGAGAATGTACTTGCTGCAGAATTACAAGCAAAAGGAATGGACGTTGTATGCGGTGGTCATCCTTTAGAATTATTAGAGAGAAATATTTCTCTTGTAGTAAAAAATCCAGGAATCCCGTATTCTAATCCAATATTAGTTGCTGCGAAAGAAAAGCAAATTCCGATTGTTACGGAAGTTGAATTAGCATATCGTATTTCAGAAGCACCATTTGTTGGGATTACGGGGTCTAACGGTAAAACGACGACGACAATGCTGACATTTGAAATGCTAAAAGAAGGACAAAAGCATCCTGTAATTGCAGGGAACATTGGAACTGTAGCGTGTGAAGTAGCACAGGATGCAAAAGAAAATGAAGTTGTAGTTACAGAACTTTCATCGTTTCAATTGATGGGAGTAGAATTGTTCCAACCTAAAATTGCTGCGTTTTTAAATTTATTTGAGGCCCACTTAGATTATCATGGGACGAAGAAAGAATATGGTTTAGCAAAAGCAAATATTTTTAAAAACCAAACAGAAAATGATTATAGTGTAATAAATGCGGATGATGCAGATGTGATGGCTTTGTCTGCGTATTCTAAAGGTCAAAAAATCCTGTTTTCGACAACGAAAGAAATTGAAGATGGTGCGTGTATAAAAGATAACGCTCTTTATTTCAAAGGTGAAAAAGTTATTGAAGTAAGCGATATCGTTTTACCTGGTCAACATAATCTAGAAAATATTTTAGCTGCGATGAGTATTGCGAAATTATTAGGTACTTCTAATGAAGCAATTACGGTCGTGTTAAAACGTTTTACGGGTGTAAAACATCGTTTAGAATATGTAACAACGATTAACAACCGTAAGTTTTATAATGATTCAAAAGCAACGAATATGTTAGCGACTGAGAAAGCACTATCTGCGTTTACACAACCGATTGTGTTACTAGCAGGTGGGCTTGATCGCGGAAATGAATTCGATGATTTAATTCCGTATTTCAAAAATGTAAAAGCGATTGTAACATTTGGACAAACAGCTCCTAAACTAGTAAGAGCGGCAGAAAAAGCGGGATTAGATATAATTGAAAGTGTCGATACTTTAGATGAAGCAGTGGTGAAAGCTTATGCTCATTCTAAAGATGGTGATGTCGTTCTTCTTTCTCCAGCGTGTGCAAGCTGGGATCAATTTAAAACATTTGAAGAAAGAGGAGACATTTTTATACAAGCTGTGCATAAACTTATATAAAGTAAATCAAAACATCAGTAGGCTAACACCTACTGATGTTTTGTTACATAGGGCAAAAGGTTCTGCCTAAAGAGGTGGTGTTTGTGGGTAATGAAGAAAACGCCTGATTTTATTCTCATCATCGTAACACTTTCATTGTTGACAATCGGAATGATTATGGTTTATAGTGCGAGTGCAGTTTGGGCCTCTTATAAAATGGGGGACTCATTCTTTTTTGCAAAAAGACAATTACTGTTTGCGGGTCTTGGTGTAGTAGCTATGTTTTTTATTATGAAAATTGATTATTGGGTGTGGCGTACGTATTCAAAAGTGATTTTGCTAGTTTGCTTCATTCTTCTTATTCTCGTTCTTATTCCTGGAGTAGGTCTTGTTCGAGGAGGAGCACGAAGTTGGATTGGAATCGGAGCATTTTCGATTCAGCCGTCAGAATTTATGAAGTTTGCGATGATTATTTTCTTGGCAAAGTTTTTAGCAGAACGGCAAAAATTGATTACATCTTTTAAACGTGGTTTATTACCGGCTCTTAGTTTTGTGTTTCTTGCTTTTGGGATGATTATGTTACAGCCAGACCTTGGGACAGGAACGGTAATGGTTGGGACATGTATCATTATGAT
Organism: Bacillus cereus group sp. Bce019; assembly: GCF_051781745.1. Taxonomy (NCBI): domain Bacteria; kingdom Bacillati; phylum Bacillota; class Bacilli; order Caryophanales; family Bacillaceae; genus Bacillus; species Bacillus cereus group sp. Bce019. The sequence goes on from NZ_JBPWJX010000001.1 coordinate 440,115, forward strand.
ATTCATTTCGGGAGCGAGAGTTTTTCACTTTGCAATGTTTGGTTTGATTGGTGTAGCAGGATTTGTAGGGTTAATTGCATCAGCACCGTATCGAATGAAACGCATTACATCATATTTAGATCCGTGGTCAGATCCGCTCGGGAGTGGATTTCAAATTATCCAATCATTACTTGCAATTGGACCTGGTGGATTATTTGGGCTTGGACTTGGACAAAGTAGACAAAAATTTCTTTATTTACCTGAACCACAAACTGACTTTATATTTGCGATCTTATCCGAGGAATTAGGTTTTATTGGTGGTTCATTTGTGTTATTATTATTTAGTCTATTATTATGGCGCGGGATTCGTATCGCATTAGGAGCGCCAGATTTATATGGTACGTTTTTAGCAGTAGGTATTGTGGCGATGATTGCGATTCAAGTAATGATTAATGTTGGTGTTGTAACAGGACTAATGCCTGTTACGGGTATTACCTTGCCGTTTTTAAGTTATGGTGGATCAAGTTTGACATTAATGTTAATGGCAGTAGGTGTATTATTAAATATAAGTCGCCATTCTCGCTACTAAACCCTGTTTATAAGACAGGGTTTTTCGTATGTGTGTAAAAATGCAATATGTATATAGAAATAAATATAATGGAAATAAGAAAAGAGAAGCGGAGGAGTTAGTAGTGCGTGTATTAGTGAGTGGTGGGGGTACTGGTGGTCATATTTATCCAGCTCTTGCTTTAATTAGAGAAATAAAAAAGTTAAATCCAGAAGCAAGATTTTTATATATTGGTACGGAAAATGGACTAGAGAGTACAATCGTTCCAAAAGCAGGTATACCATTTCAATCTATTGTTATAAGTGGATTTAAACGAAAAATATCATTAGATAATGTGAAAACAGTAATGCGTTTTTTAAAAGGTGTACAGGATAGTAAACGATATATTCGTCGTTTTAATCCGGATATCGTAATTGGAACGGGTGGATATGTATGTGGACCAGTTGTATACGCTGCAGCCAAATTAGGTATTCCAACTATTGTACATGAACAAAATAGTGTACCAGGTGTAACGAACAAGTTTTTAAGCCGTTATGTTGATAAAGTTGCTGTTTGTTTTGAAGCAGCTATAGAGCATTTTCCAGAGTCAAAAGTGGTAATGACAGGTAATCCACGAGCATCAGAGGTAATGGAACAAAATGGAATGAAGGGGAAACGTTCAGTTGGGCTTTCTCTTCCTAAAAAGTCTGTACTTATATTTGGTGGAAGTCGTGGGGCTAGACCGATTAACGATGCCTTCGTTGAAGCAATTGAACAGTTTGGGAACAAAAGCTACGAAATACTATATGTAACAGGTGAAGTACATTATGACAAAGTGATGGAAGCCGTGAAGCAAAAAGGGAACCCAAGCAATGTTATTATTAAGCCGTTCATTCATAATATGCCAGAGGTACTAACTGGTGTAGACCTTGTTGTTTCAAGGGCTGGGGCAACAACACTTGCAGAATTAACAGCGTTAGGAAAACCAAGTGTGTTAATACCGAGTCCGTATGTAACAAATAATCATCAGGAAAAGAATGCACGTTCAGTTGTTGATAAAGGAGCGGCAAAAATGTTACTTGAAAAAGATTTAACAGCTGAAACGCTTATTCGTGATATTGATGAGATTTTATTAGATGCACAAACATTACAAAATATGAAGCTAGCTGCTAAGCAACTAGGTATTCCAGATGCAGCAAATAAGCTGTATGAAGTAATGAATAAACTTGTAAAAAAATAAAGTGAGGCTTTAATCAGTGGGGAGTGATTCTCTCTCTTTGATTATTACCTTTCACTAATCGGATGTTTACTGGTATCCTCATTCCGCTTAATTTCTTTGTTATCACCTAATTTTGATTTAGGAGCTGTACTGCCCGTAAATAGAGGGATAACGTTAGGTGAACGCCCTGCATATTATTGTCATAAGGAGACTTAATATGGGGGAGATTGTCTATGGAACAATTAGTAAATAAGCTTATAGAAGCAGACGTTGGTCGTGTTTTGGTTAACGAGCCGTTAGCACGTTATACAACTATGAAAATAGGTGGCCCAGCGGATATTTTAATTGTGCCAAAGCATGTAGCCGGTATTGAAAAAACATTACAGTTAGTAAAGCAATACAAAACGAAGTGGACTGTAATTGGTCGCGGTTCAAACCTTCTTGTATCTGATCAAGGCATAGAAGGTGTTGTTATTCGTTTAGGAGAAGGATTAGATCACTTAGAGGTCGAAAAACATAAGGTAAGAGTTGGTAGTGGATATCCTCTTATTAAATTGTCAACTTTACTTAGTCGTCAAGGGTTAGCTGGATTGGAGTTTGCAAGCGGTATTCCAGGAAGTGTCGGTGGTGCAGTATATATGAATGCAGGTGCACATAAATCGGATATATCGAGTGTATTATCGAAGGCTCTCATTCTGTTTGAAGACGGTGCAATTGACTGGTTAACGAATAAAGAACTGGAGTTTTCTTATCGGGCATCTGTATTGCAAACGAAACGTCCTGGTATTGTTTTAGAGGCGGTGTTTCAATTACAGGCGGGGAAACGTGAAGAAATTGTACGTAGCATGCAAAATAATAAAGATTACCGCCGTGAAACGCAACCATGGAATCACCCGTGTGCAGGAAGTGTATTTCGGAATCCAATCCCACATTTTGCAGGAGATTTAGTAGAAAAAGCAGGGCTTCGTGGTTATAGGATTGGTGGAGCTCAAATCTCTGAAATGCATGGCAATTTTATTGTTAATATCGGGGGAGCTTCAGCGCAAGATGTATTGTCTTTAATTGAATTAATAAAACATACAATTAAGGATAAATTTGATGTAGATATGCACACAGAAGTAGAAATCATTGGAAGATAACGGTTATTCGTTCCGCTCATTATCATTTATGTTATAATAAGAAGATAAGAACGGCATGAGGAACATGCCGTTCTTTATGTTACATAGGGGGATCGTACATGAATAATAGTAAAGTGATTAAACTACAAGATCGTGTACCAAAATTGAAAAATCAAAAGAAAAAAAACAAAAAAAATGTTAATCATCGATTGATTTTATACATATCAATTTTATTTTTATTAGTGCTCTTTTTAATTTATTTTCGGTCTCCGCTTAGTAATATAAAAAAGATTAGTGTGTTTGGAAATCACTATATGACGGATGAACAAGTAATGAAGGATTCAGGCGTGACATATGATACAAGTTATTTCCGAGTGACAGCACATAAAGCTGAAGAAAACTTAACGAAGCGAAAAGAAATTAAAGCAGTAAATGTAAAAAAACGTTTTCCAAACAATATTGATATTCATATCGAAGAATATTTAACGATTGGTTATATAAATAAAGAGGGAAAATTACAACCGTTATTAGAGAATGGAAAAACGCTTGATGTACTACCTAATGGAAAACTTCCTGTTGCAGCACCGATTTTCGAACCTTTTAAAGAAGAGAAAATGAAGGAGTTAATCGCTGAACTAGAAAAATTAACACCAGCTATTTTAAAATCTATTTCGGAGATTCGCTATTCACCAACGAATGCGAATGAAGATCATCTTACTTTATATATGAATGAAGGTTATGAAGTGAGCACTACAATTCAAAATTTCGCAAAACGTATGGAAGCCTATCCGCTTATTTTAAAAACAATTGAGCCAGGTAAGAAGGTATTAATTGACTTAGAAGTAGGTGCATATACGAAAGAATTAGGTGCGGAAGAAAAAAAAGAATAGAATGGTAGTTTTCGTTACTTATAGCAGAAAAAACGAAACGAATGTTCTATTATGTGTATACGAATTTAGAAGAATGGTTCATTTGATGAAAAATATGTAAAAATTCTTAGATTCATACTAGTATTGGTACAAGTTTCACTTTTCTATGAGTACATCTTAGTGTAGACTTATACTTGGCGGTAAACTTTACACTCGAAATAGAATTATTTCAAGATAAGCAGTTATTCATAGTTTACTGCGATATTCTTAATTGAATGCTAAATAAAAATAAGAAAAATATAGGGTTAAAAAAGGGAAACGTATAAAGACGTTGAATATTTTTCTTATAAATAGTAAAGTTGCGATTGTTGTTCCATATATTGAGTTGTATGGTATAAATAAAGAAGGAGGTGCCAAAGAATGAACAGCAATGAAATATATGTTAGTCTTGACATCGGTACATCCAATGTTAAAGTCATCATTGGTGAAATGGTTAATGACAGCTTAAACATTATTGGTGTTGGAAATGTAAAATCAAATGGTTTAAAGAAGGGATCGATAGTTGATATAGACGAGACTGTTCGATCAATTAAAAAAGCAATTGAACAAGCTGAGCGCATGGTGGGAATCCACATTGAGCAAGTTGTAGTAGGTGTCAATGCAAACCAGGTACAGCTACTTCCTTGTCACGGAGTAGTCGCTGTTTCAAATGAAGATCGTGAAATCGGGAATGAAGATGTCTTACGCGTTCTAGATGCAGCACAAGTTGTGTCAATTGCTCCAGAACGTGAGTTTATTGATGTGGTACCTCGACAGTTCATTGTAGACGGTCTTGACGAGATTAACGATCCACGCGGGATGATCGGTGTAAGATTAGAAATGGAAGGTACACTTATTACAGGCTCGAGAACTTTACTACATAACCTACTTCGTTGTGTAGAAAAAGCAGGTCTTGAAATTGTTGATATTTGTCTTCAACCTTTAGCGGCTGCAACAGTTGCAATATCTTCAGATGAAAAAAATAGAGGAGTAGCCCTTGTTGATATGGGGGGAGGATCTACAACTTTATCTATTTTTAAAGATGGAGAGTTACAAGCGACAAGCGTATTACCATTAGGTGGAGACCATATAACGAAAGATATTGCGATTGGGTTGAAAACTTCAACAGAAAATGCAGATCAAATTAAGTTGAAATATGGACATGCTTTTTATGATACAGCATCTGAAGAAGAGATGTTTACGGTTCCTATTATGGGAAGTGATCAAACAGAACAATATTCTCAGTTGGAATTATCGGATATAATAGAGGCTCGTGTAGAGGAAATTTTAATGTTTGTTCAAGATGAAGTGCGTAAGTTAGGAGTAAAGCAAGTGGCTTCTGGTTATGTACTAACTGGCGGAATTGCTTCTATGCCAGGTGTTCTTGATCTTGCATATGATATTTTACATGAAAATGTTCGTGTAGCAACTCCTGATTATATTGGTGTGCGTGAGCCCCAATATACAAGTGGAGTTGGATTAATTAAACATTCTTATCAAAAAGCTAAATTACGTGGGAAAAATGTGCAGGAAAAGCAAGAGCATTTTGAACCAGTACCAGCACCAGCACCAACGCCGGTACAACAGCAACCCACGAAACAAAAAACTCGTAATCAAAACAATAATAATCAAAATGATGACCGCATGATGTCAAAAGTAAAACGTGTATTCCGTTATTTATGGGATTAAAATTGGACACGAAAAATGAGGTTCTAGGGGGATTTCGACATGTTAGAGTTTGATACTACTCAAGATCAATTAGCGAATATAAAAGTTATCGGTGTCGGCGGTGGCGGAAACAATGCTGTAAACCGTATGATTGAACACGGTGTACAAGGTGTAGACTTTATCGCTGTGAACACTGATGCACAAGCATTAAATCTATCAAAAGCTGAAACAAAAATGCAAATTGGTGGAAAATTAACGCGTGGACTTGGTGCAGGCGCAAACCCTGAAGTAGGGAAAAAAGCTGCAGAAGAAAGTAAAGAACAGATCCAAGAAGCACTTCGTGGTGCGGATATGGTCTTCGTAACTGCCGGTATGGGCGGTGGAACTGGAACTGGTGCAGCTCCAGTTGTTGCTCAAGTTGCAAAAGAATTAGGTGCTTTAACAGTAGGTGTTGTAACACGTCCATTTACTTTTGAAGGACGTAAGCGTGCGACGCAAGCAGCATCTGGTATTGCAGCATTTAAAGAAAATGTAGATACTCTTATTGTAATTCCAAACGATCGCTTATTAGAGATTGTTGATAAAAATACGCCAATGTTAGAAGCATTCCGTGAAGCTGATAACGTATTACGTCAAGGTGTTCAAGGTATTTCGGATTTAATTGCAACGCCAGGTTTAATTAACTTAGACTTTGCAGACGTAAAGACAATTATGTCTAATAGAGGTTCTGCTTTAATGGGTATTGGTTCTGGTAATGGGGAAAATCGTGCTGCAGAAGCTGCGAAAAAAGCGATTTCTAGCCCATTACTAGAAACATCTATTGATGGAGCTCAAGGTGTTATCATGAACATTACGGGTGGCGCTAACTTAAGCTTATATGAAGTACAAGAAGCGGCAGACATCGTAGCTTCAGCTTCAGATCCAGAAGTAAATATGATCTTCGGTTCTGTTATTAACGAAGGATTAAAAGATGATATCGTTGTAACTGTAATTGCAACTGGTTTTGATGATAGCATTGCAACTCAACCACCAAAACCAATTATTCGTCCGAATGCGAACCACACGCAACAACAGCAACAACCAGTAGCTCAACCTTCAAAACAGCGTGAAGTAAAACGTGAAATGAAGCGTGAAGAGCCAGTTGTACATGAGCGTCATTCAGATTCAGATGATATCGATATTCCAGCATTTTTACGTAACCGTCGTAGACGATAAAAAAAGGAGCTTTCATGCTCCTTTTTATTTTTTATGGAAAAGACCTGCTAAGCAGGTCTTTTTTTATTTCGTATATTTCAATATATTTTGTTTGTGAAAATAAGAGTATATCATTCTATGAATTTGTACTTTTATTTTTTACCGACAGATTATGTCTAGAAATCACAAAATAACAAAAAAACACCTCCGCAAATTGACACACTTTCCTATTGGATATGCATTATACTAGTCTCAACTTGAAAAAAGAGGTGAATTGTTTGGTTGTTTACGCCGACGTTGTTTGGTTGTTAAACGCCTGCATTGATTTTCTTTTGCTTTTATTAACAGCTACCGTGTTAAAAAAGAAAATCAAAAGATGGAGGCTTGTGTTAGGGGCATTTATAGGTTCAACTATTGTTATTTTTGCCTTTACTCCTTTTGCTTCTATGATGACACATCCAATTATGAAACTACTGTACTCGTTACTTATTGTGTATACAGCATTTGGGTTTACGACATTTAGAAATTATGCACAAACTGTTTTTACTTTTTACTTTGTAACCTTTATGGTTGGCGGAGGATTAATTGGAACTCATTTCTTTTTGCAAACGAATGAAATGGTAAATGGATTGGTTCAATCTCAGTCAATTTCTTACGGTGATCCAATTAGTTGGTTATTTGTTATTTTTGGTTTTCCAGTAATTTATTATTTTTCTAAAAAGCGTATTGAAAGCGTAGAGGTCACGAAAATACACTATGATCAAATTGTGAAAGTAAAAATTCAATTAGCCGAAGAAGAACTAGAACTCGCAGGTCTTATTGACAGTGGGAACCAACTTTATGACCCATTAACAAAAACACCTGTTATGATTATGCATGTTTCATCATTAGAACATTGCTTACCATCTTGGTTAACAGAACAAATTTATTCCAAAACAGAAATTCCTCAAATACCAGAAAATGATTCTGGTTGGGCGACCAAATTACGCTTAATTCCTTTCCGTGCAGTAGGAGTAGAGAGTCAATTTTTGTGGGCAATTAAGCCTGACAGTGTGCAAGTTGACCATGAAGGTAGTTCTATTGTTGTAAACAAAGTATTAATTGGATTAAATACACAACAGCTGTCTACTAATGGGGAGTATCAATGTATTGTGCATCCAAAAATGTTGATTTCGCAAAAAATGGTGATTGCTTAATAAATGAGAGGCGGGATAATATGATGAAATTAAAATTTTATTTAGTATACCTTTGGTATAAAGTATTGCTGAAATTAGGAATTAAGACCGATGAAATTTATTATATTGGTGGAAGTGAAGCGTTGCCACCACCGTTAACAAAAGAAGAAGAGGAAGTTCTTTTGAATAAATTGCCAAAAGGAGATCAGGCAGCAAGGTCATTACTTATTGAACGTAACTTAAGGCTCGTTGTATATATAGCAAGAAAGTTTGAAAATACAGGGATAAATATTGAAGATTTGATTAGTATAGGAACAATCGGCCTTATTAAAGCGGTAAATACATTTAATCCAGAAAAGAAAATAAAATTAGCAACATATGCATCGCGTTGTATAGAAAATGAAATTTTAATGCATTTACGTCGAAATAACAAAAATCGTTCGGAAGTTTCTTTTGATGAACCACTAAACATTGATTGGGATGGGAATGAACTGTTATTGTCTGACGTGTTAGGTACAGATGATGATATTATTACAAAAGATTTAGAAGCTACTGTAGATCGTCACCTTTTAATGAAAGCATTACACCAATTAAATGATCGTGAAAAACAAATTATGGAACTTCGGTTTGGGCTTGCTGGAGGAGAGGAAAAGACGCAAAAAGATGTGGCTGATATGCTTGGGATTTCACAGTCATACATTTCGCGTTTAGAAAAAAGAATTATAAAAAGATTACGAAAAGAATTTAATAAAATGGTGTAAAGAATAAGACCAGCCGTTATGTAGGCTGGTCTTATTCTATTTAGTTGTATTAGGAAAGATAATTTAAATAATAAATCGTGAAAAAAACACATGCATAAAATCCCCTTCAAAGGAAATACTTTACACTGTACAGCAACTCCCGATAGGAGGGAACACTTTGACGAGAAACAAAGTAGAAATTTGCGGTGTTGATACAGCTAAACTTCCAGTATTAAAAAATGAAGAGATGCGTAAATTATTTCGTGAAATGCAAAGTGGAGAGATAAGCGCAAGAGAAAAATTAGTGAATGGAAACTTACGTCTTGTACTGAGCGTCATCCAAAGATTTAATAACAGAGGAGAATATGTTGACGATTTATTTCAAGTTGGTTGCATCGGACTTATGAAATCAATTGATAATTTTGATTTAGGCCAAAATGTAAAATTTTCAACGTATGCTGTGCCGATGATTATTGGGGAAATACGCAGATATTTGCGTGATAATAATCCGATTCGCGTATCGCGCTCATTGCGAGATATTGCGTATAAAGCTTTGCAAGTAAGAGAAAAATTGATTGCAGAAAATTCAAAAGAACCAACAGCAATGGATATTGCAAAAGTGCTAGAAGTAACTCATGAAGAGATAGTATTTGCTTTAGATGCGATTCAAGATCCAGTTTCATTATTTGAACCGATTTATAATGATGGGGGAGATCCTATCTTTGTTATGGATCAGTTAAGTGATGAAAAACAAAAGGACGAGCAGTGGGTTGAAGAATTAGCATTGAAAGAAGGAATGAAGCGTTTAAATGATAGAGAGAAAATGATTATTAGAAAACGTTTCTTCCAAGGAAAGACACAGATGGAAGTTGCAGAAGAAATTGGGATTTCCCAAGCGCAAGTATCACGTTTAGAGAAGTCAGCCATTAAACAAATGAATAAAACGATTCAAGGATAAGGTCTCACCAATTATGGTGAGACCTTTTTATATGTAATATGGTTTGTGCTCATAGTAGGGGATTAGTGTTCATATAATGAAACTAGCATGGTGTTTCGTATAGGTGGCTTCCTGTAAATATGAGAAACAGTTTCCAATTTGTCATATAAGGGAGAGGATAAAAATGGTGATACGAATTTCAGAGTTACAGATGAAGGATGTTATAAATATTTCAGATGGAAAAAGGATTGGGAATATTGGAGATATTGAAATTGATATGAACACAGGGAAAATTTGTTCTGTTATTATTTCCAAACAGACACGTATTCTGGGTATTTTTGGAAAAGATGTTGAGATTGTAATTCCTTGGAAGGAAATTGTGAAAATTGGGGAAGATGTCATACTTGTAAGAGTAAATCCTGTTAATTCTGTAACAGAATCAATACAAACACCGACAATTTCATAAAGAATATTACAAATTCCTCTTTTTTTTCTGTTAGGATTATGAAAAAATAAAAGTATGGTAAAATAGACAGGAAGTACCATGCTTTTTTCTGTTATTTTAATTAAAAGGAGCCGCTTTATTATGAGAGAACCATTTAAATATGTGGACGGTATACTGTATTTACAAGCGTGGAAAGAACTTGGAAACATTACTGCTGGATTTACGACAAAAGATGGTGGGATAAGTACGGGCTCCTTTCATGCGATGAATTTAGGATTACATGTGAATGATATCGTGGAGAACGTTCATGAAAACAGACGCATTTTAGCAAATAAGTTACAAAAACCATTAGAAAACTGGATTTGCTCTGAACAAGTTCATGCTCATCATGTTGAAAAAGTAGGGCAACAGGAAAAGGGAAGTGGTGTCTATTCATATGAGGACGGCATTTCAAAAACAGATGGCATTTATACGAGTAATGAAGATGTTCTGTTAACGTCTTGTTACGCGGATTGTGTTCCGCTCTATTTTTATGCACCATCACATGGTATGATAGGACTTGCGCATGCTGGATGGAAAGGCACTGTACAAGAGATTGCAAAGGAAATGATTCAAAAGTGGAATGCAGAAGGTATTTCAAGTGATGAAATTCATGTTGCAATTGGGCCGTCGATCGGATCTTGTTGTTATGTTGTGGATGATCGTGTATTAACAGCAGCACAGGAAGTAGTTAGCGGTGCTGTTCCTCATCAAAAAATTTCTGACGGGCAGTACGCAATTAATTTAAAAGAAATTAATCGTATATTATGTGTACAAGCAGGCATAAAAGAAGAGCATATTGTAATGTCATCTCTTTGTACAAGCTGTGAAGAGCAACTATTTTTCTCTCATCGTCGTGATCAAGGTAAGACAGGAAGAATGTTGAGTTTCATAGGTTTTAAGGAGGAAGGAAGCAAGTGACAGTACAAGAAAATTTAGTAATTGTAAATGAAGCTATTAAAGAATCTTGCGCTCGAGCTGGACGTTCGTTGCAAGATATTAAACTTGTTGCAGTTACAAAAACTGTAGGGATTGAAAAAACAAACGAAGTAATTGAAGCTGGAATTATCGATTTAGGTGAAAATAGAAATGAAGGTTTCTTACAGAAATACGAGCATTTCGGTTCAAAAGTTAATTGGCACTTTATTGGCTCATTACAAACGAGAAAAGTAAAAGAAATCATTAATGAAATTGATTATTTACATTCGTTAGATCGTCTTTCGCTGGCGAAAGAAATTCAGAAACGTGCTGATAAGAAAGTGAAATGCTTTATTCAAGTGAAAACCTCATCTGAAGAATCGAAGCAAGGATTGGCAATAGAAGAGGTTGTTTCTTTTATTCAAAGTTTGCAAGAATTCGATAAAATTGAAGTGGTTGGACTAATGACGATGGCTCCATTTACAGAAGAAGAGGAAGAAATCAGACGCTGTTTTAAGGAATTACGTATGCTGCAAACAGAGGTGCAGGAGCTAGAGTTATTACATGCGCCATGTAAAGAATTATCAATGGGAATGTCCAACGATTACACAATTGCAATTGAAGAAGGGGCTACATATATTCGTTTGGGAACGATTTTAGTAGGAAAAGCGTAAAAGGAAGGAGAATCTTATTATGAGTTGGTCAAAAGTAAAATACTTCTTTTTTGATACACCGGAAGAAAAAGAAGCAGCTCAATATGGTTATGAAAAGGAGCAAACAGACATGAAAAAGCAGCAAGATCCACCAGAACAACAAGACGTTACGTTTCCGAAAGCGCAACCGAAGCAAAATGTTGTGAGTATTGAAACAGCAAAACAATCTTCAAAAGTTGTTTTATTAGAACCACGCACATATTCGGAAGCACAAGGGATTGCGGACCACTTAAAAGGTAGACGAGCTGTTGTAATTAATTTGCAGAGAATGTCTACTGATCAAGCGGTACGTATCGTTGACTTTTTAAGTGGTACTGTATACGCTATAGGCGGGGACATTCAAAAAATAGGGCCGAAAACATTTATGTGTACACCTGAAAATGTAGATATTGTTGGTGCGATTTCAGAGTTATTCGGTGAAGAAGAAGAAACAAATATAAAGAGGTGGTAATACGCCATGACAACAGTTTTTATAGTGTTAAGTTATGCTATCGAGATTTACTCGTGGGCACTTATTATTTACATTCTCCTATCATGGTTTCCTGGTGCAAAGGAATCATCTTTTGGAGAGTTCCTGGCACGTATTTGTGAACCGTATTTAGAACCATTCCGCCGCTTTATTCCGCCGCTTGGAATGATTGATATTTCTCCAATCGTTGCGATCTTTGCGTTGAAACTTGCTAAAACTGGTTTGTTCAGTTTATTAAGCTATTTCTTATAGTAAGAAGGTAAATACATGAGCATCTACGAACATTTTAGGCCTGATGAGGAGGTCTTTGTGGATAAAGTGCTAGAGTGGAAGCGAGCGGCGGAGTACCATCAAGTGAAGTTAACGGATTTTCTTGATCCTAGGCAACAACAAATTGTTTCAATGGTAATAGGACAAGGTGATGTTGCTGTACAATTTGGTGGTGCAACGCCTAATGCAGAGCGTAAAAGAGCACTTATTTATCCAGACTATCTAGAATTAAATGAAGAAGAATTTCAAGTAGAAGTATTAGAAATTGACTATCCTTCCAAGTTTTATACGCTAGAACATAGGCAAATATTAGGTACATTTATGTCTCTTGGTTTAACAAGAGAAAAATGTGGTGATATTTTGCTGCAAGAAAATCGTGCCCAAATTGTAGTTGCGAAAGAAATTGTATCGTATATTGAGATGAACTTACAATCAATAGGGAAAGTAAAAGTCTCTTTAGCGTCAGTGCAAGGAGAACAAATTCTACAGATAGATGAAACGTGGGGAGAGAAATCTGGAACGGTTTCTTCACTTCGTTTAGATGTTATGTTAGCTGAAATGTTACATTTATCTAGACAGAAAGTACAACCTTTCATAAAAAATGGTTTAGTAAAAGTCAATTGGAAAACAGTGGAGCAAACTTCTTATGAATGCTATCCAGGAGATGTTTTTTCTGTTAGAGGATATGGCCGAAGTAAATTATTTTCTGTAGAAGGTAGAACAAAACGCGACAAATGGAGAATTTTGTATGGTATACTAAAATGATTGGTTTTTTAGAAGGAAATCCTCCTATTTTGTCGAAGAAAAGATATAATTGAAAGAGGAAATTTAGATAACTACTTGGAGGTGGCGTTGTGCCGTTAACACCATTAGATATTCATAACAAAGAATTTGGTCGCGGATTCCGTGGCTATGATGAAGATCAAGTAAATGAGTTTCTTGATCAAATTATCAAAGATTATGAATTGGTCATTCGTGAGAAAAAAGCTTTAGAAGAAAAAGTTGCGCAGTTAGAAGGGAAGTTAGATCATTTCTCTAATATTGAAGATACGTTAAACAAATCTATCGTCGTTGCACAAGAAGCAGCGGAAGAAGTAAAACGTAATGCGCAAAAAGAAGCGAAATTAATTGTGCGTGAAGCTGAAAAGAATGCTGATCGTATTATTAACGAAGCATTAGTAAAATCAAGAAAAGTTGCTTTTGATATTGAAGAGCTAAAGAAACAAGCGAAAGTATTCCGAACTCGTTTCCGTATGTTATTAGAAACACAGCTTGAGATGTTAAACAACGATGATTGGGATAAACTAATTGAATTAGAAGACGAAGTAGATGAACTGTTGAAAAAAGAAGAAACAGTGTAAGCTTGACGTTTTTCTCATTATTACATATAATTTTAAACAACATATTTATTAAGAAAAACGAAGATAGGGATAAGTACCTTTTCAAACCTTATATAGCGAACTGAGGATGGTGTAAGCTCAGGATAAGGAGATAGTGGGAATATCACCCTGGAGTTCCGCGCTGAACAAATAGAGTAAGCGTAGGCGTGTATTCGCGTTAAGAATATAAAGAGGATTCTATACATATGTATATGATCTACTAGGGTGGTACCGCGGGAGACTTTCTCGTCCCTTTTTGGGATGAGAAGGTCTCTTTTTTATTCCGTTTTTTAAGTGTTTCTTTTATACATGTAAGGAGGAATTGAGCATGGAGTACAAAAATACATTACTGATGCCAAAAACAGAGTTCCCAATGCGTGGGAATTTACCAAAACGTGAGCCTGCAATGCAAGAAAAATGGGCTGAAATGAATATTTACGAAAAAGTACAAGAACATACAAAAGGACGTCCTTTATTTGTATTGCATGATGGACCTCCATATGCGAATGGTGACATTCATATGGGACATGCATTAAATAAAGTATTAAAAGACTTTATTGTTCGTTATAAATCAATGACTGGTTTTAGTGCGCCATATGTTCCAGGATGGGATACGCACGGTTTACCAATTGAACAAGCTTTAACAAATAAAGGTGTAAAACGTAAAGAAATGACAGTTGCTGAGTTCCGTAAGTTATGTGCAGAGTATGCATATGAACAAGTAGAACGTCAACGTGAACAATTTAAGCGTCTAGGTGTACGTGCAGATTGGGATAATCCATATATTACTTTAGAGCCAGCTTATGAAGCACAACAAATCAAAGTGTTTGGTGACATGGCGAAAAAAGGTTATATCTATAAAGGTCAAAAACCAGTTTACTGGTCTCCAACGAGTGAATCTGCTTTAGCGGAAGCTGAAATTGAATATCAAGATAAAAAATCAGCATCTATTTACGTAGCATTCCCTGTAAAAGATGGAAAGAACGTATTAGAAGGTGATGAAAAGTACATCATTTGGACAACGACACCTTGGACATTACCTGCAAACTTAGGTATTTCTGTTCACCCAGAGCTTGAATATAGCATTGTAAAAGTAAACGATGAGAAATATATCATTGCTTCTGAGCTGTTTGAGACAGTTGCAAAAACGTTAGAGTGGGAAAATGCTGAAGTTGTGAAAACAGTAAAAGGTAGCGAACTTGAGTACACAGTTGCAAAACATCCATTCTACGATCGTGATTCATTAGTTATGCTAGGAGACCACGTAACAACAGATGCAGGTACAGGTTGTGTTCATACAGCACCAGGACACGGGGAAGATGACTTCGTTGTTGGTAAAAAGTATGGATTAGAAGTACTTTGCCCAGTCGATGATAAAGGTGTATTAACAAATGAGGCACCTGGATTTGAAGGCTTATTCTATGATAAAGCTAATAAACCAATTACAGAAAAATTAGAAGAAGTAGGCGCGTTACTGAAACTAACATTCATTACACATTCATACCCACATGATTGGAGAACGAAAAAACCAATTATTTTCCGTGCGACAGCACAGTGGTTTGCATCTATTGAAGCATTCCGTAAAGAATTAATAGAAGCTGTAGCAGAAACAAAATGGGTACCAGCATGGGGAGAAACTCGTCTTCATAATATGGTTCGTGACCGTGGTGACTGGTGTATTTCTCGTCAGCGTGCATGGGGTGTGCCAATTCCGGTATTCTATGCTGAGAATGGTGATCCAATTATTACGGATGAAACAATTAACCATGTAGCAGATTTATTCCGTGAACACGGTTCTAACGTATGGTTCGAGCGTGAAGCGAAAGATCTATTACCAGAAGGATTTACACATCCAGGTAGCCCAAATGGCGAATTCCGTAAAGAAACAGACATCATGGATGTATGGTTCGATTCAGGTTCTTCTCACCAAGCGGTATTAGAAGAGCGCGAAGATTTACAGCGTCCAGCTGATTTATATTTAGAAGGATCTGACCAGTATCGTGGTTGGTTTAACTCTTCATTATCAACAGCAGTTGCTGTAACAGGTAAAGCTCCATATAAAGGCGTACTAAGTCACGGTTTCGTACTAGATGGTGAAGGACGTAAGATGAGTAAGTCGATTGGAAACATTGTCGTACCGAAGAAAATTATGGATCAATTAGGCGGAGACATTTTACGCTTATGGGTATCTTCTGTTGACTATCAATCTGACGTACGTATTTCAGATGATATTTTAAAACAAGTAGCAGAAGTGTATCGTAAAATCCGTAACACATTCCGTTTCTTATTAGGAAACTTAGACGACTTTAAGCCAAGTGAAAATGCAGTAGCTGTAGCTGAACTTCGTGAAGTAGATCGTTACATGTTAGTGAAATTAAATGACTTAATTACAAAAGTTAAAGAAGCATATGAGACATACGACTTCGCTGCTGTGTATCATGCAATTCATAACTTCTGTACAATTGATTTAAGTTCATTCTATTTAGACTTTGCAAAAGACATTTTATATATTGAAGGTGCAAACCACGAAGATCGTCGTGCGATTCAAACTGTATTATATGATGTTCTTGTTGCGTTAACGAAACTTGTAACACCAATCTTACCGCATACAGCTGATGAAGTATGGCCATACATTCCAGGCGTAACAGAAGAAAGTGTACAATTAACTGATATGCCAGAAGCTGTACAATTAGATGACGCGGAAGCGTTAAAAACAAAATGGGATGCATTTATGACATTACGTGATGACGTGTTAAAAGCACTAGAAGTAGCTCGTAATGAAAAAGTAATCGGTAAGTCATTAAATGCAAGCATTACGCTATATCCAACTGCAGAAATGAAAGCTATGTTAGAGTCTATTAGCGAAGACTTAAAGCAATTATTCATCGTTTCTGAGTATAAACTTGGTGGTATGATGGATGAAGCGCCAGCAGATGCACCGAAGTATGAACATACAGCGGTTGTTGTTGCTCAAGCAACTGGTGAAACATGTGAACGTTGTTGGGTAGTTTCAGAAACAATTGGTAAAGATGCTGAACATGAAACATTATGTGAGCGTTGTGCAACAGTTGTTAAAGAAAACTATGTAAAATAAACAAAAAAGCTGACTGCTATTGATGCAGTCAGTTTTTTTGTTTATGGCATATCAAAATCACTTTCAGACTCTTTCCTGTGAAGGAAAAATGTGTGTGAGGTAAGCAAATAAATTTCGGACACACTAACTGTACATTACAGCTAGGAGGAATGTACACGTGAATGAAATTTACATGGAAATAAAAGAAGAATTGCAATTGATGAGAAAAGAGTTGCAAGAGAGACTAGCTAAAGAAGTAATGCACAAATATGATGTCGAGTTCAGCCAAGAGCTTGGATATGAAATTAAGGAAGAGATAAAGAAAAAATTGCTATTACATGATATAAAAGAGGATTTAAAGGATGTAGAACGCGCATTATTTAAAATGGAAATAGACATGTATGGTATTTGTGAAGAGACGGGGAGATTAATTTCGACAAAGCAAATGAAGACAATGCCGACTGCCCGTACGATTCATGAATTCTTTTATGAAAAGGTAAATGTATGAATACGCACAACGATATTATATTACCTTTTTTTAATTTATTTTATTCTTCTATAAAGGTTCATTGTGAAAAGGTAGCAGCTATGCTAAAATTTTGAGGTACACTGTCTTTGTGGGGGAAATGAAAATGATATATTATGTAATAGCGTTATTCGTCATTGCTATCGATCAAATATCGAAGTGGTTAATTGTAAAGAACATGGAATTGGGTACGAGTATTCCGATTATCGACAATGTATTATACATAACATCACATCGAAATAGAGGCGCTGCTTGGGGTATTTTAGAAAATAAAATGTGGTTCTTCTACATTATTACAGTTGTTTTTGTAGTGTTTATTGTATTTTATATGAAAAAGTATGCGAAAACAGACAAACTTCTAGGTATTTCGTTAGGCCTAATTTTGGGCGGGGCAATTGGTAACTTTATTGATCGTGTATTTAGACAAGAAGTAGTGGATTTCATTCACGTGTATATTTTCTCGTACAACTATCCAGTATTCAATATAGCTGATTCAGCATTATGTATTGGTGTTGTATTAATTATTATTCAAACATTATTAGAAGGCAAGAAAGCGAAGGAGTAATTGAATGAGTGAAGTAGTACAAGTAACAGTTGCAGCAGAGCAAAAAAATGAGCGAATTGATAAATTCGTTGCAGGGATAAATAACGAATGGTCACGTACGCAAGTGCAGCAATGGATTAAAGATGACGTTGTGACAGTAAACGGGAAAGCGGTAAAAGGGAATTATAAAGTAAAAGAAGAAGATGAAATTACAGTAACAATTCCTGAACCAGAAGAGTTAGATATTCAACCAGAGGATTTAAATTTAGAAATTTATTATGAAGATGCAGATGTGCTTGTTGTAAATAAGCCACGTGGTATGGTTGTACATCCAGCACCAGGGCATACAAGTGGTACACTTGTAAATGGCCTTATGCATCATTGTACAGACTTATCAGGCATTAACGGTGTAATGCGTCCAGGTATCGTGCATCGTATTGATAAAGATACATCTGGACTATTAATGGTTGCTAAAAATGATATGGCACATGAATCGCTTGTGAATCAGCTTGTAGCAAAAACAGTAACGAGACGTTACAAAGCGATTGTACACGGTGTGATTCCGCATGATAAGGGAACGATTGATGCTCCGATTGCTCGTGATAAGAAAGAGCGTCAAAGTATGACAGTTGATGAAAATGGTAAGAACGCTGTTACGCACTTCCAAGTGTTAGAACGCTTTAAAGACTTTACACTTGTAGAATGTCGCTTAGAAACGGGACGTACGCACCAAATTCGTGTTCATATGAAATATATTGGCTATCCACTTGCAGGAGATCCGAAGTATGGTCCGAAGAAAACGTTAGATATGAATGGACAAGCACTTCATGCGGGTATTTTAGGCTTTGATCATCCTCGTACGGGTGAATATATTCAGTTTGAGGCACCGATTCCAGAAGTGTTTGAAGACGCATTAAATATTTTACGAAAATAGTATTGACAAATCATAAGAAAATTGAGATACTGACAACAGTTAAATAATGATCCTTTAACACAGCCCCGTGAGGTTGAGAAGGTAACGGTTTGAAATACTTAGGGTATGTTGTACCCTTTTTTCAAAAGTCCTCTCGCACACGTTGAGAGGACTTTTTTTATACCATTACTCTCACGCAAGAAAAAAGCTTGGAGGTGTAGAGCATGCAAGAGAAAGCTGTCGTTTTAGATGACCAAATGATTCGCCGCGCTTTAACACGAATTAGTCATGAAATCGTGGAACGAAATAAAGGTGTCGATAATTGTGTTCTTGTCGGAATTAAAACTCGTGGAATTTTTATTGCACAACGTTTGGCAGAACGAATTGGTCAAATTGAAGGAAAAGAAATGGAAGTTGGAGAGTTAGACATTACGTTATATCGTGATGATTTAACACTACAATCGAAAAATAAAGAACCACTTGTAAAAGGTTCTGATATCCCTGTAGATATTACGAAGAAAAAAGTTATCCTTGTGGATGACGTATTATATACAGGAAGAACAGTTCGAGCAGCAATGGATGCTCTTATGGATTTAGGTAGACCATCTCAAATCCAATTGGCGGTTCTTGTTGATAGAGGTCATCGCGAATTACCAATTCGCGCTGATTATGTAGGGAAGAATATTCCAACATCAAGTGAAGAGCGTATCGAAGTTGATTTGCAAGAGACAGATCAACAAGATCGAGTAAGCATATACGATAAGTAAAGCCCTTTTAAATGTAGTCCTGTGAGGCTGCCAAAGGGTCTTGGCTTTCATATGTCAAATTTGGCATACGAAAGTGTAGGACTCTTTGTGCACAGGCACAAAGAGTTTTTTTATTGCAAAGATTTAAACTGAAGGAGGATATAACAATGGAACAAAAGCCAGTGTTAGACGTTAATGAAGTACCGAAACCGGGAAAATGGTTATTTTTAAGTATACAACATTTGTTCGCGATGTTTGGATCAACAGTGCTTGTTCCGTTTTTAACAGGATTGAATCCATCAGTAGCATTAATATCAAGTGGATTAGGAACGTTAGCATTCCTTCTTATAACGAAAGGTCAAGTACCTGCTTATCTAGGATCATCATTCGCCTTTATCGCACCGATTATAACAGCGAAAACGGCAGGTGGACCGGGAGCGGCAATGCTTGGTGGTTTGCTAGCAGGACTTGTGTACATCTTAATCTCACTCGGAATTAAGAAATCAGGATCAGAGTGGATTATGAAATTACTACCACCAATCGTAGTTGGTCCAGTAGTAATGGTAATCGGTCTAGCTTTAGCACATACAGCAGTTAACATGGCGATGAACGGTGCGGATGGCAAATATAGCTTTACACACTTTTCAGTAGCGTTAGTAACATTAGCAATTACAATTATATGCTCGATATTTGGAAGAGGATTTTTCAGTATCATACCAGTGTTACTTGGCATTATCGGCGGATATATCTTCGCTTACTTCCAAGGGCTAGTAGACTTAAAGCCGGTAGCTGAGGCAAAATGGTTTGTTGTACCAGATTTCACAGTACCATTTGTAACATACACACCAGAGTTTTCATGGAAGATTGTACTCTTGATGGTACCAGTTGCACTAGTAACAATATCAGAACATATCGGACATCAAATTGTTCTTGGAAATGTTATTAAAAGAGATTTAATTGAAAAACCAGGTTTACACCGTTCAATCTTCGGTGACGGAGTAGCAACATTAATCGCGTCACTAATCGGTGGGCCACCGAATACAACGTATGGTGAAAACATCGGTGTGCTAGCAATTACGAGAGCATACAGTGTATAC
This sequence comes from Bacillus cereus group sp. Bce019, assembly GCF_051781745.1. Lineage (NCBI taxonomy): Bacteria > Bacillati > Bacillota > Bacilli > Caryophanales > Bacillaceae > Bacillus > Bacillus cereus group sp. Bce019. The sequence goes on from NZ_JBPWJX010000001.1 coordinate 460,732, forward strand.
TTATTCATCGGTTCAGCAGTATTCGCAATCATGTTCGGATTTATCGGTAAGATTTCTGCACTGATTCATTCGATCCCAACACCAGTTATGGGTGGTGTATCAATCTTACTATTCGGTGTAATCGCATCAAGCGGATTACGCATGATGGTAGATGATAAAACAGATTTAAGTGACAAACGAAACTTAATGATTGCATCAGTAATATTAGTAATCGGTATTGGTGGAGCGGTACTTCACGTAGGAGAATCATTCCAAGTAGAAGGAATGGCACTAGCAGCAATTGTAGGTGTACTGTTAAATCTACTACTACCGGAAACGAAACAAATAAAACAATCTAAGCAGATTGCTTCATAATAATAACCTTTTAATTCAGTCCTGTGAGACCGGAAAGGGTGGCTTCTTTCTTGCACCCTAGTCTCACACGATTAGGGTATTTTTATGCAAAGGTTGTTATAAAAATTCAAAAGTGGTAACATAAAAATCAGAAAGATGAGGGATGACGATGAGCCATTTGTTAACGATGAGTGAATTATCGGAAGTAGAAATTTCAGAAATCCTAAAAGATGCAGAAGATTTTGCGAATGGAAAAGAGAGCAAAACGACAGAGCAAACTTTTGTTGCGAACTTGTTCTTTGAGAATAGTACGAGAACGAGATTTAGCTTTGAAGTTGCTGAGAAGAGATTAGGACTTGATGTTTTAAACTTTTCAGCTGATGCATCTAGCGTACAAAAAGGAGAAACTCTATACGATACGATAAGAACACTAGAATCAATCGGAACAAAAGCAGTGGTCATCCGCCACGAGCAAGATCGCTACTTCGATGAACTAAAAGATCAGGTGAATATTCCAATCTTAAATGCTGGAGATGGATGCGGAAACCACCCAACACAGTGCCTACTGGACCTTCTTACAATTAAACAAGAGTTTGGAAGATTTGAAGGTTTGAAGATTGCAATAGTAGGAGATGTTCGTCATAGCCGAGTAGCACGTTCTAATGCAGAAGCATTAACGAAGCTTGGTGCAACAATTTACTTTGCAAGTCCAGAAGAGTGGAAAGATGAAGACAACACATTTGGAACATACAAACCATTAGATGAACTTGTTCCAGAAGTTGATGTAATGATGTTACTCCGTGTACAACATGAGCGTCATGATCATTATGAAACAGACATTATGAAAGAATATCATGAGAAACACGGATTAACAGTAGAAAGAGAAAAGCGTATGAAAGAAGGAAGCATTATTATGCATCCAGCTCCTGTAAACCGTGATGTTGAAATTGCAAGTGAACTTGTTGAGTGTGAGCGTTCACGTATATTTAAACAAATGGAAAATGGAGTTTACGTAAGAATGGCTGTACTAAAACGCGCCTTACCAAATGTATTAGGAGGAATGAAACATGAATTATTTGTTTAAAAATGGTCGTTATATGAATGAAGAAGGAAAAATCGTAGCAACGGATCTTCTCGTACAAGACGGTAAAATCGCTAAGGTAGCAGAAAATATTACGGCAGATAATGCTGAAGTAATCGATGTGAACGGAAAGTTAATCGCACCTGGATTAGTAGATGTACACGTACATCTTCGTGAACCAGGTGGTGAACATAAAGAAACAATTGAAACAGGTACACTAGCAGCGGCAAAAGGTGGATTCACTACAATTTGCGCAATGCCAAATACACGCCCGGTACCAGATTGCAGAGAACATATGGAAGACTTGCAAAAACGTATTGAAGAAAAAGCTCATGTTAACGTACTACCATACGGAGCAATTACAGTACGTCAAGCTGGTTCTGAAATGACAGATTTCGAAACATTAAAAGAACTTGGAGCATTTGCTTTCACAGATGACGGCGTAGGCGTACAAGATGCGAGCATGATGTTAGCGGCTATGAAACGTGCAGCAAAATTAGATATGGCAGTAGTTGCGCACTGTGAAGAGAATACGCTTATTAATAAAGGTTGTGTACATGAAGGGAAGTTTTCTGAGAAACACGGATTAAACGGTATCCCATCAGTATGTGAATCTGTACATATTGCAAGGGATATACTGCTTGCTGAAGCAGCAGATTGCCACTATCACGTATGTCATGTAAGTACGAAAGGTTCTGTACGTGTAATCCGTGATGCGAAACGCGCTGGAATTAAAATAACAGCAGAAGTAACACCGCATCACCTAGTGTTATGTGAAGATGATATCCCATCAGCTGATCCTAACTTTAAAATGAACCCACCGCTTCGTGGAAAAGAAGACCATGCAGCATTAATTGAAGGTTTATTAGATGGAACGATCGATATGATCGCAACTGACCATGCACCGCATACAGCGGAAGAGAAAGCACAAGGAATTGAAAGAGCACCGTTTGGAATTACTGGTTTTGAAACAGCATTCCCGCTTCTATACACAAACCTTGTGAAAAAGGGAGTTATTACGCTAGAACAGTTAATTCAATTCTTAACAGAAAAGCCAGCTGATACATTCGGCTTAGAAGCAGGTCGCCTAAAAGAAGGTAGAGCAGCTGATATTACAATCATTGATTTAGAACAAGAAGAAGAGATTGACCCAACAACATTCTTATCAAAAGGAAAAAATACACCATTCGCAGGTTGGAAATGCCAAGGATGGCCGGTAATGACAATCGTTGGTGGTAAGATCGCATGGCAAAAGGAGAGTGCATTAGTATGAAAAGACAACTTATCTTAGAAGATGGAACAGTATTAATTGGAACAGGTTTCGGAGGCGAAATCGAAAAGTCAGGTGAGGTTGTATTTACAACAGGAATGACTGGATATCAAGAAACATTATCTGATCCATCATATTGCGGTCAAATCGTAACATTCACGTACCCATTAATCGGAAACTACGGCATTAACCGTGACGATTTTGAATCCATTCACCCATCTGTAAATGGTTTAATCGTAAACGAAATTTGTGATCACCCATCAAACTTCCGTAATGAAATTTCGTTAAATGATTACTTGAAAGAAAGAAATATCCCAGGATTAGCAGGGATTGATACGAGAAAATTAACGAGAAAAATTCGTCAATACGGTACATTACGTGGACGCCTTTGTAACATGGATGCAGATGTAGAGTACATTGTAAGCCAATTAAAAGCGACAGTATTTACAGATCATGTAAAACGCGTATCAACGAAAGATCCATACCCAAGTCCAGGTCGTGGTCACCGAGTTGTACTAGTAGACTTCGGTATGAAACATGGTATTTTACGAGAATTAAATAAGCGTGACTGTGATGTAATTGTAGTTCCTTACAACACAACAGCGGAAGAAATTTTACGCCTTAGCCCAGATGGAATTATGTTAAGTAATGGACCTGGAGATCCGAAAGATGTACCAGAAGCAATTGAAATGTTAAAAGACATTATCGGTAAAGTTCCTTTATTCGGAATTTGCCTAGGACATCAATTGTTCGCTCTAGCATCAGGTGCAAATACAAGTAAGTTGAAATTTGGTCACCGTGGTTTAAACCATCCAGTAAAAAATCTTGCAACTGGAAAAGTAGCAATTACATCTCAAAACCACGGATACGCAGTAGAAGAAGAATCAGTTGAAAATACAGATCTTGAAATTACACATGTTGCTTTAAACGATGGAACGGTAGAAGGTCTTCGTCATAAGAAGTTCCCGGCATTTACAGTACAATACCATCCAGAAGCTTCAGCGGGACCAGAAGATGCAAATGATTTATTCGAAGATTTCTTAACAATGATTGAAAACTTCAAGAAAGAAGGGGAAGAGTTATGCCAAAACGCCTAGACATTAACACAATTTTAGTAATCGGATCAGGACCAATTGTAATTGGGCAAGCAGCGGAGTTTGACTACTCTGGTACACAAGCTTGTCAATCTCTTAAAGAGGAAGGTTACAAAGTAATCCTTGTTAACTCTAACCCAGCAACAATTATGACGGATACTGCAACAGCAGATAAAGTATACATCGAGCCATTAACATTAGAATTCGTAAGCCGTATTATTCGTAAAGAACGTCCTGATGCAATCCTACCAACATTAGGTGGTCAAACAGGTTTAAACATGGCTGTTGAACTTGCAAAATCAGGCGTACTTGACGAGTGTGGAGTTGAAATTTTAGGAACAAAATTATCAGCAATCGAGCAAGCGGAAGATCGTGATTTATTCCGTACATTAATGCAAGATTTAAATGAACCAACACCACCAAGTGAAATTATTCATAACCTTGATGAAGCATATGGATTTGTAAACGAAATTGGTTACCCAGTAATCGTTCGACCAGCGTTCACATTAGGAGGAACGGGCGGCGGAATTTGTCATAACGAAGAAGAGCTAATTGAAATCGTAACAAGTGGTTTAAAACATAGCCCAGTAACACAATGTTTATTAGAGAAAAGTATTGCTGGCTGTAAAGAAATTGAATACGAAGTAATGCGTGATTCAAATGATAACGCGATTGTAGTGTGTAACATGGAAAATATCGATCCAGTTGGTGTTCATACAGGTGATTCAATCGTTGTAGCACCGAGCCAAACGCTAAGCGACCGTGAATACCAAATGTTACGTAACACGTCATTACGAATTATTCGTGCACTAGGAATTGAAGGTGGATGTAACGTTCAGCTTGCACTAGATCCATATAGCTTCCAATACTATGTAATCGAAGTAAATCCACGTGTAAGTCGTTCATCTGCACTAGCATCTAAAGCAACTGGATATCCAATTGCGAAATTAGCAGCAAAAATTGCAGTCGGCTTAACGTTAGATGAAATCGTAAACCCAGTAACACAAAAAACTTACGCTTGCTTCGAGCCAGCGTTAGACTATGTTGTTTCAAAAATTCCACGTTGGCCGTTTGATAAGTTTGAATCAGCGAACAGAACGCTTGGAACACAAATGAAAGCAACTGGTGAAGTTATGTCAATCGGACGTAACTTAGAAGAATCATTACTAAAAGCAGTTCGTTCTTTAGAGCTTGGCATTTATCACTTAGAATTAGACCACTTAAAAGAACTTGATAAAGAAACGATGAAAAAACGTATCATTAAAGCGGATGATGAACGACTGTTTATTGTAGCAGAAGCAATTCGCCAAGGTGTAACGAAAGAAGAAATCAATGAATGGTGTGAAATGGACTTCTTCTTCTTACAAAAAGTTGAAAACATCGTAAATATGGAACGTGAAGTAAAAGCGAATGTAGGAAATATGGAAGTACTACAAACTGCAAAAGAAATGGGCTTCAGCGATCACTACATTGCAGCAGCTTGGAACAAAACGGAGCGCGAAATTTACGATATGCGTAAAGAAAATAATATGATGCCAGTATTCAAAATGGTAGATACTTGTGCGGCAGAGTTTGAATCTGCAACGCCATATTACTACAGCACATATGCGGACGAAAATGAATCGATTGTAACAGATCGTAAGAGTGTAGTAGTTCTAGGATCTGGTCCGATCCGTATTGGTCAAGGTGTTGAGTTTGATTACGCAACAGTTCACTCAGTATGGGCAATTAAAGAAGCTGGATATGAAGCAATTATCATTAACAACAACCCAGAAACAGTTTCAACAGACTTCAGTATTTCTGACAAATTATACTTTGAACCATTAACGATTGAAGATGTAATGCATATTATCGATTTAGAAAAACCAGAAGGTGTTATCGTTCAGTTCGGTGGACAAACGGCAATTAACTTAGCAGCGAAACTAGAAGAACACGGTGTGAAAATTTTAGGAACATCACTTGAAGACTTAGACCGTGCAGAAGATCGTGATAAATTCGAAGCTGCTTTAACAAAACTTGGCATCCCGCAACCAGTTGGTAAAACAGCAACGACTGTAGAACAAGCGGTAGCAATCGCAGAAGAAATTGGTTACCCAGTATTAGTAAGACCATCTTACGTACTAGGTGGACGTGCGATGGAAATCGTATATCGTCAAGAAGAACTACTGCACTACATGAAAAATGCAGTTAAAGTTCATGCAGATCACCCAGTATTAATCGACCGTTACATGGTTGGTAAAGAAATTGAAGTAGATGCAATTTCCGATGGTGAGAATGTATTCATTCCAGGTATTATGGAACATATTGAACGCGCTGGAGTTCACTCTGGTGACTCAATTGGAGTATATCCACCACAAAGTTTATCTGAAAAACTAAAAGAACAAATCATTGAACATACAATTGCACTTGGAAAAGGATTAAACATTGTTGGATTACTAAATATCCAGTTTGTAGTATTCAAAGATCAAGTGTACGTAATTGAAGTAAATCCACGTGCAAGCCGTACAGTACCGTTCTTAAGTAAAATTACAGGCGTACCGATGGCGAATGTTGCAACGAAAGTTATTTTAGGGCAAGACCTAGTAGAGCAAGGATACGGAACTGGCTATCACCCAGAAGAGAAAGAAGTATATGTAAAAGCTCCGGTATTCTCATTCGCGAAACTACGCTCAGTTGATACAACATTAGGACCTGAAATGAAATCAACAGGGGAAGTAATGGGTAAAGACTTAACGCTTGAAAAAGCATTATATAAAGGGTTAGTTGCTTCTGGAATTAACATCCCAACGCACGGCTCAGTAATCATTACTGTAGCGGATAAAGATAAAGAAGAGGCGATGGAAATTGCAAAACGTTTCCACGAAATCGGCTATAACTTATTAGCAACAGCTGGAACAGCACAATCATTAGAAGAGCAAAATATCCCAGTACAAGTTGTAAACAAAATTGATTCTGAAGACTACAACTTACTAGATATTATCCGTCAAGGAAAAGCACAGTTTGTAATTAACACATTAACAAAAGGTAAACAACCAGCGCGTGATGGTTTCCGCATTCGCCGTGAATCAGTAGAAAATGGTGTGGCTTGCTTAACATCACTTGATACAACAAGAGCAATCTTACGAGTATTAGAATCTATGACATTCTCAGCTCATTCAATGAAAGAAATTACGCAAACAAAGCGTCACGAGGTGGTACATGCATGATGCAAAAGCAAAATATGATCGTCGTTAACCAAAAAGAAATCGCAAAAAATATTTACGAATTAGTGCTTCAAGGAACGTTAGTACAGCAAATGAACGAACCAGGGCAGTTTGTACACATTAAGGTAGCAGAGGGCATTGCGCCCCTTCTGCGCCGCCCAATTAGTATTTGTAATGTAGATCAAGAGAAGAATGAATTTACAATGCTATATCGTGCCGAAGGACAAGGGACAAAAACATTAGCAACTAGAAAACAAGGTGAAATGGTAGATGTACTAGGACCATTAGGACACGGTTTTCCTGTAGAAGAAGCAGAAGCTGGTCAAACAGCTTTACTAGTAGGTGGGGGAATTGGTGTACCACCACTTTATGAATTATCACAGCGCCTCGTTGCAAAAGGTGTACGTGTTATTCACATCTTAGGCTTTCAAACGAAAGATGTAGTTTTCTATGAAGAAAAATTTGCAGAACTTGGTGATACGTACGTTGCGACAGTAGACGGTACACACGGTACAAAAGGATTTGTCACAGATGTAATTGATAATTACGGAATTGACTTTGATATTCTTTATTCATGTGGTCCGCTAGCGATGCTTCGTGCATTAGAAGGACGTTACAAAGAGAAAAAAGCCTATATTTCATTAGAAGAACGTATGGGCTGTGGTATTGGAGCTTGTTTCGCATGTGTATGCCACTTACAAGAAGATCCAAGTGGACATTCTTACAAGAAGGTGTGTAGCGACGGACCAGTATTTCCAATCGGGGAGGTTGTACTATGAACAGATTGCAAGTTGAATTACCAGGATTATCATTAAAAAATCCAATTATACCGGCATCTGGATGCTTTGGGTTTGGTCGTGAATATGCACAGTTTTACGATTTAAGTGTACTAGGATCAATCATGATTAAAGCGACGACAGAACAACCACGTTATGGAAATCCAACGCCTCGTGTTGCTGAAACACCAGGGGGCATGCTAAATGCAATCGGACTTCAAAACCCGGGATTAGACAAAGTAATGAATTCGGAATTACCATGGTTAGAACAATTTGACCTTCCAATTATTGCAAACGTTGCAGGCTCACAAGCTGAGGATTACGTAGCGGTTGCGAAGGAAATTTCTAAAGCGCCTAATGTCCATGCACTAGAATTAAACATTTCTTGTCCGAACGTAAAAACAGGTGGTATCGCCTTTGGTACAAATCCTGAAATTGCTGCTGATTTAACGAAGCGAGTAAAAGAGGTTTCTGAAGTACCTGTATACGTGAAATTGTCACCGAACGTGGCAAACATAGTAGAAATTGCAAAAGCGATTGAAAATGCAGGTGCAGATGGTTTAACGATGATTAATACATTGCTTGGTATGCGTCTAGATTTAAAAACAGCTAAACCAATTTTAGCAAACCGTACAGGCGGATTATCAGGTCCTGCGATTAAGCCAGTAGCAATTCGCATGGTACATGAAGTAAGCCAAGCGGTTAACATTCCAATTATCGGAATGGGTGGTATTGAAACAGCTGAAGATGTAATTGAATTCTTCTATGCTGGCGCAAGCGCAGTTGCAGTAGGTACAGCGAACTTTATCGATCCGTTCGTATGTCCGACAATTATTGAAGAGTTACCAGCATTATTAGATGAATTAGGATTTGATCACATTTCGGAATGTCAAGGAAGGAGCTGGAAGCAAACATGTCACAGTCGTTAATCGTTGCACTAGATTTTCCAGGGAAACAAGAAGTAGAACAATTCTTACACCACTTTGAAGGGGAAGAGTTATTTGTCAAAGTAGGTATGGAGTTATTTTACAAAGAAGGCCCTGCGATTATTACGTACTTAAAAGAAAAAGGACATAAGATCTTCTTAGATTTAAAACTTCATGATATTCCGAATACAGTAAAAAGCGCTATGCGTAGCCTAGCTAGTCTAGATGTTGATATGGTAAATGTTCATGCTGCTGGGGGAAGCAGCATGATGAAAGCTGCGATTGAGGGATTAGAGGAAGGTAAGCAAGAAGGAAAAGAGAGACCGATTTGTATTGCAGTTACACAACTAACAAGCACTTCGGAAGCTATGATGAAAAAAGAGATCGGCATTGAGAAAACGTTAGAAGAAGCGGTTGCTCATTATGCAAAATTAACGAAAGAAAGTGGACTTGATGGCGTTGTTTGTTCAACACTTGAAGTTCCAAAATTACGTGAAGTATGCGGAAATGAATTTGTAACAGTAACACCGGGGATTCGTCTTGCAAGCGATGATGTAAATGACCAAGTGCGCGTAGCAACACCGAAACGTGCGAGGGAACTTGGCTCAAGCTACATCGTAGTTGGACGTAGTATTACAAAAGCAGAAAATCCGCTTGAAGCGTATAAAACAGTAAAACAACAGTGGGAAGGTGTAACAGTATGAAAAAAGAAATCGCATCGCATTTATTAGAAATTGGAGCAGTATTTTTACAACCGAATGATCCATTCACTTGGTCTTCAGGTATGAAATCACCAATTTATTGTGATAACCGTTTAACTTTATCTTATCCAAAAGTACGTCAAGCGATTGCAGCTGGATTAGAAGAGTTAATTAAAGAGCACTTCCCAACTGTAGAAATTATTGCAGGAACAGCAACTGCTGGTATTGCGCACGCTGCATGGGTAAGCGATCGTATGGATTTACCAATGTGCTACGTACGTAGTAAAGCAAAAGGTCACGGTAAAGGGAACCAAATCGAAGGAAAAGCTGAAAAAGGTCAAAAAGTCGTAGTAGTAGAAGACTTAATTTCAACTGGCGGTAGTGCAATTACATGTGTAGAAGCACTTCGCGAAGCTGGATGTGAAGTATTAGGAATCGTATCAATCTTCACATATGAGTTAGAAGCAGGAAAAGAAAAACTAGAAGCAGCTAACGTAGCATCATATTCTTTAAGTGATTACAGTGCATTAACTGAAGTTGCAGCAGAAAAAGGTATGATTGGACAAGCTGAAACGAAAAAATTACAAGAGTGGCGTAAAAATCCAGCTAACGAAGCTTGGATCACAGCGTAACATGAAAAAAACGACCGCGGGGGAACGCGGTCGTTTTTTATATTATTGTTAAAACTTCATGTAAAGAACAGATAGTAGGAATATCGTACTTGAGTTGTGAGTTATCTCGATTTAACCATATCCCTTGCATCCCAGCTGCTGTACTACTAATCGCATCAGTCTCTAATCGATCGCCAATATAATAGCAATCTTTCATTTCAAGGTTCGATTGTAATACGGTTCTGTGAAAAATTTCAGGATCTGGTTTCGATATACCAAGTTCACTAGAAGTAAATATATATTTGAAAAAAATCTATAATACCATTTCTTTCAGCAGCCTCATAATCAAGTAAAGTTCCATCAATATCAAAGAAAATCATATTGCTGTCTCCTTGCTAACAACTATTTAGCGTTTTCAGCAACCTCATATCCTTTCACAAACAATAGCGTCATATAAGAAACGATAAACGAGAAGATACTGTACATGCCAACCCAAAAGAAAAATTTTGGAGTAAAGGCGATAACACCTATTATTAAAAAACTAGCAAACGTTACAATCGGCATTACGTAATACGTTTTCGTTTTGCGTGTTCCAATAACAGATACGATAAAGATAAATAATGGACAAATTAATAAGACGAAAATCAATTCATTCATAGGTATGTCCCCTTTTCTAATTGCAGTAATCTGTTTCTCGTAAACGTTTTGAAATAATTACTCTCCTAATATAATTTCGCTAAGTAATAACGAATCCCTCTTGAAAACTTATAATTCATGATGAATTTTACAAGCAAAAAACGTAAGCAAGAGAACACTTGCTTACGTTATAGGATAAACATCGCAACGATCGTGGTGACAATTAAACCGATAACAACCGGTAAAAAGTTTCGGCGTGCAAGTTCAAATGGATCGACTTTACAAATCGCAGCAGCAGGAATAAGTGCCCAAGGAATTAACGTCCCGCCCCCGGTCCATATAGCTGCAATTTGCCCGAGTGCTGTTAATGTAGCTGTTCCATGGCCAAGTGCTGTTCCAAAAAGATTGGCAATGGAACCAGCAAGTGATATACCTGAAAAACCTGATCCATCTAAGCCGGTAATGACACCCACGATGGTTAATGTCCCTGCCGATACATATTGATTTAAAGGAACAGTTTGAGATAAAGCGATGCCTAAGTCGTTAATGATTCCGTGTGAACCTTTCGGTAAATAGTCTCCGATAATTTTCACAAAGCCACTATCTCCTAAATAAAAGAGTGCAGCGATAGGAATAACTGGTCCGAAAATTTTAAAGCCAAATTGGAGCCCTTCTATGAAATAATCGGTCGTTTTATTCAGTCCATTACCTTTGTAGGCGATGAGAGAAATGATGATAATCATAATAACAGTTGTTCCGCCGATAAGTGCAGTTGCGTCGCTTCCTTGTAGTTGAAATTGAATCATGCAAAGGATATCAATGATATATACGATAGGGATACAAATAGCGAGCCATTTCTTTGTACGAGGAGATAATGAAGTGAGCGTTTTAGAAGACTCAGTTGATAGAATAGATTCTTGTATAGCTAAGCCTGTATGAAACTCTTTTCGTAAGAAGAAAAAAGCGACGGAAGTTGTCACAACTCCCATAACGATAACGAGTGGAACACTTGCAGATACGACGCTGGAAACAGGGAGACCAGCAGCGTCTGCGGTTAATTTTGGTGCGCCTTGTATAACGAAGTCGCCGGATAAAGCAATCCCATGACCGAATAAGTTCATAGCAATTGCTACTCCAATTGGGGGGAGACCGACGCGTACAGCAACCGGTAATAAAATAGCTCCCATTAAGGCGACAGCGGGAGAAGGCCAAAAGAAGAAAGAAATTGTCATCATCAAAAGGCCAATAATCCAGTAGGCGAGGGTAGGGGTACGGATCATCTTTGTAAATGGTGAAATCATTGTATCATTTATACCGGTATGAACGAGTAAATTGCTCATGGATACAATAATAGAAATGATTAATATAGTTGGTAATAGCTCAGTAATGGCGTAAATAAAACTTTGAAAAATGCCGCTAACGGCAAGAGGGATAGAACTTGTAGCAGTTAATGCTAATAAAAAGATAAAAACGATACAAATAATTGTAGTATCTTTCCGGAGAATAAAAAAGGTAATAATAGTGAGTAAACAAATAACATAGAGAGCGTGTAATAGCGTTAATTCAACTCCCATAACATTCACATCCTTAGGCAATCGTGTAGTTTATTGTATGAAAGTAGGGAAAGTATGTGAGTATAAGAAACAGAAAAAAGGTAAAATTTCATGTACTGCAATGGTAAGGATAAAAAATGGATGTTACAATACAATTAATCCTAAAAATGGAATTCGAGGAGGACTTATGCACAAAAAAATTGGATTTTTGGGATTTATCATATCTTGTAGTCTATTAATCATTTTAAAGCTATTTACAAACAATGAATGGATAAGTATTATACCTGTTTTCGGGTTTGTATTTATACTTTTATATAACTGGGATGGTATGAAACAATACAGTAAAAAGTATCGGAATTATGATAGGTATCATCGTTGTTTGCTCATTGTTCGCAGGGGTTATTTTAATAGAGGGTCAGAAACAAATGGAGAAAATGTCTATTTTTCAAGAATGGATGTCTTCTGCAAACGTTCTTTATCTTGTAATTATAGTTGTTATTTTTCTAAGAATTGTTATAAGTATAGCAAGTTACATATTAAAGGAGAAGTAGAATGGGGGAGTACGAATGAGAGAAAAAATAGGATATTATGGTGTGCTAGTTTGTTTACTATTATCAATTATTTCAGGACAATTTCTTAACAGTGAATGGGTACCAGTTATATTATGTATAGGAGTATTGATTTTTGCTCCTATGTATCGCTGGAATGAATGGAAAGCATATAGTCGAAAAAAGAAAATGGTTTTCAGCATCGAATTTGTCATTATAATCAGCACAATTCCGTTTTTGTTATGGAAAGGAAATGAGATAATAGATGGAATTGTAATGTTTCAAGGGTGGTTGTTTATTGCGAAAATGCTATATTTAATATGCATTTTAATGTTGGTAGTGGTAGTCGCTAAAATAGTAAACGAAAAGCTATTCATTAATGAATAAAAGAAAATGCCACCTTATTCGGTGGCATTTCCTCATTTTACTGCATGAGCTTTTTGCATCTTTTTAATTAAACGAATTTGTCCACGATGATTGATTTCATCTTCAAAAACGTGAAACCACTTAAAATAGTTATTTGCTGGTTTGTCATACCAAAAGTCTGTCGTTTTAAATAACCATTCATCAGGTAACGATTGAAAAGTCTCGATTGTTTTGGAACGTACTTCTTGTAATGTATTTATATAAAATTCTATAGCGTTTCCTTTTATTTTTTCACGCCCAAGATCGCCTAATTCAATGCCAGGTAACCAGCGTTCTAATTCAGCCTCCGTTGGTTCACGGTCTTCAAAAGTATGAATTTGGTAGTAAAATTCAATAGCAGCCATATGATACAATAACATGCCAATTGAATTTGCTTCCTTATCATATAAATAATCAAGTTCTTCAATTGTTAAACTTTCCACTGCTTGCATTGTTGTATAGCGAGCGTAATTCATCATGGAAACAAGCTTTGAAAATTCTACATGTAAACCCTCCAATTTATCAATTACAAAATTCAATTAAAATTCCCCCTCTTTAAATGAATACTCCAGAGAAGGAATTCTATGTGCAAAAAAAGTTTTGTTTAAACCTTCATAATATTAACAAGGGATTATAATTAGTTCTCTATTTGATTTTGTAATAACGTCATAACCATCTTTGGTGATGACAATATCATCTTCGATTCTACAACCGCCCCAGTTCGGTATGTAAATGCCCGGCTCAACTGTAACAACCATACCTTCTTGTAAAGTTGCCTTGCTTTCTTGGGATAAGCGAAGTGGTTCATGTATTTCTAACCCAAGACCGTGCCCGGTAGAGTGGCCAAAGTATTGACCGTATCCATGTTCTGTAATGTAATTCCTCGTTATATCATCGATACTTTTCGCAGTTTCTCCAGGCTTAATTGCTTCAGTCCCACGCTTTAACGCTTCTCGTACAACATTGTATATTTTTTGGAATTCTTCCGATGGTTCCCCGATTGCTACGGTACGTGTTATATCGGAACAATATCCGTCGTAAAGTGCACCGAAGTCTAATGTAACGATATCGCCTCGTTCGATTATTTTATTTGATGCAACTCCATGGGGAAGTGAAGAACGAACGCCTGAGGCTACAATGATTTGGAATGAAGAAGATGTGGCCCCTTTTTTTCGCATGAAAAATTCTAACTCATCTCGAACGTCAGTCTCGCTTATTCCAGGCTTTAGAAATGTAACAATATGGTGAAATGCTTCGTCAGCGATCGTAGCTGCGATTTTCATTGTTTCTATTTCAGATGTGTCTTTAATAAGTCGAATATCTTCAATAATCTCACACACTGGAACCATTTCTGTATGTATATATTTTTGTAGTTTCTTAAATTGTTGCAAAGTCATATTATTGTCTTCTATACCAAGTTTTTGAATTTTTAATTTTGATACTTGATTTGCAACTTCTTCTTCTAAATTTCCTTTATGCATAATAATTTCTGCTGCTTTTATTTCCGTTTTTGCTTGATCTACGTAACGGAAATCAGTAATGAAAATAGCTTTATGCGCAGCGATTAAGACAACGCCTGCGCTACCTGTAAAGTTTGTTGCGTATTGACGGTTTTCTTTTTTTGTAATAAGTAACCCGTCGATTCCGTAATTATGTAGTTGTTTTTGGATGTTAGTTATTCTTACATTCATTTTAATTCCTCCTTTTTACATTAATAAAGCAAGAATTGTGCCAGTATATTTATTTAGAATAAAAGAGAAGAGGGTAGCTGTGTGTCAAAAAAACTAGACGAATGTAAAATAAATATATATAAAATTTTTACAGTAAGTTTTTATGTGACTGAACAATAATATAAACTCGCAAACGAAAATCTTTTTAATTTAAATATTATATTTTTTGTATAAATGGATTAATTTAATTGGTATAATAAGGGATTGTTACGTTTTTTATAGGTAAAGAGATGTAACGAAAAAAACTGGGTTAAGGAATGTGAGTGTATGAAGAAATTAAGTAAAGTAATGTCATTTTGTTTGGCCGCTAGTATGCTTGTTATAACGGGGTGTGAAACAAGTGAACACAAAGTTCAAGTAAATGAAACGATTGAACAGCTTGATGAAGCGCCAGAAGTGACAGAAAAAGAAGCGAAAAAGATTGTAAGAAAGAGTGTAGATGGAATAGCAAATGCGTTTAGTGAGATGGAAAAAGAAAATGGATGGAGCCGAAATAATCCTGGGGATTTAGAGACAGCTAAAAAAGGAGTTAAAGGATTGGTTTCAGAAAAGTTTGTAGAGAATCAGCTTCCTGAATTGCTTGCTAACTTTAATAGATCGAGAGAGACTGATATGTTACCATTCCCAAATTATTTTCAAACTGAAATAAGATTTTCTTCTTCACAAGATAAAGAAAATTTAACGGTACATACATTAAGTTTAGAAGATGAAATAGGTCATGCGGCCCAAGATTGGGAATTTCATTTGGTGTATAAAGAAGGGGGATGGTTAATGGATAAATGGTCATTCGTTTTTCCTGAAGATTTAAAACTTACAAAAGAAGAAGCAAATAGAATTTTAAAAATGCCAGACGATAAGAATGTGTCATTTGTAAGTGAAGAAAATAGTGGCGATAAGAAATACATATTCAAAGATAGTAACGGATTAATTACTGTAAATGCGAAAACATCTCTTATTTCATACAATGTAGATAAAAATAGGTATGAAAAGGTAACGAAAGAAAGAAATATTCAAGAAACAGAACAAGTACAGAGAAAGGATTCGAGTGCGTATACAGGCTCAAAAGAAGAGAAACAATCGCAAAAAGAATCTTCTTCAAAGATAGATAGAGCAAATGTTTTAAGTGAATTAGCTGCTATAGATAAACAAGAAAAACATACGAATGCTATGTCAACCAATGATATAGTAAATGAAATAGAAGGAAATTATGAACTGTGGGATAATAAACTAAATGAAATTTACAGTACATTAAAAAGTACGATGTCACCTGATGCGTTTCAGTCGTTAAAAACGAAACAAATTGCGTGGGTTAAAGAAAAAGAAAGTAAAGTTAAAGCAATTGGTACTGATACAAATAACGGAACGATGAGGCGTATAGAAGCTTCAGAAGAGAAATATAAGATGACAAAAGCAAGATGTTATGAATTAGTAAATGGGTATATGAACTAGTGTGAACGAATATAAAAAATGCGTTGCTTATAAGCAACGCATTTTTGTATTTACGCTTTTAATTTCATTACAATATCAGCATCTGGTGTTACATATACGGTTTGCTGATTGTCGTACGTAACAAAACCAAGTTTTGCACCACTCGGTTTTTTGACATGGCGTATTTTGGTGAAATCAACAGGTACAGAGCTAGACTCTTTCGCTTTACTGTAATAGGCAGCAATTTTGGCAGCTTCTAGTAAAGTTTCTTCAGCAGGCTCTAAAGAACGAATGACAACGTGAGAGCCAGGTATGTCTTTCGTATGTAACCAAATTTCATCACGGCGGGCAAACTTCGTTGTTAAATAATCATTTTGTTTATTGTTTTTACCAACGAAAATCTCTGTGCCATCACTTGCTACATATTTATCTAATACTGGTTTAGTAGGCTTTTTCTTTGCGTTTTTCGTTTTGCGATTGCGCACATAACCTTCTTCAGCTAATTCCTCACGAATTTCTTCAATATCTTTTGAAGAAGCAGCTTCCATTTGTTGAAGTAAGCTATCAAAATAAAGAATTTCTTCATTTGTTTTTTCGATTTGTTCTTCTACAACAGCAACCGAATTTTTTGCTTTTTGATACTTTTGGAAATAGCGTTGTGCATTTTCAGATGGTGTTTTTAAAGGATCTAATGTGATTTTTACAGTTCCACCATCCTCATCGTAATAATTAACGACCTCAATATCTTTATCGCCTTTTTTTAAAGCGTACATATTGGCTGTAAGTAGCTCTCCAAATAGTTGATATTTATCTGCTTTTCCAGCATCTTGCAGTGTTTTTTCGAGTTTAATGAGTTTTTTCTCGTTTTTATTTTTTTCGTTTTGCATAAAGCGTTCTAAATCATGAGCTTGTTGTTTTACACGATCACGTTCTGCTTTGCCAAAGAAGAAACGATCTAACAATTCGCTTACTGATGAGAATGTTTTTTCTTCTCCTTGCAAGTGTGTAAGAGGGAAAAGATAAAAGAATTCTTTTCCATTTGCAGTAATCATTGTAGGTGTATATGCATGAGATAGTAATGGTGTTTGTATAGAGAAAAATGCTTCTGATAATGCTTTCTCGTTTACCATACCGGCTTTCTTTACTACTTCTTTTGCAAATAATGGGGATATTCCCATGAAAGCACCGACGAGTTGTTTATCCATATTTCCAGATAGAAAGTCTAGCGGTCTAATAAAATCATCTGCGGTTTCAATTTGCAGAGGATTGATTTTATGTTGGGCTGGTGGCGCGACGTACTCAGCACCAGCATATACAGTTCGGTGACGGTTTACGGCTAATGAAACGTGTTTTAAGCTATCTAAAATCACGTTTGTTTTCGTATCTAATAAGATAATGTTACTATGTCGTCCCATTATTTCAATTACTAATGTTTTTAATGATTCGTCTCCGATTTCATTACGACTGCGAACTGTAATTTGAATAATGCGTTCTAAGTCGATTTGTTCAATTTTTTCAATAAATCCACCTTCTAAATGTTTGCGAAGAAGCATACAGAACATCGGCGGTATTGCTGGCGAATCGTAGTTTTGATTCGTTAAGTGCATACGCGCATATGTAGGATGAGATGAAAGAATTAGTTTTTGGTTCTTTCCATTCGCTCGAATATGTAATAAAATCTCGTATTTTGAAGGTTGATATATTTTGGAAATTCTTCCTGTGTAAAGAGAATTTTCAATTTCATGTGTAATCGCTCTTGTAAATAATCCATCGAATGCCATAAATGAACACTCCTTTCTAACTAAATGTTAATTATAGCATTTTTTTGGACGAGGCTGAATAAGCTTTCAATAGAGTATGTCTGGAATCAGGAGGTCGATAGCAGGATGAACTGGTATGGAATGCGAGCACATGAAGTGGAAGAAAGAACGAATACGAATGTAAAGGTTGGACTTACAGAGAAAGAAGCAGAAGGGCGAGTAAAGAAATTTGGTACTAATGAATTAGAAGAAGCAAAAAGGCCTTCTGCACTAATGGTATTTTTAGCACAGTTTAAAGATTTCATGGTACTCGTTTTGTTTGGAGCAACAATTGTTTCTGCGTTTTTAGGTGAATACATTGATTCTATTGCTATTGTTGCCATTGTTATTATCAATGGTATTCTCGGCTTTTTTCAAGAAAGAAAAGCTGAAAAATCATTGGAAGCTTTAAAGGAACTAGCTGCCCCGCAAGTTACTGTAATGCGGAATGGAAAGTGGGTAAAAGCACCATCTAAAGCACTTGTTTTAGGTGATATTATTAAGTTTTCCAGTGGTGATCGTATTGGGGCTGATGTGCGTCTTGTTGAGGCATCAAGTTTATATATTGAAGAGTCTGCTTTGACAGGGGAGTCCGTACCTGTACAAAAGAAGGTAGAAGCACTGCAAGGGCAAGATGTTGCAATTGGGGATCAAAAAAATATGGCTTTTATGGGGACAATGATTACGCGAGGATCTGGTACAGGAGTCGTTGTAGCAACTGGTATGAATACAGCGATGGGGCAAATTGCAAATATGTTGCAAAATGCAGAGCAAATGGAAACGCCACTGCAAAGAAGGTTAGAACAGCTCGGAAAAATATTAATTATTGTAGCTCTTATTTTGACAGCGCTCGTTGTATTGGCTGGTGTGTATCAAGGGAATGAAGTATATCATATGTTTTTAGCTGGCGTATCGCTAGCTGTTGCGGCTATTCCAGAAGGATTGCCAGCAATTGTTACAGTAGCTTTATCACTTGGTGTACAGCGTATGATAAAAAAGAGAGCAATTGTAAGGAAGTTACCGGCCGTAGAAACGTTAGGCTGCGCTTCTGTTATATGCTCTGATAAAACGGGAACAATGACACAAAACAAAATGATGGTAACACATATGTGGTCAGGCGGAGAATTGTGGAAAGTGACAGGGCAAGGATATGAACCTAATGGCTCTTTTATGAAAGGTGAAAAAGAAGTGAATCCAGCTAAGACAAAATCACTTTATCAGCTACTTACATTTGGTTCACTATGTAACAATGCAAATATTATTCAAAAGAAAAAGGCGTACGTATTAGATGGGGATCCAACAGAGGGAGCGCTTGTAGCTGCAGCAATGAAAGCTGGGATAACACGTGAGGCATTGAAAGGGAAATTTGAAATTATTCGTGAATTTCCATTTGATTCAACTCGAAAAATGATGAGTGTTATTGTACGAGATCGAGAGGGGAAAAAGTTTATTGTTACGAAAGGAGCACCGGATGTTCTTTTGCAAATGAGTCAAACAATCTTATGGGGGGATAAGCAGCAGCCGTTAAGTGAGCTATATAGAAAAGAAGTACAGGCGGCTATTCATAGCTTAGGTAGTCAAGCGCTTCGAACAATTGCAGTTGCGTTTAAACCTTTAAAAGTCACGGATTCTATTGAACATGAAAGAGACGTTGAAAAAGATTTTATGTTGGTTGGGATACAAGGTATGATTGACCCGCCAAGGCCAGAAGTCGCGCAGGCGGTAAAAGAGTGTAAAGAAGCTGGTATTCGAACAGTAATGATTACAGGTGATCATAAAGTGACAGCAATGGCGATTGCTGAACAATTAGGAGTTTTACCACCAGATGGACGCGTTGTTGAAGGAGTAGAACTCGCGAATATGGATGTGGAGGAATTAGAAAATGTTGTAGAAGATACGTATGTATTCGCTCGTGTATCACCTGAGCATAAATTGAAAATTGTTAAAGCATTGCAAAATCAAGGACATATAGTAGCGATGACAGGTGATGGAGTGAACGATGCTCCAGCTATAAAAACAGCGGATATTGGGATAGCGATGGGGATTACAGGGACAGATGTTGCAAAAGAAGCCTCTTCACTTGTTTTACTAGATGATAATTTTGCTACAATTAAGTCAGCGATTAAAGAAGGAAGAAATATATACGAGAACATACGTAAGTTCATTCGCTACTTATTGGCGTCAAATGTTGGAGAAATTTTAGTTATGTTATTTGCGATGTTACTTGCATTACCACTGCCGATGGTTCCTATTCAAATTTTATGGGTGAACTTAGTTACTGATGGTTTACCAGCGATGGCATTAGGTTTGGATAAGGCTGAAGGAGATGTGATGAAGAGAACACCGCGTCACCCGAAAGAAGGGGTATTCGCTAGAGGGCTTGCGTGGAAAATAATAAGTCGAGGGTTTTTAATTGGAGCAGTGACGTTAGTGGCGTTTATTATTGCGTATAACCAACATCCAAATGAACTGAAATATGCACAAACTGTAGCGTTCGCGACGTTGGTACTTGCACAGCTTATTCATGTATTTGATTGTCGTAGTGAGCATTCTGTCTTTCACCGTAATCCATTTGGGAACGTGTATTTAGTAGTGGCGGTTATTATTTCGTTACTACTTATGCTAGTGGTTATATATTATCCACCGTTACAACCGATCTTTAGCACAATGCCGATACAAGCAAGAGATTGGTTATTAATTGGAGGTTTGTCATCAATTCCGACTTTCTTACTAGTAGGTTCTTTATTAACAGGGAAAAAGGCTAAGAAGAAAAAGCCGATGTTATATAAGAAGGGATTAAACTTGAAATAGTCAATGTTATGAAAATGTGATATAATTTACAGAAGGTAGTAGAGCCTTGTCTCTATTACCTTTTTCATTGAGTTATTTTATGGCTTGGATGTGATAAAAATGATTTCTAGTATGACAGGGTTTGGAAGATCGAAAGTAGAAAGTGATACTTTTCAAATTACAGTAGAAATGAAATCGGTGAACCACCGTTTTTTAGAGATGAGTATTCGACTTCCTAAGCAAATGATGGTATTTGAGGACAAAATTCGTAAAATAATTGCACAGCAAGTTCGACGTGGGCGCATCGAAGTGTCTATTAGTATAGCAGGTGAAGGACTTGTTGAAAGAAAATTAAGTGTGAATTGGTCACTTCTTGAGCAGTACCAATCGATGATGGAAGATATAAAAGGGAAATTTCAATTACAAGATTCTATTACACTCGAACAATTAATGGCAATGCCAGAAGTAACAGCAATTGAAGAAATAGAAAATGTAAATGAACATTTTGAGAACAGTTTATATGAGGCTGTTCGTCAAGCTGCTCATATGTTGAAAACGATGAGAGATGGCGAAGGAGAACGATTACATAAAGATATAGCGTATCGTTTACAAGAGATTAGCAATTGTGTAAATGCGATTATTCCACATGCACCAATTGTTACACAAAAATATCGTGAACGATTAGAAAATCGCTTAAAAGAATTACATAATCAAGATCTAGATGAACAAAGATTGCTAACAGAAGTCGCAATCTTTGCAGAGCGTTGTGATATTCATGAAGAGTTAGTTCGTTTGCAAAGTCATTTAGAGCAATTTCGTGAAACATTGCAGATTGAAGAGCCTGTTGGAAGGAAAATGGATTTCATCGTGCAAGAGATGCATAGAGAAATTAATACGATTGGTTCTAAGGCAAATGACTTAACAATTTCAAAATATGTTGTAGAAATGAAAAATAACCTTGAAAAAATTCGTGAACAAGTACAAAATATTGAGTAGCTTTCAAAAAATATATAAAGTTATACGTGGTGGAGAAATCGGATAGACTTACTAGGAGGCGCAAACTATGGCCATGCGGTTTTTAAATATTGGATACGGAAATATTGTATCTGCTCATCGAATTATTGCTATTGTAAGTCCGGAGTCAGCTCCTATTAAACGAACAGTACAAGAAGCACGCGAACATAATGCTTTGCTTGATGCTACGTATGGGAGAAAAACAAGGGCGGTTATTGTTATGGATGATGGGCATGTTGTATTAAGTCCAATTCAACCAGAGACGATTGCACATCGTTTGAATAATAAAGAAGATTTAAGTGAGGAAGGGTAGGTTTTACATATTTATGAGAAGTAGAAGAGGATTGCTCATCGTTCTTTCAGGGCCTTCTGGGGTTGGAAAAGGGACGGTTCGTAAAGAGCTGTTTAGCCATGAGGATACACGTTTTCAGTACTCTATTTCAGTAACGACACGTAAGCCGCGTGAAGGTGAAGTAGATGGTGTGGATTATTTCTTTAAAGAAAGAGAAGAATTCGAGGAAATGATTCGTAATGAAAAATTACTTGAGTGGGCTGAGTTCGTAGGTAATTATTACGGAACACCGATTGACTATGTTGAAAAAACATTACAAGAAGGAAAAGATGTATTCTTAGAAATTGAAGTGCAAGGAGCAATTCAAGTTAAGAAAGCTTTCCCAGAAGGTGTATTTATTTTCTTAGCACCTCCAAGTTTATCTGAACTAAAGAGCCGTATTGTCGGACGTGGTACAGAGACTGAAGATGTTATTGAAAATCGTTTAACTGTAGCGAAAGAAGAAATCGAGATGATGGACGCTTACGACTATGTAGTAGAAAACGATCAAGTTGAATTAGCTTGTGATAGAATTAAAGCAATTGTGGTTGGCGAACATTGCCGCCGCGAAAGGGTAGCAAAATATTATAAAGAAATGACGGAGGGTCTATAATTATGTTAAATCCATCAATTGACTCATTACTACAAAAAATCGATTCTAAGTACACTTTAGTAACAGTGGCTGCAAAACGCGCACGTGAAATGCAACTTGCTAATAACTGTGTTGTAGAAAAACCTGTTTCTCATAAATGTGTAGGTAAAGCATTAGAAGAAATCGATGCAGAAGCATTAAGCTACGTACCAAGTGAAGATAAAGTAGCTGAATAAGCCTTTGCCTTCGACAAAATAAAACATAGACTTTATAATTTTCTATGTAACGGTAACAACCTATTTACAAGTAGGTTGTTATTTTTTTACGAAAGGAATGAAATATCGGTACTGACGAGCTGAGAATTCTATTTCAGTATTATAAGTTTGAAAAAGAAAGAGGACGAGTCATATGCTAAAAGGGAAAAAGATACTTTTATGTGTAACAGGAGGCATTGCGGTTTTTAAAGCAGCTGCGTTAACGAGTAAATTGACACAATCTGGCGCGATTGTCAAAGTAATGATGAGTGAGTCGGCAATGAAGTTTGTTACGCCTCTTACATTCCAAGCGCTTTCTCGCCATGATGTATATACGGATACATTCGATGAGAAAGACTCAGCTGTTATTGCTCATATTGATTTAGCAGATTGGGCGGATGTTGTACTTGTCGCACCTGCTACTGCCAATTGTATTGGAAAGTTAGCTGGTGGTATTGCAGATGATATGATTACAACTACTTTGTTAGCTACTACAGCTCCGGTATGGATTGCGCCTGCTATGAATGTGCATATGTATGAAAATAAAATAGTTCAAAAAAATATGATGACATTGAAAACGCTAGGATATACATTTATTGAGCCTGGGGAAGGCTTTTTAGCATGTGGATATGTAGCGAAGGGACGACTAGAAGAACCTGAAGCAATTATTGCACGGTTAGAGGAAGCTTTCTCAGAACACAAACCATTGCAGGGAAAAAGAATATTAATAACTGCTGGCCCAACACGTGAAAAGGTTGATCCAGTTCGTTTTATGACGAATTTTTCTTCTGGGAAAATGGGGTATGCGATTGCGGAAGTGGCAGCGAATTTAGGCGTTGATGTTATACTCGTTTCAGGACCGACAGCATTAAATCCACCGTTACATGTAACGACAGTGCAAGTGGAATCTGCACAAGATATGTTAGAAGCAGTTCTTCAACATTATCAAAACGTAGACGTTGTCATTAAAACAGCAGCAGTTGCAGATTATCGTCCGAAATATGTGCATGAGAATAAAATGAAAAAGCAAAATGGTGATGCTGTCATTGAACTTGAAAGAACGGTGGATATTTTAAAAACATTAGGTCAGAAAAAGGATAAACAGTTACTTATCGGTTTTGCTGCTGAAACGACAAATGTAGAGGAATATGCAACGAAAAAACTACGTGAGAAAAATGCAGATATGATTGTCGCGAATGATGTAAAAGCGCAAGGAGCTGGATTTGGCACGGATACGAATATTGTAACAATGTATAGAAAAGATGGAAAAGTTATTGAGTTGCCACTTTTAATGAAAAAAGAGGTAGCTCGTGAAATATTGAAGCAAATTGAAATGATGTTAGAAGATGATCGTTTATGAAATTTGCAAGTGTAATTGTTGATGTACCTGCCCGTCAGACAGATCGACCATTTGATTACATTATTCCTAAAAAATGGGAAGATATTGTACAGACAGGAATGCGTGTAGTAGTTCCGTTTGGGCCAAGAAAATTGCAAGGTTTTATTATTGGGATTAAAGATTCGGTGGATGTAGAAAGTAAGAAGTTAAAGACAATCCATGAAATATTAGATGTAACACCGGTTTTAAATGATGAATTATTAAAGCTTGGATATTGGCTTACAAGTGAAACGTTATGCTACATGATTTCAGCTTTTCAAGTGATGCTTCCAACTGCGATAAAAGCAACGTATAAAAAACGTCTACAACTTTGTAAACAGGAAGAAATAGCACCTGAAATACTATATTTATTTCAGGATAAAGAAGCAATTGATTTTGAAGTAATCGAGCAACAGCCACATTTATACCGAACTATTCAACAAGAAATTAAAAATGGTACGGTTGAAGTCGTTTATCAGGTGAAAGATAAAGTACAAAAGAAGAAGCAAAGAGTGGTTCAGCCGGAGTTGCCAGAAGATAAATTGGAATTAGCGGCATTTGAACTGAAAAGTAAAAAACAACAAGATGTACTGTATTATTTTGTGGAAAATTATAAAAGTACACCGTTGAAAGTAATTACAGAAGAGTTACAAATAACAGATGCTCCAATAAAAGCACTTGTTAAAAAGGGATTCATTTCAGAAAAGTATGTGGAAGTATACCGAAATCCGTATGACGATGATGATTTTGAACAAACAAAACCATTTCCACTTACGGAGGAACAAAAACAAGTTATTACACCGATTTTATCATCAATTACAAATGAAACTTATAATCCATTTTTACTATATGGTGTTACAGGAAGTGGAAAGACAGAAGTATATTTACAATCTATAGCAGCAGTGCTCAAGAAAGGAAAAGAAGCTATCGTTCTTGTTCCTGAAATTGCACTAACGCCCCAAATGGTGGATCGTTTTAAAGGTAGGTTTGGCTCGCAAGTTGCAGTTCTTCATAGTGCGTTGTCTGTTGGAGAAAAGTATGACGAGTGGCGTAAGATTTTAAGAAAAGAAGTGAAAGTTGTAGTTGGTGCGCGTTCAGCTGTTTTTGCGCCTTTTGAGAATTTAGGGATTATTATTATTGATGAAGAGCATGAATCAAGTTACAAACAAGAAGATAATCCGAGGTATCATGCAAGAGATGTAGCTGTCTGGAGAGGACAATATCATAAATGTCCTATCGTTCTTGGTAGTGCGACACCAACACTTGAATCGTTTGCAAGGGCGAAAAAAGGTGTTTATGAACTATTAACAATGGAAAAACGTATGAATGAACAAGCTTTACCAACGGTAGAGATTGTTGACATGCGAGAAGAACTTCGTGACGGGAATCGATCAATGTTTTCTAAGGCGCTGCATGAAAAAATAGCAGATCGATTAGAAAAGAAAGAACAAATGGTACTCTTTTTAAATAGAAGAGGTCATTCTACATTTGTTATGTGCCGTGATTGTGGGTATGTTGTCCAATGTCCGCATTGTGATATTTCATTGACATATCATAAAATGAATCATCGTTTAAAATGTCATTATTGTAGTTACGAAGAGAATATGCCAACTGAGTGTCCAGCTTGTCAAAGTACATACATTCGTTTCTTTGGTACAGGTACACAAAAGGTAGAAGAAGAAATTACAAAACTATTTCCAGAGGCGCGAGTCATTCGAATGGATGTAGATACGACAAGTCGAAAAGGAATGCATGAAAAATTATTAAAGGCGTTTGGGGAAGAAAAAGCAGATATATTACTTGGAACACAAATGATTGCTAAAGGATTAGATTTTCCGAAAGTAACGCTCGTTGGGGTTTTAACTGCAGATACGATGCTTCACTTACCTGATTTTCGGGCGAGTGAAAAGACATATCAGTTATTGACGCAAGTAAGTGGACGAGCGGGTAGACATGAATTGCCAGGGGAAGTTGTGATTCAAACGTATACGCCAGAACATTACAGTATAGAGTTAGCGAAGAACCAACAATATGATGTGTTTTTTGACCAAGAAATGCAAATGAGACGAACAAGACAATATCCCCCATATTACTATGTTGTACTCGTAACTGTATCTCATCCAGAATTATTAAAAGCGGTACAAGTGACGGAAAAAATTGCCTCGTATTTACGAACGCATTGCTCACAGCAAACAATGGTGCTAGGACCAGTTGCTTCAGCGATTCCAAGGATAAAAGATAGATATCGTTATCAATGCATGATAAAATACAAACGGGAACCAAACTTAAAGAACGTGCTCAAAATGGTAAATGAACATTATCAAGCAGAAATGCAAAAAGAGCTACAAATCTCAATTGATTTTAATCCAACAATGTTAATGTAGCGGAGGGAAATATGGCAGTTTTAGAAATAATAAAGCATCCAAATGAAGTATTAGAAACACCATGCGAAAGAGTAATTAACTTTGATAAAAAGTTAGTGAAATTGTTGAAAGATATGCATGAAACAATGTTAATTGCGGACGGAGTCGGTTTAGCTGCGCCTCAAGTAGGTGTAAGCTTGCAAGTAGCGGTTGTTGATGTCGATGATGATACTGGGAAAATCGAGTTAATCAATCCATCAATATTAGAAAAACGTGGTGAACAAGTAGGTCCCGAAGGCTGTTTAAGCTTCCCGGGACTTTATGGTGAAGTAGAACGTGCCGATTATATTAAAGTAAGAGCGCAAAATCGCCGTGGGAAAGTATTCTTATTAGAAGCGGAAGGATTTTTAGCGCGTGCAATTCAACATGAAATTGATCATTTACACGGTGTTTTATTTACATCGAAAGTGACAAGATATTATGAAGAAAACGAACTAGAATAGGTGTTAAAAGGAGCGGTTTTTAAATGATAAAAGTAGTGTTTATGGGAACACCGGACTTTTCAGTGCCGGTGCTTCGTCGTCTTATTGAAGATGGCTATGAGGTAGTAGGTGTTGTGACGCAACCTGATCGTCCAGTAGGTAGAAAAAAAGTATTAACACCTACACCTGTTAAAGTTGAAGCGGAAAAACATGGTATCCCTGTGTTACAGCCGTTAAAAATTCGTGAAAAAGATGAATATGAAAAAGTATTGGCATTAGAGCCAGATTTAATTGTAACAGCTGCATTTGGGCAGATTGTACCAAATGAAATTTTAGAAGCACCAAAGTATGGGTGTATTAATGTTCACGCTTCTTTACTTCCTGAACTTCGTGGTGGTGCACCAATTCATTATGCAATTATGGAAGGTAAAGAAAAAACAGGTATTACAATTATGTATATGGTAGAAAAATTGGATGCTGGTGATATCTTAACGCAAGTGGAAGTTGAAATTGAAGAGCGTGAAACGACAGGCTCATTATTTGATAAATTAAGTGAAGCAGGAGCACACCTTCTATCTAAAACAGTGCCTTTATTAATTCAAGGTAAGTTAGAACCGATTAAACAAAACGAAGAAGAAGTAACGTTTGCGTACAATATAAAACGTGAGCAAGAGAAAATTGATTGGACAAAAACAGGTGAAGAAGTATACAATCACATTCGCGGATTGAATCCATGGCCAGTTGCTTATACAACTTTAGCAGGACAAGTTGTTAAAGTATGGTGGGGGGAAAAAGTGCCTATAACTGAACCGGCTGAAGCAGGTACGATTGTTGCAATCGAAGAAGATGGTTTTGTTGTAGCAACGAGTAATGAAACAGGTGTTAAAATTACTGAATTGCAACCTTCTGGTAAAAAGCGTATGAGTTGTTCACAATTTTTACGTGGAACAAAACCTGAAATTGGAACGAAGTTAGGAGAAAATGCATGAGACAAAATGTTCGTGAATTAGCTCTTGATGGTTTAATTCAAGTGGAAAAAAGTGGTGCATATAGCAACTTACTTTTAAATAATCTAATTGAAAAAAGTGCAATTGATAGAAAAGATATTGGTTTATTAACTGAAATTGTATATGGAACGATTCAACGTCGTGACACATTAGATTATTATTTACAGCCTTTTTTAAAAAAGAAGGTTGAGGCGTGGGTAAGAGTATTGCTTCGCTTATCTTTATATCAAATGATTTATTTAGACCGAGTGCCAGAAAGAGCGGCTATTCATGAAGCGGTTGAGATTGCAAAGCGTCGCGGGCATAAAGGAATTGCTGGTATGGTGAACGGTGTATTACGTTCGATTCAGAGAGAAGGTGTACCTTCTGTAGATGAAATCAAGGATCCAGTAGAACGTCTTGCAATTACAACAAGTCATCCAGTTTGGCTTGTCCAAGAGTGGACTTCAGAATATGGTTTAGAAACTGCAGAAAAAATGTGCGAAGTAAACATGTTACCCCCTGTACCAACAGCGCGTGTGAATGTTGATAAGGTAACTGTAGAAGAAGCGATTGAGTTGTTAGCAAGTGAAGGTATAGAAGCAAAACGTGGTGACTTATCAGATGATGCTATTCAGATTGAAAGAGGAAATGTAGCGCATACAGAAGCGTTTAAAAAAGGATTTCTTTCTATTCAAGATGAAAGTTCTATGCTTGTAGCACGCGCTTTAGAACCGAATACGGGAGATGCAGTCCTTGATAGTTGTGCTGCTCCAGGCGGAAAAACAACGCATATCGCGGAACGATTAAAGGGAACTGGTAAGGTCATGTCCCTTGATTTACATGCACACAAAGTACGTTTAATTAAACAGCAAGCAGAGCGACTTGGTCTAGAAAATGTCGAAACTAAAGCGCTAGATGCTAGAAAAGTGCAAGAGCACTTTGCAAATGAAACGTTTGATAAAATATTGGTAGATGCACCGTGTTCTGGATTTGGTGTAATTAGACGTAAACCTGATATTAAGTTAGGAAAAGATAAAGGCGATAGTGAAAGATTATCGACGATTCAAATTGCAATACTAGAAAAAATAGCACCATTATTAAAACAAGGCGGTCGTCTTGTTTATAGTACGTGCACAATTGAGAAAATAGAAAATGAACAAGTAATAGAGAAATTTTTACAAGAACATCCTGAATTTGAATGGGATACTACGCTTAAAGAGCGTATGCCAGAAAAATTAACTCCGTATATTGATGAAGGTCAAGTGCAAATTTTACCGCATTATTTTGCGACGGATGGCTTTTATATTGCTTGTTTAAGGAAGAAGGTGTAGCATCATGGAAACGACTGTAAGAAAACAAAAGAAAAATTTAGAAACGAAGAAACCATCAATTTACTCTTTACAACTTCATGAAATGCAAGATTGGTTAAAGGAACAAGGAGAACCGAAGTTCCGTGCTGGACAAATTTTTGATTGGTTATATAAAAAACGTGTAAAAAATTATGAGGATATGTCAAACCTTTCTAAAGGATTGCGTGATAAATTGTCGAATTCCTTTGATATTACTACTTTAAAAACGTTAGTAAAACAAACGTCTTCGGATGGAACAATTAAATTCTTATTCCAATTATATGACGGATATTCTATTGAAACGGTATTAATGCGACACGAATATGGAAATTCCATTTGTGTAACAACGCAAGTTGGTTGTCGTATTGGGTGTACGTTCTGTGCTTCTACACTTGGTGGATTAAAGCGAAACCTAGAAGCTGGAGAAATCGTAGCGCAAGTAGTAGAAGTTCAGCGTGCGCTTGATGAAACAGAAGAACGTGTAAGTTCTCTTGTTGTTATGGGGATTGGAGAACCATTTGATAACTATGATAATTTAATGGGATTCTTACGCATCATTAACCATGAAAAAGGACTTCATATTGGTGCGAGACATATGACTGTTTCGACGAGTGGAATTATCCCGAAAATTTATAAGTTTGCTGAAGAAGATCTACAAATTAATTTTGCGATTTCATTGCATGCTCCAAACTCAGAATTACGTTCAAAATTAATGCCGATTAACCGTGCTTATAAATTACCAGATTTAATGGAAGCTATTAAATACTATGTAAATAGAACAGGGCGTCGTATTACTTTTGAATATGGATTATTTGGAGGAGAAAATGACCAAGTAGAGCATGCTGAAGAGCTTGCTGCGCTCTTAAAAGGTGTAAAATGTCATGTGAACTTGATTCCGGTAAACTACGTACCTGAACGTGATTATGTACGTACGCCACGTGAACAAATTTTCTTGTTCGAAAAAACGTTAAAAGATCGTGGAGTGAATGTAACGATTCGCCGTGAACAAGGTCATGATATTGATGCAGCCTGCGGTCAGTTGCGTGCGAAGGAGCGCAAAGAAGAGACGAGGTGACGAGATGAAAGCCGTATTTCTATCGGATAAAGGAAAAGTTCGTCAACATAATGAAGATAGTGCAGGAGTTTTTCACAATTTAGATGGAAATGTATTAGCGGTAGTAGCAGATGGAATGGGAGGTCATCGAGCTGGTGATGTAGCTAGCTCGATGGCCATTCAATTATTCCATGATTATTGGAAGCAAACACATAATATGAATGAGCCGAAAAAAGTAGAACAATGGTTACATACTAGTGTTGGGATTATTAATGAGCGTATATATGAATATGCTCAGCAAAATGCAGAATGTAATGGTATGGGAACAACGCTTATAATAGCTGTTTGTACACCAAGCTTTGTGACAATAGGGCATATAGGAGATAGTCGTTGCTATATGGTATCAGAAGGAGAAATGACGCTAGTAACGGAAGATCATTCGCTTGTAAATGAGCTTGTGAAACATGGTGAAATTTCAAAGGAAGACGCAGAGTATCATCCGAAAAAGAATGTGTTATTAAGAGCATTAGGAACAGAAGAAAAAGTTGGGTTAGATGTTAAAACGTTGGTGATTGAGGAAGATGATCAATTACTTCTTTGCTCTGATGGGTTATCAAACAAAGTTTCTATTGATGATATGCGACAAATTTTACAGTTAAATGAACAGCTTGAAGGTAAAGGGCAGTGTCTCATTCAATTGGCAAATGATCGCGGTGGAGAAGATAATATCACACTTGTTCTTATTGATTATGCGGGTTCGACAAACGAAAGTAGGTGAAGTGCAACGTGCTGATTGGAAAACGCTTAAATGACCGTTATAAGCTGCTGAAAATGATTGGTGGTGGCGGAATGGCCAATGTATATTTAGCTCATGATGATATACTTGGCCGAGATGTAGCGGTAAAAATATTAAGACTCGACTACTCAAATAACGAAGAGTTTATTAAACGTTTCCATCGAGAAGCGCAGTCTGTTACAACGTTGTCGCATCCAAATATTGTGAATATGTATGATGTCGGAGAAGAAGATGGTATATACTATCTTGTCATGGAATATGTACCAGGGCAAACATTGAAGCAATACATAATTGAGCGAGGGATGTTACCTATAGGAGAAGCTCTTGATATTATGGAGCAGTTAACATCCGCTATGGCACACGCCCATCATTTTGAAATTGTGCATCGTGATATAAAGCCGCACAATATTTTAATTCGAGCTGATGGAATAATAAAAGTAACAGATTTTGGAATTGCGACAGCTACAAGTGCAACAACAATTACACATACAAATTCAGTGCTCGGTTCAGTCCATTATTTATCACCAGAACAGGCACGTGGCGGAATAGCAAATAAACAATCAGATATCTATTCTCTTGGGATAGTTATGTTTGAATTGTTAACAGGAAGACAACCGTTTTCTGGCGAATCTGCTGTTGCTATAGCTTTAAAACATTTACAAAGTGAAATCCCATCACCAAAAAGATGGAATGAAAATATTCCGCAAAGTGTTGAAAATATTATATTAAAAGCAACTGCAAAAGATCCGTTCCATCGATATCAATCTGCCAATGCGATGAAGCGAGATATTGAAACTGCGCTATATCCAGAGAGGATAAATGAGCAACCGTTTTACATACCAGAAGATATGGAAGCGACGAAAGCGATTCCGATTATTCAACAAGAACAATTATTTGAAAATGTAAGTGATGAAACGATTGTTTTAAAAGGGAGTAAGGTGGAAGAACCGATAAGAGCAGAAGCAGCTGAGTTAGATAAGAAGAAAAAACGGAGTAACAAGTGGCTTAAAGTTTTAATTTCAACATTTTTATTTTTAGCAATAGGAATAACATTAGCGCTTACGGTTATTCCAGGATTATTTATTCCGAAAGATGTGAAAGTTCCTGATGTGGCTGGTATGAAATACACGACAGCTGTAAATACATTAGTAGAAAAGGGCTTTGAGGTGACGGAGCCTAATATTGTATATACAGATGATGTTGAAGTTGGGGATGTAATAAAAACGGACCCTGTAGCAGGAAGAGTCGTAAAAGAAAACGCTAAAATTACTATCTATCAATCAGGTGGGAAAAAGAAAAGTAAGATGGCGAATTTCACAGGGCAAAACTTTGAGAGTGTAAAAGCTGAGTTAGAAGAAAAATATAAACAAGTTACAGTAAATTATATTGAAAATGATAAGCCGAAAGGTGAAATTGTAGAGCAAATTCCGACGCCTGATCAAATGGTTATAGAAGCGGAGCAAGAACTGAAAATCTGGGTAAGTAAAGGTCCTTATCAAATTAGACCAGGTGACTTTTCGGGGTGGACTGAAAATAGTGTAACTGGTTATTTGAATGAGAGAAAACTAACGTCAGATATAAAACGAGAGTATTCAGATACAGTCGAAAAAGGACTTGTAATTTCGCAATTTCCAAAACCAGGTACACCATTAAAAGAGGGAGATAAAGTAACTATTATTATCTCTGATGGTCAAAAGCCTAAAGTGACTAAAACGGTAAAATTGGACAATATCTCTATCCCATATG
Organism: Bacillus cereus group sp. Bce019; assembly: GCF_051781745.1. Classification (NCBI taxonomy): domain Bacteria; kingdom Bacillati; phylum Bacillota; class Bacilli; order Caryophanales; family Bacillaceae; genus Bacillus; species Bacillus cereus group sp. Bce019. The sequence continues at coordinate 493,964 of NZ_JBPWJX010000001.1, forward strand.
AGCCTGCTGTAACAGGTGAAAAAAAGCCGCAAACAATAGAAATTTATAAAGAAGACATGCAGCAAAAAATGGATAGACCGGTTGAAACGAGAACAATTACTGAATCAGCGACTATTTCTTTAGAATTTGTAATTCAAGAAGGTTCAAAGGGACACTATAAAATTGTACGAGATGGAGTAACGATTATTGATAAAGAAGTACCATATCCAACTCAATAATAGTGAAAGTCTACTTATTATTATTGCCTGTTATGCTGTCTACAAAGTGGACGGTATAGCAGGCAAAAATATATGATTCAAAAAGCTAGTAAAGTGATGCAGCTGTAAATGTTTTTTTGCATTTAATGGGAAATTTAATGTATATTAGCAAAAGTATATATGGTAGGTTTTGAAATCGTTATTTAGAAAATTTAAATCCATTCATTTTTAAATTCAGCATCACCTTATACAAAAAAGGAGAATTCTATGCCAGAAGGAAAAATTATAAAAGCTTTAAGTGGGTTTTATTACGTGCAGCATGAAGAAGGGGTTACGCAATGTCGTGGACGAGGTGTATTTAGAAAAAATAAAATTACACCACTTGTAGGAGACCAAGTTGTTTTTCAGGCAGATAATCCAACTGAAGGTTATGTGCTTGAAGTGTTTGATCGAAAAAATGAACTTGTTAGACCTCCTATTGCTAATGTCGATCAAGCGATCCTTGTGTTCTCTGCAGTAGAACCAGATTTTAATCCTGGACTGTTAGATCGATTTTTAGTGCTGATTGAATATCATAACATTAAGCCAATTATTTGTATTAGCAAGATGGATTTAGTAGATGAAAAGATGAAAGCAACTGTTGAAGCTTATGCGAATGATTATCGTGAGATGGGTTATGATGTTTTATTTACTTCTATTAATACGTCAGAAAGTATTGATATATTAAAACCATACTTAGAAAATTGTGTTTCTGTCGTTGCGGGTCAATCTGGTGTGGGGAAATCTTCAATGCTTAATGTGCTACGTCCAGAATTAGATCTGAAAACAAATGATATTTCCTCCCATTTAGGACGCGGGAAGCATACGACAAGACACGTAGAATTAATTGCAATTGGGAGTGGACTAGTAGCAGATACACCGGGGTTTAGTTCACTAGATTTCATTGATATAGAAGTAGAAGATCTTACATATTGTTTTCCAGAGTTGAAAGAAGCGAGCCAATACTGTAAATTTAGAGGGTGTACACATCTTTCTGAACCGAAATGTGCGGTGAAAGCTGCGGTTGAAGAAGGGAAGATTACAGAATATCGCTATAAGAACTATAAACAATTCGTAGAAGAAATTAGAGAGAGAAAGCCGAGGTATTAGTTATGATTAAAATTGCACCATCGATTTTATCAGCAGATTTTTCAAAATTAGGGGAAGAGATTAAAGATGTAGAAAAGGGCGGAGCGGATTACATTCACGTTGACGTAATGGATGGACATTTCGTACCAAATATTACGATTGGACCGTTAATTGTAGAAGCAATCCGTCCGATTACATCATTACCATTAGATGTACATTTAATGATTGAAAATCCTGATAACTATATCCCGACTTTCGCACAAGCGGGAGCGGATATTATTACTGTTCACGTAGAGGCGTGTCCACATCTACATCGTACAATTCAGTTAATTAAATCTCATGGTATTAAAGCGGGCGTTGTATTAAATCCACATACGCCAGTTTCAGTAATTGAGCATGTATTAGAAGATATAGATATGGTATTACTTATGACAGTAAACCCTGGATTTGGTGGACAGAAGTTTATCCATTCTGTATTACCGAAAATTAAACAAGTTGCAGACATGGTGAAAGAGCGCAATCTAGAAGTAGAAATTGAAGTTGATGGTGGTGTAAATGCTGAAACAGCAAGACTTTGTGTGGAAGCAGGAGCAAATGTACTTGTAGCTGGGTCAGCAGTATACAATCAAAAAGACCGCGGTGAAGCAATTCGCGTAATTCGTGGGTAGTGATGAACTTTTATCCTAGTAAGGTATTTATAGGATAGGGTAAAAATATGTAAAAAGGCAATCTACCGAATGGCAGATTGCCTTTTTACAATGGAAGGGGAAGAAAAAATGATTATTCATATTTTGGCAGGAGGACCTTCGGAATATTGCGCAGATTTTGCTCGATATGAGAATGAGGAAGTAGTGTGGGCAGCGGTTGATAGGGGAGTATACCGTCTATTAAAGAAAGGGATTACACCGGCTGTTGCGTTTGGAGATTACGATTCAGTTACTGAAGAAGAATTAGCATGGATGGGACAGCAAACGAACGAATTACATATTGTTCCGCGAGAAAAAGATCAAACGGATTTAGAAATTGCAATTAACTGGGCATTAGGACAGAAGCCGGCACTAATTCGTATTTTTGGTGCTACCGGTGGAAGGCTTGATCACGGTTTGGCAAATATACAGATGCTTTTAAAAGGGTTAGAAGTAGAGATAGAAATGTGTATTGTGGACAATAAAAATGAAATAACAGTTAAAAAAGTGGGTACACATATAATTGAAGAAAATAAAAACTTTCCTTATGTATCTTTTGTACCAGTTACTGAAATAGTGGAAGGGATTACATTGTTTGGTTTTAAGTACCCGCTTACTAATAAAACAATAGAGTGGGGATCAACACTTTGTATTAGTAACGAACTCGTTGAGGAAAAAGGTACTTTTTCATTTACTTCTGGCATATTAATGTTGATAAGAAGCACTGATTGAAGAAACAATTTTGCTCCTTACATCATATAGTGACCAAGTGGAGTAATGGGGATTAGGAGGGAAACCATGAGATTTTATACAATTAAGTTACCTAAATTTCTTGGTGGAATTGTTCGTGCAATGTTAAATACCTTCAAAAAAGATTAAAAAAAGCACCTATCACCGGTGCTTTTTCCATTGTTATAGTAAAAAAAGAGCCTATCGGCTCTTTTTTTTATTATTAAACACGTTCGATTTTGCCAGATTTTAATGCTCTAGCAGAAACGTAAACACGTTGAACTTTTCCGTCGATGCGTACGCGAACTTTTTGAAGGTTAGCGCCCCACTTACGTTTTGTAGCGTTCATTGCGTGAGAACGAGAGTTACCAGAACGAGCTTTTCTTCCAGTAATAGCACAAACACGAGCCATTTATATTTCCCTCCCTTGATACCTTACCATACGTAATTTTTCAATGTTAGTCTTTTATGCGATGCTAAAAACACTACTATAATTTAACACAACTAAAAAGAGAATGCAACACCGTAGAAAAAAGAAATCAAGAAAATTTACTTGACACTATATGTCAATGAAGAAAAGTTGAAATCCATAAAAATTGCTTGACATATTATAGTGGTACATGTTGTATAATAACAATGGACTATTTTGCTCATCATAAAAAAGTGTAATTTAAAACATAAAATATGAGAGTGAAAAGAAAGAACGATGGAATTTTCTTTAAAAAGATTATATGATAGTAACTAAAGTAGTCTAGCTCACTTTCACCATTTATGAAGGGGGAAACGAGATGTCAATTGAAATTAAAACGAAGTACGGTCAAATTGATATTAGTACAGATGTAATTGCAACAATTGCTGGAGGTGCCGCGGTAGATTGCTACGGTATCGTAGGTATGGCATCAAAAAATCAGTTAAAAGATGGATTAACAGACATTTTACGAAAAGAAAACTTCACTAGAGGTGTTATTGTTCGTAAAGATGAAGATGAAGTACATATTGATATGTATATTATTGTGAGCTATGGTACGAAAATTTCAGAAGTGGCACATAATGTGCAGACGAAAGTGAAATATACATTAGATCAAACTGTAGGACTAGCAGTAGATTCTGTAAACATCTACGTACAAGGAGTTAAAGTAATAAACTTGTAATGTGCATTAAGGAGGAAAATCTGTGTCAATTCAAAAAATTGATGGAAAACGTTTATCACAAATGATCATGCAAGGAGCGAATAATTTAACAAATAATGTTCAGCTTGTTGATGCATTAAACGTATTTCCAGTTCCAGATGGCGATACCGGTACAAACATGAACTTATCTATGACTTCAGGTGCGCGTGAAGTGAAAGCAAATCCTTCACAGCATGCTGGTAAAGTCGGCGTAAGTTTAGCCAAAGGATTATTAATGGGAGCTCGTGGTAACTCTGGAGTTATTTTATCTCAGTTGTTCCGTGGTTTCTCTAAATCCATTGAACAAAAAGAAGAATTAACAACAGTTGATTTTGCTGCAGCACTAGAAGCTGGAGTAGAGGCGGCTTATAAAGCGGTTATGAAACCGATTGAAGGAACGATTTTAACGGTTGCAAGAGAAACGGGTAAATATGCAGTAACAGTTGCGAAAAAACAGCGCGACTTTGTTTTGTTTATGGAAGACGTTGTGAAAGAAGCAAACGCATCGTTAAATCGTACGCCAGATTTATTACCTGTATTAAAACAAGTTGGCGTTGTAGATAGCGGTGGTAAAGGTCTTGTAGTGGTATACGAAGGGTTTTTAGCTGACTTAAAAGGAGAAACGATTTCTTCTGATGCACCGACGCAACCATCTATGAATGAAATGGTACGCGCAGAACATCACCGTAGTGTACAAAGCCAATTGAGTACAGAAGATATTAAGTATGGATATTGTACGGAGTTCATGGTGAAATTAGAGGCTGAAAAGGTGAAAGAGCATAATTTCTCTGAACAAAAATTCCGTGAAGATATTAGTGTATATGGTGATTCTCTACTAGTTGTGTCTGATGATGAAATTGTAAAAGTTCATATCCATGCAGAACATCCTGGAGACGCTATGAACTACGGGCAAAAATATGGTAGTTTAATTAAGATTAAAGTAGAAAATATGCGTGAACAGCATACTGCTTTGTTAGATGAACCTACTATGGTTCCTGAGCAACCAGCTCAATCGAAGGAAAAACAACCATATGGTATCGTAACTGTAGCTATGGGTTCTGGTATTAAAACTTTATTTGAGAGCATCGGCGCAACGAAAGTTATCGAAGGTGGTCAAACGATGAATCCAAGTACGGAGGATATCGTGAAGGCAATTGAAGAAGCAAATGCTGAAAAAATCATTATTTTACCGAATAACGGAAATATTGTAATGGCAGCAGAACAAGCGGCATCAGTTGTAGATCAAGAAGTTATTGTTGTTCGTTCGAAAACAGTTCCTCAAGGTATGGCAGCAATGTTAGCATTTAACCCAGTTGGAACGTTAGAAGAGAATGAAGAAAACATGCAAGAAGCTTTATCTCATGTGAAAACAGGTCAAATTACGTATGCTGTACGTGATACGGAAATTGATGGTGTAGCAATTCAAAAAGATGATTTCATGTGTATTGCAGATGGGAAAATTGTATCTACAAATGCTGAAAAAGTAGGAGCTGCGAAGCAATTACTAGAAGCGCTTATTGATGAAGATTCTGAAATCGTAACGATTCTACAAGGGGAAGATGCAACTGATGAAGAAGTAGCGGAGTTAGTTGAATTTGTAGAAGAGAAATTTGAAGATGCAGAAGTAGAAGTACATGCTGGAAACCAACCAGTGTATTCTTTCATCTTCTCTGTAGAATAAGATAAGATTCGTTTTGAAAATAAATGGATTACTTACTTGCTAATGGATAAGAAGTAGTAATATGAAGTTTATTACTAGTTTTTATTCAAAAGGCTAGCATATTGAAGAGAGAAAAGAGCCTTGCTGCTAATAGTGAGGCTCTTTTTTACTTGTTTTATATAAGGGATTTGAGTAGTTTCTCTTAGAATGCCTATGATAGAATATATAAGGTGAAAGAGAGCGATTACAGATGCTAATTGGTACTCAAATAAAATGCAATAAAGAAAATAATGTGACGGGGTGTGAGAATCTTGAATGATGTTGTACAAGTTCCTGTTACGGATGTAAAGGGGATCGGAGGAGAAACATCTGAGTTACTACATGAGATGGGTATTTATACAGTTTCTCATCTATTAGAACATTTTCCGTACCGTTATGAAGATTATGCGATGAAAGATCTTGCTGAAGTAAAGCATGATGAACGTGTAACGGTTGAAGGGAAGGTTCATAGTGCTCCTTTGCTGCAATATTATGGTAAGAAGAAATCGCGTTTAACAGTTCGTGTTCTCGTCGGTCGTTATTTAATTACGGCGGTATGTTTTAATAGGCCTTACTATAAGCAAAAATTAAAGTTAGATGAAACGATAACGATTACTGGTAAATGGGATCAACATCGTCAAACAATTGCTGTATCAGAACTTCATTTTGGACCGGTTGTACGTCAACAAGAAGTGGAACCTGTTTATTCAGTAAAGGGGAAACTTACAGTAAAACAGATGCGTCGTTTTATTGCTCAAGCGTTAAAGGAATATGGAGATTCTATAGTCGAAGTGTTACCGGATGGTTTGTTAGGGCGATATAAATTATTACCAAGATATGAAGCGCTCAGGGCATTGCATTTTCCGGTAGGACAGGAAGATTTGAAGCAAGCGCGTCGCCGTTTTGTATATGAAGAATTTTTCTTATTTCAGCTGAAAATGCAAACGCTCCGGAAAATGGAGAGGGAAAATTCAAAAGGGACGAAGAAAGAGATTCCGTCAGCAGAATTACAAGAATTTATCGATGCACTGCCGTTTCCATTAACGGGTGCGCAGCGCCGAGTTGTAGATGAAATTTTGAAAGATATGACATCTCCTTATCGGATGAACCGACTATTGCAAGGTGACGTTGGTTCTGGGAAAACAGTTGTTGCTGCGATTGGTCTTTATGCATCGAAATTAGCTCATTATCAAGGTGCTTTAATGGTTCCTACAGAAATTTTAGCTGAGCAACATTATCAGTCGCTTGCTGAAACGTTTTCGCATTTTGGTATGAAGGTGGAACTGTTAACAAGTTCTGTTAAAGGGGCGAGACGTCGAGAAATTTTAGCGAAGTTAGAACAAGGAGAAATAGATATTCTTGTTGGAACGCATGCCTTAATTCAAGATGAAGTTATATTTCATAGGTTGGGTCTCGTTATTACAGATGAACAGCATCGATTTGGTGTAGCGCAGCGCCGAGTTTTACGGGAGAAAGGTGAAAGTCCAGATGTATTATTTATGACAGCGACACCAATTCCGCGTACGCTTGCAATTACTGCATTTGGAGAGATGGATGTTTCGATAATCGATGAGATGCCAGCAGGTAGAAAGGTGATTGAAACATACTGGGCAAAACATGATATGTTAGATCGCGTTCTCGGTTTCGTTGAAAAGGAGATAAAAAAAGGAAGACAGGCATACGTTATTTGTCCTCTAATTGAAGAATCTGAGAAACTTGATGTGCAAAATGCTATCGACTTACATAGTATGCTGACGCATCATTACCAAGGGAAATGCCAAGTTGGATTGATGCATGGGAGATTATCGTCTCAGGAAAAAGAAGAGATAATGGGACAGTTTAGTGAAAATAAAGTACAAATTCTTGTATCGACAACAGTTGTTGAAGTAGGTGTGAACGTACCGAATGCGACTGTAATGGTTATTTATGATGCAGAACGTTTCGGTTTATCGCAGCTTCATCAGCTTAGAGGGCGTGTCGGCCGTGGTAGTGAACAATCATATTGTTTATTAATAGCAGACCCTAAATCAGAAACAGGGAAAGAAAGAATGCGCATAATGACTGAAACAAATGATGGATTTGTATTGTCAGAAAAAGATTTAGAATTACGAGGTCCTGGAGATTTCTTTGGGAGTAAGCAAAGTGGCTTACCAGAATTTAAGGTTGCTGACATGGTACATGATTATCGAGCGTTAGAAACGGCAAGGCAAGATGCGGCGATACTAGTAGATTCAGAAGCGTTTTGGCACAATGATCAGTATGCTGCCTTGCGTACGTATCTTGATGGGACAGGTGTGTTCCAAGGAGAGAAGCTCGATTAAAGGGAGTCAACAAAAGTTTTTGTTGCATTCTACTTTTAATGATTATATACTACTGTTAGTACCTAGTCATAAAAATGGATGGTGCGGTATGAAAAAAAGAAGAAGTAAAAAAGAAAGACAAGAGTTATTACAACAAACAATCGAATCAAATCCTTTTATTACGGATGAAGATTTAGCGGAAAAATTTCAAGTGAGTATACAAACGGTACGACTTGATCGTATGGAATTGTCTATTCCTGAATTAAGAGAGAGAATTAAACATGTAGCTACAAAGCAACATGAAGAAGATGTGAAATCTTTACCGTTAGAAGAGGTTGTTGGAGAAATTATTGATATTGAATTAGATAGACATGCAATCTCTATCTTTGAAGTAAAGATAGAACATGTATTTAAAAGAAATCAAATCGCTCGTGGGCATCATCTGTTTGCGCAAGCAAACTCACTAGCTGTTGCGGTTATTGATGAAGAATTAGCTTTAACTGCAAAGTCTACCATTCGATACATTCGCCCTGTAAAATTAGGAGAGCGTGTTGTTGCAAAAGCGCGCGTTGAAGATGTAGAGAATGATAAAGGACGGACGGTTGTCAAAGTGCGTAGCTTCGTTGGAGAAGAACTTGTTTTTACAGGCACTTTTGAAATGTATCGATCTAGTAATTATAGTGAGGAAGGTAACAACTTATGAAAATCGCAATAGATGCAATGGGCGGAGATCACGCTCCAAAGGCTGTAGTATTAGGGGCAATGAAAGCTATTAAGGAATATTCTGATTTACATATTACGTTAGTAGGGAAAGAAGAGGAAATTCGTCAATACTTAACGAGTGATGAACGAATTACTATTCTTCATACAGACGAAAAAATAGAATCAACGGAGGAACCAGTAAGAGCGGTTCGTCGAAAAAAACAAGCTTCAATGGTGCTTGCGGCACAACAAGTAAAGGATGGAGAAGCAGACGCTTGTATATCCGCAGGTAGTACAGGAGCTTTAATGGCAGCTGGATTATTTGTAGTCGGTCGTATGGAAGGAATTGAGAGACCAGCTTTATCGCCTACAATGCCAACTGTAGATGGAAAAGGTTTTGTTATGTTAGATGTTGGAGCAAATGTTGATGCAAAACCAGTTCATTTATATCAATATGCAGTAATGGGATCTGTTTATGCTGAGAAGGTAAGAGGAATTGAAAATCCTCGCGTTGGACTATTAAACGTTGGAACAGAGGATGGAAAAGGAAACGAGCTTTCAAAGCAAGTATTTGCAATGCTTAAAGATGCGCCAATTAATTTCGTGGGGAACGTTGAATCAAGAGATTTATTGCAAGGTGTAGCAGATGTTGTTGTATGTGATGGTTTTACAGGGAATGTAGCGTTGAAATCATTAGAGGGAACAGCACTTGCGCTATTCTCTATGTTGAAAGAACAGTTAATGAGTTCATTTACGAGCAAATTAGCAGCGGCGGTATTAAAGCCAAAACTTATGGTATTAAAAGATAAAATGGATTATTCGGAGTATGGAGGAGCTGCATTATTTGGATTGAAAGCACCTGTCATTAAGGCTCACGGTTCTTCTAATGATCAGTCGATATTTAGTGCGATTCGTCAAACGAGAGAAATGGTAGCGAAAGAAGTAATTCCTACGATTTCAAGCGTAATGGAGAAAGAGTCACTCCAATAAGAGGAGGATTTGAAATGGGAAAAATAGCATTTCTTTTTCCGGGCCAAGGTTCACAGGCAGTTGGAATGGGTAAACAATTAGCAGAGAATAATAAAGAGGTTGCAAAAGTGTTTGCAAAAGCAGATGAGGTGTTGGAAGATTCACTTTCAGAAGTGATTTTTGAAGGACCGCAGGAAAAGCTTACATTAACAACAAATGCGCAGCCTGCATTATTAACAACGAGTTTTGCTATTTTGACAGCTTTGAAAGAGTATGACATTACACCTGACTTTGTCGCTGGTCATAGTTTAGGTGAATATAGTGCTCTTGTAGCAGCTGGTGCATTAACTTTTGAAGATGCTGTATATGCTGTAAGGAAACGCGGGGAATATATGGAAGAAGCTGTTCCGGGCGGGGAAGGCGCAATGGCAGCTATATTAGGTGCTGACCCACATATGCTGAAACAAGTTACAGAAGAAGTAACAAGTGAAGGATATGCAGTGCAAATCGCTAATATGAATAGTACGAAGCAAATTGTGATTTCTGGAACGAAGCAAGGCGTAGAGGTTGCTTCTCAAAGAGCGAAAGAAAATGGTGCAAAGAGAGCGATTCCACTAAAAGTAAGTGGGCCATTCCATTCTTCACTTATGAAGCCGGCAGCTGAGAAGTTCCAAAGTGTTTTAAATGAAATTACAATTCATGACACGAATATTCCTGTTATTGCAAATGTTACGGCGGAAGTTATTACACGTGGTGCAGACATTCAAGAAAAGTTAATCGAACAGCTTTATTCGCCTGTATTATGGTACCCGTCTATTGAATATATGGTGAACCAGGGAGTAGATACATTTATTGAAATTGGACCTGGAAAAGTACTTGCTGGACTTATGAAGTCAATTGATTCATCAGTAAAAGCATATGCGATATACGATGAAGAGACATTAAAAGATACCATTTCAAATTTGAGAGGAGAAAACTGATGTTAAAAGGGAAGGTAGCATTAGTAACTGGCGCTTCACGTGGAATTGGTCGCGCGATTGCGATTGATTTAGCGAAACAAGGGGCAAATGTAGTAGTAAATTATGCTGGTAATGAACAAAAAGCAAATGAAGTAGTAGATGAAATTAAAAAATTAGGTTCTGATGCAATTGCGGTAAGAGCAGATGTTGCAAATGCTGATGATGTTACAAATATGGTGAAACAAACAGTAGATACATTTGGACAAGTTGATATTCTTGTAAATAATGCTGGTGTAACGAAAGATAATTTATTAATGCGTATGAAAGAAGAAGAATGGGATACAGTTATTAATACAAACTTAAAAGGTGTATTCTTATGTACAAAAGCAGTATCTCGTTATATGATGCGTCAACGTCACGGTAGAATTATAAACATCGCTTCGGTTGTTGGTGTTATAGGAAACCCAGGACAAGCTAACTATGTTGCTGCTAAAGCGGGTGTTATTGGATTAACAAAAACATCTGCAAAAGAGTTAGCAAGTCGAAATATTACAGTGAATGCAATTGCGCCGGGCTTTATTGCGACTGATATGACGGATGTACTAGATGAGAATATTAAAGCCGAAATGTTAAAAGTTATTCCAGCTGCTCAATTTGGTGAAGCGAAAGATATCGCGAATGCTGTAACGTTTTTTGCTTCTGATCAAAGCAAATATGTTACAGGTCAAACGTTAAATGTTGATGGCGGTATGGTAATGTAATAAAAGAATCGATTTCACCTAGTTTTTTTGGTCAATATTTAATATAATATTTGAGGGGAGGTGAATGGAATGGCAGATGTTTTAGAGCGCGTAACAAAAATCATCGTTGATCGTTTAGGAGTAGAAGAGACTGAGGTAGTACCAGCTGCAAGCTTCAAGGAAGATTTAGGAGCAGACTCCCTAGATGTAGTAGAACTTGTAATGCAATTAGAAGATGAATTCGAAATGGAAATTTCTGATGAAGATGCTGAAAAGATTGCTACTGTTGGCGATGCTGTGACTTACATAGAGAGTCATCTATAATGCTTAAGTGAAGTCCCGTTTTTTAGCGGGGCTTTCTGGCTTATATCTGGAGGGACCTATGCCGTACCGAAAATATAGAGAAAAAAAATACGAAACAAAATATCGTGAAGCATTTAAAGTGTTTCAAGAAAAGATAGGTATTACGTTTACAGATGAAAAATTATTGATTCAAGCATTTACGCATTCATCGTATGTGAATGAGCATCGAAAAAAACCGCATGAAGATAATGAGCGTCTTGAATTTCTTGGAGATGCAGTATTGGAACTGACTGTATCGCAGTATCTGTTTCAAAAATATCCGACAATGAGCGAAGGAGAGTTAACAAAACTACGTGCAGCTATTGTATGTGAGCCATCTCTTGTTCGTTTTGCGAACGAATTGTCATTTGGTAGCCTTGTTTTATTAGGAAAAGGTGAAGAAATGACAGGTGGACGTGAACGACCAGCTTTATTAGCGGATGTCTTTGAAGCGTTTATTGGTGCCCTTTATCTTGATCAAGGGCTAGAAACAGTTTGGGAATTCTTAAAAGAAATTGTATATCCGAAAATTAATGAGGGTGCTTTTTCTCATGTGATGGATTATAAGAGTCAGTTGCAAGAATTGATTCAGCGTGATGGCAGTGGCAATGTTGAGTATCAAATTTTGCAAGAAAAAGGACCAGCTCACAATCGAGAATTTGTGTCGCGTGTTACGTTAAATAACGTAGCTTTAGGTCTTGGTAGTGGTAAGTCGAAAAAAGAAGCAGAGCAACAAGCTGCTGCAGAAGCATTGAAAAAATTAAAAGAACAACTATAAGGAATCCCCCTTTGAATGAGGGGGATTCCTTGTGCATAGAATGAAACTTTCTTTTTGTTTATAATGAAAAAGAAGGTAAATCCGTATAATACTTGTTTTTGTATAGAGAACATTTATAACGACGGAGAATAGGAGGAAGGCCTTTCGTGTTTTTAAAAAGATTAGAAATAGCAGGGTTTAAGTCTTTTGCTGAGCGTGTATCTGTTGATTTTGTCCCAGGTGTAACTTCTGTAGTAGGACCTAATGGAAGCGGGAAAAGTAATATTACTGATGCAATTCGCTGGGTACTTGGTGAACAATCTGCAAAATCATTACGTGGTGCAAAGATGGAGGATATTATTTTTGCAGGCAGTGATACGAGGAGAGCGGTTAATGTTGCTGAAGTAACAATAACTTTAAATAATGAAGATCAACGTTTACCAATTGAATACAATGAGGTGTGTGTAACACGTCGTGTATCTCGTTCAGGTGATAGTGATTTTTATATTAATAAACAATCATGTAGATTGAAAGATATTATCGATTTATTTATGGACTCTGGTATGGGAAGAGAAGCTTTTTCAATTATTAGCCAGGGGAAAGTGGAAGAGATTTTAAGTAGTAAGTCAGAAGAGCGTCGAGGTGTATTTGAAGAAGCGGCAGGCGTACTAAAATACAAACTTCGCAAAAAGAAAGCTGAAGGGAAATTAGCAGAAACACAAGAAAACTTAAATCGTGTACAAGATATAATTCATGAATTAAGTAGTCAAGTAGAACCTTTAGAAAGACAAGCTTCTATTGCGAAAGATTATCTTGAGAATAAAGAAGAATTAGAGAAAGTAGAAGCTGCGCTTATTGTCCATGAAATTGAAGAATTGCACGAGAAATGGGAAGCGCTTCGAAATCAGTTTGGGCATAATAAAAACGAAGAAGCTAAAATGTCAACGAATTTACAAAAAAGTGAAGAAGAGCTTGAGGAATTACGAGGACAATTACAAGCGGTAGATGAGTCTGTAGACTCGTTGCAAGAAGTACTTCTTCTTTCTAGTAAAGAGCTAGAAAAACTTGAAGGGCAGCGCGAGTTGTTAAAAGAGAGAAAGCAAAATGCTACGACGCATTGTGCGCAACTTGAGCAGTTAATTGTTGAATTAACAGAGAAAGCTAAAAGTTACGATGGTGAGATTGAGTCAAGTACAGAAGCTTTAATGCAATTTGTGAATGAAGTAAAAGAGTTGGAGCAAAAATTGCATGATAATGAGCAACTGCTTGCTACTTTTGCTGACAATTTAGAGGAACAGATTGAGAATTTAAAAGGTGACTATATTGAGCTTTTAAATCAACAAGCTAGTCATCGTAATGAATTATCTATGATTGAAGAACAATCTAAACAGCAAACGTCTAAAAACGAGCGTCTAGATGAAGAGAATGCGAAATATGTAGAAATGCGTATGGAAATTACAGCGAAAAAGACGAAACTTGTAGAAAGTTACGAACAAGCGAAAGAAAAAGTAGCTGGCATTCTCTCAAACATACAGAAGACAGAGGCGGCGCTTGGGAAATGTAAGACGCAGTATAGTGAAAATGAAACAAAACTGTATCAAGCATATCAATTTGTGCAACAGGCACGTTCTCGAAAAGAAATGCTTGAAGAGATGCAAGAAGATTATTCTGGATTCTATCAAGGTGTACGTGAAGTATTGAAAGCTAGAGAAAATAGGTTGCAAGGTATCGAGGGTGCTGTTGCGGAACTGTTAACGGTACCGAAAGAATACGAAGTTGCAATGGAAATTGCTCTAGGTGCAGCGATGCAGCATATTGTTGTACAAACAGAGGAGCATGCTCGTAATGCGATAGCATTTTTAAAGCAAAATAAACATGGACGTGCAACGTTTTTACCGCAAGCTGTTATTAAAAGCAGGTCTTTATCATTTGAGCAATTACGCATTGCAAATCAACACCCATCGTTTGTAGGTGTGGCGGCAGAACTTGTGCAGTACAACAATAAATATGAAAATGTAGTTTCAAATTTATTAGGTACGGTTATTGTTGCGAAAGATTTACGCGGAGCAAATGAGTTGGCGAAACAACTGCAATACCGTTATCGCATTGTAACAATCGAAGGTGATGTAGTGAATCCTGGCGGTTCTATGACTGGTGGGGCGGTAAAGCAAGCGAAATCTTCTTTATTAGGACGCCAACGTGAACTGGAAGAGTGGACTCGCAAGTTAACTGATATGGAAGAAAAAACAATGAAGTTAGAAAACTTTGTTAAAGCAGTAAAACAAGAGATTCAAGAAAAAGAAGTGAAAATACGCGAACTAAGGCAAACTGTAGAAGTAGATCGTGTAGATGAGCAGAAATTAAGAGAAGAGATTAATCGTCTAGAATTAGAAGAACATCGTATTAATGATCGATTGTCTATTTATGATTTAGAGATTGAAGGGTTTTTACAAGATCGAGTAAAAATGCAAGGGCGTAAAGAGGAGTTAGAAGGGATTTTAACGAATCTTCAAGCTGATATCACTAAGTTAGATAGTAAAATTGTAGCTTTAACAAAACAAAAAAGTGAGCAACATTCTTCGAAAGAAAAAGTTCAAAAAGAAATGACGGAGTTAAAAGTGCTGGTAGCTGAAAAGCAACAACGCTTATTTAATCAAAAAGAAAAAGTTGAACGATTGACGAAGGAAAAAGAAGAAACGGATGCGACACTTGTAAAAACGAAAGAGGATTTAGCGTTCTTAAAACAAGAAATGACATCTAATTCAAGTGGTGAAGAGCAAATTACGAATATGATTGAGAAGAAAGCATATGATCGTAATCAAACTTCAGAATTAATTCGCTCTCGTCGTGAACAACGTGTATCGTTGCAAGAGAGGGTAGAACATTTAGAGCGCAATTTGAAAGAAACGACAGGTAAACATAAATATATTCTTGAAATGTTGAAAGATCAAGAAGTGAGAATAAATCGACTTGATGTAGAGTTGGAAAATAGATTACAACATTTACGTGAAACATATACGATTTCATTTGAAGCGGCAAAACTAAAATATACAATGACAATGCCTGCAGAAGATGCGCGTAAGAAAGTAAAATTAATCAAATTATCTATAGAAGAGTTAGGTACAGTGAACCTAGGGGCAATTGATGAATATGAACGTGTAGCGGAGCGTCATACATTCTTACTAGAGCAGAGAGACGACCTAGAAGAAGCGAAAGCGACATTGCACCAGCTTATTACCGAAATGGATGAAGAAATGAAAAAACGCTTTTCTACTACGTTTGAAGGCATTAGAATGGAGTTTCAATCGGTATTCTCTGAATTATTTGGAGGCGGTAGAGCGGATTTAGTAATGACTAATCCAGAGGATTTACTAAATACGGGTATTGATATTGTAGCACAACCGCCAGGGAAGAAACTGCAGAACTTAGGTTTACTTTCAGGTGGAGAGCGTGCTTTAACAGCAATTGCGCTTTTATTTGGTATTTTAAAAGTACGCCCAGTACCATTCTGTGTACTAGATGAGGTAGAGGCAGCCCTTGATGAGGCGAATGTAGCTCGTTTTGCACAGTATTTAAAGAAATTCAGTAATGAGACGCAGTTTATTGTAATTACACATAGAAAAGGTACAATGGAAGAGTCTGATGTGTTGTACGGTGTAACAATGCAAGAATCAGGGGTATCTAAACTTGTTTCGGTTCGTTTAGACGCCGGAGAAGAACTTATTGCAAGTGAATAGGAAGGATGGGAAAGTATGAGTTTTTTTAAAAAACTAAAAGAAAAAATTTCAAAACAAACGGATACAGTTACAGAGAAATTTAAACAAGGATTAGAAAAAACGAGAAATTCATTTGCGGATAAAGTGAATGATTTAGTGTATCGTTACCGTAAAGTGGACGAAGATTTTTTCGAAGAGTTAGAAGAGATCTTAATCGGTGCAGACGTTGGCGTTGCGACGGTAATGGAATTAATTGACCAATTGAAAGAAGAAGTACAACGTCGTAACATTCAAGATCCAAAAGAAGTACAAGCTGTTATTTCAGAAAAACTAGTAGGAATTTACAAAGGCGACAGCGATTTTAGTAACGAAATTAATATGCAAGAGGACCAATTAACGGTTGTTTTATTTGTTGGTGTTAATGGTGTAGGAAAAACGACGACAATTGGTAAACTGGCGCATAAGTTTAAATCAGAAGGTAAGTCAGTCCTATTAGCGGCAGGAGACACATTCCGTGCTGGAGCGATTGAACAATTAGAAGTATGGGGCGATCGCGTTGGTGTAGAAGTGATTAAACAAGGATCTGGATCTGATCCAGCGGCGGTTATGTATGACGCTGTACAAGCTGCGAAAGCACGTAAGGTAGATGTATTACTATGTGACACAGCAGGACGCTTGCAAAATAAAGTAAATTTAATGAAAGAATTAGAGAAGGTGAAGCGTGTAATTGAGCGTGAAGTACCAGGTGCTCCTCATGAAGTATTACTTGTTATTGATGCAACAACAGGACAAAACGGTTTAAGCCAAGCGAAAACATTCCGTGAAGCAACGAATGTAACTGGTATTGTTTTAACGAAGTTAGATGGAACTGCTAAAGGTGGTATTGTATTAGCGATTCGTAACGAAATGGATGTACCAGTGAAGTTTGTTGGATTAGGAGAGCAAATGGATGACTTGCAACAGTTTGATCCAGAACAATATGTGTATGGTTTATTTGCGAACTTAGTAGAAACAGAAGAAGTATAAGTGAAAGGAGCGGTATTTCCGCTTCTTTTTCTATAAAAAATATATGATGTTAAGAAAAAAACTTGACACTCTTTTGGACTACATGTAAACTAATTCATGTAAAGGGAAATCACTTAACAAAGGATGATCCAACATGCTCGAAAAAACAACGAGAATGAACTATTTATTTGATTTTTATCAATCGTTGTTAACGCAAAAACAAAGAAGTTATATGTCGCTTTATTATCTAGATGATTTATCTCTTGGTGAAATTGCGGAAGAATTTGATGTAAGTCGCCAAGCCGTGTATGATAACATTAAACGGACTGAAGCGATGCTTGAAGAATATGAAGGAAAATTAGTATTACTTCAAAAGTTTCAAGAGCGACAGCGACTTGTTGCAAAGCTAAAACAGCTAATCAGCGAAGAAGAGCATGTAAATGAAGAAATGAAACAAGTTGTTGAAGCTATCGAAAAATTAGATTAGGAGGGCGGCAATATGGCATTTGAAGGATTAGCCGACCGACTTCAACAGACAATGCAAAAAATCCGCGGCAAAGGAAAAGTTTCTGAAGCCGATGTGAAAGAAATGATGAGAGAAGTTCGTCTAGCTCTTTTAGAAGCAGATGTTAACTTTAAAGTAGTAAAAGATTTTGTGAAGCGTGTGTCTGAACGTGCTGTCGGACAAGATGTAATGAAAAGTTTGACACCTGGACAACAAGTAATTAAAGTTGTACAGGAAGAACTTACAGAACTTATGGGCGGAGAGCAAAGCAAAATTGCTGTTGCTAATAAGCCACCGACTGTTATTATGATGGTTGGTCTGCAAGGTGCGGGTAAAACAACGACGACAGGTAAGCTTGCGAATTTGCTTCGTAAAAAGCATAACCGTAAACCGATGCTTGTTGCAGCGGATATTTACCGTCCAGCAGCGATTAAACAGCTTGAAACATTAGGGAAGCAATTGGACATGCCTGTATTCTCTTTAGGAGATCAAGTAAGTCCTGTTGAAATTGCGAAACAAGCGATTGCAAAAGCAAAAGAAGATCATCACGATTATGTTTTAATCGATACAGCGGGTCGCCTGCATATTGATGAAGAACTAATGGATGAATTAGCGAAAGTTAAAGAAGTTGCGAAACCGGATGAAATTTTCCTTGTTGTCGATGCGATGACGGGACAAGACGCGGTAAATGTTGCGCAAAGTTTCCATGAACAGTTAGGTTTAACAGGTGTTGTATTAACGAAATTAGATGGTGATACGCGCGGTGGTGCTGCATTATCTATTAAGGCTGTAACAAACACGCCGATTAAATTTGCTGGTATGGGTGAAAAACTAGATGCAATTGAAGCGTTCCATCCAGAGCGTATGGCATCCCGTATTTTAGGGATGGGCGATGTCTTAACATTGATTGAAAAAGCGCAAGCTACAGTTGATGAAGAGAAAGCGAAAGAACTTGAGCAAAAAATGCGTACGCTTTCGTTTACGCTTGACGATTTCCTAGAACAACTTGGACAAGTGCGTCAACTTGGGCCGCTTGATGAATTGTTAGGAATGCTTCCTGGTGCAAATAAAATTAAAGGGCTGAAAAATGCACAAGTTGATGAAAAACAAATTGGGCATATTGAGGCAATTATTCGTTCTATGACTAAATTAGAACGAGAACAACCGGAAATAATCAATGCTAGTCGCAAAAAGCGCATTGCCAAAGGTAGCGGTACAACTGTACAAGAAATCAATCGTCTAATTAAACAATTCGATGACATGAAAAAAATGATGAAGACGATGACGGGAATGCAAAAAGGTAAGAAAAAAGGACTAGGTGGATTGAAGTTTCCATTCATGTAAGGAAAAAAAGATGGCTCTGTTAAGAAAAAATACTTTACAAAGCAATAGTCTTTTTGCTAATATAATTATCTGTGTGAAATAAATTCGGAGGTGCTTTATAAATGGCAGTTAAAATTCGTTTAAAACGTATGGGAGCTAAAAAAACTCCTTTCTATCGTGTAGTTGTTGCAGATTCTCGTTCTCCTCGTGACGGACGTTTCATTGAGGAAATCGGAACTTACAATCCAGTTGCTCAACCAGCTGAAGTTAAGATCAACGAAGAAGCAGCATTAAAATGGTTAGGAAATGGTGCTAAACCATCTGATACAGTTCGTAACTTATTCTCTAACCAAGGTATCATGGAGAAATTCCACTTATCTAAACAAGGTAAGTAATTGAGGCAATGACTATGAAGAAGTTAGTCGAGACGATTGTCAAGCCTCTTGTCGATTATCCTGAAGATGTAAAAGTTACACAGGAACTTTGCAACGGAGAGATAAAGTATCGATTAACTGTACATCCTGAGGATGTTGGAAAAGTCATTGGAAAGCAAGGGAGAGTTGCGAAAGCGATTCGAATGCTCTTGTATTCAGTGGGACATCATAATGATGAAAAAGTAACACTGGAAATTCAATAAACGTAAAAAAGGGCGAGGAGTTATTCCTCTCCCTTTTTTAACATTTAAATAGAGAGTGCATGTTCCATCTGTGAAATGGAGATGCTTAATTTATATAGAAACCAGGGGTGACATACTATTTATGACAAAATGGTTTAACGTAGGGAAAATTGTAAATACTCATGGCGTAAGAGGAGAAATCCGTGTTATTTCTCGTACTGATTTTCCAGAAGAGCGATATAAAGTAGGAAACACGTTATACATATCGAATGAGAAAGGCACAGACTACCTTCCGGTGAAGGTAACTTCTCATCGCCAACATAAGACATTCGATTTATTAACATTTGAAGGATATAACAATGTAGATGAAGTAGAGAAGTTTAAAGGTTCTTTAATAAAAGTACCAGAAGAGCAGTTAGGTGAACTTGCTGAAGGTGAATACTACTATCATGAAATTATTGGTTGCAGTGTTGTAACGGAAGAAGGAGAAGCGCTAGGGACAATCAAAGAGATTCTATCTCCTGGTGCAAACGATGTTTGGGTAATTAAACGCCCGAAGGGTCAAGATCTCTTAATTCCTTATATCGATGACGTTGTACTTCAAGTTAATATTGAAAATAAATTAGTAACCATTCATGTAATGGAAGGGCTGCTATAATGAAAATTGATATTTTAACGTTGTTCCCAGACATGTTTACCGGTGTATTTGGATCTTCTATATTAAAGAAGGCGCAAGAAAAAGAAGCGGTAAACCTTCGTGTTGTTAACTTTCGTGATTATACAACAAGTAAGCATAATAGCGTAGACGATTATCCTTACGGCGGAGGAGCTGGTATGGTGCTTACTCCTCAGCCTATTTTTGATGCTGTAGAAGATTTGACGAAAGAAACAGAGCGTAAGCCGAGAGTTGTCTTAATGTGTCCGCAGGGCGAAAGGTTTACGCAGAAGAAAGCGGAAGAGCTTGCAGGGGAAGAACATTTAATCTTCGTATGTGGGCATTATGAAGGATATGACGAACGAATTCGTGAGCATCTCGTAACGGATGAGATTTCTATTGGTGACTATGTATTAACGGGCGGCGAATTAGCCTCTATGGTTATTACTGATAGTGTGGTACGTCTCTTGCCAGGTGTGTTAGGAAATCATGCTTCACAAGTAGAGGATTCGTTTAGTACAGGTTTATTAGAGCATCCTCATTATACACGTCCGGCTGATTTTCGTGGTATGAAGGTACCGGATGTATTAATGTCAGGGAATCATAAAAATATTGATGAATGGCGACATAAGGAATCTTTGCGCCGAACGTATACGCGTAGACCTGATTTATTAGATGAGAGAGAGTTATCTAAACAAGAGAAAAAATGGCTTGAGGAAATAAAGCGAGAGCAGTAATAACTTCATATATTTGCTATTGCAACAGGCCTAGTAATATGCTATTATAACATTTGTGCTACTGAAATCAGTAGCCGTATTAACGATGTTCCGCTGTAATTTATTAAGACTTTATAAGAGCATCTGTTTAAAGGAGAGAATTTAATATGCAACAATTAATCGCAGAAATTACAAAAGGCCAATTAAAAACTGACCTTCCTTCATTCCGTCCTGGTGACACTTTACGTGTACACGTAAAAGTTGTTGAGGGAACTCGTGAAAGAATTCAGCTTTTCGAAGGTGTTGTAATTAAACGTCGTGGTGGCGGAATCAGTGAAACATTCACAGTTCGTAAGATTTCTTACGGTGTAGGTGTTGAGCGTACATTCCCAGTTCACACGCCAAGAATCGCGAAAATCGAAGTACTTCGCCGTGGTAAAGTACGTCGTGCTAAGTTATACTACTTACGTAACCTTCGCGGTAAAAAAGCACGTATTAAAGAAATTCGATAAGACATGTATGGGAGCTTGTAAATGCACAAGCTCCCTTTTTCCAATCTATATGAAATTTTGGTATAATACGAGCAGTTTACATAACCGTGGAGGGGAAATGCATGAAAAAAGAGAAGAGTTCACTTTGGGAATGGATTAAAGCAATTTTGATTGCTGTTGTATTAGCTGGTGTTATTAGACAGTTTTTCTTTGCGCCAATTCTCGTAGACGGGGTATCGATGGCACCTACTTTACATGATCGTGATCGAATGATTGTGAATAAAATTGGTTATCACATTGGAGATCCAAAACGCTTTGATATTATCGTATTTCGAGCAACAGAAGATAAAGATTACATTAAGCGCATTATAGGCCTGCCAGGCGATGAAATAGAGTATCGTAATGATAAACTGTATGTTAACGGAAAAGCTTATGAGGAGCCGTATTTAGACAAGCAGAAAAAGCAAATTGCTGACGGACCGCTTACATATGATTTTAATCTTGAAGAAATGACAGGCAAGAAAACCGTTCCAAAAGATCAATTATTTGTTTTAGGTGATAATCGTCGTTTTAGTAAAGATAGCCGTTCAATCGGTACGATTTCAATGGATCAAGTAATTGGTAAAGCTAATATGTTATATTGGCCGTTAGAAGACGCACGTATTGTGAAATAAATGAAAAAGAAGGTGGCAACATGGTAATTCAATGGTTTCCAGGGCATATGGCGAAGGCTAGACGCCAAGTAACGGAGAAATTAAAATTAATTGATGTTGTAATTGAACTTGTAGATGCTCGATTACCATTATCATCTCGAAACCCAATGATTGATGAAATCATTACACATAAGCCAAGGCTTGTTGTTTTAAATAAAGCGGATATGGCGGATGATCGTTTAACAAAACAATGGATCGCATATTTTAAAGAAAACGGCCATATGGCAATTTCGATTAACGCGCAAGCTGGACAAGGTATGAAGGAAATTGCAGCAGCTTGTAAAGTGCTTGTTAAAGAAAAATTTGATAAAATGGTTGCAAAAGGTATTAGACCGAGAGCGATTCGTGCATTAATTGTAGGTATACCAAATGTTGGTAAATCTACATTGATTAATAAATTGGCAAAGAAAAATATTGCTAAAACAGGAGATCGTCCAGGTGTGACAACAGCTCAACAATGGATTAAAGTTGGGAAGGAAATGGAATTGTTAGATACACCAGGTATTCTGTGGCCTAAATTTGAAGATCAATTAGTGGGTCTTCGTTTAGCGACAACGGGTGCAATTAAAGATTCAATTTTAAATTTACAAGATGTAGCTGTTTACGCATTACGTTTTATGGAGAAACATTATCCAGAACGCTTGAAAGAACGCTATAATTTAAATGAGATTCCAGAAGATATTGTGGAATTATTCGATGCAATTGGAAAAAATAGAGGTTGCTTAATGGGCGGCGGAATGATTGATTATGATAAGACATCTGAGCTTGTGCTTCGTGAGCTTCGTGGTGGCAAACTTGGAAAAATGACGTTTGAAACACCGGAAGAGTTTGGAGAGCAAGTGGAAGATGTGGAAAAAATAGAAGAAGTATAAGACGTGCGTTTGTGCGTCTTTTCTTTTTGGATATGTTTAAAAAGGAGCTTGTATAAATGCAAACTATGACGATAAAAGAAGCGGAAAATGTATTGAAAGAAATTATGAATGAAGAAGATGATCGCTTTCAACTATTAATGAAAGATGAGCGAAAAGGTGTTCAAAAGCTCGTTTTGAAGTGGTATAAACAAAAAGAGTTAGAACAGAAAGAAAAAGAGAAGTTTTTTGAAATGTCCAAGTATGAAAATGCTTTGCGTGAAAAAGGGGTCACATATATCGCGGGTATTGATGAAGTAGGGCGCGGTCCGTTGGCTGGGCCTGTTGTGACGGCAGCTGTCGTTCTTCCTGAGGATTTTTATATTCCAGGGTTAAATGACTCGAAAAAGTTGAGTGAAGCGAAACGTGAGCGTTTTTATGATGAAATAAAAGTACAAGCAATTGCAATTGGAGTAGGAATTGTATCACCGCAAGTTATTGATGACATTAATATTTACCAAGCAACGAAACAAGCGATGTTAGATGCAGTTGCAAATTTATCTTGTACACCCCAACATTTATTAATTGATGCGATGAAGCTTCCTACACCAATTCCGCAAACATCAATTATTAAAGGTGATGCGAAAAGTGTTTCGATTTCAGCCGCATCCATTATCGCAAAAGTAACGAGAGATCGTATGATGAAAGAACTGGGAGAGAAGTATCCTCAATATGGATTTGAGCAACATATGGGTTATGGCACAAAGCAACATTTAGAGGCAATTGAAGTGCATGGAGTATTAGATGAACACCGAAAGTCATTCGCGCCAATTAAAGATATGATTCAAAAATAAGCTGTAAATATACAGCTTATTTTTTTATTTTGAGATATAAACATTACTATTTTTGAAAAAGAATAAAGCGATTTCAGTTTTCTGACACTTTATTGTAGACAGCGTGCCAATCATCTTATACAATGGCAATGTAATGTTTTTTAAACATTAAAAAACTTTTCGAGTAAAACAGGAAAACAGGGGAGGATGGGACCATGAATATCCATGAGTACCAAGGTAAGGCAGTCCTTAGAAGCTATGGGGTTAGCGTTCCGAACGGGAAGGTTGCGTTTACAGTAGAAGAAGCTGTAGAAGCAGCGAAAGAATTAGGAACAGATGTATGTGTAGTGAAAGCACAAATTCACGCTGGTGGACGCGGCAAAGCTGGCGGAGTAAAAGTTGCAAAAAATTTAGATGAAGTTCGTACATATGCAGAAAGCATTTTAGGAACTACACTTGTGACACATCAAACAGGTCCTGAAGGTAAGGAAGTAAAACGCTTACTTATCGAAGAAGGTTGCGATATTAAAAAAGAATATTATGTAGGTCTAGTTTTAGATCGTGCAACTTCTCAAGTTGTTTTAATGGCGTCTGAAGAAGGCGGAACAGAAATTGAAGAAGTAGCAGAAAAAACACCTGAAAAAATCTTTAAAGAATATATTGATCCAGCAGTAGGCTTACAAGGTTTCCAAGCGCGCCGAATTGCATTTAACATCAATATTCCAAAAGAGCTTGTAGGACAAGCTGTGAAGTTTATGATGGGCTTATATCGTGCGTTTATCGAAAAAGATTGCTCTATCGCTGAGATTAATCCACTTGTTACAACAGGTGAAGGTAAAGTTATGGCATTAGATGCAAAATTAAACTTTGATTCTAATGCGTTATATCGCCATAAAGACATTTTAGAGCTTCGTGATCTTGATGAAGAGGATTCAAAAGAAATTGAAGCTTCAAAATACGACTTAAACTACATTCCTTTAGATGGAAATATCGGTTGTATGGTTAATGGTGCAGGTTTAGCGATGGCTACAATGGATATCATTAAACATTACCACGGTGACCCAGCTAACTTCTTAGATGTTGGTGGCGGTGCAACTGCAGAAAAAGTTACAGAAGCATTCAAAATTATCCTTTCTGACAAAAATGTAAAAGGTATCTTCGTTAACATTTTTGGTGGCATTATGAAGTGTGATGTTATTGCAGAAGGTGTTATTGAAGCAACGAAACAAGTAGGTCTTGAGTTACCTTTAGTTGTACGTCTTGAAGGTACAAACGTAGAACTAGGTAAGAAAATTTTAAATGAGTCTGGCTTAAATATTGTTGCAGCAGAATCTATGGCAGACGGTGCACAAAAAATTGTTTCACTAGTGGGCTAATAGAAAGCGGGGGAGAAAAATGAGCGTATTAGTTAATAAAGATACAAAAGTTATTGTTCAAGGTATTACAGGTTCTCAAGGTTTATTCCATACAAAACAAATGATTGAATACGGTACGAAAATTGTCGGTGGTGTAACACCAGGTAAGGGCGGCACTGATATTGAAGGTGTACCAGTATTTGATACAGTAGAAGATGCAGTGAAAGCAACAGGCGCAAACGCTTCAGTTGTATACGTTCCACCCGCTTTTGCGGCAGATGCAATTATGGAAGCTGTTGATGCAGAAATTGATTTAGTAGTATGTATTACTGAAGGGATTCCTGTATTAGATATGGTAAACGTAAAGAGATATATGGCGGGTAAACATACACGTTTACTTGGACCAAACTGCCCAGGTGTAATCACACCAGATGAATGTAAGATTGGTATTATGCCAGGATATATTCATAAAAAAGGTCATGTTGGTATCGTATCTCGCTCTGGTACATTAACTTATGAAGCTGTACATCAGTTAACACAAGAAGGTATTGGCCAATCTACTGCTGTAGGTATCGGCGGAGACCCTGTTAACGGTACAGACTTTATTGATGCGTTAAAAGCATTTAATGAAGATGAAGAAACACATGCTGTAATTATGATTGGTGAAATCGGCGGTACAGCAGAAGAAGAGGCAGCTGAATGGGTAAAAGCTAATATGACAAAACCTGTTGTAGGCTTCATTGGTGGTCAAACAGCGCCTGCTGGCAAACGTATGGGCCATGCTGGTGCAATCATTTCTGGCGGTAAAGGAACTGCTGCTGAAAAGATTAAAACAATGGAAGCTTGTGGCATTAAAGTAGCTGAAACTCCAGCAGTTATGGGAGAAACGCTAATCTCTGTTTTAAAAGAAAAAGGTTTATTTGAGACTTGTAAAAACTATTAATCTGTTGAAAGACACCTTCTTACTTGAGGGTGTCTTTTTACACTTTTTTCTGTTTACATAATAAAAATTATGGGTAAGGAGAATTAAGATGAAAAGAGAGAGATTATTACATCTTCATTACTTGCTAGCAGATTATTGGAAAGCGATGGAGAGGCTACTATATGTCGATCCAGAATTAAAGAACATATATAATTTTAACGAAAAACAAATGGAACACTACACTGGAATATCCTCGAAAAAATCTTCAGAACTAGTAAAATTTCTTCAAAGTTCAAATCTTCCGCAATATATATCTTATTTAGAGAGAAATCGTATTTTTTATATAACGATATGGGAT
Source organism: Bacillus cereus group sp. Bce019 (assembly GCF_051781745.1). Classification (NCBI taxonomy): domain Bacteria; kingdom Bacillati; phylum Bacillota; class Bacilli; order Caryophanales; family Bacillaceae; genus Bacillus; species Bacillus cereus group sp. Bce019. The sequence continues at coordinate 520,397 of NZ_JBPWJX010000001.1, forward strand.
GAAGATTATCCGCAATTATTACGTGAAATACAAGACCCTCCCTTCGTTTTATATGGAAAAGGAGAGAAAGATTTCCTGAATAAAGTAAATAAATTAGCAGTTGTTGGAACGAGAGAACCATCATTATATGGTCATGAGAGTTTGAAGTTTATTTTACACCCTTTATTAGAAAGAGAGTGGCTTATTGTCAGTGGGTTTGCAAAAGGGATAGATACAATGTCTCATGAGATTACAGTAAGGCATCATTGCCCGACTATTGCGATATTAGGGCATGGATTGTCTTTTATGTATCCGAAAGAAAATAGACATTTATATGAAATGTGGAAGGAATATATATTGTTATTGACAGAGTATCCGCCGCACTATGCACCGAAAAAATGGTATTTTCCAAAAAGGAACCGGATTATTAGTGGTATAAGTAAAGGTGTTTTAGTTGTAGAAGCGAAATCGAGAAGTGGAACACTTATTACTGCAGACCTTGCGTTAGAGCAAAATAGAGAGGTGTTTGCGCTTCCTGGACCTATATTTGTAGAGGGGGCATCGGGAACGAATCATCTTATTCAGCAAGGAGCAAAACTAGTAAGAAATGCAGAAGATATCTTGGAAGAGATTTTAAATTAACCTTATATTTTTATGTTTTTATTAAACAATTATTGACAAATGGTAGATTGGCACTGTATGGTATATTCATTCTTGATTGACAAAAACAAGAGAAATCAATAAGATTAATGAAGACTTGAATCCACCTCTTAAGGAGGCACTAGCATGTCAGATTACCTCGTAATCGTGGAGTCGCCTTCTAAGGCGAAGACCATTGAGAAATATTTAGGAAAAAAATACAAAGTTGTCGCGTCTATGGGACATGTTCGCGATTTGCCAAAAAGTCAAATGGGGATAGAAGTAAAGAACAACTTCACCCCGAAGTATATTACCATTCGTGGTAAAGGTCCCGTCTTAAAAGATTTAAAATCAGCGGCGAAAAAAGCAAAGAAAGTCTATCTCGCGGCCGATCCAGACCGTGAAGGGGAAGCGATTGCTTGGCATTTAGCGAATACGTTAAATGTGGACGTTGAATCAGATTGTCGGGTTGTGTTTAATGAGATTACGAAAGATGCAATCAAAGAATCATTTAAACATCCTCGTGCAATTAATATGGATTTAGTGGATGCACAACAAGCAAGACGTATACTTGATCGTCTTGTTGGTTACAATATTAGTCCTTTATTATGGAAGAAAGTAAAAAAAGGATTAAGTGCAGGACGTGTACAATCTGTAGCAGTTCGTTTAATCATCGAGCGTGAAAGGGAAATTCAAAACTTTGAACCTGAAGAATTCTGGACAATTAAAACAGAATTTGTAAAAGGAAAAGACAAATTTGAAGCAAGCTTTTACGGTGTAGATGGTGAAAAAGTTCAATTAACAAATGAAACGCAAGTGAATGAAATAATTGAACAGATGAAAGACAATGCGTTTTCAGTTGAAAATGTAACGCGCAAAGAGCGAAAACGTAATCCTGCATTACCGTTTACAACATCTTCCTTGCAACAAGAAGCAGCACGTAAGTTAAACATGCGAGCAAAGAAAACAATGATGCTTGCACAGCAATTGTATGAAGGGATAGATCTTGGAAAACAAGGAACTGTAGGTCTTATTACGTATATGAGAACTGATTCAACACGTATCTCAGAAACAGCTCAAACAGAGGCTCGTACTTACATCACTGAAGCGTATGGTACGGAATACATAGGAACAGAAAAGAAGAAAGAAACGAAAAAGTCAAATGCACAAGATGCGCATGAGGCAATTCGTCCTACTTCAGTAATGAGAAAGCCAGAGGAACTAAAAAGTTTCTTAGGTCGTGATCAACTTCGATTATATAAATTGATTTGGGAGCGATTTGTTGCAAGTCAAATGGCGTCTGCTATAATGGATACTGTGACAGCGAGACTCATTAATAACAATGTTCAGTTCCGTGCAAGTGGATCGGTTGTAAAGTTCCCAGGATTTATGAAAGTGTATGTAGAGTCAAAAGATGATGGTGCTGAAGAAAAGGATAAGATGTTGCCACCTTTAGAAGTAGGGGAAACTGTATTTTCAAAGGATTTAGAACCAAAGCAACATTTTACACAACCTCCTCCGCGCTATACAGAGGCTCGCCTAGTAAGAACACTTGAAGAACTTGGAATTGGAAGACCGTCAACATATGTACCTACACTTGAAACAATTCAAAAGCGTGGGTATGTAGGTTTGGATAATAAACGCTTCGTTCCGACTGAACTTGGTGAAATAGTAATTGAACTTATTTTAGAGTTTTTCCCAGAAATTATTAACATTGAATTTACTGCCAATATGGAGCAAAGCCTTGATGAAGTAGAAGAAGGAAATGCGAATTGGGTAAAAATTGTTGATGATTTCTACGTAGGTTTTGAACCGCGTTTAGAAAAAGCGGAAAAAGAAATGCGTGAAGTGGAAATTAAAGATGAACCAGCTGGGGAAGATTGTGAATTATGTAATCACCCAATGGTCTTTAAAATGGGTAAATACGGGAAATTTATGGCTTGCTCGAATTTCCCAGATTGTCGTAATACAAAGCCGATTGTGAAAGAAATCGGTGTTACTTGTCCAAAGTGTGATAAGGGTCAAATTATTGAACGCCGTAGTAATAAAAAGAAACGTCTTTTCTATGGGTGCGGTACGTATCCGGAATGCGACTTTGTATCTTGGGATAAGCCAATTGGTCGTAAGTGTCCGAAGTGCGAAGGCATGCTTGTAGAGAAAAAGTTGAAAAAAGGCGTGCAAGTACAATGTATTTCGTGCGATTATGAAGAAGAACAACAAATGTGAGCGTAACTGCTCACATTTTTTTCGGGAAGAAAAGGAAAGGTGATATAAATGACAACACAAGTAGTAAACGTCATTGGCGCAGGTCTTGCAGGAAGTGAAGCAGCTTACCAAATTGCAAAACGTGGTGTCCAAGTTAGATTATATGAAATGAGACCGGTAAGGCAAACGCCAGCTCATCACACAGATAAATTCGCTGAATTAGTATGTAGTAACTCACTTCGTGCAAACACTTTAACAAATGCAGTTGGAGTTATTAAAGAGGAAATGCGCTTAATGGATTCTGTAATTATTCGTGCGGCGGATGAGTGCTCTGTACCAGCTGGAGGTGCTTTAGCTGTAGATCGTCATGAGTTCGCAGCTAAAGTAACAGAATACGTAAAGAACCATCCAAATGTAATTGTAATGAATGAAGAAATTACAGATATTCCAGAGGGACCGACAATTATTGCTACAGGTCCATTAACATCTCCTGATCTTTCTGCAAAATTGAAAGAATTAACAGGAGAAGATTATTTCTACTTCTATGATGCTGCAGCCCCAATCGTAGAAAAAGACAGCATTGATATGAATAAAGTGTATTTAAAATCGCGTTATGACAAAGGTGAAGCTGCATATTTAAATTGCCCAATGACAGAAGAAGAGTTTGATCGTTTTTATGAGGCTCTAATTGCTGCTGAGACAGTGCCTTTAAAAGAGTTTGAAAAAGAAATTTTCTTTGAAGGTTGTATGCCAGTAGAAGTTATGGCAAGTAGAGGGAGACAGACGTTAGTATTTGGACCTATGAAACCTGTTGGATTGGAAGATCCAAAAACAGGGAAAACGCCATATGCTGTTGTTCAGTTACGTCAAGATGATGCAGCGGGAACTTTATACAATATCGTAGGTTTCCAAACTCATTTAAAGTGGGGACCGCAAAAAGAAGTGCTACAGTTAATTCCGGGATTGGAAAATGCAGAGATTGTACGTTATGGTGTAATGCATCGTAATACGTTTATTAATTCACCTAATTTGCTTCGTCCAACATATCAATATAAACAACGTGATGATTTATTCTTCGCTGGTCAAATGACTGGAGTAGAGGGATATGTTGAATCAGCAGCATCAGGATTATTAGCAGGAATTAATGCTGCGCGTCTTGTGCAAGGTGAAGAGCCAGTTGTATTACCGCCAGTAACTGCGATGGGTAGCATGGCAAATTACATTACGGCAACGAACGCTAAAAACTTCCAGCCGATGAATGCGAACTTCGGTCTATTTGCACCGTTAGAGAAGAAGATTAAAAAGAAAGCAGAACGAAATGAAGCGTACGCAGCACGCGCTTTAGAAACGATTCGAAATTTTGTAAATATTTAGTTAAATTTCTTGCAAAGGCTACTAAGTTGTGATACGATTTAGTAGCCTTTATTGAGGTGAGTTGTGTGAATGTGAAGAAATTGTTACAATTATTCGTTGGATATTTACAAATTGAAAGAAATTATTCAAAATATACAATTGCAAGTTATCAAAATGATTTAGAACATTTTGTGCAATTTATGGAACGAGAAGGCATATCCTCTTTTTTAGACGTTACATACGCGGATGTTCGTTTGTACTTAACGACGTTGCACGATGAAAAGTTAGCCCGTAAATCTGTCGCAAGAAAAGTATCAAGCTTACGAAGTTTATATCGTTTTTTGATGCGTGAAGGTTATCGAAAGGATAATCCGTTTGCACTTGCGTCACTCCCCAAAAAAGAATTGTCAATCCCAAAGTTTTTATATGCTGAAGAGTTAGAGGAATTATTTGAAGTTTCTGACACGGAAACGCCATTAGGTCAAAGGAATCAAGCTTTATTAGAGTTGATGTATGCGACTGGGATCCGTGTGAGTGAATGTGTCAATTTACAACTTACCGATATTGACTTTGCGGTGGGAACAATTTTAGTAATGGGAAAAGGAAAAAAACAAAGGTATATTCCGTTCGGAAGCTATGCGCAAGATTCTTTAATTACTTATATAGAGAATGGGAGAAAACAGTTAGTTAATAAGACTGACGAAGATTCTCATATGGTATTTTTAAATGCGAAAGGTACACCGCTAACAAGTCGTGGGGTTCGTTATGTTTTAAATGAACTCATTAAAAAGGCTTCGCTGACAATGCGGATAAGTCCCCATATGTTAAGGCATACATTTGCTACACATATGCTAGATGAAGGGGCGGATTTACGTACTGTACAGGAGCTATTAGGCCATGAAAATTTGTCGACGACACAAATTTATACGCATGTCTCTAAAGAAAGATTGCGTTCTGTTTACATGAAGCATCACCCGCGGGCATAAATTGCTTTAAAAGCTATAAAAACAAATAAAGGAGTTTTTTCTATGGGAAATTTCCACGCTACAACGATATTTGCAGTTCATCATAATGGAGAATGTGCAATGGCTGGAGATGGCCAAGTGACAATGGGAAATGCTGTTGTAATGAAACATACAGCTCGTAAAGTTCGTAAACTTTTCCAAGGTAAAGTTTTAGCTGGTTTCGCAGGATCAGTTGCTGACGCATTTACTCTTTTTGAAATGTTTGAAGGGAAATTAGAAGAGTATAATGGCAACTTGCAGCGTGCTGCTGTTGAAATGGCAAAACAATGGCGTGGCGATAAAATGTTACGTCAGCTAGAAGCGATGCTCATTGTCATGGATAAAACAACTATGCTCCTTGTTTCAGGTACAGGAGAAGTGATTGAACCGGATGATGGTATTTTAGCAATTGGATCTGGTGGGAATTATGCACTTTCTGCAGGTCGTGCTTTAAAGCAATATGCAAGTGAACACTTAACAGCGAAGCAAATTGCGAAAGCGAGTTTAGAGATTGCTGGCGATATTTGTGTTTATACGAATCACAACATAATTGTTGAAGAATTGTAGAATCGTAAGGGAGGCATTTTATATGCATTTACATTTTACTCCGCGCCAAATTGTGGAAAAATTAGATCAATACATCATCGGTCAAAAAGACGCAAAGAAAGCGGTTGCTGTAGCGTTGAGAAATCGATATCGCCGCAGTAAATTAGCTGAAAATTTACGTGACGAAATTGCACCTAAAAATATTTTAATGATTGGACCGACAGGTGTTGGGAAAACAGAGGTAGCACGACGAATGGCGAAACTCGTTGGAGCACCTTTTATTAAGGTTGAGGCTACAAAATTCACAGAAGTTGGATATGTGGGTAGAGATGTAGAGTCGATGGTACGTGACTTGGTGGAAACATCGGTTCGTATCGTAAAAGAAGAAATGGTAGTGAAAGTTCAAGATAAAGCAGAAGAGCAAGCGAATCAACGTCTTGTTGAAATTTTAGTGCCGAGTCCGGAGAAGCAATCTGGATTCAAAAATCCATTAGAGATGCTTTTTGGAGGCGCTCAAAATTCGAATCAAACGTCTGATACACAAGAAGATGTTGAAATCGAAAAGAAACGTCAAGATGTGGAGAGAAAGCTTGCTGCAGGGCTTCTTGAAGAAGAAATTGTATCGATTGAAGTGACTGAACAACAGTCTTCCATGTTTGATATGTTACAAGGAACTGGCATGGAACAAATGGGAATGAATTTCCAAGATGCGCTAGGAAGTTTTATGCCGAAAAAAACGAAAAAACGTAAACTTTCTGTAAAAGAAGCAAGAAAACTCTTGACAAATGAAGAGGCACAGCGCTTAATTGATATGGATGAAGTTACACAAGAGGCTGTTTATCGTGCTGAACAGCTCGGGATTATTTTTATCGATGAAATTGACAAAATTGCTGGTAAGCAGTCGAATAGCGTAGATGTATCACGTGAAGGTGTGCAACGTGACATTCTGCCAATTGTAGAAGGGTCGAATGTTGCGACAAAATACGGATCAGTAAAAACGGATTATATTTTATTCGTTGCAGCTGGAGCGTTCCATATGTCTAAACCGTCGGATTTAATTCCGGAATTGCAAGGGAGATTTCCGATTCGAGTAGAATTAACAAAATTATCGACAGACGATTTTGTTAAAATATTAATCGAGCCTGACAATGCGTTAATTAAACAATATATGGCATTATTAGCGACTGAAGGTATAGAAATTGAATTTTCAGACGAAGCTATTCGTAAGATTGCTGAGATTGCTTATCAAGTTAATCAGGATACAGATAATATTGGAGCAAGAAGACTTCATACGATTATGGAGAAGCTCCTTGAAGATTTATCGTTTGAAGCATCTGAAATTACGTTAGAGAAAATAACGATAACACCTCAATACGTTGAGGAGAAATTAGCAACAATTGCTAAAAATAAAGATGTGAGCCAGTTTATTTTGTAATAGTGTCATCAGGTGACTCGCCCTAGTTTCCAAGTGATGAAAAAATATGTGAGTAACATGTAGGAGGAACTTTTGAAATGGAATTATTAGCAAAAACGAGAAAATTAAATGCGTTATTACAGAGCGCAGCAGGGAAGCCTGTAAACTTTAGAGAAATGTCTGACACAATGTGTGAAGTAATCGAAGCAAACGTATTCGTAGTTAGCCGTCGTGGTAAATTACTAGGTTATGCAATTCACCAACAAATCGAAAACGAACGCATGAAGCAAATGCTTGCAGAACGTCAATTCCCAGAAGAATATACACAAAGCTTATTCAACATTACAGAAACATCTTCAAACTTAGATGTGAACAGTGCTTACACAGCATTCCCAGTAGAAAACAGAGAATTATTTGGTCAAGGTTTAACTACAATCGTACCAATCGTTGGTGGCGGTGAGCGTCTAGGTACATTAGTATTAGCTCGTCTTGGTCAAGAGTTCTTAGATGATGATTTAATCCTTGCTGAGTACAGCTCAACTGTTGTAGGTATGGAAATCTTACGTGAAAAAGCAGAAGAAATCGAAGAGGAAGCACGTAGTAAAGCTGTTGTTCAAATGGCGATCAGCTCATTATCTTATAGTGAGTTAGAAGCAATTGAGCATATCTTCGAAGAGTTAAATGGAACAGAAGGTTTACTTGTTGCAAGTAAAATTGCTGATCGCGTAGGAATTACTCGCTCTGTAATCGTAAATGCACTACGTAAATTAGAAAGTGCTGGTGTTATTGAGTCTCGTTCTTTAGGTATGAAAGGAACATACATTAAAGTGCTAAACGACAAGTTTCTACAGGAACTTGCTAAATTAAAAACAAACTAATTTATAAAAAACTCTCCTCAATTGAGGAGAGTTTTTTTGTGCAATGGATAGATGATGCTTGTGAAAAGTGTCATAAGTGTGTTTTCTGGGAAAACTATTAATTGTATTTACTTTTTTGCTTAAAAGAAATGAAGGTTGGTAATACTAGAATTCGAGTATGAACAAAGAAAGTTTTACATTGTTCGCATTTTCGACTTGATTGAAATATTTCAGTATGATATAGTAAGCAGTGGTGTCAGTACAAAGTACACACGTTTACTGATTTAAGTGTTGGTGCTACGTTTGTAGTTTCGCTTAGAGATGAAGTAAACGGAGGATATCAAAAACCATTTAGGAGGAACTATATTATGTCAGTAATTTCTATGAAGCAATTGCTTGAAGCTGGTGTTCATTTCGGACATCAAACTCGTCGTTGGAACCCAAAAATGAAGCGTTACATTTTCACAGAGCGTAACGGTATCTACATCATCGACTTACAAAAAACTGTGAAAAAAGTTGAGGAAGCTTACAGAACGATGCGCGACATCGCTGCTGAAGGCGGAGACATCTTATTCGTAGGTACTAAAAAACAAGCACAAGAAGCTATTAAAGAAGAAGCAACTCGTGCTGGTATGTACTTCGTTAACCAACGTTGGTTAGGCGGAACTTTAACAAACTTCCAAACAATCCAAAAGCGTATCAAGCGTCTTAAAGACATCGAAAGAATGCAAGAAGATGGTACTTTCGAAGTACTTCCTAAGAAAGAAGTTGTTCAACTTAAAAAAGAGTTAGAGCGTCTTGAGAAATTCTTAGGCGGTATTAAAGATATGAAAGGTCTTCCAAGTGCATTATTCGTAGTAGACCCTCGTAAAGAGCGTATTGCAGTTGCTGAAGCACGCAAATTACACATTCCAATCATCGGTATCGTTGATACAAACTGTGATCCAGACGAAATCGATCACGTTATCCCAGCAAACGATGATGCAATTCGTGCTGTAAAACTTCTTACATCTAAAATGGCAGACGCGATCCTTGAAGCAAAACAAGGTGAAGAAACTGTTACTGCGTAACAAAGTTGGAAAGGTGATAAGGGGTTCGGCCTTTTATCACCTTTTTTAAGGTATAAACACCTTTATAAAAGGTATAAATACATATTTTAGGAGGATGAAAAGTATGGCAATCACTGCTCAAATGGTAAAAGAATTACGTGAAAAAACTGGCGCAGGTATGATGGACTGCAAAAAAGCTTTAACAGAAACTAACGGCGACATGGAGAAGGCAATTGACTTCTTACGTGAAAAAGGTATTGCGAAAGCTGCTAAAAAAGCAGACCGCATTGCTGCTGAAGGTTTAACTTTCATCGAAACAAACGGTAACGACGCTTTAATCTTAGAATTAAACTCTGAAACTGATTTCGTTGCGAAAAACGAAGGTTTCCAAACACTAATTAAAGAATTAGCTGCTCACTTATTAACTAACAAACCAGCTAACGTTGAAGAAGCTATGGCTCAAACAATGGAAAACGGTAAAAAAGTTGAAGAGCACATCAACGAAGCAATCGCTAAAATTGGTGAAAAACTTACACTTCGTCGTTTCGAAATCGTATCAAAAACTGATGCAGATGCATTCGGCGCTTACCTACACATGGGTGGACGCATTGGTGTATTAACAGTTCTTGAAGGTTCTACTGATGAAGCTGCTGCTAAAGATGTTGCAATGCACATCGCTGCAGTTAACCCTAAATACATCGACCGCGATGCTGTAACAGCTGAAGAAGTTGAGCATGAGCGTCAAGTATTAACACAACAAGCATTAAACGAAGGCAAGCCTGAGAAAATCGTTGCGAAAATGGTTGAAGGCCGTCTAGGCAAATTCTTCGAAGAGATTTGCTTACTTGACCAAGCATTCGTTAAAAACCCTGATATGAAAGTTCGTCAGTTCGTTGAGTCTAAAGGCGGAACATTAAAAGGATTCGTTCGCTACGCTGTTGGTGAAGGTATCGAAAAACGCGAAGACAACTTTGCTGAAGAAGTAATGAACCAAGTAAAAGGTAGTAACTAATACAGATTAGGGAACACATTGTGTTCCCTTTTTTAAAATAAAGATGTAAGCAATTGGAGGTTCATTATGAGTAAACCGAAATATAATCGTGTCGTTTTAAAGCTAAGTGGAGAAGCTTTAGCTGGAGAGCAAGGATTTGGAATTAACCCAACTGTTATTAAGTCAGTTGCGGAACAAGTAAAAGAAATTGCAGAACTTGATGTAGAGGTTGCTGTTGTTGTTGGTGGCGGTAACATTTGGCGTGGGAAAATTGGAAGTGAAATGGGCATGGATCGTGCAGGGGCAGATTACATGGGCATGTTAGCGACAGTTATGAATTCATTAGCTCTTCAAGATAGCTTGGAGAATATCGGAATTCAAACTCGTGTACAAACTTCAATTGAGATGCGTCAAGTTGCAGAACCTTACATTCGTCGTAAAGCAGTTCGTCACTTAGAGAAAAAACGTGTTGTTATCTTTGCAGCAGGTACAGGTAACCCATACTTCTCTACAGATACAACAGCAGCATTACGTGCGGCAGAAATTGAAGCAGATGTAATTTTAATGGCGAAAAACAATGTAGATGGTGTATATAATGCAGATCCATCTATTGATCCAACAGCTACGAAATACGAAACGCTTACTTACTTAGACGTATTAAAAGAAGGTTTAGGTGTAATGGATTCTACAGCTTCTTCTCTATGTATGGATAATGATATTCCATTAATTGTATTCTCAGTTATGGAAAAAGGTAATATTAAACGTGCCGTTTTAGGCGAAAATATCGGAACAGTGGTAAGGGGGAAATAAATATGGGACAACAAGTATTGAAGTCTTCAAATGAAAAAATGGAAAAAGCAGTTGCTGCTTATTCTCGTGAATTAGCAACAGTTCGTGCTGGCCGTGCAAACGCGTCTGTATTAGATAAGGTACAAGTTGATTACTATGGTGCACCAACACCAGTTGTGCAATTAGCGAACATTACAGTTCCAGAAGCGCGTTTACTAGTAATTCAACCTTATGATAAAACTTCTATCGGTGATATTGAAAAAGCAATTTTAAAAGCAGATTTAGGCTTAAACCCTTCTAATGATGGAACTGTAATTCGTATTGCATTCCCTGCATTAACAGAAGAGCGTCGTCGTGATCTTGTAAAAGTTGTGAAAAAATATGCTGAAGAAGCAAAAGTTGCTGTTCGTAACGTACGTCGTGACGGAAATGATGATCTTAAGAAGCTTGAAAAAGCTGGCGAGATTACAGAAGATGATTTAAGAGGATATACTGAAGATATCCAAAAAGAAACAGATAAATATATTGCAAAAGTTGACGAAATCGCAAAAAACAAAGAAAAAGAAATCATGGAAGTGTAATAGCGATAACTTCGCAAATATGACCCTCTTCTTAAGGGGGTCTTTTTACACTTTTAGGCATACGTCTGCTTGCTGGAGGGTATGAATGATGTTTAAAAACTTTCCTTTTTTTAAAGGTAAAAAGGACACATCGTTTGATCATCTCGTTGAAGAAGTGAAAAAAGGATATATCCCAGAACATATTGCCATCATTATGGATGGGAATGGAAGATGGGCAAAGAGGAGAGCAATGCCTCGCATTGCGGGACATCATGAAGGTATGCAAGTTGTAAAGAAAATTACAAAATTTGCAAGTAAACTTAATGTGAAAGTGTTAACTCTCTATGCTTTTTCAACTGAGAACTGGAAAAGACCGAAAAAGGAAGTTGATTATTTAATGAAGCTTCCAGAAGAATTTCTAGGTACATTTTTACCAGAATTGATTGAAGAAAACGTACAAGTCCGAGTAATAGGGCAAAAAGATCGTCTTCCTACGCATACACGCAGAGCGATGGAGAAAGCCATGGAAGATACGAAAGAGAATACGGGATTAATTCTTAATTTCGCGTTAAACTATGGAAGTCGAGATGAAATCGTTTCTGCTGTGCAACATATGATGAAAGATAATGAGGAAGGAAAAATTCGTTCTGAAGAGGTAAGTGAAGAAATGCTTTCCTCCTACTTAATGACGAGTTCTTTACCTGATCCAGAGTTGTTAATCCGAACAAGCGGAGAGCTACGTATTAGTAATTTCATGTTATGGCAAATTGCATATTCGGAGTTTTGGTTTACAGACGTGTATTGGCCAGACTTCAAAGAAGAACATTTGCTAAATGCGATTACTGACTTTCAACATAGAGGGCGCAGATTCGGAGGCGTGTAGAAAGAGAGGGTTTGGTAGTGAAACAGAGAATTATTACTGGAGTGGTTGCTGCCGCGCTATTCATTCCCATCGTAATATACGGTGGCGTGCCTTTTACGGTTTTAGTGTATGCACTTGCTTCTATAGGTTTATATGAATTAATTCGTATGAATAAGCTTACGCTTATTTCAGTACCGACAGTTTTAGCTGCAGTATTATTGTGGATTCTTTTAATTCCAAGTAGTGCATCAGAACTGTTTACATGGATTGGATTAGGTAAATTGGAAATCACATTTGTGATTGTTTTATTACTTTTATCATATACAGTCCTTTCTAAGAATACATTTACTTTTGATAATGCTTCATTTTTACTGATGGCAACGACATATGTGGCAATGGGATTCTTATATTTAAATGAAACGAGAATATTAGGAATTAAATATGTATTTTGCGCATTATTTGTTATATGGGCTACTGATTCAGGCGCATATTTCGTAGGAAAAGCATTAGGCAAGAGAAAATTGTGGCCAGAAATTAGTCCAAATAAAACGATTGAAGGTTCATTAGGTGGCATCGTTTGTGGAATTATTGTGGCACTTGTTTACAACGTGTTCTTCCTAGTCGAATCGAATGTAGTAATTTTAATTGTGCTGACAATTATCATTTCTATTTTTGGACAAATTGGTGATTTAGTACAATCTGCTTTTAAACGTCATTATGGCGTAAAGGATTCAGGTACAATTTTACCTGGGCATGGTGGTATATTAGACCGAACAGATAGTTGGTTATTCGTTTTACCAATTCTCTACTTCTTATTACAATACAATTAATAAATGAACGAGGGGTTGGAGTCATGAAAAACATTAGTTTATTAGGTGCAAGCGGATCAATTGGTACACAAACTTTAGATGTATTACGCTCGCACCCAGACCAATTCCGTCTCGTTGCTTTTTCTGTAGGGAAAAATATTGACTACGCAGTAAAGGTAATTCAAGAATTTTCTCCGCAAATCGTCTCTGTGCAAAGAGAGGAAGATGTTTTAAAATTACAATCTGTTTCTGGTAATACAAAAATTGTATATGGTAGTGAAGGACTTTTAGAAGTAGCATTACATCCAGATGCGGAGATTGTAGTAAATGCTGTTGTAGGTAGCGTAGGGTTGTTACCAACACTTCGTGCAATTGAGGCGAAAAAAACAATTGGAATTGCAAATAAAGAAACGTTAGTAACTGCAGGACATCTTGTAATGGAAGCAGCACGAAAACATAATGTTTCGTTACTTCCAGTAGACAGTGAACATTCGGCTATTTTTCAATGCTTGAATGGTGAAAATGAAAAAAGAATTTCTCGTCTTATTATAACGGCTTCTGGTGGAAGTTTCCGTGATAAAACGAGGGATGAATTGCATCATGTGACCGTAGAAGATGCGCTTCGACATCCAAACTGGTCAATGGGTTCGAAAATTACAATTGATTCTGCTACAATGATGAATAAGGGACTAGAAGTAATTGAAGCACATTGGCTTTTTGGTATCCCTTATGAGCAAATCGATGTTGTTTTACATAAAGAAAGTATTATCCATTCTATGGTTGAATTTGAAGATCGTAGTGTAATGGCGCAGCTTGGTTCACCTGATATGCGAGTACCAATTCAATACGCACTTACATATCCTGATAGATTGCCTCTTTCAGACACAAAACAGTTAAACTTATGGGAAATAGGGACGTTGCATTTTGAGAAAATGGACCAAGAACGATTCCGTTGTTTACGTTTTGCGTATGAAGCTGGAAAAGCAGGTGGAAGTATGCCAGCTGTAATGAACGCAGCGAATGAAGTAGCTGTTGAAGCCTTTTTACAAAAGAGAATTGGTTTCTTAACAGTGGAAGACCTCATTGAAAAAGCAATGAACCATCACAATGTCATTGCACGACCGAGCTTAGAGGGAATTTTGGAAATTGATGCGGCCACAAGACGGTTTGTGATGGAACAAATTTAGCAAAGGTGGTTATGGAATTGAATACAGCGATTGCCTTTATATTAATTTTCGGTGCACTCGTATTTTTCCATGAGCTAGGGCATCTATATTTCGCAAAAAGAGCAGGTATTTTATGCCGCGAGTTTGCGATTGGTTTTGGTCCGAAAATATTCTCATTTGAAAAGAATGAAACGGTGTATACGATTCGATTACTGCCCCTTGGTGGCTATGTAAGAATGGCCGGCGAGGATGCGGACACAGTTGAGTTAAAGCCTGGGAAAAAGGTTGGCCTTGTATTAAATGAAAAAGATGAAGTTGTGAAATTAGTTTTTGATGGATATGAAAAGTATCCAAATGTTCGTGTTATTGAAGTCGAACAAGCTGATTTGGAGCATAATTTAACAATTTCGGGCTATGAAGAGTACGAGGAAGAGCTTCAAACATTCCGAGTGAATGAAAAGGCTCGTATTATTACTGCGGGGGAAGAAATTCAAATTGCTCCGTATAATAGACAATTTGGCTCGAAAAAACTAGGGCAACGCGCTTTAACAATCTTTGCGGGTCCTGCAATGAACTTCATTTTAGCATTTGTTATTTTTGTGATTCTTGGGTTTGTACAAGGGGTTCCTATTGACAAACCAATGGTCGGAAAAGTGATGGATAACAGTGCAGCACAGCAAGCTGGATTGAAAGAGAATGATACAATTCAAGCTATTGATGGGAAAAACACAAGTACATGGAAAGATGTTGTTAATATTGTACGTGAAAACCCAAATAAAGAAATTACGTTACAAGTAAAGCGTGATAATGAACAGTTTAATGTGAAAGTAACGCCAACGCTCGATAAAGAAGGAAAAGACGAAGTTGGTAGAATCGGTGTTTATTCTCCTGTAGAGAAAACAGTAATGGGTTCTATTAAATCAGGATTTGAACAAACGTACCAATGGACGAAACTAATTTTTGAATCTCTTGTTAAATTAGTAACTGGTCAATTTTCTATTAATGAGTTGTCAGGTCCAGTAGGAATTTATAATCTAACAGATCAAGTTGTAGATTATGGGTTTACGCGTGTACTAAGTTTAGCTGCAGTTCTAAGCATTAATCTTGGTTTATTTAATTTATTACCAGTTCCTGCTTTAGATGGTGGCCGTTTATTCTTCTTCTTAATTGAAGCGTTACGAGGGAAACCAATTGATCGCCAAAAAGAAGGAATGGTTCACTTTATTGGTTTTGCATTATTAATGTTACTTATGTTAGTTGTAACTTGGAATGACATTCGTAAGTTTTTCTTGTAAAATAAAGTGAAACTTATAATGAAATAGAGCTCGTAGAATAAAATCCCTCACCTAACTCGAGGTGAGGGGTTTTACTGCGTGTAAGAGTAAAATGAAGAGGTGCAAATAAATGAAACAAAGTATGGTATTCAGTCCTACATTACGTGAAGTTCCAGCTGATGCTGAAATTAAGAGTCATCAGCTATTACTTCGTGCAGGTTTTATGCGTCAAAATGCTTCTGGTATTTATAGCTTTCTACCATTTGGATTAAAAGTATTACACAAAGTAGAACGTATCGTTCGAGAAGAAATGGAGCGCGCAGGTGCTGTAGAATTATTAATGCCAGCTATGCAAGCTGCAGAATTATGGCAAGAATCAGGTCGCTGGTATTCTTACGGATCTGAATTAATGCGTATGAAAGATCGTAACGCTCGTGAATTCGCATTAGGAGCGACACATGAGGAAGTAATTACGGACCTTGTGCGTGATGAAGTGAAATCATATAAAAAATTACCGTTAACATTATACCAAATTCAAACAAAATTCCGTGATGAGCAAAGACCTCGTTTCGGCTTATTACGTGGAAGAGAGTTTCTAATGAAAGATGCATACTCTTTCCATGCTACACAAGAGAGTTTAGATGAAGTATACGATCGATTATACAAAGCATACTCTAACATTTTTGCTCGTTGTGGCTTGAATTACCGTGCAGTTATTGCTGATTCTGGAGCAATGGGCGGAAAAGATACACATGAATTTATGGTATTATCTGATGTTGGTGAAGATACAATTGCATACTCTGACACATCTGATTATGCAGCAAACATCGAAATGGCTCCTGTTGTAGCTACGTATACGAAGAGTGACGAAGCAGAAAAAGCACTTGAAAAAGTAGCAACACCAGACCAAAAAGCAATTGAAGAAGTATCTGCATTCTTAAACATTGCAGCTGACAAGTGCATTAAGTCTATGGTATTTAAAGTAGATGAGAAATTAGTAGTTGTACTTGTTCGTGGTGATCACGAAGTAAACGATGTGAAAGTGAAAAATGTATACGGCGCTTCAGTTGTTGAGCTTGCTTCTCATGAAGAAGTAAAAGCATTATTAAATTGTGAAGTTGGTTCATTAGGACCGATTAATGTAACAGGTGATATCGAAATTATTGCTGATCATGCTGTAGCATCAATTGTTAACGGATGTTCAGGAGCGAATGAAGAAGGATTCCATTATGTAAATGTAAATCCAGAACGTGACTTTAAAGTAAGTCAATATACAGATTTACGCTTTATTCAAGAAGGAGACCAATCTCCAGATGGAAACGGAACAATTCTTTTTGCACGCGGAATTGAAGTTGGTCATGTATTCAAATTAGGAACTCGTTATAGTGAAGCAATGAACGCAACATTCCTAGATGAAAACGGAAAAACACAACCACTTATTATGGGTTGTTACGGCATTGGTGTGTCTCGTACAGTGGCAGCAATTGCAGAGCAGTTTAACGATGAGAACGGCTTAGTTTGGCCAAAAGCTGTAGCACCGTTCCATGTGCATGTAATTCCAGTAAATATGAAATCGGATGCACAACGTGAAATGGGTGAAAATATCTACAACTCATTACAAGAACAAGGCTATGAAGTGTTATTAGACGATCGTGCAGAACGTGCAGGTGTTAAATTTGCAGATGCAGATTTATTCGGTCTTCCAGTTCGTGTTACAGTTGGTAAAAAAGCAGACGAAGGTATTGTAGAAGTGAAAGTACGTGCTACAGGTGAGTCTGAAGAAGTAAAAGTAGAAGAACTTCAAACATATATTGCAAATATTTTAAAATAAGAAGAGGTACCTCGTAATGAGGTACCTTCTCTTTCTTTGTAAACGTATTTTGTAAAAGAAGAGGTGAGAAATCTTTCTTTGTGGTACGTTTCAATTTATAATAGCAAATGGAAGGAGAGTGCTTATGTCTTTAACAAATGAACAACAAGAGCGATTTCAAATTTTGCTCCAGCAGTTGCAAATACCAGACGACCTTATAAATCAATATTTACAAGGCGGTGGTATTGAAAGGCTCGTTATTGATAAAGCGAATAAAAGTTGGCATTTTGATTTACAAGTGCCACGTATTTTGCCTACAGAATTATATGAATTGCTAGAAACAAAGCTTAAGCAATCATTTTCTCATATTGCAAGAACAACATTTGCATTAGAAACAGAGAATAAACAATTTACAGAAGAAGAAGTGAGGGCGTATTGGCCGCTTTGTACGGAACGAATTACATTTTCACCTATGTTCGCATACTTAAAGAAGCAGCTTCCGCAGGTGAATGGAGTGAAGTTGCTAATAAATGTGAATAACGAGTTGGAGTCTACTGCTTTAAAGAAAAACGTTGCGAAACCAGTAGGGGATCAATACGAAGTTTTTGGATTCCCGCGTTTTCAGTTAGACACACATATACAGCAAAATACAGAAGAAATGCAAAAGTTTCGTGAACAAACGCAGCAAGAAGACCGCGAGCGTGTTATACAAGCTATGGAAGAAATGGCGAAGAAGCAAGCTGAGGAAAGCAGCGTTGTGTATGAAGGACCGATTACACTCGGGTATCTTATTAAGCCAGATGAAGAGATTACACCGATGCGAGAAATTCAAGATGAAGAAAGAAGAAAAACGGTTCAAGGATATGTCTTCCATGTAGAAACAAAAGAGCTTCGTAGTGGACGTACGTTATTAACTTTAAAAATAACGGATTATACGGATTCTATTATGATCAAAATGTTCTCGCGTGACAAAGAAGATATTCCAATGCTGCAATCCTTGAAAAAAGGAATGTGGGTGAAAGCGCGTGGTTCTGTTCAAAACGATACATTCGTTCGAGATTTAGTAATGATTGCAAATGATATTAATGAAATAACAGGACCGTCTCGTAAAGATAAAGCACCAGAAGGCGAAAAACGAGTAGAGCTGCATCTCCATACTCCGATGAGTCAAATGGACGCTGTCACTCCAGTTTCTAAGCTTGTTGCTCAAGCTGGTAAATGGGGACATGAGGCTATTGCGGTTACAGACCATGCCGTGGCTCAGTCTTTCCCAGAGGCGTATTCTGCGGGGAAGAAGGCTGGAGTTAAAGTTATATATGGTGTAGAAGCAAATCTAGTTAATGATGGTGTACCGATAGCGTATAACGAAGCGCATCGTTTACTTGCAGAGGAAACGTATGTTGTTTTCGACGTTGAGACGACAGGTTTATCAGCTGTATACGATACAGTCATTGAGTTGGCTGCCGTAAAAGTAAAGGGTGGCGAAATTATTGATCGCTTTGAATCTTTCGCAAATCCACATCAACCATTATCAGCGACGATTATTGAATTGACAGGTATTACAGATGATATGTTAACTGATGCACCTGAAGTGGACGAAGTGTTTAAAAAGTTTGAGGAATGGATGGGCGACCATACACTTGTTGCCCATAACGCGAGCTTTGATATGGGCTTTATTAACGTAGGTTTTAAAAAGGCTGGACTAGAAAAAACGAATAACCCCGTTATTGATACGTTAGAACTTGCACGATTCTTATTCCCAGAAATGAAAAATCATCGATTAAATACGATGTGTAAAAAACTTGATATTGAATTAACACAACATCACCGTGCGATTTATGATACAGAAGCGACGGGATATTTACTTGTGAAAATGTTGAAAGACGTAATTGAAAAGGGATTTGAATATCACGATCAATTAAATGATAGCATGGGACAAGGGGATGCGTATAAGCGTGGCCGTCCAAGTCATATGACGTTACTTGCCACATCAGATGTTGGATTGAAAAATTTATATAAACTTGTTTCATATTCTCACCTTAATTACTTTTACCGTGTACCACGTGTGCCGAGGTCACTATTAAAAAAATACCGTGAAGGAATTTTAGTAGGAACGGCTTGTGATAAAGGTGAAGTGTTCGAGGCAATGATGCAAAAGGCACCTGAAGAGGTAGAAGAAATTGCCCAGTTCTATGATTACATTGAAGTAATGCCTCCAGAGGTGTTGCGTCATTTAGTAGAACGTGAACTTGTTCGAGACGAAGGTCAATTAAAAACAATTATTTCTAACTTAGTAAAACTAGGTGAGACGTTAGATAAACCAGTTGTTGCTACAGGAAACGTGCATTATTTAGACCCTGAGGATGCAATGTATCGTAAAATTTTAGTCAGTTCGCAGGGCGGGGCCAATCCGTTAAATCGACATTCATTACCGCCAGTACATTTCCGTACAACTGATGAAATGTTAGAATGTTTTTCATTCTTAGGTGAAGACAAAGCGAAAGAAGTTGTTGTAACAAATACACAAAAGATTGCGTCATTAATTGGTGATGTGCATCCAGTAAAAGACGATCTATACACACCGAAAATTGAAGGTGCTGATGATGAAACGCGTGATATGAGTTATAAAATGGCGCGTAGTATTTATGGTGAAGAGCTACCGGAAATTGTAGAAGCACGTTTAGAAAAAGAATTAAAAAGTATTATTGGGCATGGATTCGCCGTAATTTATTTAATTTCACATAAGCTTGTGAAAAAATCGTTAGTAGATGGATATCTAGTAGGTTCGCGTGGATCGGTAGGGTCATCATTTGTTGCAACGATGATGGAAATTACAGAAGTAAACCCATTACCACCACACTATGTATGTCCGAAGTGTAAGCAATCAGAATTCTTTAATGATGGTTCTGTAGGTTCTGGTTTTGACTTACCGGATAAAGAATGTCCTGCTTGTAATATTCCATATGTAAAAGATGGACATGACATTCCGTTCGAAACGTTCCTTGGATTTAAAGGAGATAAGGTACCCGATATCGATTTGAACTTCTCCGGGGAATATCAACCACGTGCCCATAACTATACGAAAGTACTGTTCGGCGAAGACTATGTATACCGTGCAGGAACGATTGGTACAGTTGCGGAAAAAACCGCTTATGGATATGTAAAAGGTTATGCAAATGATCATAATTTAACAATTCGAAATGCAGAGATTGATCGCTTAGTAGCAGGATGTACCGGTGTAAAACGTACAACTGGACAGCATCCAGGTGGTATTATCGTTGTGCCAGATTACATGGATATCTTTGATTTCTCACCAATACAGTATCCTGCAGATTCAATTGGTGCTGAATGGAGAACAACGCATTTTGATTTCCACTCGATTCATGATAATTTATTGAAACTTGATATACTAGGACACGATGATCCGACCGTTATTCGTATGTTACAAGATTTAAGTGGTATTGACCCGAAAACAATCCCAACGGATGATCCAGAAGTAATGAAAATTTTCTCAGGTCCAGAATCGCTAGGCGTAACGGAAGAACAAATTAACTGTAAAACAGGTACACTTGGTATACCAGAATTCGGTACGAAATTCGTAAGACAGATGTTAGAAGAGACAAAACCAACGACATTCTCAGAGTTAGTTCAAATTTCTGGACTATCACATGGTACGGACGTATGGCTTGGTAATGCAAACGAGTTAATTTATAACGGTACATGTACGCTGAGCGAAGTTATCGGTTGTCGTGATGACATCATGGTATATTTAATCTATCAAGGTCTAGATCCATCATTAGCCTTCAAAATCATGGAGTCGGTACGTAAAGGTAAAGGTGTACCAGAAGAATGGGAAGACGACATGAAAAGTAATAATGTACCAGGTTGGTATATTGATTCATGTAAGAAAATCAAGTATATGTTCCCTAAAGCCCATGCGGCTGCTTACGTACTTATGGCTGTACGTATCGCATACTTTAAAGTACATTTCGCGCTTCTATTCTATGCGGCATATTTTACAGTTCGAGCAGATGACTTTGACGTAGAAGCAATGGCGAAAGGTTCAGCATCTATACGTGCAAGAATTGATGAAATTGCGCAAAAAGGTTTAGATGCAGCGCCGAAAGAGAAGAGTTTATTAACAGTATTAGAAATGACACTTGAAATGTGTGAGCGTGGATACTCATTCCAAAAGGTTGATTTGTATCGTTCACATGCAACAGACTTTATTATTGATGGAGACTCATTAATCCCTCCATTTAATGCGGTACCTGGTCTTGGTACAAACGCAGCTTTAAGTATTGTAGAAGCACGCAAAAATGGAGACTTCTTATCAAAAGAAGACTTACAGCAGCGTAGTAAGGTTTCGAAAACAATTATTGAGTATTTAGATAGTCAGGGTTGTTTAGGAGATTTACCTGATCAAAACCAGTTATCACTGTTCTAGTAGGTAGGAAAAGTCTTTGCAAATCAACATTTCCTATGATATACTATTAACCGAGATAACCATGTCATGTATATTGTGTAAAGAAAAGAGTGGGGAAACCCACTCTTTCGTGTTACTATCTATGTTTTATCTACGTAGATAGGTAAAAGATTTCTGTCGTATATACATATTTTGTTACAAGTTTTACTTCTTAAATTTGGTAATACTAAGACAGATAATCCCTGCTGAACAGCAGGGGCTTTTGTTAGCTAACGAGAAAGAATAAGATAGTCCGTTTTTAAATTGGCGGAGTCTTCTTCTTTTAAATGGTACATGGCGGCAGGAAGGAGGCTGTTTATGGATAAGAAAGTCACAGAAGTTGTAGAAGCATTTGCGCAGCCGATCGTTGAAGAGTTAAATCTTGAACTTGTAGATGTAGAGTATGTGAAAGAAGGACAAGACTGGTTCTTACGCGTATTCATCGATTCTGAAAAGGGAGTCGACATTGAAGAATGCGGTGCGGTAAGTGAACGTTTAAGCGAAGCTTTAGATAAAGAGGATCCAATTCCTCATCTTTACTTTTTGGATGTATCATCTCCTGGAGCGGAACGCCCATTAAAGAAAGAAAAAGACTTCCAGCAAGCGGTAGGAAAACAAGTGGCAATTAAAACATATGAGCCGATTGATGGTGAAAAGATGTTTGAAGGAAAACTGCTTTCTTACGATGGTACAACAATAACATTATTATTAACAATTAAAACACGTAAAAAAGAAATCCAAATTTCGATGGATAAAGTCGCAAATGCGCGACTTGCTGTTACGTTTTAGTTAGAAGGGGGATCTTCATGAGCACTGAGTTATTAGATGCTTTGCTCGTATTAGAATCTGAAAAAGGCATTAGCAAAGACATTATTATTGATGCGATTGAAGCAGCTTTAATCTCTGCTTATAAGCGCAATTTTAATCAAGCACAAAACGTTCGTGTGAGCTTTAACCCAGAAGTGGGAACAATTCAAGTTTTAGCACGTAAAGACGTAGTAGACAATGTGTTTGATCCACGTCTTGAAATTTCTGTAGAGGAAGCAAGACAAATTAATCCAAACTACCAAGATGGTGACGTACTAGAAATTGAAGTAACACCAAAAGACTTTGGTCGTATTGCAGCACAAACTGCAAAACAAGTTGTAACACAACGAGTGCGTGAAGCAGAGCGCGGTGTTATTTACTCTGAGTTTAGTGATCGTGAAGAAGATATTATGGTAGGTATTGTACAACGTCAAGATGCTCGTTTCATCTATGTAAGCTTAGGAAAAGTAGAAGCTTTATTACCTGTAAGTGAGCAAATGCCTAATGAGCAATACAAACCACATGATCGTATTCGCGTATTCATTACGAAAGTAGAAAAAACGACAAAAGGACCACAAATTTACGTATCACGTACACATCCTGGTCTTTTAAAACGTTTATTCGAAATGGAAGTTCCTGAAATCTATGATGGAACTGTAGAAATTCGTTCTGTAGCACGTGAAGCTGGCGATCGCTCTAAGATCTCTGTATATGCAGAGAACACTGATGTTGATCCAGTTGGTTCTTGTGTAGGACCAAAAGGGCAACGTGTACAACGCATTGTAGACGAATTAAAAGGTGAAAAAATTGACATCGTTCGCTGGTCAAATGATCCAGTTGAATATGTTGCAAATGCATTAAGCCCATCACAAGTTGTTAAAGTACTTGTAGATGAAGAAGAAAAAGCGACAACAGTAGTTGTTCCAGACCACCAGCTATCATTAGCTATCGGTAAGCGTGGACAAAATGCACGTCTTGCAGCTAAATTAACAGGCTGGAAAATTGACATTAAGAGTGAGTCTGATGCGAAACAACTTGGTATTGTAACAGAAGAAGATAGCGTAATCGCATTTGGATTCGATTCAGTGGAAGACGAAATCGAATAGAGGTGATGAGTATGAGCAATCGAAAAGTTCCGTTACGAAAATGTGTTGCAACGCAAGAAATGAAATCAAAACGAGAGCTCGTTCGCATTGTTCGTTCCAAAGAGGGAGAAGTATCCATTGATTTAACTGGAAAAAAATCAGGACGAGGTGCTTACTTGTCGAAGGACAAGGAGAGCATTCTTCAAGCTCAAAAGAAAAATGTTTTGGAACATCATCTAAAAGCGAAAATCGACGGTTCTTTATATGAAGAGCTTCTTGAGCTTGTTGAGAAGGAGTCGAAATAAGTGTCCGATTGGAAATCGTTTTTAGGACTAGCAAACCGGGCTCGGAAAATTATTTCGGGTGAAGAACTCGTTTTAAAAGAAGTACGAAGTGGCAAAGCAAAACTTGTATTGCTATCTGAAGATGCGTCAGTAAATACTACAAAACGCATCACAGATAAAACTACGTACTACAACGTACCAATGAGAAAGGTCGAAAATCGACAACAATTAGGGCATGCGATTGGGAGAGATGAGCGAGTCGTTGTAGCTGTGTTAGATGAAGGCTTTGCGAAAAAGCTGCGTAGCATGCTCGATACAAATTACCGGGGGTGAAGGTATGAGTAAAATTCGAGTGCATGAATATGCAAAAAAACATAATATCTCAAGTAAAGATCTTATGACAAAACTAAAAGAAATGAATATCGAGGTTTCGAATCATATGACAATGTTAGACGATGAAGTAGTAAATAAATTAGATAATGAATATCAAACTGAAAAACCTTCTGTTGCAGATGAGTTTGAAGTAGAAGAAAAAGTTGTTCGCAGTAAAAAGAACAGCAATAAGAAAAAGAAAAAAGGCAAAGGAAACGAAGACAAACGTCAAGAAAACTTTGCTGGTAGACAACAAACTCAAATTGTAGAAACACCAGATAAAATTACTTTCTCTGGAAGCCTTACAGTAGGAGATCTTGCTAAAAAATTAAGCAAAGAGCCATCTGAAATTATTAAGAAGCTCTTCATGCTTGGAATTATGGCAACAATTAACCAAGACTTGGATAAAGATACAATTGAGTTAATTGCTAACGACTACGGTATTGAAGTAGAAGAAGAAGTAATTGTGAGCGAGACTGAGTTTGAAACATTCATTGATGAGCAAGATGATGAAGAGAACTTAAAAGAACGTCCAGCTGTAGTTACAATCATGGGACACGTTGACCACGGAAAAACAACATTACTGGATTCTATTCGTAACTCAAAAGTAACTGCAGGCGAAGCGGGTGGAATTACTCAGCATATCGGTGCATATCAAGTTGAAGTAAACGATAAGAAGATTACATTCTTAGATACACCTGGTCACGCAGCATTTACAACGATGCGTGCTCGTGGTGCACAAGTAACGGATATTACAATCCTTGTTGTTGCAGCGGATGACGGTGTTATGCCACAAACGGTTGAAGCAATTAACCATGCGAAGGCAGCAGGAGTACCAATTATTGTTGCTGTGAATAAAATGGATAAACCAGCTGCAAACCCTGATCGCGTAATGCAAGAACTAACAGAATATGAATTAGTTCCAGAAGCTTGGGGCGGAGATACTATTTTCGTACCAATTTCTGCAATTCAAGGCGAAGGCATTGACAACTTACTAGAAATGATCCTTCTTGTAAGTGAAGTAGAAGAATATAAAGCAAATCCAAACCGCTATGCAACTGGTACAGTAATCGAAGCACAGCTTGATAAAGGTAAAGGAACTATCGCGACATTACTTGTTCAAAACGGTACGCTTCGAGTTGGAGATCCAATCGTTGTTGGAACTTCATTCGGACGTGTTCGTGCAATGGTAAGTGATATTGGTCGTCGTGTAAAAGTTGCTGGTCCATCAACTCCTGTTGAAATTACTGGTTTAAACGAAGTACCACAGGCTGGAGATCGTTTCATGGCATTCGCTGATGAGAAGAAAGCTCGTCAAATTGGTGAATCACGTGCACAAGAAGCGTTAGTTGCACAACGTGGTGAGAAATCTAAATTAAGCCTTGAAGATTTATTCCAACAAATCCAAGAGGGCGATGTAAAAGAAATTAACTTAATCGTAAAAGCAGACGTACAAGGTTCTGTTGAAGCGATGGCAGCATCACTTCGTAAAATTGATGTTGAAGGTGTAAAAGTTAAAATCATTCACACTGGTGTAGGTGCGATTACAGAATCTGATATCATTTTAGCTTCTGCATCTAATGCAATTGTAATTGGATTTAACGTACGTCCAGATGTGAACGCGAAGCGTACAGCTGAATTAGAGAACGTTGATATTCGTTTACACCGTATTATTTATAAAGTAATCGAAGAGATTGAAGCAGCGATGCAAGGTATGCTTGATCCAGAATTCGAAGAAAAAGTAATCGGTCAAGCAGAAGTTCGTCAAACGTTTAAAGTAACAAAAGTTGGAACAATCGCAGGTTGTTACGTAACAGACGGTAAAATTACGCGTGATAGTGGCGTACGTATTATCCGTGACGGCGTAGTAATTTTCGAAGGACAACTTGATACGTTAAAACGTTTCAAAGACGATGTAAAAGAAGTTGCACAAAACTATGAGTGTGGTATTACAATTGAGAGATATAATGATCTTAAAGAAGGGGACATCATTGAAGCGTACATTATGGAAGAAGTGAAGCGATGATTATCGCTTCACTCTCATTCGAGTGTATGATTTACGATGTGCATTCTTTAAAAGAGAAACGTGCAATTTTACAACGTGTGTTAACTCGTGTGAAACAGCGCTATAATGTAGCTGTTTCTGAAGTTGGGCACCAAGATGTATGGCAACGTACAGAAATTGCAATTGTTTCCGTATCCTCAAATCGTGTTATCTGTGAAAAAGAAATGAATCGTGTACTTGAGTACATCGATTCATTTCCTGAAATTGAACGTACAATAACACATTTGGAATGGTATTGAATGAGGTGAAGAGTTATGAAATTACGTGCGAACCGTGTGGGCGAGCAAATGAAAAAAGAATTAGGCGATATTATCAGTCGTAAAATTAAAGACCCACGTATTGGATTTGTTACAGTAACAGATGTACAAGTGAGTGGTGATTTACAAATTGCTAAAGTATATATTTCTGTTTTAGGTGACGAAGAACAGAAAGAAAATACTTTAAAAGGTTTAGCGAAGGCAAAAGGCTTTATTCGTTCAGAAATTGGCCAACGTATTCGTCTTCGTAAAACACCGGAAATTACCTTTGAGTTTGATGAGTCTATCGGATATGGTCATCGAATTGATACACTTTTACATGAAATTAATAAAGACGGTAAACGTGAAGAATAATGGATAGACATTTGTCTATCCATTTTTTCAATGCAAAATAAGTTTTGGATATTTAATACGAAAGAATTATGATGAGGTGAACATATATGGAAGGTGTAGTATTATTACATAAGCCAAAAGGCATGACATCACATGATTGTGTATTTAAATTAAGAAAGATATTGCGAGAAAAGAGAATTGGTCATACGGGAACATTAGATCCAGATGTAACAGGAGTATTACCAATTTGCGTTGGAAGAGCAACGAAAATTGCACAATTTTTAACAAGTGAAACGAAAACATATGAAGGTGAAGTAACACTAGGGTTTTCAACGACAACTGAAGACGCTTCTGGTGAGGTTGTTGAAACGAAAAATGTAGATCGTACTATTACTCGTATGGAAGTAGAGAAAGCCCTTGCGGAATTAACAGGCACGATTGAACAAATGCCACCAATGTTCTCGGCTGTAAAAGTAAACGGGAAAAAATTATATGAATATGCAAGAGCAGGACAAGAGGTGGAACGTCCAGTTCGTACAATTACAATTCATGAATTCGTATTACTTGATGATCGTGAAGTTTTTGAAGGAGAAAATATTTCATTCCGTTTCCGTGTAACGTGTAGTAAAGGAACATATGTAAGAACATTAGCTGTAATGATTGGGGAGAAACTTGGTTTCCCATCACATATGTCGCACCTTGTAAGAACGGCATCTGGTGAATTTTTATTAGAAGATTGCATATCATTTGAAGAAATTGAAGAAAACGTGCAAAATGGAACAGTAGAGTCTATCTTCATTTCAATCGATGAAGCATTAAGCAAGTTTCCAAAAATGGTTGTAGATGAAAAGCAAGCAGAGAAAATAAAGAATGGTATGTTCTTAAAGAATGAATTAGAAATAACAGCACCATTTATTACAGTGTTTGATAAAAATGATCGTTGCTTAGCAATTTATGAACATCATCCGAAACATCCTGGCATGTTAAAGCCGATGAAAGTACTTGTGAATAATCAAGAACTAAAGCTATAATGAATTATTGGAAGGATTATTACAGAAAAAGGTGAATTCAAGCGTGAAACTTATTCATTTAACTCATCCACATGAACAAAATAAATTAGAATTACCACCTACTGTAATGGCATTAGGATTTTTTGATGGCATTCATTTAGGACATCAATGTGTAATTCGAACTGCGAAAAAAATAGCGGACGAACGAGGATATAAAAGTGCAGTTATGACATTTCATCCTCATCCATCTGTTGTTTTAGGGAAAAAGGATGCGCATGTGGAGTATATTACACCAATGCGCGATAAAGAAAAAATAGTCGAAAGCTTAGGAATCGATATATTATATGTGATTAAATTTGATGAATCATTTGCAGGATTATTACCGCAACAATTTGTAGATGATTATATTATTGGTTTAAATGTAAAGCATGTAGTAGCAGGGTTTGATTATTCATATGGACGTTTAGGAAAAGGAAAGATGGAGACTTTACCATTTCATGCAAGAGGGGAGTTTACACAGACTGTGATTGAAAAAGTTGAATTTCAAGAAGAGAAAGTAAGTTCTACAGCATTACGAAAGTTAATTCGAAATGGCGAAATGGAGCAAATTCCATCTATTTTAGGTAGAGCCTATACTGTAGCGGGAACAGTTATACACGGCGACAAACGTGGGCGTCAAATTGGTTTCCCGACAGCTAATGTAGGTTTAAGTGATGAGTATTTATTGCCACCTGTAGGTGTTTATGCAGTGAGATTAAAAGTTCACGATGAATGGTACGATGGTGTATGTAATATTGGATATAAACCGACTTTTAAAGAAGATGAGCGTCAATTATCAATTGAAGTGCACTTATTTGAATTTAACAAAGATATATACGATCAAAATGTTACAGTAGAGTGGCATATGCGTATAAGAGCAGAAAAGAAATTCAACGGTATTGATGAGTTAGTTGAACAAATCGCAAAAGATAAGAAAACAGCACAAGAATATTTTATGAGCGAAAAGAATATACTTGCTTTTTCAAATGAAAAGTAGTATTCTATGTTATGTACTTTATGACAACCATTGCTTGGCATTGCGACTCACCGACGCTTGCTAGGTAATTGGGGGTTTAATTAATAGGAGGTGAAATAGGATGGCTTTAACACAAGAACGTAAAAATGAAATCATTGCACAATTTAGAACTCATGAGACTGATACTGGTTCTCCAGAGGTTCAAATTGCTGTCCTAACGGAGCAAATTAACACTCTAAACGAGCACTTACGTACTCACAAGAAAGATCATCATTCACGTCGTGGTCTATTAAAGATGGTTGGTAAACGTCGTAACTTACTAACTTACCTTCGTAATAGCGATATCACACGTTACCGTGAATTAATCACAAAGCTTGGCTTACGTCGATAGTCAAAGAAGCGGGAATATTCCCGCTTTTTTGTTAGGTAAAAATATATCTTCTACGCTTTATAGCTTACTTAATTTTAGGCAATACTAGAGGTAGAATATTGTGATATACTATCCATTTACATAGAAGAATTGAATACTTTAAATTGAGAGGGGTACTTAAATGAGTCAAGAAAAGCAAGTCTTCTCGATAGATTTAGCTGGTCGCCAGCTAACAGTTGAAACTGGTCAGCTTGCAAAACAAGCGAACGGAGCAGTATTAGTAAGATATGGCGATACAGCGGTTCTATCTACAGCAACTGCATCAAAAGAAGCAAAAAATGTAGATTTCTTCCCACTTACAGTAAACTATGAAGAGCGTTTATATGCAGTCGGAAAAATTCCTGGCGGTTTTATTAAGCGTGAAGGTCGTCCAAGTGAAAAAGCAATTTTGGCAAGTCGTTTAATCGACCGTCCAATTCGTCCGCTATTCGCAGATGGCTTCCGTAATGAAGTACAAGTTGTCAGCATTGTAATGAGTGTTGATCAAGATTGTTCTTCTGAAATGGCAGCTATGCTTGGTTCTTCATTAGCGTTATCGATTTCAGATATTCCATTTGAAGGTCCAATCGCTGGTGCGACAGTTGGCCGTATTAATGGCGAATTCGTTATTAACCCAACAGTAGAACAGCAAGAACAAAGTGATATCCACTTAGTTGTAGCTGGTACGAAAGATGCGATTAACATGGTTGAAGCAGGAGCAGATCAAGTACCTGAAGAAACAATGTTAGAAGCAATTATGTTTGGTCATGACGAAATTAAACGTCTAATTGCATTCCAAGAAGAGATTGTACAAGCTGTAGGTAAAGAGAAATCAGAAGTGAAACTTTATGAAGTTGACGCTGATCTTAACCAAGCTGTACGTGAAATGGCTGAAGAAGATATGCATTCAGCAATTCAAGTACATGAGAAACATGCACGTGAAGATGCAATTAACGAAGTGAAAAAGCGTGTTATTGAGCATTACGAAGCGCAGGAAGCTGACGCTGATACATTAGGACAAGTAAATGAGATTTTATATAAAATTGTAAAAGAAGAAGTACGTCGTCTTATTACAGTTGAAAAAATCCGTCCAGATGGCCGTAAAGGTGACGAAATCCGCCCATTAGCATCAGAGGTTGGTATTTTATCTCGTACACACGGTTCTGGTTTGTTCACTCGTGGACAAACACAAGCATTAAGTATTTGTACATTAGGTGCATTAGGCGATGTGCAAATTTTAGATGGTCTTGGCGTAGAAGAATCAAAACGCTTTATGCACCATTACAATTTCCCATCATTTAGTGTTGGTGAAACAAGACCAATGCGTGGACCAGGTCGTCGTGAAATCGGTCACGGTGCACTAGGAGAACGCGCACTTGAGCCTGTAATTCCATCTGAAAAAGATTTCCCATACACAGTACGTCTTGTATCTGAAGTTTTAGAATCAAATGGTTCTACTTCACAAGCAAGTATTTGTGGTAGTACTTTAGCAATGATGGATGCTGGTGTTCCACTTAAAGCTCCAGTTGCAGGTATTGCAATGGGTCTAGTTAAAACTGGTGAGCATTACACAATTTTATCTGATATTCAAGGTATGGAAGATCATTTAGGTGATATGGACTTTAAAGTAGCAGGTACAGCACAAGGTGTAACTGCACTACAAATGGACATTAAAATCGATGGTCTATCTCGTGAAATTTTAGAAGAGGCATTACAACAAGCGAAAGTTGGTCGTGTGCACATTCTAAATCATATGTTATCTGTTATTCCAGAGCCACGCACTGAATTATCAGCGTACGCTCCAAAGATTATTACAATGACAATTAATCCAGATAAAATCCGTGACGTTATCGGACCGAGCGGTAAACAAATCAATAAAATTATTGAAGAAACTGGCGTTAAAATTGACATCGAGCAAGATGGCACAGTATTCATTTCTTCAATAAACCAAGAAATGAACGACAAAGCTAAGAAAATTATCGAAGATATCGTTCGCGAAGTACAAGTAGGTGAAATCTACGAAGGAAAAGTGAAACGTGTTGAGAAATTCGGTGCTTTCGTTGAATTATTCAGCGGTAAAGATGGATTAGTTCACATTTCTGAACTTGCACTTGAGCGTGTAGGTAAAGTAGAAGACGTTGTAAAAATCGGTGATGTAATTACGGTTAAAGTTATCGAGATTGACAAGCAAGGTCGCGTAAATCTATCTAGAAAAGTATTGCTAAAAGAAGAGCAAGAAAAAGAAGCTGCTAAAGAAGAAAACAAACAAGAGCAGCAATAAGTAAAAGCCAGTTTAACTGGCTTTTTTGTTATGTAAAAATATGATTTATATATATTTTTATGTCAGCATAGGTATAGTTTTCATTATAACGCTCAAATTAACAAAGATAAGAAGAAAAATGTTTTTTATATAGTTAAATTGGGAGGGTTTATATGAAAGTTCGTATATTGGCATACATATGTATATTTTCTTTATATGTCAGCTTAGGCTCTTATTCTGTTTTTGCACAGGATAACTTATATGAAGAAATTCAAAAGCATGCAAAACAATATGAGATTGCACCTCAAAATGCGATGATTGATAAAATATGGAAAGCAACACCAGGATATAATGGAAGACAAGTTGATATGGAAGCATCCTATAACAATATGAAGAAGCTAAAGGAATTTGATCAAAAACACCTTGAATTCAAGGAAGTATCACCGAGTGTCCATTTAGAAGATTTATCACCCGCTCCAATTTATAGAGGCCATCCGAATAAAAAAATGGTAGGATTAACAATAAATGTGGCATGGGGAAATGAGTATTTGCCTCGTATATTAGAAATATTGAAAAAGCATGATGTGAAGGCGACTTTCTTTTTAGAAGGACGTTGGGTGAAAGAAAATTTACGATTTGCAAAAATGATTGTCGATGCAAATCAAGAAGTCGGAAATCATTCTTATACGCACCCTAATATGAAAACGCTATCGTCTGATGAAATACGAGAGCAGTTACAAAAAACAAATCGAATGATAGAAGTAGTAACGAATCAAAAAGTAAGATGGTTTGCCCCGCCGAGTGGAAGTTTTCGGGATGAAGTCGTGAAAATCGCTGATGATTTCCAAATGGGAACGATTATGTGGACTGTCGATACAATCGATTGGAAGCGACCTGAGCCAGATGTACTATTGCAGAGAGTAATGAGAAAAATACACCCAGGTGCTATCGTATTAATGCATCCTACTTCGTCAACGGCAGAAGCATTAGATACAATGATTAAAAAATTGAAGGAACAAGGATATAAAGTGGGGAATATAACAGAATTACTGGATGAAAAACGTGTGGATTAAATACATTTGCATGACATTCATCCTTAAACTTGTTATCATTAAATAATAGCACTTATTTAGAGAAACTGGCAGTAGGAGGAAAGTTTTTGATTAAAAAATATACTTGTAAAAATGGTGTAAGAATAGTTATGGAGAATATACCAACTGTAAGATCGGTTGCGATTGGTATTTGGATCCATGCGGGATCAAGAAATGAAAATGAAAAAAATAACGGGATTTCTCACTTTTTAGAGCATATGTTCTTTAAAGGGACAGAAACACGTAGTGCACGCGAAATTGCAGAATCATTTGATAGCATTGGTGGACAAGTGAATGCTTTTACTTCAAAAGAATACACTTGTTACTATGCAAAAGTACTAGATGAACATGCTAAATATGCTTTAGATGTATTAGCTGACATGTTCTTTAATTCAACATTTGATGAAGAAGAATTGAAAAAAGAGAAGAATGTCGTATGTGAAGAAATTAAAATGTACGAAGATGCTCCAGATGATATTGTGCATGATATGTTAACGAAAGCAACATATGAAACGCATCCACTTGGATATCCTATTTTAGGAACAGAAGAAACGCTTAATACGTTTACAGGTGATACGTTACGTCAATATATAAAAGATCATTACACACCTGAAAATGTAGTTGTATCAATCGCAGGAAATATTGATGAAGCATTTTTACAAACAGTGGAGCAATATTTCGGTAGTTATGAAGGAACAACAAACCGTGAACAAGTACATAGCCCAATTTTCCATTTCAATAAGGTAGCCCGTAAAAAAGAAACGGAACAAGCTCATTTATGTCTAGGATATAAAGGCTTACAAATGGGACACGAAGATATTTATAACTTAATTGTATTAAATAATGTTTTAGGCGGTAGCATGAGTAGCCGTTTATTCCAAGAAGTACGTGAGCAACGTGGATTAGCTTACTCAGTATTTTCTTACCACTCTTCTTATGAAGATACAGGCATGTTAACACTTTACGGTGGAACAGGTAGCCAACAATTAGATACATTGTATGAAACAATGCAAGAAACATTAGAGACATTGAAAAATACAGGTATTACAGAAAAAGAGCTTATGAATAGTAAAGAGCAATTAAAAGGAAACTTAATGTTAAGTTTAGAAAGTACAAATAGCCGTATGAGCCGTAACGGTAAAAATGAATTGCTTCTTCGTAAACATCGTTCACTTGATGAGATTATTGAAAGTGTAAACACTGTAACAAAAGAAAATGTGGACGGATTAATTCGCAATATGTTTACTGACGAGTTCTCTGCGGCACTTATTAGTCCAGACGGAAAACTTCCAAAAGGAATAAAACTATAATCAATTTTTACGATGTAAAAAAAATAACCTTCTCTCTTTTTAAATGAGAGAAGGTTATTTTTTTTATACATATAGAATAGGTACTAATTATAGACAATGCAAATGAAAAATTCATTAGGGGAGTGGAGTGTGTATGCGATTAAGTGAATTAAGTGGTAAAGAGGTTGTAGATATAGAAAAAGCGGAAAAAATGGGAGTCTTAGGTTATATGGATTTAGAGATTAATGAGAAAGACGGGCAAATACAAACACTTATAATACCTGTAGGGAAGTGGGGAGGTTTTAAAAAGGAACCACAAGAAGTAAGGGTGGCATGGAGTCAAATAAAGAAAGTCGGACACGATATGCTTCTTTGTGATAGTATAGATCGTTCAAATTCGGAGTGAAGGATGGCCATTTTGGTCATCTTTTTTTGTATCTACATAGAAACCTGATAAATCATATGTGCATTTGGATTTTCAATCACCATAAACTCGTACATTACATATGATGTGGAGGAAAAAGAAAAAGTAGGCACTTTTCTTATAAATGACAGAAAAAGAAGGTGAATTAGGGAATGTTGACTGAGATGCATATTGCTGTCATAGGAGGAGATGCAAGACAGCTAGAAGTAATTCGTAAGCTAGTTGAATTGGATGCGAAACTTTCTTTGATAGGTTTTGATCAGTTAGATCATGGTTTCACAGGGGCAGCAAAAGAAAGTATACAAAATTTAGATTTCACTTCTGTAGACGCAATTATTTTGCCGGTTGCCGGTACAAATGCCAAAGGAGAAGTAGATACTATTTTTTCAAATGAAAAAGTTTCAATAACGAAAGAACAAATTGAAAATACACCAGAACACTTTACTATATATTCAGGTATTGGTACACCTTACTTGGAAAATCTCGTATCTACTACGAACCGAAAACTTGTTAAATTATTTGATCGTGATGATGTAGCAATATACAATTCTATTCCAACGGTAGAAGGTACATTAATGATGGTAATTCAACATACCGACTATACAATTCATGGGTCCAATGTAATGGTTCTAGGATTTGGTAGAACAGGAATGAGTGTTGCGAGAGCATTTCAATCATTAGGAGCCCATGTCAAAGTTGGAGCAAGACGATCTGAACATATTGCACGTATTACAGAAATGATGTTTTCTCCTTTTCATATGCAAGACATAGAGAAAGAAGTAGGAAATATCGATATTGTAATTAATACGATTCCGCACCTCGTTGTAACAGCGAATGTTATTGCAAAAATGCCAGCTCATACGTTAGTGATTGATTTAGCTTCTAAACCAGGCGGTACCGACTTTAGATATGCGGAAAAAAGAGGAGTCAAAGCATTGCTAGCACCTGGATTACCAGGTATTGTTGCCCCAAAAACGGCTGGGCAAATCTTAGCAAATGTTCTTTCTCAGTTATTAGCAGCAGATGCAATCGCAAAGGAGGAGGAAAAGAAATGAGTTTGAAGGGGAAACGAATTGGTTTCGGATTTACAGGTTCACATTGTACGTATGAGGAAGTTATGCCGCACTTAGAAAAATTAATTGCTGAAGGAGCAGAAGTACGTCCTGTTGTTTCATACACTGTTCAATCAACAAATACTAGATTTGGAGAAGGAGCAGAGTGGATTAAGAAGATTGAAGAAATAACAGGTTTTAAAGCAATTAATTCAATTGTTGGAGCAGAGCCACTTGGACCTAAAATTCCATTAGACTGCATGGTAATCGCTCCTTTAACAGGAAATTCTATGAGTAAATTTGCAAATGCAATGACAGATTCTCCAGTACTAATGGCAGCAAAAGCGACGCTAAGAAATGGCAAGCCTGTCGTATTGGCGGTTTCGACGAATGATGCTTTAGGATTAAATGGGGTAAATCTCATGCGCCTAATGGCAACAAAAAACATCTACTTCGTCCCATTCGGTCAAGATGCGCCAGAGAAAAAACCGAACTCAATGGTAGCTCGTATGGAGTTACTGGAAGATACAGTATTAGAAGCGCTGCAAGGGAAGCAATTGCAACCGGTGGTCGTAGAAAAATTCAGATATATGAATTAAAAAACGAAAAAAAACGGACAATTTTTGATGAAACCATCATTCTTACTGTAGAATATGATAAAATTAACATTATTAAGATTAGAAGGGGTATTGTATACTCCTTCTGATTCTAAGTTATAGAAGGATTGGTATCTAGAAAGGGGCATAGTGATGGAAAAGCAAAAAACTTTTCATGTCGCTGTAGTTGGAGCAACCGGCGCAGTTGGTGAACAAATGTTAAATACTTTAGAGAAACGAGAATTTCCAATCGGGAAATTAACGTTACTTTCATCTAAACGATCTGCAGGTAAGAAACTTGTATTTAAAGGCGAAGAATTTACAGTTCAAGAGGCAACTCCTGAAAGCTTTGAAGGAGTAGATATTGCACTATTTAGTGCTGGTGGATCTGTATCGAAACAATTAGCGCCAGAAGCAGCAAAACGCGGTGCGATTGTTGTTGATAATACAAGTGCATTCCGTATGACAGAAAACGTGCCACTTGTTGTACCTGAAGTAAATGAAAACGACTTAAAAGAACATAATGGTATTATTGCAAATCCAAACTGTTCTACAATTCAAATGGTAGTAGCTCTTGAGCCAGTTCGTCAGCAATATGGTTTAAAACGAGTAATCGTTTCCACATATCAAGCTGTATCAGGTGCTGGTGCGGCAGCTATTGAAGAACTGCATGAACAATCACAAGCAATCTTAAATGGCGAAGAAGTTAAGGCAAATGTTCTTCCTGTATCAGGTGATAAGAAGCATTTCCCAATTGCTTTTAATGCGATTCCACAGATTGATAAATTCCAAGATAATGGATTTACGTTTGAAGAAATGAAAATGATTAACGAAACGAAAAAAATTATGCATATGCCTGAATTAGAAGTAGCGGCAACATGTGTACGTTTACCAGTTGTATCAGGACACTCTGAGTCTGTTTACATCGAAGTAGAAAAAGAAGGCGTAACAGTAGCAGAATTAAAGAGCTTACTTGCAAATGCGGAAGGTATTGTTCTACAAGATAATCCAGAAGAGCAGTTATATCCAATGCCAGCTACTGCAGTAGGTAAAAACGAAGTATTCGTTGGAAGAATCCGTAAAGATTTAAATAACGATAAAGGATTCCATCTTTGGGTCGTATCTGATAACTTATTAAAAGGCGCTGCATGGAATTCTGTTCAAATTGCAGAGAGCTTAGTAAAATTACAATTAGTGTAAACGGCTAAGAGAAGGTGCAAAATATGAAAATAATTGTTCAAAAATTTGGTGGCACATCAGTACGTGATGACAATGGACGTAAGCATGCGCTTCATCATATAAAAAAATCATTAGCTGCTGGTTATAAAGTAGTTACTGTCGTATCTGCTATGGGCCGTAAAGGTGAACCATATGCAACGGATACGTTATTAAGTCTTGTAAATCAAGAGGAATCTACTATTTCTAAGCGTGAGCAAGATTTATTATTATCGTGTGGAGAGTTAATCTCTGCAATTGTTTTCTCTAATATGTTGAATGAGAACGGTATAAAAGCAGCAGCATTAAATGGTGCACAAGCTGGTTTTGTAACGAATGATGACTTTACGAATGCAAAGATTATTGAAATGAATTGCGATCGTATACATGAAGAGTTAGAAAATGTAGATGTAATCGTCGTTACAGGATTCCAGGGACAAACGAAAAAAGGTGATACGACAACACTTGGACGCGGAGGTAGTGATACTTCAGCTTCAGCATTAGGTGTTGCACTTCATGCTGAATACATCGATATATTCACTGATGTAGAAGGTGTTATGACTGCGGATCCTCGTATTGTAAAAGATGCACGTCATCTTCAAACTGTAACGTATAACGAAATTTGTAACATGGCTTATCAAGGTGCGAAAGTCGTTCATCCACGTGCAGTTGAAATTGCGATGCATGCAAAAGTGCCACTTCGTGTACGTTCTACGTATTCTGATAGTGAAGGTACGCTTATTTCAGCATATGACGGTGCTACAAGAGGTCGTGATGTAGAAGAACGTCCTGTTACAGGCATTGCCCACGTATCAAACGTAACGCAAATTAAAGTGCTTGCAAAAGAAACGGCATATGATTTGCAACAACATGTGTTTAAAGAGATGGCGAACGAAGGAATAAGTGTTGATTTAATTAATATTTCACCTACTGGCGTAGCATATACAGTGAGTGATAATGTATCAAGTCATGCAGTTAAATTATTACAGAACCTTGGATATGAGCCAATTGTGACAGAACATTGTGCGAAAGTATCTATCGTTGGGGCTGGAATGGCAGGATACCCAGGGGTTACTGCGAAAATCGTTACAGCTTTAGCGGAAAAAGGTATTCAAATCCTGCAATCGGCAGATAGTCATACAACAATTTGGGTTCTTGTAAAAGAAACTGATTTAGTGGAGGCTGTAAATGCATTACATAGTGCGTTTGAGCTTTCAAAAGAAAAGCAACTGGAACAATAAGGAGTGAGACCATGATAGATTTTGGGACAATTGCAACCGCGATGGTAACACCGTTTGATATAAACGGGAATATCGATTTTGCAAAGACAACGAAATTGGTAAATTATTTAATTGATAACGGTACAACAGCAATCGTGGTAGGAGGAACGACAGGAGAATCTCCTACATTAACTTCAGAAGAGAAAGTAGCGTTATATCGCCATGTCGTATCTGTTGTCGATAAAAGAGTGCCCGTAATCGCTGGAACAGGTAGCAATAATACGCATGCTTCTATTGACTTAACTAAAAAGGCAACAGAAGTTGGTGTGGATGCAGTAATGCTAGTAGCACCGTATTATAACAAACCGAGTCAAGAAGGAATGTATCAGCATTTTAAAGCAATTGCTGAAAGCACGCCGCTTCCGGTTATGCTATATAACGTTCCAGGACGATCTATTGTACAAATCTCCGTTGATACAGTTGTTCGTTTATCAGAAATAGAAAACATTGTTGCTATTAAAGATGCCGGCGGCGATGTGTTAACAATGACAGAAATCATTGAAAAAACAGCGGACGACTTTGCGGTATACAGCGGTGATGACGGTTTAACGTTACCAGCTATGGCAGTTGGAGCGAAAGGTATCGTTTCGGTAGCATCTCATGTTATCGGAAACGAAATGCAAGAGATGATTACAGCATTTCAAGTAGGAGAGTTTAAGAAGGCACAAAAATTACATCAATTACTTGTAAGAGTAACTGATTCATTATTTATGGCGCCAAGTCCAACTCCAGTAAAAACAGCGTTACAAATGGTTGGATTAGATGTAGGTTCTGTACGTTTACCACTTCTTCCATTAACAGAAGAGGAAAGAGTAACGTTACAATCTGTTATGCAATCTATCCCTCGTTAATAAAAAATGACCTAGTGTAGAACTAGGTCATTTTTTATTATATGCAAATCTTTTCCTCTTTTTTTCACCTATATGTGTTTTTATAAGAACATTAATCGCTTCTTCATTATATGTATAAGAAAATAATCATCCCCCTTTAACTGAGTCAAAAAATGATAGATATTATGGAATAAACGTAATAAACCACGGTGTCTGTTTTTAGAGAAATCCCCTAAAATGTGACGTAATTCATAAAAAAACTCCATTTTGTAAGTGTTTTTGTTGGATTCTAGAAAAATAAATCTTGAAACTCCCTATTATGAAATGAATTTAGCGTATGTATGGCTAGTTCTTCAAAATAATATGGAGTATAAAATCGGAGTAAATATAAAGGAAATACGTTCGATACTTTTATTGTCATTCCGTTCTTTTCCTCTTTCTTTCGCACGATTTAACTTGTGTTCTATTTCTTGTATCAGGTATAATATGGCTAAGTAGCTTAGTACGGGTATGCTTAGCAAAATTGGTAAAAATTATAATTTGATTACATTTTCATATCATATCGAATAAGATATTTGATTTATATAATGAAAGAGAGGTGAAACCTGGTTTAAAAAATAAACAAGGACATGATATCGCATAACGGTAAGGACATTCGTCTTGGACGGTGAATATATGGTGGTTGTAGAGTTTCCCCTGGTGTCTCTGCAATTTTAGTGAAATCAGTGTTTGAAAGATTTTTAAACCAGGCAACAACATGAAGAGAAAAGAGAATGAGTCTGTTAAAGTATTTGCTCTTGGTGGAGTAGGTGAAATCGGGAAAAACATGTACTGTGTTGAAATTGATTCTGAAATCTTTATCGTAGATGCAGGGTTAATGTTCCCGGGAGATGAAATGTTTGGAATTGATATCGTTATTCCTGATATTACATATTTAGTGGAAAATCAAGAGCGAGTAAAAGGTTTATTTATTACTCACGGTCATGAAGATCATATTGGTGGAATTGTGTATGTACTTCGTAAATTATCTATTCCAGTCTATGCAACGAAATTAACAGTAGGACTTATACAAGAAAAACTTGGTGAAGCGGGCATGTTAGGCCGTGTAGACTTAAAAACAATCGATTCAAATTCAACAGTAGAATTTAACACTACAACGGTGTCATTCTTCGGAACGACACATAGTATTCCGGATTCTGTTGGCGTTTGTTTCCATACATCAAAAGGTGCAGTCGTATATACGGGAGACTTTAAATTCGATCAAACTCCAATTGGAAATAGTGGAGCAGACCTTGGTAAAATGGCACAAATCGGAAATGAAGGCGTACTTTGCTTATTATCTGATAGTACAAATGCAGAGCGCCCAGGCTATACAGGTTCAGAAAAAGAAGTTGGTGTAGAAATCTCTAAAGTGTTCTACGGCGCAGAAGGTCGCATTATCGTTGCTTCATTTGCATCGAATGTACATCGTATTCAACAAGTATTTGATGCAGCTGCTGAAACAGGGCGAAAAGTAGCAGTAGTAGGACGTAGTATGGTGAAAGTAGTAGACATTGCAAGACGTCTTGGTTATTTAGATGTTCCAGAAGGTATGGTTATTTCATTACAAGAAGTAGACAACTTCCCAGAGAAAAAGGTAGCTATTTTAACGACAGGTAGTCAAGGTGAACCGATGGCTGCTCTATCTAGAATGGCAAAACAAGCGCATAAACAAATTTCAATTCGTAAAGGTGATACTGTTATCATTGCTGCTTCGCCAATTCCGGGTAATGAAATATCTGTATCAAAAATTATTGATTTGTTATTTAGAGCTGGAGCTGAAGTTGTTTATTACGGCGAACGAAAAGTTCACGTGTCAGGTCACGGTAGCCAAGAAGAATTAAAATTAATGTTAAATTTAATGAAACCAAAGTACTTTGTACCCGTACATGGTGAGTTCCGTATGCAAAAAGCACATGCATATTTAGCTGAAGATGTAGGTATTACAAGAGAAAATATCTTTATCGTAGAAAAAGGCGATGTAATTGCTTTTGGTGACGATGAAGCAAACTTAGTCGGTAAAGTACAAGCTGGTAATGTTTTAATTGATGGATTAGGTGTAGGTGACGTTGGTAATATCGTTCTTCGAGATAGAAAGATGTTATCTCAAGATGGAATACTAGTAGTTGTTGTAACGCTTGGTAAAGATGAAAAGAAAATTATCTCTGGTCCAGAAATCATTTCACGTGGTTTCGTATATGTTCGTGAATCAGAAGCGTTAATTGAACGATCTACAGAGATTGTACGTATGATTGTTGAGCAGTCAATTAAAGAATATTCAATTGAATGGTCAATGTTAAAACAAAATATTCGTGAATTATTAGGACAGTTCTTGTACGAAGAGACAAAGAGGAAACCTATGATTTTACCGATTATTATGGAAGTATAAAAAGATCACCCTTATGGGTGATCTTTTTTCTTTTTAACCCTATCGAATGAAATTTATAACTTAAGAAATAATAGTTATATACGAGTGAAAGGGGATGCGAAATGACAGAACGTGATCGATATACAAATGAAGAAAAAGAAGCTGAGCCAAAAGAAGCTGGAAAAGAGGCTTCAATAGTTGAAAAAATTCAACAGCTTGGACAGACAAATGTACCACAGATGAATGAATCACGTATTCATTGTTTAACGATTATCGGACAAGTGGAAGGTCATGTTCAATTACCACCGCAAAATAAAACAACAAAATATGAGCATATCATTCCGCAAATTGTTGCGATTGAACAAAATCCGAAAATTGAAGGTTTGCTTTTAATATTAAATACAGTTGGAGGTGACGTTGAAGCTGGGCTAGCAATTTCTGAAATGGTAGCTTCACTTTCAAAACCAACAGTATCTCTAGTTTTAGGTGGGGGACATTCCATCGGTGTACCGATTGCTGTTTCTACTGA
Source organism: Bacillus cereus group sp. Bce019 (assembly GCF_051781745.1). Taxonomy (NCBI): domain Bacteria; kingdom Bacillati; phylum Bacillota; class Bacilli; order Caryophanales; family Bacillaceae; genus Bacillus; species Bacillus cereus group sp. Bce019. The sequence continues at coordinate 562,779 of NZ_JBPWJX010000001.1, forward strand.
CTATTCGTTTATTGCGGAAACTGCGACGATGACAATTCATCCAATTCGTTTAACAGGTCTTGTCATAGGTGTGCCACAAACATTTGAGTATTTGGATAAGATGCAAGAAAGAGTCATTCGTTTTGTGACGAAGCACTCGAAAGTAACAGAAGATCGTTTTAAAGAGCTTATGTTTGCGAAAGGAAATTTAACGCGAGATATTGGGACGAATGTAATTGGTGGGGATGCAGTAAAGTACGGTCTTATAGATGATGTCGGCGGTATTGGAAATGCGATTCGAAAATTAAACGAATTAATAGATGTTCGTGCGGAAGATAGTACAGAAGGGACAATGCTACAATGATTTTATATACAATTATGCCAGAGCAACTTGTGTATCCGGTCGATTATTCACAATGTGAAAGTCAAAAAGTTGTAAATATAAATGGTGTGGAATTAATGGTTTCTGAAGAGGAACATGGATGTTATTCTATTGTACGTGTGCTAAGTACGGACCCACTTCACTATTTAGAGTTTGAGCCCGGTCAGAAAATAACCTTTTAGCAAAAAGAAGGATTTTGTTTAGAAGCTATGGTATAATATAAAAAACAAGACGGTTGAGCAGCCATGAGTAGGCTGCTTTCTTCTGTTTATTTAGCATTTTACAAGAAGTGTAAAAATAGAAGATATAAAGACCAGAAAAATAGAGAAAACAGACATATAAATAGAGCGTTTTGAAGGGAGCTTTACTTATATGTAGAACACGAGGTGAAGAAATGGCAAAACAAAAGCAAAGAGGGACGAAGGCAAAGGCAAGACGTACGATAAAGCCAACTTTGTATTATGAAATCGTCGGTTTAACTCTTTTTGCACTTTCAATCATTACGATTTTACAGCTAGGCGTTGTAGGGAAATCGTTTGTGTTATTTTTTCGCTTCTTCTTTGGTGAGTGGTACATAATTGGTGTGTTAGGTGTAATAGCTTTATCGGTTTCCTTTGTTATAAAACGCGGATGGCCGAACCTTTTAAATAAACGATTAATTGGATTTTATTTAATTGTATTGGCGATATTAATGTTTAGTCATATTACATTATTTAACCTTCTTACAAAAGATGGAGCAGTGCAAAATACTTCTGTTATTGTGAGTACGAAAGATAACTTCTTTCTTGAAATGAAAAAGGGGCCAGATAGCGTTCATTTAGGTGGTGGTATGTTTGGTGCGCTTATGTTCGCAACATGTTACTTCTTATTTGACGAAGTAGGAGCTTATATCATTGGTATTATTCTAGTTATTCTCGGTATACTTTGTATAACAAATAAGCATATTGGAGAAGTGTTAGCTCCAGTTGGTAGAATTCTTAGAAGTCAGTTTCAAGTGATGCAAGGGGATTATAAAGATTGGAGAGCCAAAAGAACGGCTGAACAAACAGAAAAGAAAAAAACAACAAGAAGCACAAGAAGCAAACGTGCTGCAGAACAAGAAGAAATTATTGAGCCGATGGAAGAAATCTCAATTGATCCTCCGATTATTTCGAATTTCACTGAGAATTATCCTGTAAATGAAGAAGAGGATAAACGAATCGAAGTAGAGCAAGAAGAGTTGATCACTTCACCGTTTATTGAAGAGACTCCGCCAATTGAAGAACCAAAGAAAAAGCGTGGAGAAAAAATTGTTGAATCGTTAGAGAGTGAAGCGCAAGCACCTCCTATGCAATTTTCAAATGTAGAAAATAAAGATTACAAGCTTCCTTCACTTGATATATTAAAATTTCCAAAGAATAAGCAAGTTACAAATGAAAATGCGGAAATTTATGAGAATGCTCGTAAATTAGAACGTACATTCCAAAGTTTCGGAGTGAAAGCGAAAGTAACAAAAGTGCATAGAGGTCCTGCAGTTACAAAATATGAAGTGTATCCTGATATGGGGGTAAAGGTAAGCAAAATTGTCAGTTTAAGTGATGATTTAGCCCTTGCTTTAGCCGCAAAGGACATTCGTATTGAAGCGCCAATTCCCGGGAAATCAGCTGTAGGGATCGAAGTTCCAAACTCAGAAGTTTCGATGGTAACGCTGAGGGAAGTTCTTGACTCTAAGGCTAATAATCATCCGGAAGAGAAGTTGTTAATTGGTCTTGGCCGAGATATTACAGGTGAAGCTGTATTAGCCCGTCTAAATAAAATGCCTCATTTACTCGTAGCTGGTGCGACAGGTAGCGGGAAAAGTGTATGTATTAACGGTATTATTGTTAGTATTTTAATGCGTGCAAAACCACATGAAGTAAAATTAATGATGATTGACCCGAAAATGGTAGAGCTAAATGTATATAACGGTGTACCTCATTTGTTAACGCCAGTTGTAACTGATCCGAAAAAAGCATCGCAAGCATTGAAAAAAGTTGTGAGTGAAATGGAACGTCGTTATGAATTGTTTGCTCATAGTGGTACACGTAACATTGAAGGATACAACGATTATATAAAAGAGCATAATAGTCAATCAGAAGCGAAACAACCCGAATTACCTTATATTGTAGTAATTGTGGACGAGTTAGCAGATTTAATGATGGTTGCTTCGTCTGATGTAGAGGATGCGATTATGCGTCTAGCGCAAATGGCTCGTGCTGCTGGTATTCATTTAATTATTGCAACGCAACGTCCGTCAGTTGACGTTATTACGGGTGTTATTAAAGCAAATATTCCATCACGTATTGCATTCGCTGTATCTTCTCAAACAGATTCTCGTACAATTCTTGACGGTGGTGGTGCAGAGAAGCTACTAGGTCGTGGAGACATGCTGTTTATACCAATTGGTGCATCGAAACCTGTACGTGTACAAGGCGCATTTTTATCAGATGATGAAGTTGAGAGAGTTGTAGAATATGTTATTGGACAGCAAAAAGCACAATATCAAGAAGATATGATTCCGCAAGATGTTCCTGATACGAAGCAGGAAGTAGAAGATGAATTATATGATGAAGCGGTTCAACTTGTAGTGGAAATGCAAACAGCATCTGTTTCTATGTTACAACGTAGGTTTAGAGTAGGTTATACGCGAGCTGCTCGCCTAATTGATGCAATGGAAATGAATGGTGTAGTAGGTCCGTATGAAGGGAGTAAACCGAGAGAAGTACTCATTAATGATGTACAAGAAAAAAGTTCTTAAAAAAAGCCTAATTGTTTTTACAATTAGGCTTTTTTATATAGTGTTTTTGTTATATACTATACTCAGCGATAAAGAAAGGGCTTACATTTAGGGGTGCCCTTTAGAATACGAATACTTTGAGTATGTTTTATGTAAATGTTCGATATTTAATGCAGAAAAATGTTCGATTTTGTTGACACGTATGAGAGCAAGTGGTAAGATTACTTCGAAAAGAATCACTGCCTCATATAATCTTGGAGATAAGGTCCATAAGTTTCTACCTGGCAACCATGAATTGCTAGACTATGAGGGGAAAAGTGTGTAACAAAGGATGTAAAGGATCTTTGTGCCGAACTTTTTCTCGAAATGAGGAATGTTTATGGTGCAAAGTTTTTTTTATGCAATAAAGAGTGAAAATTTTATTTTAAAAAATTATTATTATTTATTCGACAATTACACTTATTTTGGTGTTTAGTCATTTGTACTATGTTGTAAGTTGAAAAAAGAGAAAAGAAGTCTTACATCAGAGGTCGAATAATTGAAATGCGGGGGAGTCTTATGTCAGTAAAATCTGATAGTCGTCACCTATATCTACGGGTGATTGATCACATCAAAGAAAAAATTAAAGATGGCGCTTATAAAGAACGACAAAAGTTACCATCAGAGTTTGATTTAGCGAAAGAACTTGGCGTAAGTAGAGCGACTTTAAGGGAAGCGTTGCGTATTTTAGAAGAAGAAAATGTTGTCATTCGTAGACATGGTGTAGGGACATTTGTAAATGCAAAGCCATTATTTTCTTCTGGAATAGAACAACTTTCTAGTATTACAGATATGATTTCTAGTGTGGGGAAAACACCAGGAACAATCTTTTTATCATCATCTACTACAACTTTAACAGAAGAGGAAAAAGAGAAGTTTAATAGTGAAGATGGTTTTAATGCAGTGATGATTGAACGCGTGCGTACAGCAGATGGGGAACCTGTTGTGTATTGTATCGATAAACTTGCAAAAGAAATATTGCCAGACTTATCGGGTTACAATGAGGAATCATTATTAACGGTGATACATAATAACACGCATAAGCGCATAACATATGCGGTTGCTCACATTGAGCCAATTGGCTATCACCCTAAAATCTCACCAATTTTAGAATGTGAGCCTGAAACAGCACTGCTTGTATTAAAACAAATGCACTATGATCAAAATGATGAGCCAATCTTATATTCTATCAATTACTTTAGAGCTGATAAATTTAGCTTCCACGTATTAAGAAAGCGTATGTAGGTAAATTCCTTTTTAGGGAGGTGACAGCAAGAAGTAAGGAACAGCAGCGTAAGAATAAATAAATATATATCATTTTTGGAGGGGTTTCTAGTATGAAGAAAAAAGCAGGCCTTTTATTATCATTAACTTTAGCAGCAAGTACAGTTTTAGGTGCATGTGGTAACTCGGATAAGGCGAGCAGTGACAAGAAAGACACGAAAGACAATAAAGACTTCAAGGTTGGTCTCGTAACGGATGTTGGGGGCGTTGATGATAAGTCATTTAACCAATCTTCTTGGGAAGGGTTACAAAAGTTTGGTAAAGATAATGGTTTAAAAGAAAAGACAAATTATCGTTACCTTCAGTCTGAAAAAGAAGCTGATTATATTCCGAATTTAAAAAAATTCTCAAAAGATAAATATGATTTAACATTCGGAATTGGTTATAAATTAGAAGGTGCAATTAAAGAAGTAGCAAAAGAATCTTCAAAACAACAATTTGCAATCGTAGATACTGTTGTAGATGCACCGAACGTAACGAGTATTACGTTTAAAGATCATGAGGGATCATTCCTTGTAGGTGCGGTAGCAGCTATGTCAACAAAATCGAATAAAGTAGGATTTGTTGGTGGAATGAAAAGTGATTTAATTAGTAAATTTGAAAATGGATTTAAAGCTGGTGCAAAGGCAGTAAATCCAAACATTGAAATCGTATCTGAATATGCAGAAGCATTCGATAAGCCTGAAAAAGGTACAGTTCTTGCTTCAGCAATGTATGGTCAAGGCGTAGACGTAATTTATCATGCTGCTGGTGGTACAGGTAACGGTGTGTTCACAGAAGCGAAAAACCGTAAGAAAAAAGGTGAAAATGTTTGGGTAATCGGTGTTGACCGTGACCAACATCAAGAAGGTATGCCTGAAAATGTAACATTAACTTCAATGATTAAACGTGTTGATGTAGCAGTAGAAAAAGTAGCTAAAGAAGCAAAAGATGGGAATTTAAAAGGTGGGAAAATTGAAGAGTTTGGCTTAAAAGATGACGGTATTGGTATTTCAAAAACAACTGATAACGTGAAAAAAGTTAACCCTGAAATTTTAACAAAAGTAGAAGAGCTTGAAAAGAAAATTACAGCCGGTGAAATTAAAGTGCCAGCTACAGATAAAGAGTATAAAGAATATGAAGCTTCTCTAAAAAAATAAATAGAGAAATAGCAAAGGTTAGTTCATAGAACTAACCTTTGTATGTATAAAACTTCCGAATTGCTTAATAAGTTAATAGTGTAATAGGGAATGTTCCCTGTTAAAAGGAGGAACACAATGGAATACGTAATTGAGATGAATAACATTACGAAAGTATTCCCAGGCATTGTAGCGAATGATGATATTACGCTGCAAGTAAAGCAGGGTGAGATACATGCTTTACTTGGAGAAAATGGTGCAGGGAAATCCACATTGATGAATGTACTATTTGGTTTGTACCAACCAGAGCAGGGTGAAATTAAAATTAAAGGTAAACCTGTAAAAATCACAAATCCGAATATAGCAAATGACCTTGGTATTGGAATGGTCCATCAACACTTTATGCTTGTTCATAATTTTACAGTTACAGAGAATATTATTCTCGGAAATGAACCGAAGAAAAAAGGGAAAATTGCTGTTGAGGAAGCTGCTAAAGAAATTCAAAAACTGTCTGAACAATACGGTTTATCTGTAGATCCATATGCGAAAATACAGGATATTTCAGTTGGTATGCAGCAGCGTGTTGAGATTTTGAAAACTCTTTACCGCGGTGCAGAAATTTTAATATTTGATGAACCAACAGCTGTGTTAACACCGCAAGAAATTCATGAGCTAATTCAAATTATGAAAAAGCTTGTGCAAGAAGGAAAATCTATTGTTCTTATTACACATAAGTTGAAAGAAATTATGGAAGTTTGCGATCGTTGTACGATTATTCGTAAAGGAAAAGGGATTGGAACGGTTGACGTTGCAAATACGGATGAAAATAAACTTGCAGAATTAATGGTCGGACGTCAAGTGAATTTTAAAACAGAAAAAATAGACGCGAAGCCAAAAGAAGAGGTACTTTCAATTGCAAACCTTGTTGTTCACGATGCACGTCAACTACCTGCTGTAAAAGGCCTTGACTTAACTGTTCGTGCGGGGGAAATTGTTGGGATTGCAGGGATTGATGGAAACGGACAAAGTGAATTAATAGAAGCAATTACTGGTTTACGAAAAGTTGAGTCAGGTTCTATTGCAATTAAAGGAAAAGAAATAACAAATTGGCCTGTTAGAAGAATAACAGAAGAAGGAATTGGTCATATTCCAGAAGATCGTCATAAACACGGACTCGTTCTTGATTTTTCTGTTAGAGATAATATAGTTCTGCAAACGTATTATAAAAATCCATTTTCAAAGAAAGGGATTTTAAATTTCAGCAAAATTACAGAAAAAGCAAAGGCTCTTATTGAACAGTTTGATGTGCGTACACCTAGTGAGCAAACGTTAGCACGCGCTCTATCTGGGGGGAATCAACAAAAAGCAATTATTGCACGTGAAGTAGACCGAAATCCAGATTTATTAATTGCGGCACAGCCAACACGTGGTTTAGATGTAGGAGCAATTGAATTTATTCATAAGAGATTAATAGAGCAAAGGGATAAAGGAAAAGGTGTATTACTTTTATCATTAGAGTTAGATGAAATCTTAAATGTTAGCGATCGAATTGCTGTTATTTATGAAGGGGAAATTGTAGCAATAGTTGATGCGAAAGAAACGAATGAACAACAGCTTGGATTGTTAATGGCTGGAGGAACAAAGAAGGAGCAGGTGGGTACAAATGGCTAAAAAGCTTTTAACAGAACGAACGATAAATATTTTAGTCCCAGTACTATCCGTTATTTTCGGCTTACTTGTAGGAGCGATTGTAATGCTAGTTAGTGGCTATGATCCAATTGTTGGTTATAGTGCACTTTGGACAGGAATGTTCGGCAGCGCAAGTGCGATTGGTGAAACGCTCCGTACAATGATACCGCTTATTCTTGCTGGCTTATCGGTGGCGTTTGCATTTCGTACAGGTTTATTTAATATCGGGGTAGAGGGTCAATTGTTAGTTGGTTGGCTTGCAGCGGTTTGGTTCGGTTATGCAGTCTCACTACCAGCTTTCCTTCATATTCCATTATCTATTTTATTTGCAGCATTGGTAGGCGGAATTTGGGGCTTCATTCCGGGATACTTAAAAGGGAAGTTTCAAGTGAATGAAGTTATTGTAACTATTATGATGAACTATATCGCGTTGTATGTAACGTATGACATCATTAAGCGTTTCTTACATGCGGGTAATGACAAAACGTATGATATTAAAGAGAGTGCTTCACTATCTTCAGACTGGCTTGCTTCTATTACTGATGGTTCACGTCTACACTGGGGAATTATTGTAGCAATTTTAATCGCTATTTTAATGTGGTTCTTATTAGATCGAACAACTTTAGGTTACGAATTAAAGTCAGTAGGATTTAATCAGCATGCTTCTCAATATGCAGGTATGAAAGTTTCTCGTAATGTAGTATTCTCCATGACAATTGCTGGTGCATTTGCGGGGATTGGTGGAGCGATGGAAGGATTAGGGACATTCCAGAGTATGACAGCGATGTCTTCGTTTACAGGAGTAGGATTTGATGGGATTGCCGTAGCATTACTTGGAGGGAATAATCCGTTTGGTATAATCCTTTCAGCTTTATTATTTGGTGGTTTGAAAAGTGCTTCCCCTCAAATGAACTTTGAGGCAGATGTACCGTCAGAGCTTATTAATGTAATTATTGCATGTATCATCTTCTTTGTTGCATGTAGTTATGTGTTAAGATGGGCGCTTACACGCATGAGCAAGGAGGGGAAATAAATGAGCTTTTTAGATATATTAGCCATTCTTGTGACGGGTACGTTATATACATCGGCACCTATCATTTTCACAGCACTAGGTGGTGTATTTAGTGAACGATCGGGTGTTGTAAACATCGGATTAGAAGGACTAATGCTATTTGGTGCATTTATTGGAGTCGTTACAAACTTATTAATGGGTGATACTTGGGGAACGATGACTCCGTGGATTGCGTTACTATTTGCGGCAATTGGTAGTGGGTTATTTGCATTACTTCATGCGGTAGCTTCTATTACATTCCGAGCAGATCAAGTTGTAAGTGGTGTAGCCATTAACTTCTTATCTCTTGGTTTAACAGTATTTGCAATTAAGAAGATTTTTGATAAAGGGCAGACTGACTTTATTCAGTATCGTATTGAAAAGATTGATATTCCAGGACTTTCGGATATTCCGGTTTTAGGGAAAATATTTTTCTCGAACGTACCAATAACGTCATATATTGCCATTATTTTAGCATTCGTTGTTTGGTATGTTATTTATAAAACACCGTTCGGTCTTCGTCTACGTGCTGTTGGTGAACACCCAATGGCAGCGGATACGATGGGGATTAACGTATATAAAATGCGCTATATTGGAGTCTGTATTTCAGGAGTGTTTGCTGGAATTGGTGGAGCGATTTTTGCAATGTCAATTTCTAATAACTTCTCAGGGGCAACTATTACAGGACAAGGTTTCTTAGCTTTAGCTGCTATGATTTTTGGAAAGTGGAATCCACTAGGCGCACTAGGTGCAGCTCTATTCTTTGGTTTTGCGCAATCTCTAAGTGTAACGGGCGGAACAATCCCTGTATTAGATCAAATTCCAAGTGTTTTATTAACGATATTACCATATATATTCACAATATTAGCGCTTGTCGGTTTTGTAGGTCGTTCTGAAGCTCCGAAAGCTTTAGGAACTCCTTATGAAAAAGGAAAACGATAAGTATTTTATAAGTATAAAAAAGCTCGCACATTAGTGTGGGCTTTTTTACATAGAATATATTTAATACGGAATTTTACTATGTTCCTTACATATTAAAGTTTTTAGAAAGAATCATATGTAAGCATAATAAGGGAGAAAAGTTGATTTTTTATTTCTAAAAACTGTATATTGAAGAGGAATATTCCTATATACGTAAAGGAGGGCTATAAATGAAACTAATGGAACAACAACTACATGAGTTAGGTGGTTTGCGCGTACATATTATTCCGACTGATAAATATAAAACGAATACCTTTGTATTTCGTTTTAAAGCGCCTTTAAATGAGGAGACGGTGACAGAGCGTGCCCTATTGCCATACGTATTGCAAAGTGCGACAGAAAAATTACCTTCTGTAATTCGTCTTCGTCAATATTTAGAAGAATTATACGGATCTTCTTTAGCGGTAGATGTAAGTAAAAAAGGGGAAGACCATATTATCTCCATTTATGTAGACATTGCAAATGAAGTTTATTTACATGATGCACCACCGTTATTTGAAAAAGTGCTTTCTATGTTGTCAGATATTGTGTTACATCCAGCAACGGAGGGGAACGGTTTCCTATCTTCTATCGTAGAAAGTGAAAAAAGAGCACTGTTACAGAGAATTGAAGCTACTTATGATGATAAAATGCGTTATGCAAACGAGCGTTTAATTGAAGAAATGTGCAAAGTAGAACCGTATCGTTTAAGTGCAAATGGAAAAAAAGAGAGTGTTATGTCTATTACAAATGAAAGTTTGTATCAATATTATCAAAAGGTGTTAGCGGAAGATGAAATGGATCTATATATTATTGGTGATATTTCAGAAAACGCCGTTGATCTTGTAAGTAAGTATTTTTCTATTTCAACTCGTCCAGTGAGAGAAAGAAATGTACTCCTTCATAGACGAAATAATGAAGAAAAAGAAGTTGTTGAAAAACAAGAATTAAAACAAAGTAAATTACACATCGGTTATCGTACATTTGTCACATATAAAGATGAAGATTATTTTGCATTGCAATTGTTCAATGGATTGTTTGGTGGCTTTTCTCATTCGAAGTTATTCGTAAATGTGCGTGAAAAAAATAGTTTAGCGTACTATGCAGCATCGCGCTTTGAAAGTCATAAAGGTTTATTATTTGTTATGTCAGGAATCGAAGCGAAAAATTATGAAAAAGCAGTTGAGATTATTAAAGAACAAATGCTTGCGATGCAAAACGGAGAGTTTTCTGAAGAAGAAATACATCAAACAAAAAGTGTCATCCAAAATCAAATATTAGAGGCAATTGATACACCACGTGGCTTTGTAGAAATGCTATATCATGGTATTATTTCAGATCGTACACGTCCAGTTGAAGAATGGCTTACAGGTATAGAAAGTGTGACGAAAGAAGAAATTGTAAAAGTTGCTAAAAATATTGAACTAGATACAATTTACTTTTTACAAGGAACGGAGGGAGAGTAAATGGAGAAAATTGTTTATGAGCAATTAAAAGAAACACTCTATTATGAAAAACTTCCTAATGGATTAGATGTATATGTTTTACCGAAACAAGGATTTAATAAAACATTTGCGACGTTTACGACGAAATATGGTTCTGTAGATAATACATTTGTACCATTAGGGAAAGAAGAAATGATTCGTGTGCCTGATGGAATTGCACATTTTCTTGAGCATAAATTATTTGAAAAAGAAGATCACGATGCTTTCCAATTGTTTAGTAAACAAGGAGCATCGGCAAATGCTTTTACATCCTTTACACGAACAGCTTACCTTTTTTCATGTACTTCAAACGTAGAACAAAATTTAAATACATTGCTAAACTTCGTGCAAGAGCCTTATTTCTCTGAAAAAACGGTTGAAAAAGAGAAGGGGATAATTGGGCAAGAAATTCAAATGTATCAAGATAACCCAGATTGGCGTTTGTACTTCGGGTTAATTGATAGCTTGTTTGTAAAACACCCAATTAAAATTGATATTGCAGGGACAATCGAATCTATTAGTAAAATTACGAAAGATTTATTGTATGAATGTTATGAAACATTTTATCATCCGAGCAATATGTTATTATTTGTTGTGGGTGCAATTGATCCAGAGAAAACAATGGATTTAGTACGTGAAAATCAAGCGAAAAAAGATTATAAAAACCAGCCAGAAATTGTGCGTTCATTTGAAGAAGAACCAAATGAGGTAAATGAAAAGAAAAAAATTATTTCAATGCCTGTGCAAACACCGAAATGTTTAGTTGGTATTAAAGCGACTAATTTAAAGGAAAAGGGGCAAGCGCTTTTAAAACAAGAAATTGCGCTTACGTTACTCTTAGATTATTTATTTGGGAAAAGTTCTGTTCATTACGAAACTTTATATAATGAAGGGCTTATTGATGATTCATTCTCGTATGACTATACAGAAGAAAATAACTTCGGTTTTGCAATGGTTGGCGGTGATACGAAACAACCTGATGAATTGGCAAATCGTTTAAAAGATATTTTATTAAAAACAGATTATGATCAATTAGATGCGGCGGCATTAGAACGAGTGAAGAAAAAGAAAATTGGTGGTTTTTTACGCTCGTTGAATTCACCAGAATATATTGCAAATCAATTTACACGATACGCGTTTAATGAATCTAGCCTATTTGATGCATTGACTGTATTAGAAGGACTAACCGTTCAAGACTTACAAGAAGTAGCGAAATTATTGTTATCAGAAGACAAAATGAGTATTTGTCAGGTGTTACCGAAAAAATAAAATTAAAAAGATACCCTCATCTTATCATTGAAAAATTGTAAGATGAGGGTATTATTTAGTTGTGTGAAAATTGAACTTGTAGAGATAAGAGAGGGACTTTATGAAAAAGTATGTGTTAGTAACTGGAGGGAGCGGAGGAATTGGCTCTGCTATTTCTAAACAATTAATTCAAGATGGATATACAGTTTATGTTCATTACAATAACAGTGAAGAAAAGGTATTGGAATTGCAGAAGGCATGGGGAGAAGTTATCCCTGTTCAAGCGAATTTAGCTTCTAGTGATGGAGCAGAGCGATTGTGGGGACAAATTGAACATCCTATTGATGTTATTGTATACGCAGCTGGGAAGAGTATTTTTGGACTAGTAACAGATGTAACAAACGATGAATTGGATTATATGGTAGAACTTCAAGTGAAGAACGTATATAAATTACTTTCTATGGCACTTCCGCCTATGATCGGGAGAAGAAGTGGTAATATTGTAATTGTTTCATCTATATGGGGACAAATAGGGGCTTCTTGTGAAGTGCTTTATTCAATGGTAAAAGGGGCACAAAATTCATATGTGAAAGCTTTAGCGAAAGAAGTTTCTTTAAGTGGATTACGTGTGAATGCAGTAGCACCAGGAGCAATTGAAACGGAAATGTTAAGTGTTTTTTCTGAAGAAGATAAAATGGGAATTGCAGAAGATATACCATTAGGTAGAATAGGATTACCAGAAGAAGTAGCGAAAACAGTTTCATTCCTCGTATCACCAGGAGCGTCTTACATAACTGGACAAATTATCGGAGTGAATGGCGGTTGGCACTGCTAAAAAATTCTTACATAAAAAATGAATAGTTGCACAAATTAAGGATGATTTTATTACTCAATAGTGAGGTGCTTAATTATGTCAGTATTAGATAATTTTGATCAGTGGAAGAGCTTTTTAGGAGAACGTTTAGAGCAAGCGCAAGACAAAGGTTTAGATGGCGGTGCGGTATCAGATATGGCGTTTCGTGTTGGCGACTATCTTGCTAATGAGGTAGAAGGACGCAATGACCAAGAGAAATTATTAGCTGAGCTTTGGAAAGTTGCTGATGAACAGGAGCAACATACAATTGCAAATTTAATGGTTAAGTTCGTACAACATAAGTAAAAGTAGAGAGGAGATTCTCCTCTCTACTTTTTTTGTATAATAATTACACAGGGTAGATTATACATTTAGCTTCCCTATTAAGGTGAAATCATATAATATAGTACGTAGGTGTAAAGTAAGCAAGGGGAGTGATCTTGGATGATTGAATGGTATTTTGAATATGAAATACATAAAAACCGACCTGGCTTGCTTGGTGACGTTTCTTCGTTAATCGGTATGCTCGGCATTAATATTGTCACAATTAATGGTGTAGATAATGCACGACGTGGGTTACTTCTTATGTGTGATAATCAAGAGCAAATCTCTAGACTTGAATCAATTTTAAATACGATGGATAACATAACGGTAACGAAATATCGTCCGCCCAAGCTAAGAGATAAGCTAGCGGTTAGACATGGTAGGTACATACAACGAGATGCAGATGATAAGAAAACATTTCGATTTGTGCGTGATGAATTAGGCTTACTTGTAGACTTTATGGCAGAAATTATGAAAAAAGAAGGCCATAAACTAATTGGGATACGCGGAATGCCTCGTGTCGGAAAAACAGAATCCATTGTTGCTGCAAGTGTTTGTGCAAATAAAAGGTGGTTATTTGTATCATCTACTCTTATTAAGCAAACTGTTCGTAGTCAATTAATTGAAGATGAGTATAGCGATGACAATATTTTCATCCTAGATGGAATTGTGTCAACGAAGCGTGCTAACGAAAGACATTGGCAGCTCGTTCGTGAAATTATGAGATTGCCTGCAACGAAAGTTGTAGAACATCCTGATGTATTTGTGAGTCAGTCAGAATACACATTGGATGATTTTGATTATATTATCGAGTTGCGTAACGATTATGATGAAGAAATTCAATATAATTTAGTAGATGAAATTGAGCAAGGTACGCAAAATAATTTCTCTATGTTTGACTTTTAAAGAAATATTGAGGTGTTAGTAGTGACGGAATTGGGACAAAAGCTGAAAGAAGCAAGAGAAGCGAAAGGCTTGTCTATTGATCAGCTGCATGAGATTACAAAAATTCAAAAACGCCATTTAGTGGCAATTGAAGAAGGCAATTATGATGTATTGCCAGGAGCTTTTTATGCGCGTGCATTCATTAAACAATACGCAGATGCGGTTGGATTAAATGGAGAGGAACTGCTCGTAGAACATCAGAGTACGATACCACAATCTGAAAAGCGGGAAGTTCCACAAGTATCAACGGGACAAAAAACACAAGAAACAATGCAAAAATCTTCATCATGGCCAATTGCAGATCACATGCCGAAAATCTTAGTTGCGCTGTTAGTAATTGCAGTTGGAGTGGTAATCTGGTTTGTGTTTCAAGCGTTAACTGGAAAAGATGATGAAAAAGTTCCGAGCGCTCAAAGTGAGAAAATTGAAGTTCAAAAAGCGAAAGATTCTCCGTTAGATACGAAGAAAGATGAAGTGAAAGCGGAAGAGCCAAAAAAAGAGGAACCAAAGAAAGAAGAACCAAAGAAAGAAGAACCAAAGAAAGAGGAGCAACCAGCACAACCAACTGGACAGCAAGAAGTGAAAGTAGTTGGAACAACTGGAAAAGTATCTACTTTGGAAATTCATAATAATAAAACATTAGAACTGGAATTATCGGGTAAAGGTGCGAGTTATGTAGATGTTAAAGATGATGCTGGGAATGTGATTCTAAACGCTACAGTACAAGAGGGCCAAATAGAAAAACGTGATGTATCAACATTAAAAGAAGTGCGACTTAATATTGGAAATGCAACGAATGTTGAAGTTAAACTGAATGGCCAAGTGGTCGCTTATCCATTGGATCCAGAAAAAGAACTTCACCAAAGATTGGTGATAAAAAACCAAGGGATAGAGCAACCTGCACAATAACAGTCATCGCTTCGATGACTTTTTTTCGATGAACAAATGTTTTTGATATGATGGAGGAATAGCTGTGAATTTACCAAATAAAATTACAATATCTAGAATCTTCTTAATTCCAATTTTTATGGTAATTATGTTAGCGCCCTTTGATTGGGGTTCATACAAAATTGGTGATGTTGATTTACCGATTCAACATTTAGTGGGGGCACTTATCTTTATCATTGCTTCAGCTACAGATTGGATTGATGGACATTACGCAAGAAAATATAATCTTGTAACGAATTTAGGGAAGTTTCTTGACCCGTTAGCTGATAAATTACTTGTTTCGGCAGCACTTATTACATTGGTAGAGATGCAATATGTACCGGCTTGGATTGTTATTGTAATTATCAGTCGTGAGTTTGCGGTAACTGGTTTACGTCTTGTACTTGCTGGAACAGGGGAAGTAGTTGCAGCAAACCAGCTAGGAAAAATTAAGACATGGACACAAATTATTGCGATTGCAGCATATTTATTACACGATGTACCTTTAAATTTAATCCATATTCCAGTTGCGGATATCTTCATATGGATTGCATTAATCTTTACTGTTATTTCAGGATGGGATTATTTCTGGAAAAATAGAGCTGCTTTTGTAAACTCAAAATAGAAGTTTATGGGGGAATTGGGATGAATGCTGAGATTATTGCGGTTGGAACTGAATTATTACTTGGACAAATTGCAAATACAAATGCCCAGTTTTTATCTGAAAAGTTAGCTTCAATCGGAATTAACGTGTACTATCATACTGTTGTTGGTGATAATAATAAGCGATTGCAAAAGGCGATTGAAGCTGCGGAAGAACGTGCTGATATACTTATTTTTACAGGTGGATTAGGACCGACAAAAGATGATTTAACGAAAGAAACGATAGCTGCTAGTTTAGATGAAGAGCTTGTGTATGATGAAAAGGCATTAGCCTTAATAAGTAATTACTTTAAGCGTACAGGCCGTGAATTTACGGAGAATAATAAAAAGCAAGCGCTCGTTTTAAATGGAGCAACAGTATTTGCAAATGATCACGGTATGGCGCCGGGTATGGGGGTAAATAAGAACGGAAAAGTTTATATTTTATTACCAGGGCCGCCAAAAGAAATGAAACCAATGTATGTAAGTTACGTAGAGCCTTTTTTACGTAATTTTACAACAGGAGAAAACATTTATTCTCGTGTGCTTCGTTTCTTCGGTATTGGGGAGTCCCAATTAGAGGTGAAAGTTCAAGATTTAATTGATGGACAAACAAACCCAACAATTGCCCCGTTAGCAAATGATGGAGAAGTGACATTACGTTTAACCGCTAAGCATCAAAATGTTAGCGAAGCGGAGAAACTAATTCAACATGTGGAAGATTTGATTTTAGAAAGAGTAGGAGAATTTTTCTACGGATATGACCAAGAATTTTTGCATTATAAGGCAATCGAGTTATTGAAGAGAAAAGGGTTAACTTTAGCGTGTGCAGAAAGTTTAACAGGTGGTCTTTTTGGAAATCAAGTAACTGAAAACGCTGGTGTTTCTTCTGTGTTTAAAGGCGGTGTCATTTGTTATCATAATGATGTGAAGCAATCTGTTTTACGTGTGCCTGAAGAAGTGTTGCATACTGATGGTGCAGTTAGTAAAGAATGTGCTCGTTATCTTGCTGAAAATGTTAAGGATGTACTAAAAGCGGATATTGGAATTAGTTTCACTGGGGTAGCAGGGCCAGATGCTTCAGAACAGAAAGAACCAGGAACAGTATTTGTTGGGCTTTCGATTAAGGATGAACCAACTGTAGTCTTTTCTCTTAATTTAAGCGGAAGTCGTCAACAAATTAGAGAACGAACAGCAAAATATGGATTTTATCATTTATATAAAAAGCTAGAAGAGATATAAGTTTCTTCTAGTTTTTTTACGGTTAAATTTAGATGTTATTTGATAGAAAATAAAAAAATCGAATAAATGTTCGATTTTTGTTGGCAAATTGAATTGAAAATAGGTATAATAAGATTAGCAATTCAGTTAAGGAGGAATTTTGAATGAGTGATCGTCAAGCAGCGTTAGATATGGCGTTAAAACAAATAGAGAAGCAATTCGGTAAAGGTTCAATTATGAAATTAGGAGAACAAGCGGAGCGTAGAGTTTCTACGGTTTCTAGTGGTTCTTTAGCACTTGATGTGGCACTAGGGGTAGGCGGATATCCACGTGGCCGTATTATCGAAATTTACGGACCTGAAAGTTCAGGTAAAACGACAGTTTCATTACATGCAATTGCAGAAGTACAACGTCAAGGTGGACAAGCAGCATTCATCGATGCGGAGCACGCAATGGATCCTGTATATGCACAAAAACTAGGCGTTAACATAGATGAATTACTATTATCACAGCCTGATACAGGGGAGCAAGGATTAGAAATCGCGGAAGCACTTGTACGAAGTGGTGCGGTTGACATTATCGTAATTGACTCTGTAGCAGCTCTTGTACCGAAAGCAGAGATTGAAGGCGACATGGGTGACTCACACGTAGGTTTACAAGCACGTTTAATGTCACAAGCACTTCGTAAGCTTTCAGGAGCAATCAACAAATCAAAAACAATTGCAATCTTTATTAACCAAATTCGTGAAAAAGTTGGGGTTATGTTCGGAAACCCAGAAACAACTCCAGGTGGTCGTGCGTTGAAATTCTATTCAACTGTTCGTCTTGAAGTGCGTCGTGCGGAGCAATTAAAGCAAGGTAACGACATCGTTGGTAATAAAACAAAAGTAAAAGTAGTGAAAAATAAAGTAGCACCACCATTCCGTGTTGCTGAAGTTGATATTATGTACGGAGAAGGTATTTCAAGAGAAGGTGAAATCTTGGATATGGCTTCTGAGCTTGATATCGTTCAAAAGAGCGGTGCTTGGTATTCTTATAATGAAGAACGCCTAGGACAAGGTCGTGAAAATTCGAAGCAGTTCTTAAAAGAAAATACAGATTTAAGAGAAGAAATTGCTTTCTTTATTCGTGAGCATCACGGAATTAGTGAAGATTCTGGTGCTGAGGGCGCAGAAGATTCAACTCTTCTTGATTAAAAAAATAAAAGACACGGCCTCGTGTCTTTTATTTTTTTATCTACTATTAAGGAGCATAATACTATAGATAAAAAATATTTTTTTACTTCAAATGCGTTGTGTAAAGAGGGATATATAAATATTTTAAGTAAAAGAAATGGGAATTACTAAGGTTTTCCAGTATAGTAGGCTCCTTACTTTTAAAATTTAGGTCACATTCAAGGCTGAAGGCAAAGAAAGTAAAAGTAGACAACGCTTGACAATGAAAATTACGATAGATACAATGAGAATGTATATTTTTTCTTATATACAATATACTCTTCTCAAGAAGAGAAGTAATATTCGGAGTAAGGTTTAAATCTTACCGAAATAATAATATGACATTTTAATTGTGAAATGAAGAAAGTCCCTTAAAAAAGCGGGACGACGGTCTTTGCTGTATGTTGTAATTCAATGTACATGCCGACAGTCTTTTTTCATTCATAGCAAGGGGAGGTGAAATCATGACGAGTACAGTTTGGATACTCATCTCCATTTTGCTTGCAACAGTCGGTGCAGTTGTTGGCTTTTTTGTTCGAAAGTCTATTGCTGAAGCGAAGATTAATGGTGCAGCTAATGAAGCGAGACGTATTTTAGACGAAGCGAATCGTGATGCTGAAGCACTTAAGAAAGAAGCGCTTTTAGAAGCAAAGGATGAAATTCATACACTTCGTACAGAAGCTGAATTAGAAATTCGTGACCGTAGAAGCGAATTACAAAAACAAGAAAATCGTTTAATGCAAAAAGAAGAGAACCTTGATCGTAAAGACGAAACGCTCGATAAACGCGAGCAGCAGTTAGAGAAGAAAGAGGAATCTCTTGTAGCGAGACAACAACAGATTGAAGAGTTGGAAAGCAAAGTGGGAGAGTTAGTTCAAAAGCAACAAACAGAATTAGAGCGCATTTCCAATCTGACACGCGAACAAGCGAAAGCAATTATTCTTGGTAAAGTAGAAAGTGAAGTTTCTCATGAAATCGCTGTTATGGTAAAAGAGAGTGAAGTTCGCGCGAAAGAAGAAGCGGATAAGAAAGCAAAAGAGATTTTATCTCTTGCAATGCAAAGATGTGCAGCTGATCATGTTGCTGAAACAACCGTTTCGGTTGTAAATCTTCCAAATGACGAAATGAAGGGACGTATTATCGGGCGTGAAGGTCGTAATATTCGTACGTTAGAAACGTTAACGGGTATTGACTTAATTATCGATGATACACCAGAGGCAGTAATCCTTTCTGGATTCGACCCAATTCGTCGTGAAACAGCTCGTATCGCTCTTGATAAACTAGTACAGGACGGACGTATTCACCCAGCGCGTATTGAAGAGATGGTCGAAAAATCAAGACGTGAAGTGGACGAGTATATTCGCGAAGTCGGAGAGCAAACAACGTTTGAAGTGGGTGTTCATGGATTACATCCAGATTTAATTAAAATTTTAGGTCGTTTAAAATACCGTACAAGTTATGGTCAAAACGTCTTAAAACACTCTATGGAAGTTGCATATTTAACTGGACTTATGGCGGCAGAGCTTGGCGAGGATGAAAAACTAGCAAGACGTGCAGGTCTATTACATGATATCGGAAAAGCGATTGACCATGAAGTAGAAGGAAGCCACGTTGAAATTGGTGTTGAACTTGCAACGAAATATAAAGAGCATCCTGTAGTTATAAACAGTATCGCATCTCACCATGGTGACACAGAACCAACTTCTATCATTGCAGTTTTAGTTGCAGCAGCAGATGCTTTATCAGCTGCAAGACCGGGAGCTCGTAGTGAAACACTTGAAAACTATATTCGTCGTCTTGAAAAGTTAGAAGAGATTTCAGAGTCTTATGAAGGCGTTGAAAAGTCATTTGCAATTCAAGCAGGACGTGAAGTTCGTATTTTGGTAAAACCAGATACAATCGATGACTTAGAAGCTCATCGTTTAGCTCGTGATATCCGAAAACGTATTGAAAATGAACTGGATTACCCAGGACATATTAAAGTAACTGTTATTCGTGAAACACGTGCAGTGGAATACGCAAAATAAAGTGGTGAAACACCACTTTATTTTTTTGTGTTGGAATTGGATAAAATAAAGACAGTTAGTTATATAGTATAAAAGTGAAACAAACTTATAATAAACATATTATAAGGAATTTACTTGATGCTATAGCAATAAAAAATGCAGTACATAGAAAGGGTAAGACATATGAGAATATTATTTGTTGGGGATGTAGTAGGATCTCCTGGTAGAGGTATGATTCAACAATACGTACCGGCATTAAAGAAAAAATATACACCTACAGTAACAATCATTAATGGAGAAAATGCAGCAGGTGGCCGTGGGATTACAGAAAAAATATATCGAAACTTTTTAGAGTGTGGGGCGCAGGCAGTTACACTTGGAAACCACGCTTGGGATAATCGTGAAGTATTTGAATTCATCGATGATGCAAAATATCTTGCAAGACCAGCTAACTTCCCAGAAGGAACTCCAGGAAAAGGACTTATCTTTGTGAACTGTAATGGAACAGAAGTTGCAGTTATTAACTTACAAGGACGTACTTTCCTTCCTCCAATTGATTGTCCATTCCGTAAAGTGGATGAATTAATTAATATTGCGAAAAAGCGTACGAATATTATATTTGTTGATTTCCATGCGGAGACTACAAGTGAAAAACAAGCGCTAGGTTGGTATGTAGATGGACGTGCTACAGCAGTAGTAGGTACGCATACGCATGTCCCTACAGCGGATAACCGTATTTTACCAAGCGGAACGGCATATATTACAGATGTTGGGATGACAGGGCCGTATGACGGAATATTAGGTATGGACAGAGAAGCAGTATTGAAGAAGTTTTTAACAAACTTACCAGTACGATTTGAAGTAACAAATGGTAGAACGCAATTAAGTGCAGTGTTAATTGATGTGGATCCAAATACAGGAAAAGCAAAGAAAATTGAACGTATTTTAATTAATGACGATCAACCATTTTTTGAGTAAATTTTCGTTAAATTTTAGATGAGTTATTATATTTTAATTTTTTAGAAAAATTACGAAAATTTAGCAGGAATACGCGCCATTCCTCGTGAATATAAGTTAAAGTGAAATAATTGCTAATACTTTTTAAAGAAACGAGGAGGAAACGCGGAATGGAAATATTAAAAGTTAAAGCAACGTCGGTCCCTAATTCTGTAGCTGGTGCACTTGCAGGTGTTATTCGCGAACGCGGAACAGCAGAAATTCAAGCTATTGGTGCAGGTGCATTGAACCAAGCGGTAAAGGCAGTAGCAATCGCAAGAGGATTTGTAGCGCCTAGTGGTTTGGACCTGATTTGTATCCCAGCGTTTACAGATATTATGATTGATGGCGAAGAGCGTACAGCAATAAAATTAATTGTAGAACCTCGTTAAGTTTTAAACAACCTGTTTGCAGTATGCAAACAGGTTGTTTTTATAATGGAGGAATGAAAATGAAAATTTTTGATGCTCATTGTGACGTGCTTCTTCAGTTATGGAGTGCACAAGGGAAAAGGAATTTTAACGATGATTCACAATTACATATTACATTTGAACAGTTGAAGAGAAGAAAAGGAAGTATACAATGTTTTGCTATATATGTACCAGAAACAGTGGCATATGAAAACCGATTTGAAGCAGCATTACAAATGGTAGATATTTTTTATAATGAAATTTTATCCCTACCAGGTGTAAAGTTTATTCAGACAAAAGATGATATTAACATGTTAAAACAGGACGAGGTTGGAGCGATATTAACACTAGAAGGATGCGAAGCAATTGGAAAAGAAGCAATGAAATTAAGGTTGTTGTATCGCCTAGGAGTACGTTCTTTTGGACTAACATGGAATTATGCCAATCTCTTAGCTGATGGTGCGCTAGAGACACGTGGGGCGGGTTTAACGAATTTTGGTAAACAGGTTGTACAAGAACTGAATGCGCTACATGTATGGACTGATGTGTCTCATCTGAATGAAAGAAGTTTTTGGGATGTTATAGAGATTGCAAAAAATCCTATTGCTTCCCACTCAAATTGTATGAAACTTTGCGAGCACCCACGTAATTTAAACGATGAACAACTTAAAGCTCTTATAAAGAAAAATGGCATGATCGGTGTCACTTTTGTACCGCAGTTTCTAACGAATGAAAATGAAGCAAATATAACAGATATAGTAAGACATATCGAATATATTTGTTCATTAGGTGGAGAGTACAATATAGGATTTGGTTCAGATTTTGATGGGATTTTAGAAACAGTTGTAAATGTATCAGTTTATCGAGATTATGAAAATGTAATGAATGAGCTTTGTAAACACTATGCTGCATCTACTGTAGAACGATTTTTATATGATAATTTTGTAGAACATATGAGTTTTTAATTTTTGGTTTAAAATTCAGAAAAATTAAAATTAATTCATTTGATTTTATTGCTTTTTTTAAGACCTAATACTAGAATGAAAAACAAAATAGCTTTATACTAAAGATTCAGGGAAATCAGAAGAGGCATAATTTGCGTCCGTTGTAGTTTATTTGCATAAAAAATGCTAAACTATTACTGTAAAAAAATACACTACAATGAATGCAGCCAAAAGGGGTGTAGGAGATGATTAGTCAACTTTCATGGAAAGTTGGAGGCCAACAAGGTGAAGGAATTGAAAGTACAGGAGAAATCTTCTGTATTGCATTAAACCGATTAGGATATTACCTATACGGTTACCGCCACTTCTCATCACGTATAAAAGGCGGCCATACAAATAATAAAATTCGTGTAAGTACAACAGAAGTACGAGCGATCTCAGATGATTTAGATATTTTAATTGCTTTTGACCAAGAAACAATTGATTTTAATTTCCACGAACTACGTCCAGGTGGAATTGTAGTTGCGGATGCGAAATTTAATCCAACAATACCTGACAATACAGATGTAAATCTATATGTGATACCGTTTACAGATATTGCTTCAGAATTAGGCACATCATTAATGAAAAACATGGTTGCTGTTGGAGCATCAAGTGCAGTATTAGGATTAGATGAAACAGCTTATTTAGATGTTGTTGAAGAAATCTTTGGTCGTAAAGGAGAGCAAGTCGTTCAAAAGAATATGGACGCAATTAAACGTGGCTCTCAATATATGAAAGAATTACTAGGTGAGAAAGTAAACATGATGCAGCTTGAAAAAGCTGATGGTAAAAAACGCATGTTTATGATTGGGAACGATGCAATCGCATTTGGTGCGGTAGCTGGTGGTGCTCGTTTTATGTCAGCATACCCAATCACACCTGCATCAGAAATTATGGAATACTTAATTAAAAAATTACCGAAAGTCGGCGGAACAGTAATCCAAACTGAGGATGAAATCGCAGCTTGTACAATGGCAATCGGTGCAAACTATGCTGGTGTTCGTACATTAACGGCATCTGCTGGTCCAGGTCTTTCATTAATGATGGAAGCAATTGGTTTAGCAGGTATTACAGAAACTCCATTAGTAATTGTTGATACACAACGTGGCGGCCCAAGTACAGGATTACCAACTAAGCAAGAACAGTCTGACTTAATGGCGATGATTTACGGTACGCATGGTGAAATTCCAAAAATCGTAATGGCGCCAAGTACAGTTGAAGAAGCTTTCTATGACATTGTAGAAGCATTTAACTTATCTGAAGAATATCAAGTTCCTGTTATTTTCTTAACAGATTTACAGCTTTCTTTAGGAAAACAAACAGTAGAACCACTTAAATTAGATAAAGTGGAAATTCGTCGTGGTAAGCTTGATTTAGAAGTAGAATTACCAGAACGTGAAAATAAAGCATACTTCAAGCGTTATGAAGTAACAGAAGACGGCGTTTCACCACGTGTTTTACCTGGTATGAAAAATGGTGTTCACCATGTTACAGGTGTAGAACATGATGAAACTGGAAAACCATCGGAATCAGCAATAAACCGTAAAGATCAAATGGACAAACGTTTCCGTAAAATGGAGAACTTGAAGTTTAATACCCCTGTTTATAAAAATGTTAAGCATGAAGAAGCAGACGTATTGCTTGTTGGATTTAACTCAACTCGTGGTGCGATCGAAGAGGCAATGACGCGTTTAGAACAAGAGGGTATGAAAGTAAACCATGCTCATGTGCGTTTAATTCACCCGTTCCCAACAGCTGAAATCGATCCACTTGTAAAAAAGGCGAAGCGTGTTGTAGTAGTAGAAAACAATGCAACGGGTCAGCTTGCTAACATTATGAAAATGAATCTTGGTAATGGTGAGAAAATTTCTAGTCTTTTAAAATATGATGGAAACCCATTCTTGCCGAAAGAGATTTACAACGAATGCAAAAAAGGGGTTGTATTAAATGGCAACATTTAAGGACTTTCGTAACAGTGTAAAGCCAAACTGGTGCCCAGGTTGCGGAGACTTCTCAGTGCAAGCTGCAATTCAACGTGCAGCAGCTAACGTTGGCTTAAATCCAGATGAACTTGCTGTTATTTCTGGTATCGGCTGTTCAGGCCGTATTTCAGGTTATATTAATTCATATGGTGTGCATAGTATTCATGGTCGTGCCCTTCCGATTGCACAAGGTGTGAAAATGGCAAATCGTGATTTAACAGTTATCGCTTCAGGTGGTGACGGTGATGGATTTGCGATTGGTATGGGACATACAATCCATTCTATTCGTCGTAATATCGACATTACTTACATCGTAATGGATAACCAAATTTACGGATTAACAAAAGGGCAAACTTCACCACGTAGTGAAGCTGGATTTAAAACGAAAAGCACACCACAAGGTTCAATTGAACCATCACTAAATGTAATGGAAATGGCTTTAACAGCTGGTGCGACATTTGTGGCGCAAAGCTTTTCGAGTGATTTAAAAGAACTAACACAAATTATTGAAGCTGGTATTAACCATAAAGGATTTTCATTAATTAACGTATTTAGCCCATGTGTTACTTACAATAAAGTAAATACTTACGATTGGTTTAAAGAGAATTTAACGAAACTAAGCACAGTAGAGGGATATGATCCATCTAATCGTATGATGGCTATGCAAACGTTAATGGAAAATAACGGTTTAGTAACAGGGTTAATTTATCAAAATACTAAGCAACCATCATATCAAGAACTTGTTAAAGGCTATAGTGAAGAGCCTTTAGTGAAATCTGATTTAAATATGGATCAGAAAATGTTTGATGAGCTTGTTGCTGAGTTTATGTAATGTAAGAAGAGGAGGTTGCCGATTTGGTAACCTTTTTTTATGTACAAAAATATAGGGTAGTCTTATTTACTTAGAAAATTCAGAATGATAAAATAATATATAAATCGTTGTATGAAAATGGCAAGTTCATTGCTTGTGAAATGTAAGATAATAAAGGGCCTCTTTATTGTTAAAATTGGCGAAATACATCATACTATGGTAATGTTTATAGGGATAAAGCAATATGCTTTTTGGTAGGACAACAAGAAATGATAAAAAGGGAATGTCTATTTGCGTGGGGAAGACTTCATTCTTATGAATGATTAGATTGATTACTCAAGTTTCAAAGGACAAGTTATCTCTCAAGCTATCTAACCATTTTTGAGGTGAGTCTAGGCGCATTAAAATGGACTATAGAGTATGTATAGTTAAGGGTGAAAGGAGATTACCGATGAACGAGCAACAACGATTAGCAAGTCAACAAGCAAATTCCTCTACGAAAAAAGAAGAGAAAGATTATAGTAAATACTTTGAAAGTGTATATCAACCACCTTCCTTAAAGGATGCGAAAAAGCGCGGGAAAGAAGAAGTTAAAATTGAACGGGATTTTGGCTTACCTGAAGAGTTTCGCAATTTTGGTACAGGAAGAAAGTTCTATATTCGTACATATGGTTGTCAAATGAATGAGCATGATACGGAAGTAATGGCAGGCATTTTCACCGCACTTGGATATGAACCAACTTTTTCAACTGAGGATGCAGATGTAGTTTTATTAAACACTTGTGCAATTCGTGAAAATGCTGAAAATAAAGTGTTTGGTGAGCTAGGCCATTTAAAGTCACTCAAACGAAGAAATCCAGACCTTTTAATTGGTGTATGTGGTTGTATGTCTCAAGAGGAATCTGTTGTAAATAAAATTATGCAGAAAAATCAGCATGTAGATATGGTATTTGGAACGCATAATATTCATAGATTACCGTACATTCTAAAAGATGCGATGTTCTCGAAAGAGACGGTAGTTGAAGTATGGTCAAAAGAAGGTGACGTAATTGAAAACCTTCCGAAAGTACGTCGTGGTGATATTAAAGCTTGGGTAAATATTATGTATGGCTGTGATAAGTTCTGTACGTATTGTATTGTACCGTATACACGAGGAAAAGAGCGAAGTAGACGTCCAGAAGATATTATCCAAGAGATTCGTCATTTAGCTGCAAATGGTTATAAAGAAATTACTTTACTTGGACAAAACGTAAATGCATATGGTAAAGACTTTGAAGATATAGAATACGGTCTTGGCGATTTAATGGACGAACTTCGTAAAGTTGATATTGCCCGTATTCGTTTTACAACGAGCCATCCACGTGATTTCGATGATCACTTAATTGAAGTGCTTGGAAAAGGTGGCAACCTAGTAGAACATATTCATTTACCAGTTCAATCTGGAAGTACAGATATGCTGAAAATTATGGCACGTAAATATTCGCGTGAGCATTATTTAGAACTTGTAAGAAAAATTAAAGAAGCAATTCCAGATGCAGTATTAACAACAGATATTATCGTTGGTTTTCCAAATGAAACAGATGAGCAATTTGAAGAAACGATGTCGTTATATCGTGAAGTAGGGTTTGATACTGCCTTTACATTCATTTACTCTCCTCGCGAAGGTACACCAGCTGCAAAAATGAAAGATAATGTACCGATGGAAGTAAAGAAAGAACGTCTTCAACGCTTAAATACACTAGTAAATACGTTGGCAATTGAAAAGAATAGTCGTTACAAAGGTCAAATTGTAGAAGTGTTAGTTGATGGGGAAAGTAAAAATAATCCGGAAGTACTTGCAGGTTATACTCGTACGAATAAACTTGTAAACTTCGTCGCTTCAAAATCTTTAATTGGTCAGCTTGTGAAAGTAAAAATAACGGAAGCAAAAACTTGGTCTCTTAACGGGGAATTAGTTGAAGAGCCGATTGAGGTGAAATAATAGATGAAAGTATATTCGAAAGATGACATTGTTGAACAAGCGAAAGAATTAGCAAAAATGATTTCTGAAACAGAAGAAGTTGATTTTTTTAAGAAAGCAGAGGCGCAAATTCATAAAAATGAAAATGTAAAGCGCGCAATCGATGAAATTAAAGCACTGCAAAAACAAGCAGTAAACTTGCAACATTACGGGAAATGGGAAGCTTTAAAAAAGGTAGAAGCTGAAATTGATGCATTGCAAGATAAGTTAGACAGTATTCCAGTCGTACAACAATTTAAATCTTCACAAACATACGTAAATGACTTATTACAGTTAGTTGCTAGTACAATTTCTAACAACGTAACAGATGAAATATTAATTTCAACTGGTGGCGATGTACTAAAGGGTGAAACTGGCGCAGCGGTAGAAAGTAAAAAAGGAAATTGTGGTTGTTAAAGAGATGTCATATTGACATCTCTTTTTTTTGTGGATTAAACGTAAGTTCTTCTCAAAAAAAGAATGACACATTCCGCTATTGTCACGCATATGATTAAGTGAATAGTGATTGAGGAGGGTTACGAATGTCCGAATTTAGAGAGATTATTACAAAAGCAGTGGTTGGAAAAGGACGTAAGTATACAAAGTCAACGCATACATGTGAATCGAATAATGAGCCAACAAGTATTTTAGGGTGCTGGGTAATTAACCACTCGTACGAAGCAAGAAAGAATGGAAAGCATGTGGAAATTGAAGGTTTCTATGATGTGAACACTTGGTATTCATTTGATGGAAATACAAAGACTGAAGTTGTAACAGAACGTGTGAACTACACGGACGAAGTAAGTATTGGTTATCGTGATAAAAACTTTTCTGGTGACGATTTAGAAATTATTGCTCGTGTTATTCAGCCGCCAAATTGTTTAGAAGCGCTTGTATCACCAAATGGTAATAAAATTGTTGTAACTGTAGAACGTGAATTTGTAACAGAAGTAGTTGGAGAAACGAAAATTTGTGTAAGTGTAAATCCTGAAGGCTGCGTAGAATCAGATGATGATTTCCAAATTGCTGATGATGAATTTGAAGAATTAGATCCGAACTTTATCGTTGATGCAGAAGAAGAGTAATAGAAAGCTAGGGAGAAGTTCTTCCTAGCTTTTTACTTTACATAAGTGGCGCTGAATGAACATGATTCTTTATGAAATATGTTATAATGAAGAAAGACTCCTGAAATAGGAGATAAGAGTGTCCGTGAAATGCGACATATATGAAAATAGATTATCATGTAAGAATTATGGAGGAAAAGTATGACTCAATATACGCCTATGATACAGCAATATTTAAAGGTTAAGGCAGATTATCAAGATGCCTTTTTATTTTTTCGCTTAGGCGATTTTTATGAAATGTTCTTTGAGGATGCTGTAAAAGCAGCTCATGAACTTGAAATTACATTAACGAGCCGAGATGGCGGTAGTAGTGAACGTATACCAATGTGCGGTGTACCGTATCATGCGGCTAAAAACTATATTGAACAACTTGTTGAAAAAGGATATAAAGTAGCAGTCTGTGAGCAAGTAGAAGATCCGAAAACAGCTAAAGGTGTAGTACGTCGTGAAGTAGTACAATTAATTACGCCAGGAACGATGATGGAAGGGCGTACAATTGATGAGAAAGAAAACAACTTCTTAGCCGCATTAACACATTTTGAAGATGGATCATATGCATTAGCTTGTAACGACTTAACGACTGGACAAAATACAGTAACGTTATTGACTGGTTCAGTAGAAGATATTTTATTAGAAGTGTATGCAACTGGTTCGAAAGAAATTGTTGTTGATTCTTCATTTTCTAAAGATGAACTAAACAAGTTAACTGAAACATTGAAAATGACGATTTCATATGAAGATGCAACGGTAATTCCAGAAGGGTTAGAACATCTTGTGAAAAATGTTTCACAAGCAAAATTAATTAAAGCAGTTGGACGCTTATTTAACTATGTAATAAGAACGCAAAAGCGTTCGTTAGATCATTTGCAACCAGTAGAAATTTATTATACGAATCAATTTATGAAAATTGATGTACATTCAAAGCGAAATTTAGAACTGACAGAAACACTTCGAACGAAGGAAAAAACAGGATCACTATTATGGTTATTGGATAAGACGAAAACAGCTATGGGTGGTCGTATGTTAAAACAGTGGATGGAACGTCCACTTATACAGAAAGAAAGAATTGAAGAGCGTTTAGAAATGGTTGAAACGTTTGTAAATGATTACTTCTTACGTGAAGATTTAAAAGAAAAGTTAAAAGAAGTATATGATTTAGAACGTTTAGCAGGAAAAGTTGCATTTGGTAACGTAAATGCAAGAGACTTATTACAATTAAGACGTTCATTACTTCAAGTACCAGCTATTTTAGAAGCAATTAGTTTGTTAGATAACGCTTATGCATCGAGATTAATTCAAGGTGCAGATCCATGTGAAAGCTTAACAGAATTACTAGGAAGAAGTATTCAAGAAAATCCACCGCTTTCGATTAAAGATGGAGATATAATTAAAGACGGTTATAATGACAAGCTTGATCAATATCGTTACGTTAGTAAAAACGGGAAAACGTGGATTGCTGAGCTTGAAAAAAGAGAACGTGATATTACTGGAATTAAATCGTTAAAAATTGGATACAACCGTATTTTCGGTTACTACATTGAAGTAACGAAAGCGAATCTTGCAGCACTTCCAGAAGGTCGCTATGAGCGTAAACAGACGCTTGCTAATGCTGAACGTTTCATTACAGATGAACTGAAAGAAAAAGAAACGTTAATCTTAGAAGCTGAAGAAAAAATTGTACAGCTAGAATACGATTTATTTACAGCACTTCGTGAAGAAGTAAAAGTATTTATTCCGAAATTACAACATTTAGCGAAAGTAATTAGTGAATTAGACGTACTGCAAAGTTTTGCGACAGTTAGTGAAGAAGAACAGTTTGTAAAACCTGTACTGACAACGAAGCGCGAAATCTTTATTAAAGATGGTCGTCATCCTGTCGTTGAAAAAGTATTGAACGGGAAATTGTATGTACCGAATGATTGTATTATGCCAGAGAATATGGATGTCTTTTTAATTACAGGGCCGAACATGTCTGGTAAAAGTACGTATATGAGACAATTAGCACTTGTAACGGTTATGTCGCAAATCGGTTGTTTCGTACCAGCAACAGAAGCAGTATTACCTGTATTTGATCAAATCTTTACGAGAATTGGTGCAGCGGATGATTTAATATCAGGTCAAAGTACATTTATGGTCGAGATGTTAGAAGCGAAAAATGCAATTGCAAACGCATCAGAAAGAAGTTTAATTTTATTCGATGAAATTGGACGCGGTACATCTACCTATGATGGTATGGCACTTGCACAAGCAATTATTGAACATATTCATGACCAAATTGGTGCAAAAACGTTATTCTCTACGCATTATCACGAATTAACGGTGTTAGAAGAGAGTTTAGATCAACTGAAAAATGTACACGTTTCAGCAATTGAAGAGAATGGAAAAGTAGTATTCCTTCATAAAATTCAAGACGGGGCAGCAGATAAAAGTTACGGAATTCACGTTGCGCAACTTGCAGAGCTTCCAGATAGCTTAATCGCCCGCGCGAAAGAAGTGTTAGCACAGCTAGAAGGACAGGAAGAAATTATTATTCCAAAACGAGTAGAAGTGAAAGTACAAGAAGCTGCTCCAGAACCTGTAGTTGTAAAAGAGGAAATAGCAGAAATACAGGAAACGAAAGTAGAGACTGAAGAAGAATCGCAACTATCTTTCTTTGGAGGAGAACAGTCTTCGAAGAAACAAGAAAAACCTCTGCTAGATCAAAAAGAAACGGCAGTACTCGCACAAATTAAAAAAATCGATTTACTTGATATGACACCTTTAGAAGCGATGAACGAATTGTATCGCTTACAGAAAAAGTTAAAGAAAGGATGAGTAAGTAGATGGGGAAAATTCGCAAACTCGATGACCAACTCTCTAACTTAATTGCGGCAGGGGAAGTAGTAGAGCGCCCTGCTTCAGTCGTAAAAGAACTTGTGGAAAATTCTATCGATGCGAATAGTACATCTATTGAAATCCACTTAGAAGAAGCTGGGTTATCGAAAATTCGTATCATTGATAACGGTGATGGTATTGCAGAAGAAGACTGTATCGTCGCTTTTGAACGCCATGCGACGAGTAAAATTAAAGATGAAAACGATCTGTTTCGCATAAGAACACTCGGTTTCCGCGGTGAGGCATTGCCGAGTATTGCCTCTGTTAGTGAATTAGAATTAATTACTAGCACAGGTGATGCGCCTGGTACACACCTCATAATTAAAGGTGGAGACATTATAAAACAAGAGAAAACTGCGAGCCGAAAAGGAACAGATATTACAGTACAAAACTTATTCTTTAATACACCAGCGCGTCTTAAATATATGAAAACCATTCATACGGAGCTCGGGAATATTACAGATATCGTGTATCGTATTGCAATGTCACATCCAGAAGTATCGTTAAAACTGTTTCATAATGAAAAGAAATTGCTTCATACATCAGGTAACGGTGATGTAAGACAAGTACTTGCATCGATTTACAGTATTCAAGTTGCGAAGAAGCTTGTTCCAATTGAAGCTGAATCTTTAGACTTTACAATTAAAGGCTATGTAACATTACCAGAAGTAACGAGAGCATCTCGTAATTATATGTCAACGATCGTAAATGGTCGTTACGTTCGAAACTTTGTACTAATGAAAGCAATTCAGCAAGGATACCATACATTACTGCCAGTTGGCCGGTATCCAATTGGCTTCTTATCGATTGAAATGGATCCAATGCTAGTTGACGTTAACGTACATCCAGCGAAGTTAGAGGTTCGTTTTAGTAAAGAACAAGAATTGCTAAAGCTGATCGAAGAAACATTGCAAGCTGCATTTAAAAAAATACAGCTCATTCCAGATGCAGGCGTAACAACGAAGAAAAAAGAAAAAGACGAAAGTGTGCAAGAACAGTTCCAGTTTGAGCATGCGAAGCCGAAAGAACCATCTATGCCGGACATTGTTTTACCAACTGGCATGGATGCAAAACAAGAAGAACCGCAGGCTGTGAAACAGCCACCACAACTGTGGCAACCGCCGAAACAAGAATGGCAACCACCACAGTCGCTCATAAGAGAAGAACAAAGTTGGCAACCATCCACTAAACCGATAATCGAAGAACCAATTCAAGAAGAGAAATCGTGGGACAGTAATGAAGAGGATTTTGAACTAGAGGAATTAGAAGAAGAAGTTCGGGAAATAAAAGAGATTGAAATGAACGGGAATGACTTACCACCGCTTTATCCAATTGGACAAATGCATGGAACATATATTTTCGCTCAAAATGATAAAGGCTTATATATGATTGACCAGCATGCCGCGCAGGAACGTATTAATTATGAATACTTCCGTGATAAAGTAGGAAGGGTAGCGCAAGAAGTACAAGAGTTACTTGTACCGTACCGTATTGATCTATCTCTTACTGAATTTTTACGTGTCGAAGAACAGTTAGAAGAACTAAAAAAAGTTGGGCTATTTTTAGAACAATTCGGCCATCAATCCTTTATCGTCCGCTCGCATCCAACATGGTTCCCGAAAGGACAAGAAACAGAAATTATCGATGAAATGATGGAGCAAGTTGTCAAACTAAAAAAAGTGGATATTAAAAAGTTACGTGAAGAAGCAGCCATCATGATGAGCTGTAAAGCATCCATTAAAGCGAATCAATATTTAACGAACGATCAAATATTTGCCTTACTGGAAGAATTACGTACAACAACAAACCCATACACATGCCCACACGGAAGACCGATTCTTGTGCATCATTCTACTTATGAGTTGGAGAAGATGTTTAAGAGGGTTATGTAGAGTGAATAAATTATATTTCAAAAGGGAGCAACATTTACTGTTGCTCCCTTTTCATATGTAGATTTAATAGTTAAACGAGAATATGGTGGAGTAATTTTACAGTTTATTTCTTGGTTGTGTTAGCTTAAATTTATCTATGTATAAAAAAGCGCTGTATACAGCACTTTTTAAAATGTGCATGAATTGTATCATTACTAACTAAATAACTATGCATGGTTGAATGTTGCTTCTTATTTGGCTAATTGTTATAAAGGTCTATACAATTACTTATTTTTATTATTATTAATTTTTTCAGTGTATAGAACTTGCTCTTTATAGTGCTTCTTAATTGGGAAGTTATGTGTACCTGTGCCGTTCTTGAATTTTTTATCAATGGGGTTCTTTAGAGGAACTGTTGTAGTTTCAGTAAATTCATATGGGTAATTTATTTTAGATTTATCTTCAAACATGAAAATGCCTCCTTTTAGGATCTCCTAAATTCTTTACTATAACATGATATGCATATAGATATTTTTTGGACTAGTTATTTATATAGGTTAATGGAATTTAATTACATAACTACTGAAACATTTTAAAGGAAAACAATTTGAGAAAGAAATGGTATGAATAGCTGTTGGCTCCTATTGTTGTTTTTTTGTTTGACAGCACAGTGAATTATGTATATAAATTCAATATAGATTGTTTTTATAATATGGTTTATATGGGGTTTTCCTGATAATATAATGTGGAATATTATAGTGTTATTAGGTTATTAGGAACATTTAATGCTGTTTCATAACTGAAAGGGAATTGAAAAAAAACTGAAACTTTTCTCATAAAAATTCAATCTAACTTGAAAAATGAAAGGAAAATGAAATTTTCCAAAAGATATTCTTTGTTAAGATAAAAAGCATACATACAAAAAGTATTGACATATCTTAAAAATGTATTTTCAAGATATAGTGGGGGAAAAGATGAGATTAGAAAAACAATTAATAAAAAAGATGTATTATGAAACATTCCTAATGGAGAATGAAACAAAACCAACTCTTGACGTACTTGGACAAGCTTATGTAAACGAAGAAAAAAATGAGATTTCTGATGGGTCTTATATTCGTTTTGCACAAGGTGAATTTTATTATCGTCATCAAGATTTTGAAGCAGCTATTTTTAAATGGGAGAAGGTTAGTAATGAATTAGTACCATGGGCACAAAAAAATATTGCGGATGCTTATTTTGAACTTAATCAGTTATCATTTGCTGAAAATATTTATACTTCTATTACTACTGATAATAAAATATTGATGACCGAAATTAGACTACAATTACTTTCTCTTTACATTGAGCAAAATAATTTTGACTCAGCTTTCGGTGTTATTAAAGAAGCAGTTTCTTTAAATCCTGATTATCCGAACGTAACAAAAATTGCCCGTTCCTTTTATGAGGAACAGCAAGATTTTGATAGTGCAGTAGAGCTTGCTGTGAATGAGTTAATTCGAATAGAATCGTATCCGTGGTTTGAGGTGTTAAAAGGATATATCGATAAAGGGTTTACTAAACATATTTCACCAGACTATTTTTATGATGCATTAGCTACATTAAATAATGTAGATCAAGTACAATTTACACAAATGGTTTCATCACTTTGGAACAGTTATAAAGATGAACCAAATTATTTATTATGGCTTAATACAATAAATGAATTTTTCTTACATATTGAAATACAATCGTCTGATATATGGAACAAAGTTTCTGCTCTTTACGAAGAAACGTACTTTGCATTAATTCAAGGTCAATATACGCTTAGACAATTAAACGATATTATACCAAATCTGTTAGCAAATTGGTTAAAGGTGGTCAATCCATCTTATGCTGTATTTCCATCTGCAGCTGTATTGGCATGGGATGAGATTTTCCCTTCCAAAATAGATTCAGCAAATATAGAACATGCGGAAAACTTACTGTCACATTCTATTAATCATGTAAATGGCTTAGAGTACAGCTTACACCTTTTTGAATCTATTACACAGTGGGCAAAAAAGCAGAATATAGAAATAGGTCACCGATTTAAATGGTTAGTTGACGAGCTCGCAGATTTAAGAACAAATCGTATTTTAGTAACAGGAACTTCAGGGAAC
The DNA here is from genome assembly GCF_051781745.1 of Bacillus cereus group sp. Bce019. NCBI lineage: Bacteria > Bacillati > Bacillota > Bacilli > Caryophanales > Bacillaceae > Bacillus > Bacillus cereus group sp. Bce019. The sequence goes on from NZ_JBPWJX010000001.1 coordinate 598,091, forward strand.
GGAAAAACTACATTTATTAACTCTATATTAGGAGAAAATATATTAGAAAAATCAATTTCAAATGTAGTAGTTTTAAAAAATGATGCTCATATAGAAATAAATGCTATAACAGACTCAGCGATTACAACAACGGAAGATGTCTCTGATTACTATAATATGATGTCTCAGCACCATCAAACATATAGAGATAGAGCATGTATTGAATTTAAATTACCATGCAGATTTTTAAATGAAAATAAACTTACATTTGTAGTGACACCTGGCTTTAATAGGAATAACGACACTAGAGATGAGATATTTGAATATTTGAATTCTGTAGACGAATTACTATTCGTATTGAATGCGGATTCACCTTTTACTGATAAAGAACGTGACATTCTATTAAGTATTCAAGAACATACGCCAAATTTACAAATTCATTTCTTATTAAATAAAATCGATAACATTTACAGTGAAGCAGAAGTGAAAAGGGTATTACATGATACGGCAACGAGAATAAACACATATTTCCCGCATGCGAGAATTTTCCCTTATTCCTCGTTATATACAAGTAGTCAACAATTAAATGATTTAACTGAGTTTATTCATTTTAACTTTAATCATAAAAATATCGATGTAGAACGTACTGAAAAGTTATTATTTTTCATTCGAAAAACAATTACATATCTTTTGGATAAACGTGTTGAGAAAGAAAATAATCTAGTGGATGCTATTAATTGGAATGAAGATATGCTAGTGAAACTAAACGGTAGCATTAATAACCTTACTACATTTGAGAGGGAAAAAATTCATTTCATTACACAATCATATCGTTCAATGAAGACTGAAATTACAAATGATCTTACTGAAAATATTCCGAAGATATTAAAGAGCTGTTCTAATTTAATTAGTGAAGAAAGTGATTTCGGGCACATGGATACGGAACTAAATAAAGCAATGAATGAAAGAGTGCATAAATATTTAGAACAAACTGTGTTACCTAATCTGGCTCTTTCTATGCAAAATTGGATTGCAACTTCTAATAATGAGCTTCTTCAAAGTCAAACGTATTTAGAAGAACTTAGTGAAGGGCTTAATTCACTATTTGGAGAAAATAGAATACAGTTAGAATGTGACTTTAAAGTGCTTGATGACTGGCGCAGAGATACTGACAGGATGACGACTAGAATACAAATGGATGAAGTAAATATTTTACGTCGATTTACGCCAGCACAATTTTTACTGAAAAGTGCCGGTAAATTATTTGGAGTTCTTCCTAAAAATAAATCTATGCTATATAACAAATACAAACAGTATGTAGAAAATGAAGATTATACTGAAGTAACGGCTTCTATTATGAAGAAATTTTTCTTGCAATTTGAGCTGTTTGAAAACACACAAGAGCGAGATATTAATATATTCTTTAGGAATCCATTTAACTCCTTAAAGCAAGCTGTAGAAAACACGCATTTAGAAATACAAGAAAAACAAGAGATATTACATAAGATGAAATCAAATCCTGAAATCTATCACGATTCTATCATGCTCTTTGAATTGAGATTGCGTCAATGTGAAGTGATTTTAAATATAGGTGATGATAATACTTTTGCGGATGTAGCTTTAGAAACAAGCGTAGAATAAAAGTAAAAGGGAGCAACTGTAATAAGTTGCTCCTTTTTCATATATAGATTATTTTTCTGTTTCTTTAATTTTAGTTTGTACTTCGCCAGTTTTAATTTTATTGCTTTCTGAGAAGCGTAATAAATCGCCTTCAATAATTTTGTCAGACATTCGTAATTCATTTTGGGCACGTTTAATGAGGGCTTGAGCTTCTTTTTTTGGTAAATCTACAATTTCACCTGTTATACGGTCGTAGAAAGTGTTGTTTTTGTATGCATACTTATCTGTAACGAAGCTACCATCACGTAAAACAACAAAGCCAGTATATTCATCTGAAAACATATCATGGCCAAAACGAATATCATTCGTAGAATCAACACCTAATAAATTTAGAATAGTAGGTTTCATATCGATTTGTCCAGTAGGCTTTGAAATAGTTTGACCTTCTGTTTGTCCAGGAATATGAATATATAAAGGTGTACGTTGTAAATTTAAAGTATCAAATTCTGTTATTTGATCTTTTTCTAAAAACTGTGCCATTGCACGATTATGTTTTTCGGAAATACCATAATGATCACCGTATAACACAATAATAGAATCATCGTAAAGCCCCTCGGCCTTTAGACGTTCAATAAATTTTTTAATGGATTCGTCTAAGTAACGTGCTGTTACGATGTAACGATCAAATACGCCATTACCAGAGTTGTATGGTTCAATGAATTTTGTATCTTCATCATACGTAAATGGATAATGGTTTGTTAAAGTAAGGAAACGAGCATAGAATGGTTGATTAACAGTTTTTAATATATCTACTGATTGATCAAAGTATTCGATATCTTTTAATCCCCAATTTAAATTTGTTTCTGGTGTAATTTTGTAATCAAGCTCATTATAGTAACGATCATAACCAAGAGCAGAGTACATGATATTACGATTCCAAAATGTTGCGTTATTCGCATGAAATACAGAAGTGAAATAACCTTGCTGACGTAAAATTTCTGGAGTTGCAGTATAATCATTGTTACCGTGTGTAAAGAATACAGCTCCTCGATTTAATGGATACAACGACGTATCGATTAGAAATTCAGAATCAGATGTTTTCCCTTGACCAGTTTGATGGAAAAAGTTATCAAAGTAATAACTTTCATTTATGAATTCATTTAGGAATGGTGTAACTTCTTGCCCGTTCACTGATGCGCCTATTAAGAAGGTCTGCAAGGATTCAAGAGTGACGACAATTACGTTTTTTCCTTTCGCTGCACCAAACATATTAGGGTTTGGCTCGCTTTGATTTGCTTTTACGTAGTTTTCAGTTTCTTGTAATTTACTACTATCAGCAAGTGCTTTTTGTGACCCAGCTTTTACTTGCAGTGTTAAGTCATATACTTGGTGAGTATATAAGCCTAAATTTTTGACAAGCATGACTCGGTCGAATGATCTTGTTAATAATTCAGGGCGCTCTTTTTCTGCAAGATGTAGATTCGCAAAGAATACACCAATCGTTAAAAGAAAGTATAACAAGCGCGTAGAATGAGTTACACGTTCTGTTTTAAAGACCAATGATTTCTTTTTTAATAAAATAAAGAAGAAAACAATGTCTACGAATGCGAGTATAATTTTGTAGTTTAATATTTCTATAATACTGCCGCCTAATTGGCCGAAGTTTGAGGTTTGTCCAAGTACTGGTAATGTAACGAAATCACTATAAAAATCATAGAACATTACATTTCCAACAAGCACGATTGTTAATAAGAAATTAATACAGAGCGCTATATAATTTCGCTTTTCACCAGTTGCAAATAATGCTAATCCAACAAATGCTAATGATGCGGCTAGAGGGCTAATAAACAAAATGAGCTCTTGCGTTGAAGACTCGATTTTTAAATCAAAACTGAATCGCGTAATAAGATATGTTTTTAACCATACCGCTAAAGCCATTATTATAACAAAACTTATATTTTGCATTTGTAAATTTATTTTGTTCTTCATTTTTACACCTTCTTTATATAATTTATTTAACTAAAGTTATATATTATGTTTTTATAACTATTAGAGTGTAATGAACCATTTAGACTTTGTTTTCTAAAGGGAATAATTTGAAGTATTCATATATATACAATGGGGATTTTTAAAGCGTAGTAGCATAAATATAACTCTTTTTGAGAAACGGGCAGAACAAGTCATAGTTGTAGTGAAATTGACTTATAGACATCCTACCATATTAAACACTATGATGATGTTACAAAATATCGAACAAATAAAAGTGAAAATGGATAGAGACTTTTAAAACTGTTGACATTCAATTTATTAGAATTGAATGTCAATCGTTTTAAATATACAGTTATATTACATATGTATTTTGTAAAATCCCGATTTTTTGTCGGTTAATTATTAGCAGGGAAGGATAGGGGTTTTATTAATATAATTTTACTATATGTAAGTAAAGTGTTTTGAAATTGAAAATATTTGACTGACATTTTAATGATAGAAATTAAATGTCAGATAAGTACTTTCCAACATACAGACCACTTGCAGCTGCTTGAGATAATGAATGCGTAACGCCTGAACAATCTCCAATTAAAAATAGCCCATGTATACTAGTTTCAAAATGATTATTAATTTTTATCGTAGGAGCATAGAACTTTCCATCAATTCCATATAGTAAAGTATGTTGATCAATAGGTTCTTGTATAAATTGTTCTAAACGTAATAAAAATTCTTTGAGCCCTTCAATATATAATTGAGGAATTTCTTGATTCAAATCTCCATAATCCCCCTGTAGTGTAGGCTGTATACGGCTATGTTCCATGCTGTTTTCCGCCGTAGGTTGTTTCTTTAGTAAGTCCTCTAAGCGCTGTATAACAATCCGATCTCGTCCTTGGTTAATGCCTTTAATAATTGAACTTGCGTATACATTTGCTTCTTTGAGAGTTGGAAAATAGCTAGGAATAAATAAAGTGAAATTTAAATTAGAAGTGCCAGTTCCTTGCTCTCGAAAATTTTGACCGTCAGGCATAACTAAACCTTCTTCGTACTTTCGAATGATGCGTCCTTTTGGATTCATACAGTAAGTAGTTGCTGTGAAATGCTCACCTTGATAAGAAAGTTTTGTTTCAAAAGTATCTTTTAATATAGAACGTAATTGATGTTCTTTCATTTCTACTCTAATTCCTAAATCTACACGTGTTTGCTCCTGAGAAATATTTAGGGAACTGCACATTTCTTTTAACCAATCGGCCCCAGAGCGCCCAGTTGCAAATACTAGTTGCTTAGTTTGAACTGTTTCTTGATTTGTATCTATTGTAAAATGATCTTCCTGTTTCAGAATATGTTGTACATCTATATGAAATTGGATCTTTATTTTCGTCAGTAAAAATTCATAGAGCTGCTGAAAAATGTTACTGGAAAGTGTAGTACCAAGATGTCTTACTTCTGTTGTTAGCATTTGTAAACCACACGCTTCAGCTCTCTTAGTGAGACTTGAATTTTCAGTAGAATATTTTGAAACCGAACTTCCACCAAACTGACATAGAATTTCATCTACTTCAGCCATGAGTTGTAAAAAACCCTCTTTACCGACTTTTTTCTCAAGTTCTCCGCCAAATCCGTTTGTATAATTAAATTTCCCTTCAGATTTGCCTAAACCACCAAACCCGAAATATTTATCACATGTAGTACAATTACACACTTTTCCTTCGTCTAAAGGACAATGGCGATCTTCTAGCGCTTTACCTTTATCAAGAATTAAAACTTTTTTGTTACTTTTAGCTAGTGAATAAGCCATAAAAATGCTACTTACTCCAGCGCCGATAATCGTAACATCATACATATTCTTCCACCTGCTAACGAATAGTTTATTTTTTATTTTTCTAGTGTATAACAATTTTATGAAGTTAAGAAATAGCTTTTATTAATAAAGTGGGAGTTTTTGAACTTGATGCTTTATTAATTTCTACGAGTGGTGGAGTAAATACAAAAATTTTTATTTGAAAGAAGAAACAGTTTAAAAAATAACTATGTCATATGATTAATAACATCTTACATAGAAAAAAACAGACCTTTTAAGTGAAGAGGTCTGTTAATGATTTTAAATCTTATTTAGCAAACACATGATTACCAATTACTGCTACTGTTTGACGTGTCGTAATCCACTTGTCCGTTGATGTTTTTGGATTGTAGAAATAAATCCAGTCTGAATGTACTCCATTTGTGGAGATAGCCTCTTCTACAGCCATTTTTGCTTCTGCACTTGCAGGTTGATTAATTCTTCCATCTGTAACAGGAGTAAATGCATATCCGTATTTAATAGGTTCATAAATAACGCCTGTTATTGTATTTGGAAAACCTTTTGCATTTACACGATTTAGTATAACTTTGGCTACTGCTACTTTTCCTTTATAGGATTCGCCACCTGCTTCAGCGGTAACTAAGCGTGCCATTAAGTCTTTTTCTTTTTGTGAAATACTTGAGTTGATTTTTAAATGTTGTCCTGTATAAAGCTTGTTTCCGACTGTATTGTTCATTTGTTTTATAGATTGGACAGTGACATTGTAACGCTTTGCTATCGTTTCTAATGAATCTCCCGGTTGTACTTGATAAATAATTTGTTCAGAAATGTTCACAGGCTTGGCATTTTGAGGAACAGTGATTTCATTTGATTTCACGGACCCTGGAATATGTAACTGTTCGCCAATAAAGGTTTTATCGTTTCCTTTATTATTAGCCTGTTTAATGGATTGTATTGAAACTCCGTATTGTTTACTAATGCCCCAAAGTGTATCGTTCTTTTTTACTGTATGAATGGTAGAAGCTTCAGCTGTACTTTGACTACATACGAATGTAATTGCGGCCGCAGATAAAGGAATTATATGTTTTATTTTTAGTAATTTCATTGTAAATCCTCCTAAGAAAAAATTAAGGTGAAACGATTAAGTAATGTAGTTTGAAATGTGTATATGCGTAATATATTAATGTAAGTATATTAGCACATATAAAATAAATAATCACTATAAGTTTCATATTCGTTTAGTGTAGAGTCAGAATATGAAATATTGCATATGAAAATACATTGAAGTTCATATTTCTGATTACTATAATCTATTTAGTAGAAAGGGAATACGTTATAGAATTAATCAGTATAGATTAATATAATGATTAATAATTATTAATAGGAGGATTGATGTAATGAAAATATTTCAAAAAATGTGTGCGTCAACTGTAATCATTACAACACTTTTAGGAACAGGAGGCACTATCAATAGTGTATATGCTGATTCTATAGAACAGCAGAGTAAATTAGGGATAGAACAAGAAACAGATAAGCAAATCATTGTAAAATTTAAAGCGGATTTGGATTTGCCATATGAAGATGGTATTGAAAAACAAATACAATCTCAAACGAATGATAAAATAATAAAAGATCTTTTGACAGAATATCCAGATGTAACATTTACTCGTTTATTCACATCTGTAAGCCCGGAACAAATACAAAACCTTGAAGTGAAAGCACCTAATCATGTATCTACAAGTCTATTAAACTACTATATTCTTCAAAATCAAAATAGTGGGTATGAAGAAGAAATAGTAGATAAGTTAAAGGCATCTTCTTTAATAGAAGATGCGTATATGAAGAAACAAGAGAAAATAATGCCACCTGAAGTGCAATCATCAAGTGTAGCTCTTAATCCTAATAACAATCCTAGATTTAAAAAACAAGGTTATCTTGAAGCAGCCCCATACGGTATTAATGTGCCTTTCGCCTGGGGAATTCAAGGCGGTAATGGAAATGGTATTACTTTTGTTGATATGGAATACGGATGGCTATTAAATCATGAGGATTTATTACATCAAAATATTGAATTAATGTCTGGAAGAAATATAGATCAGCATGTCGGTCATGGGACGTCTGTACTAGGAATTGTATCCTCTGAGGACAATGAAGTCGGGAATATTGGGATTGCGCCAAAAGCGAAAGCAAAGGTTATCTCTCAAATAAGAGATAACGGACAGTATAATACGGCTGATGCAATATTAAGCGCTGTAAATCAGTTAGAAGCTGGGGATGTTTTATTATTAGAGGCGCAAGCATCCTTTGATGGATATGGTGATAAATATTTACCTGTTGAAGTACAACCAGATATTTTTGATGCAATTCGTGCTGGTACAGATAAAGGGATTGTAATTATAGAGGCTGGAGCAAATGGGTGGAATGATTTAGACCAGTTCAAAGATAGAAAAGGTAAGCAAGTCTTAAATCGTAATAGTAAAGATTTTAAAGATTCGGGTGCAATTATGGTAGGCGCTGGCTCTTCATCTTTCCCTCATGAACGTATGTGGTTTTCGAATTATGGAAGCCGTATTGATGTGTACGGATGGGGAGAAAATGTAGATACAACTACAGCTGAACAAAGTAGAAGTGCTGTAAATCTTTATACTTCAAGCTTTAGCGGAACATCTAGTGCCTCGCCAATTATTGCTGGGGCAGCGACTTTAGTACAAAGCATTGCTAAAGAAAATGTAGGACAACCATATAGACCTAGTGAACTAAGAGCAATATTAAGCAACCAGAGCACAGGAACAAAATCTAAAAATCCATATGCAGATAAAATTGGTGTTTTACCAGATTTGAAGTCTATACTAGTAAACTTAGGCTATGAACAAAGAAAACCAAACGGTGGGAATGAATTACAAGTAACAGAAAATGAACCAAATAATGAGCCTAGACAGGCAAATAAAGTTAACTTTCATACACCGGTGAAAGGAATGCTACATAATAGTGATAGAGTAGATGTATTTACTTTCCAAATTGACTCGCCGGAAAATATTAATATTTCTCTACTAAATGAACAAAATATCGGAATGACATGGGTACTTCATCATGAATCAGATTTAAATAACTATGTAGCATATGGTGAAAATGAAGGCAATGTAGTTAAAGGAACTTATAATGCAAAGCCAGGTAAATATTATTTATACGTCTATAAATATGAGAATAAAGATGGTTCATACGTATTGAACATAAAATAAGTAAAAGGAACTTCAGATGAAGTTCCTTTAAATTTTCTAATTTAGTATATGTGAATGATTTTTTAACTTTATTTCTATGCAATATTTCATATTGATGAAATGTTATTTATTTTTTCTGAACTAGCTTATATTATATTCAATAAGTTTGATATAAAAACAGAAAAAGAGAGGGATAATAATGAGCAATAAGAAGTTAATTTTGAAATTATTCATATGTAGTACAATATTTATCACATTTGTATTTGCTTTACATGATAAGAGAGTAGTTGCAGCTAGCTCTGTTAATGAGCTTGAAAATTGGTCGAAATGGATGCAACCTATACCTGATAATATCCCGTTAGCACGAATTTCAATTCCAGGAACACACGATAGTGGGACGTTCAAGTTGCAAAATCCGATTAAGCAAGTATGGGGAATGACGCAAGAATATGATTTTCGCTATCAAATGGACCATGGAGCTCGCATTTTTGATATAAGAGGACGTTTAACAGATGATAATACGATAGTTCTTCATCATGGGCCATTATATCTTTATGTAACACTGCATGAATTCATAAACGAAGCGAAACAATTTTTAAGAGATAACCCGAGTGAAACGATTATTATGTCTTTAAAAAAAGAGTATGAGGATATGAAAGGGGCAGAAGATTCATTTAGTAGTACGTTTGAAAAAAATTATTTTGTTGATCCTATCTTTTTAAAAACAGAAGGAAATATAAAACTTGGAGATGCTCGTGGGAAAATTGTACTACTAAAAAGATATAGTGGTAGTAATGAATCTGGAGGATATAATAATTTTTATTGGCCAGATAATGAGACGTTTACCACAACTGTAAATCAAAATGTAAATGTAACAGTACAAGATAAATATAAAGTGAGTTATGATGAGAAAGTAAAATCTATTAAAGATACAATGAATGAAACGATGAACAATAGCGAGGATTTAAATCATCTATATATAAATTTTACAAGCTTGTCTTCTGGTGGTACAGCATGGAATAGTCCATATTACTATGCCTCTTATATAAATCCTGAAATTGCAAACCATATAAAACAAAAGAATCCTGCGAGAGTAGGCTGGGTAATTCAAGACTACATAAATGAAAAGTGGTCACCATTATTGTATCAAGAAGTTATAAGAGCGAATAAGTCATTAATAAAAGAATAAAGATGATGAGAGTGAGAAGCGATAAAATATATCGCTTCTTATTTCTTTTCCAATAACCAACAATATAAATTGTACTTTTATAATAGAAAAAAATAAAAACATAAGATATAATCATACATATAAAATTTGTACCTATAAATTTTATATGTATGATTGAATTTGATTTGTTGTAATGAAATGGAGGTATATACTATGAAGTTTCCACATGATTTTTTATTCGGAGCTGCTTCAGCTTCTTATCAAGTAGAAGGTGCATGGAATGAAGATGGAAAAGGTGTTACGAATTGGGACGAGTTTTCAAAAATTCCTGGCAAAACATACAATGGAACAAATGGTGATGTAGCTGTTGATCATTATCATCGATATAAGGAAGATGTTCGCTTAATGGCTGAGATGGGATTAGAATCGTATCGTTTTTCTATTTCTTGGGCGAGAATATTGCCGACTGGAGATGGAAAGGTAAATGAAAAAGGGATTGAATTTTATAACAACTTAATTGATGAATGTTTAAAATACGGGATTGTGCCGTTTGTCACTTTATATCATTGGGATTTACCATTACCGTTAGAAAAAGATGGTGGATGGACGAATAAAAGAACAGCAGAGGCTTTCGTAAAATATGCAGAAACTTGTTTTAAGGCATTTGGTGACAGAGTTAAGCATTGGATTACTTTTAATGAGACCGTAATGTTTTGTGGATTAGGTTATTTAAAAGGTGCACATCCACCAGGAATACAAAATGATGTTCCAAAGTATTTTCAAGCGACTCATTATGTATTTTATGCACACGCGAAAACAGTTGCGGTGTACAAGCAGCTGAAACAATATGGTGAGATTGGGATTACACATGTTTTCTTACCAGCTTATAGTGTGGATGATCAAAAAGAAAATATACAAGCAGCAAATCATGCGAATGAATATGAAACGTATTGGTATTATGATCCAATTTTAAAAGGCGAGTATCCGTCTTATGTTGTACAACAATTAAAGGAAAAAGGATGGACTCCTAATTGGACGGTTGAAGAATTAGAAATCATTAAACAAAATGCAGAAGAAAATGATTTTATTGGCTTGAATTATTATCAACCAATACGAGTAGAAAGATACGATATGGATATAAAGAGTGAGGAACACTCTCGAGAAAACTCAACGCTTGCTCCAGGTAACCCTTCTTTTGATGGTTTTTATCGAACAGTTAAAATGGATGATAAAACATATACAAAATGGGGATGGGAAATATCTCCCGAAGGTTTCTTAGAGGGATTGCATATGTTGAAAGCGCGTTACGGTGACATAAAGATGTATGTAACGGAAAATGGACTTGGTGATGAAGATCCAATCATTGACGGAGAAATTGTAGATGTTCCGAGAATTAAATTTATTGAAGCGCATTTAAAAGTAATGAAGCGTGCAATTGAAGAGGGAATTAACTTAAAAGGTTATTATGCATGGTCAGTGATTGATCTTTTAAGTTGGTTAAATGGATATAAAAAGCAATATGGCTTTATTTTTGTCGATCATAATGATAACTTAAAACGTAAGAAGAAACTTTCGTTTCATTGGTATAAACGTGTGATCGAAACGAGAGGGGAAGAGTTATAACAGATAAAAGCGTATTTTAGGAGAAAGTGTATGAGTGCAAAGTATAAACAAATTGCAGATGTGTTAGAGCAAAACATTCGAGATGGGCTTTTTAATGAAACGAAAAAACTACCTACAGAAGAAGCGTTGATGAATCGATTTGAAGTAAGCCGTAATACGATACGTAAAGTAATTAGTCAGCTTGTGAATAGAGGTTATATTTTTCAAGTGCAAGGTAGTGGCATGTTTTTACGCGAAACTTCTGTAACAGATTACATTAATTTAGGAAGTTTACGTGGATTAACGAAAAATCTTGTTTCACAAAATATTGAAACGAAAGTGTTAGAGCTGGAAGTAATAGATGCGGACGAAGAGATAGCAAAGCGGATGCAATGCGAAGCTGGAACTAGGTTGTATTTTTTGAAGCGCTTAAGAATTGTAGATGCTAAACCATTCTCTATTGAAGTAAGTTATTTCAAAAAGGATATTATTCCATATTTGAACGAAGAAATAGCATTAAGCTCTGTATACAGTTATTTCATTGAAGATTTACGATTAAATATTGGTTTTGCTGATAAAGTTATTAGTTGTGAAAAAGTAAATAAAGAAAATGCACAGCTTTTAGAATTAAATGAAGGTGATCCGGCGCTTCTTATTGAAAATACAGTGTATCTTGTAAATGGAACAATTTTTGAGTTATCTCAGTCGATGTTTCATTATGAAAAGGCGAAACTTTTAAATCGAATTAATTTTAAATGAAAAATTATCGTGTGAAAAAAGCAACTGGTCCTAAGTGATCAGTTGCTTTTTATTTTTTAAGTGGATGAGCAAAAAAACATGAAAGTGGTTGGTCCGCTTTTTGCAAACATCTATTATGATAAGAGAAGAAAGGTAGTATGTTATCGACGTTTTAAAGAGGAAGGTTTTTATGTAAGTTCTTTAATTAAAATAGATGGGTCTTAGAGAGGTGAAAAGACAATGAGTTTTGCAATTTTACTAGTCGTTATTATTGTAATTGTATCGCTATTTGGGACTGTACTAGTTGCAAGAAACGTGGAGGAGAATTACGGTAAGTCTACAAAAAGAAATGTGAAAAACTTATCTGCAATCTATATTCTTCTTCTTTTTGTTCTACTGGCCGGGGTAACATGGTACGCGGTAATGATTTAATAGTTTGTAAAAGAACTGAAATGAGAGTATGAAGTTGGAATTTCAGAAGCTATTGAGTAATCAGAAAGAGAACCATTTTGGATATATCCATTTACGGATAAGAAAATGTGACTAATTAATACTATTTTTACGGTGAATACTGTTAGTAAAAAATGAGGATAGTTCGTTTTGAAAGGAGGAAACTAGATGGAATGGAAACCAAATCGTGCAGATAAGACACCTGTATATAAACAAATTGCGGATTATATTGAAAGAGGCATTTCTTCAGGTGAATTTCCTTCTGATAGTAAGTTACCTTCTGAGCGTATGTTAGCAAAGGAATTACAGGTGAACCGGAGTACAATAGTAGCTGCGTATGAAGAATTAAAATCACTTGGAGTAGTAGAACGGCAAAAGGGAAGCGGAACACGGGTCAATACAGACATATGGGGTGTCTCACATAAACGAATACCGAACTGGGGTAGGTACGTGGAGGATGGATCGTTCTTACCTAACGTACCACTCGTTCAACAAATTCGAACGGAAACACAAAAAGATGATTTAATTAATTTAGCAAGCGGTGAACTGTCACCAGAATTAATTCCAAGTGATAGATTTCGAACAATTTTGTCGGAGAAAACATTTATGGAAAACCTCGGTTATGATCATCCACTTGGAAATGAGATGTTGAGAAAAACAATTGCAGCACATGTTCAGCAATATAAACAAATTGAAGCAGATTCAAGCTCTATTCTTATTACGTCAGGAGCACAACAGGCGCTTAATCTTATCGTTCAATGTTTATTAAAACCTGGTGATGCGATCGCGATTGAAGATCCTTCGTATTGTTTTTCGCTTCCAATGTTTAAATCGGCCGGTTTAAACATATTTCATTTACCTGTTGATGAGCATGGAATGAATCCAGATGACTTAATCGATTTGCACAAAAAGCATCGCATTCGTATGGTGTTTTTGAATCCAGATTATCAGAATCCGACGGGGACTGTGCTTTCATTAGCGAGACGTAAAAAAATTTTAGAACTGTCTTCTGAGTTCGGTATACCAATTGTAGAAGATGATCCGTATAGTTTAATCTCTTTTAATGGAGAAGTGAACCCGACATTAAAATCAATGGACCAAAATGGAAATGTTCTTTATATAAGTTCATTATCAAAAATTGTTGCATCAGGATTACGTATTGGATGGATAATTGGTCCTACACGTGTAATTGAGCGTTTAGCAGATGCAAAGCAACAAGTTGATTTTGGCCATAGTGTATTTACGCAGTGGGTAGCAAATCAATTTTTAGAATCAAAGGATTTCCATAAACATATTACGATACTTCGTGGACAATTGAAGCAAAGAAGAGATGTATTAATTGCAGAGCTTGAAGGAACATTGGGAGATCGAGTTGAATGTTTCGTGCCAGAGGGTGGAATACATGTATGGTGTAAAGTGAAAGGAAAGTTTGATGAATATCACTTATTAGGTGAATCTATACAGAATGGTGTCGCATTTGTTCCGGGCAGTGTTTTAGGTTCGAAAAATGAATATATACGATTTACGTTTGGTAGAGCGAATATAGAACAAATTCAACTTGGAATTAAACGGTTTGCCAACACGCTAAATGAGATTTCATAATATGGATGTGTGATAGTGAAATGAGGGAAAGAAATGAAGTACGTGACGCTTTTACTTCAAGTAGGCGTGCAATATGTATTTAGCCTAGTGGGTACGTGGATTCAAGGAGTATTCCATCTATCAATGCCAGGAAGTTTAATAGGGATGTTAATACTGTTCCTGTTCCTTTCCACTCGCGTTTTACCGTTAAAATGGTTTGAGTTAGGTGCGGAAAAGTTAATCGTATTTTTACCGTTATTTTTAATCCCTTCGACAACAGGGCTCATGGAATACGGGTCTTTTCTTTTCAGTAAGGAGAGTATTATATTCCTTTTAGTAGTTGCAAGTACTGTAGTAACTTTGATTGTTTCAGGGTATATAAGTCAATTATTAATAACAACAAAAAAATAAAATCGACAAGGTGCACGATTCAAATGGTCTTAATTATTATTACTGTAGCAATTTATTTCTTGGCGACAAAGCTATATAAAAAATTTACGTTTGCATTTACGTTACCGGTGTTAACAGTTACGGCAATTATGATTTGTTTATTTTTCATTTTTGGTATTTCTCATCATGAGTATAGGGAAAATGGAGGAGACATTCTTTCAAGCTTATTGAGCCCTGCAATTGTAGCATTAGCCATACCTCTATTTAAAGAGCGAAAGATACTTATGAAAAATTTTTTATCGATACTTATTGGAGTAGTGATAGGTATAGTGGCTGTAACGAGTATGAATGTAGTGATTGGCGGAATTTTAAATATAGATAAGGAACTTATATTAACTACTTTACCACAGTTAGCAACGATGCCTATTGCCCTATCATTAGCGGATCAAATTGGTGGTATTCCATCTATGACTTCTAGTTTTGTAGTTGTTGCAGGAATAACAGGCGCTATGATCGGACCAACAGTACTTAAGTTTTTCAGTATAACAAGTACGATTGGAAAAGGAGTTGGAATGGGCTGTGCATCACATATTATCGGTGTGAGCCGTCTCGTGAAGGAAGGCGAGAAAGAGGCGACAATCGGTTCGGTAACGATGATTGTAACTGGAATACTCATTAGTATACTAATACCGTATGGAACGAAATTTATTTTTTAAATGTAATGGAGATGATAACAATGACAACATGGTTTATAGTTACATTATTTGTTTTTGGAGCTATTAAAGTATTAGTTTCTAGCATGCCCACTTCTGTTGTAGAATCAATTATTAGTAAATTTGAATTGCATCAAAAGCTTGAGGCGGAAAATACTTCTATATCGATAGATGGAAAAAATATAGAGGGAGAAATGAAACTACAAGTTATTCATGAATTTAATGAGGCTTTGTTTTTAGATAAACATTATTTCCCGCCGCACGGAGAAGGGACACCCATAGTCATTGATACGAAGAAAGGGAATAAAGAGATTAGATTTTCGCTATATAGCTATGAAGAACATGTTGATGTCATTAAGCAATATAAGAAGAAAGTCGTTGCCTATCGTTTACGCTCTAAAAGCCTTCAAACATTGGCACCATTAGCAATAACGGAAGAGTATGCTTAAGAAGGGACCTATAATGGTCTCTTTATTTTTTTATCCAATTATATACGTTCCAAATAAAAGAATGAAAAATCATATAACCAAATAAAGAATATGTATGGTTCCAATTCGCGCTATGTACAAATAAACCTAAACTTTCAGCAATCTGTTCAAAAAGGCTAGCACAAATACCGATTGAAATAATAAATAAAATTCTAGAAACGTTAGATAATTTTTTTGAAATGTGTATAAAGATAACTGTTAAAATCGGCAGTACGAACAATGTAAAAGCTATATTAACCGAAAATGTGGATGAGAAGGGCCTAGCCGGAAAGGAATATATTTGTTTATGAACAAAAAAGGCATCTAAGCAAGTTCCAATAATAGAAGAGAGAAAGATTGTAACTACTAATGCTAGAAACTCATTCTTCTTCTCGGAGGAGGACATTTTTCTTTGCGAGAATGGCGAGTTCAATTTTTTCGAGTGTTTTGCAGTAGTCTTCTGTAATTTGTCCATTTATATTTTCCTCCTTATCAACTAAGTAATTTACAACTTGCCAATCGGTAAACCAATCTTCACTGTCAACTTCTTCATGCTTCATATCTCGCCATGCATAGATGAGTGCAGGGCTGTATATGCGATAAGCGCCATTTCGTAACTGGCATTTCTTTATTCGGCGCTTATAAAACTCACGGGAAAAAGATTCATTTACACTTGAAAATAAATGGGGCCAGTAATCTTTCCTTGATCCTGTATGTGGATGGTGTTGAGCCCAGTTTATTATTTGAGATAAAACATGTGTATCTCGAAATAATAATGAGTACAATCTTTTTCCAATTAATATCCGTTCATGTAAGGAAGTGAAATGTTTCATTGTATCACCAAATAGTAATACTTTTTGTTTCTTATCATTTTCGTAGAATGGGAAAAGAATATGATTAAACTGAAAGAAATCAAAGAGTTTAAATCCAATACTATTTAGTACAGTCTTTTTAAATTGTACATTTTGAATCACTCTTTTTTCTAAGTAGTTTTGTTCATTAATAATAGTGGCAATCGCTAAAGTTTTTTTGTTACCTGTTTTCCAAAAATGGTTCCACATCGTTTCCATAAATGTAGAAACATTTAGGTGAGGGAGAAGGTGAAATAACTTTTGTGATCTCTTTACACTTTGTTCGTAAAGTAAAAATTGAGGGTATACATCTTGGAAAATAAGCCAATTCCCTCTTTCTAAAAAAGAAAAAAATATGAATTGATCTTTCTCTGATAAAATTCTCGTATATAAATCCCCCTTTAAATCAGTCATATTCCAACCGCCGTTACGTGATACCATATGTCCAAGCAGTGCCCAATGTATTTCTGGATATTGAATGTAAAATTGGTAGTATGCGCGTGTTCTTGTAACATTATTTTTATTTAGCTGTTCTGTTTGTATTTTTATTTTGTTGATGATGAGTTGCTCTTCTTTTGTTAATTTATACATGGTATCAGAAGGAATAAGCTTGCTTTTTTGTTTTAATTCATTTTTTACGTCAAATAGGGAGAGAGGCAGTGCTTTGGAAGGTCCGTTATATGTATGATTTGAATTGCTTCGGTCCATTCCGTTACCTCCCTTTTTCATAAATTTAAACATGATTATTGGCTATGAATCATTCTATTTATTTTATTACGAGTATAAGAAATAAATGAGCGGTGTTTTTTTACAAGGAATTTATTTATCATGCAAACAGTATGGAAAATCTTACTGTTGTGAGGTGAAATGAAAAACAGAAACTAAGTTTAATAGTTTCTGTTTTTTTATTTTGTCAATTAAATGTAACAAACGACGATTATGATTTGAATCAATTGAAAATAATTCAATAAATATTATTTAAATTGAGATGTTTCGTAGGAGGAAAAGGAATGTTAAATAAAATAATTTTAATTACTGGTGGTACAGGTTCGTGGGGGCATGAACTTATAAAACAACTATTAGAAAAATCACCGAAAGAAATTAGAGTTTTTTCAAGAAATGAAACGGTTCAGTTTGAAATGCAGCAACAGTTTATAAATGATGATAGGCTAAAATTTATTATTGGAGATATTCGTGATAAAGATCAACTAGTCTATGCATGCCAAGGTGTACATTATGTATTCCATCTTGCAGCTTTAAAACACGTTCCAGTATGTGAGTATTATCCTTATGAAGCTATAAAAACTAACATACATGGTACGCAAAATGTAATTGAAGCCTCTACACAGATGCAAGTTGAAAAAGTTATATATGTTTCAACGGATAAAGCAGCTGATCCATCAAATACGTATGGGATGACAAAAGCAATTGGTGAAAAATTAATGGTTCATGCGAATATACAAACGAAGAAAACAAAATTCATTTGTGTTCGTGGTGGAAATGTTTTAGGAACGAGTGGAAGTGTAGTACCGCTTTTTAAACAACAAATTAAAAGATCTTCAGAAGTAGGGATTACCGATGCGAATATGACTAGATTTTTCTTAACAGTTGAAGATGCTGTTGGATTGTTATTTAAAGCCGTATCTCAAGGTAGAGGCGGAGAAATCTTTGTTATGAAAATGCCGGCATGTAAAATAACAGATTTAGTAGAAATATTAATTGAAGATTCAAAAAAAGAAAATATTAAGGTGAAAGAGGTAGGGATAAGACCGGGTGAAAAATTAAGTGAAATGCTTCTATCTGAGGTAGAGAGTAAAACAAGTATAAGTTTTGATCAAAATTATTTTGTGGTACTACCGACGATTCCTATCGAAGGACTTCAAGAATATTATTCTAGCTATCCGCTAGTGGATGTGAAGAGTTTTAGTTCTCAACAAGATTTACTTGCAAAACATGAGGTGAAACAAATGCTATTAAAAGGAGGGTTTTTGCGATGAAAAAAAATGCGAGCCTTTTAATAACTGGTGCAAATGGTTTCACAGGCCGCCATGCTTGCCACTATTTTTTAGAGCAGGGCTTTCATGTAATTCCTATGTTTCAAAATCGTGCACATAGAGAAAAAATTAGAAATGGTATTACGTGTAATTTAACTAATAAGAGCGAAGTAATGAAGGTAATGAAACAAATAAAGCCAGACTACGTATTGCATTTAGCAGGAAGGAATTCGGTTATAGAATCTTGGACAGCTGCTCTTGAGTATATAGAGATTAATGTAATAGGAACGTTATATTTATTAGAAGCAATTAAGCAAGAAGCCTCGCATTGTAGAACATTAGTTATAGGATCTGCTTTGCAAGCAGATAGTATGAACGAAATGAAAATTTCAAATCCATATAGTTTAAGTAAAACGATGCAAGTCATTATTGCAGAGGCTTGGGGAGGATTAATGGATTCAAATATTATCATTGCAAAGCCCTCAAACTTAATTGGTCCAGGGGTATCGAATGGTATTTGTTCGATTCTCGCAAAGAAAATAATAGATATAGAATCAGGTAGAAGTAAGGCTATTATCGAAGTAAACAGTTTGAAAGATAGTAGAGATTTTCTAGATGTACGTGATGCGGTCAAAGCGTATCATGTGTTATTACGAGATGGAATAAATGGAAAACAATATAATATCGGATCAGGAGTAAAACGATCTTTATTAGATGTACTAGAACAATATAAAGAATTAACACAGCTAAATTTTTTTATAGAGGAAACAGAGAAAAGTGGGAGCGACTCAAATGAGAGTTTAGCAACAGAGGAAATAAAAAATTTAGGTTGGATCCCAGAAATTGAATTTCATCAATCATTAAAAGATGTACTTGAGTATGCGAAGTGTAGTGACATCTGCGTGCAATGAAAAACAAAAAAGGGTGTAAGAAATATATGAATGGTTATGAAGTAATAGATAATCAAAATACGCTATTTCTTTCAATTGTTGATACGCTGGACTGGAGAGATGAAGAAGCGCATGTATTGCTTATTTATGAGGCAATACATAAATATCAAGCGTATGTAGAAGAAAAAAGGGTTAATCGAATAAAGTCAGCATTAGAGACGGAAACTAGATATGTGATTCAAATCTTTGCTCAATACGAGTGTAGTGAGTATGGAAATGATTTTTATGAACTCATTAACGATCTTTTACAAGATATAGAGGTGGAGTTAAAGATTTATATAAAAAATAATAAGTTTATTTACATTTAAAAGGTAAAGAGAAAGCTAGATTTTTAATAATAAAGGTGGGTATAAGTTATGAGCAAAACGATTCTTTTTACTGGGGGCGGTACAGCCGGACACGTTATGATTAATATTGTATTAATTCCTAAATTTATAGAGAAAGGCTGGAGAGTCGAGTATATTGGATCCAAAAATGGAATTGAAAAATCATTAGTGCAAAATGTTAAATACAATAGTGTTTCAACGGGAAAGCTTAGGAGATATTGGGATTGGGAGAATTTTAAAGATCCTTTTAAAATTATACGCGGTTGTTTACAAAGTTATAATTTAATTAAGAAAACAAAGCCTGACGTTATCTTTTCAGCAGGAGGATTTGTTTCAGTTCCTGTAGCTATAGGAGCATGGTTAAATCGTGTGCCTATAATTATACGTGAACCAGATAGCACATTAGGGCTTGCCAATAAAATAGCATTACCTTTTGCTACAAAGCTATGCACAACATTTCCTCAGACAGGAGAAAATGTAAGTAATGAGAAGAAGGTTTATGTAGGACCAATTGTAAGGGAAGAAATTGAGAAGGGTAACGTATTACGAGGAAGAAGATATTGTGAATTTCAGCAAGATAAACCAGTATTATTAATTATGGGTGGGAGTCAAGGTGCTAAGTGGATAAATGATATGGTAAGGGAATGTTTAGATACAATACTATTAAACTTTAATATTATTCATATATGTGGTAAAGGGAAGGTAGACCCATCTATTGGCATGGAGGGATATATGCAATTTGAATATATAGGCGACGAGTTGCCGCATATACTAAATATGGCAAGTGTTGTAGTTTCTAGAGCGGGTTCTACTGCTATTTCTGAATTGTTATTTTTGAAGAAACCGATGTTGCTTATCCCGTTAACTAACAGTTCCAGTAGGGGAGATCAAGTTTTAAATGCTGAATATTTTTCACGGCAAGGATATGCGGAAGTTATACTCCAAGACAGAGTAAGTACGAATACATTTATACATGCAGTAAATAAGTTGTATACAAATAAGGAGAAATATATTCAAAACATGAATGGATATAAGAAAACAAATGATGAGGGAATTCATCAAATAATAGATATAATAAATGAAGTGGTGAAGTAATAGAAATGTAAATAGAAAAACAAAAGGAAAGAAGGTATCTTCTTTCCTTTTTGCTATATTTGTTCTAATTAGTTATGTACTATGGGTGAATGCCGTTTTCTAATAGCTCAGTAAATGCATGAATATGAATAGGTTTACTGTAATAATAACCTTGAATAAACTGACATTTATTTTTTTGAAGGAAATTTACGTGCTCTTTCGTTTCTACACCTTCAGCAATGACAGACATTCCTAATGTATTTGCTAATGTGATGATCGTTTTAATAATTTCCATTCCATCATCACATGTTTCAGACATTGTAATAAATTCTCTCGGGATTTTTAACGTATCAATTGGATACAAAGGTAAGTAGGCTAGCGAAGAATAACCTGTACCAAAATCGTCGATAGAAATGTGAATCCCTAAACTTTTTAGTGTACGCAGTTTTATCAATGTTTCTCGCTCATCCATCATTGCAATTCGCTCTGTTAATTCAAGATCAAGAGAGCTTGCTGGTAAACCTGTATTTGTTAAAGTAGAAGAAATAGATCTTACAAAATCCTCTTGTTCAAATTCCTTAGCAGATAAATTTACACCTATTTTTAAATGTGAATATCCGAGTGCGTGCCAACGTTTCATTTGTTTACAAGCCTGCTCTAATGTCCATTTACCTATTGAAATAATTTGTAGTGTTTCTTCTGCAATCGGAATAAACTCGTATGGAGAAATAATACCTAATTCAGGATGATTCCACCTAATTAAAGCTTCTGCACCGATAATTTTATTAGATTCACTATCAACTTGAGGTTGATACAAAAGGAACAATTCTTCATTTTGTAGTGCGTTTGGTAAATCTTTTTCTAATCGTAATCGTCTTTCAATTTTTTTAGCGATTACATCGTCATAAATAGAGACAGAATTAAGCTCTTTTGCTTTTGCATCATACATTGCAACATTAGCGTTTTTCAGAAGTGTAGCGGTATCGATTCCGGAATGTGGATAAATAGCGATGCCGATACTCAGTGATAAAGTTAATTTATGCTCATGTATGATAAATGACTTTTTCATGCATTTAAATAATTGGTTACATAATTGGAATAAGTAATCTTCGTCAGTATAGTTTTCAA
Source organism: Bacillus cereus group sp. Bce019 (assembly GCF_051781745.1). Lineage (NCBI taxonomy): Bacteria > Bacillati > Bacillota > Bacilli > Caryophanales > Bacillaceae > Bacillus > Bacillus cereus group sp. Bce019. The sequence goes on from NZ_JBPWJX010000001.1 coordinate 620,127, forward strand.
TTATGATTGTAAATTCATCGCCACCGATTCTTGAAAGATGAGTATGTGATGGAAGACATGATTGGAATCGCTTTGCTACTTCTTCTAATATGTAATCTCCTGATGAATGTCCAAGTGTATCGTTAATTGCTTTAAAGCGATCTAAATCTAAATATAATAATGCAAACTCGCTTTCTGTTATTTTAGCATTTTTTATAACTCTCTTTAATTTCTTATGGAAAAAGGCACGGTTACCAATTTTCGTTACAGTGTCATGGAATGCTAAATATTTTATTTCTTCTTGCTGTTTTTTTAGTGCAGTAATATCTTTCACCATAATATAGCTTCCTGAAATTTGTCCGTCTATTATAATAGGAATGATTGTAACGTATAAAAAATAAGTAAAGCCATCTTTATATTGAGAACTAAGTTGTAAGAATGCCGATTCTTGTTGTTTCACTTTTTCTAATGCTAATGCTAGCTTATGCTTATCTTCATCTAAAATGATCGAAAAACAAGTTTCACCTAGTAACTCATCCGTTGGTGCCCCAAGTAGTACACTCCCAGCCTTATTTACATTTAAGAATATTCCATTTAAATCAATGGTGAAGATAGGGTCAGGATGATATTCATATAATGATTTAAACTTTTGCTGTTTTTGAGAAAGAGCCTCTGATTTATGAACTAAATCAGACGTCCGTAAAGTAACTTTTTCTTCTAGTTGGGCATTAAATGCCTGCAAACGTTTTGTTAAGGAATTGTTTTGCATACGTACGATAGAATGACGAATGAGTACGAAAATAAAAGTAATACAATTCCCTGTAATGAGAGTTGAAGATGATGTTTGTTCTTTTAATGTAAACCCGATTAGTATTGCAACAGCAAGATAGGGAAATACAACTAAAGCTTTTTTTCCTATTATAGGGTTTACAAGGAAATAATTTCTATGGCTATTATGATCTTCTGAAATAGAGCCAGCTATTGCAATAAGTAATATAGGTATTCTATATAAAAGACGTAATAATATTATCGTTTCAGTTGATAAGTGGTTATTTAAGTAAAAATAAATATAGTTAAAAGTTGCAGAACTTATTAATACAAAAATAAAGATATAAATTTTCCGTTTGGAATTAAAAATTGTTGGACGGAAAAAGAGACTAACACCTAGCAGTAGAAATAATAAATCTGCAATTGGGTATAAAAATGAAAGGAAAACATCTCCTAGTGAAAGAGCGAATATATTTAAATTTGGTTGATTAAATAAATACCATTCTAATGTAAATATGGAAGTAAGCACTATGCATATATCACAAATAAAGAACGCTTTTTCCCATTTATTGCATTCCTTTAAGATTTTATAGCAGAAAGCGATAAGACAGAAAAATAGAAAAAACATGTAAAATACATCAGAAACCGTAAAACGATGTATTGGAATTTCGAAGAAGCTATCTTGATATGTATATACTATTTTCCCTAATAAAAAACTACCAATTGCTATTGTAATACATATCCAAAACGGATTTGAACTGACTTTTTTAGAATATATAGAGTAAATCAGTGATACAAATGTAATGGCTTCAACGACAAGTGAAGCGAAGCGTACATCTGAATTTGAAAAATGAGTAGGGAACAGATAGAAAAACATAAAATAGATTGAATAGCATATTAATGTTCCGATTAATATACATAATTGTAAATTTTTATTTAATTTCAATGAAATCACCTTCTTTAATTATGCACTATGTTCGTTATATCTATACATAATAATATTATTTAAGAATTGTATCAGATTTCCTTATAAAAATCATGTTTATAAGGAAAGTGTTAAAGAGTGTAAGTATTCTTAAGGTTGAAAAAATATTGCGGTTGATAGTATAGACTGTATCAAGACTTTAAATAGAAATTGTATATTTAGTCATCCTTTGAATTGTAAAGTTTTTTTAGTGATTTGTAAGTGGAGATGCAAAATTGCATATAAAATGATGAGTATCTTTTTTTGGTGAGCTTTTTATTTTTAATCTGAAGATTAATATTTGTGAAAATGTTGAGAAAAGATATAAAATAAGAACGTGTATTCTTACAGAGTGGAATAGTATTGCCACTAAATAGGGAGGCTTTTTTATGATATATCGAATTAAAGATGCAGAAATATACTATGAAATTGTGGGAGAGGGTAAACCGGTCATTATCATACATGGCTGCGCCCCTGACCATAGGTTAATGATGAAATGTATGGAATCAGTATTTCAGAAATATGAAGGTTATAAGCGAATATATATTGATTTACCTGGAATGGGAAAATCGAATGCTCCAAATTGGATAAATAGTTCAGATCGTATAGTAGAAGTGCTTATCACATTTATTGAGGAAATCATTTCTACTGAAAAATTTTTATTGGTAGGAGAATCATATGGAGGCTATTTAGCCAAAGGTATACTTGCAAAGATGTTTGAGAGAGTTAGCGGATTACTATTAGTATGTCCTGTTGTTGTAGCGGAGCCAGAAAAAAGGATTCTTCCAGATAAACAGGTAATTGTACAAGATGAGGAATTTTTAAATACGCTCACTTCCACAGAAAGAGAGGAGTTTTGTGAGTTAGCTGTAATAGCAAATGAATATACATATAAGCGATTTAAAGAAGAAATTAAGCCTGGGTTAGATGTTGCTAATTATGAATTTATTGAAAGGTTGCAAAAGAATTACTCTCTTACTATGGATTTTCAGCATGAAAAATATGAAAATCCCGTTCTTTTACTGACTGGAAGACAAGATATATCAGTAGGTTATCAAAATATTATAGAAATTATTGAAGAATATCCAAGGGCAACATTAGCAGTGTTAGATATGGCAGGGCATAATTTGCAAATTGAGCAGCCTGAATTATTTGAGAGTTTAGTAGGAGAATGGATTAGACGAACAAATCAGCACAGTTTATAAAGTATTTTAGTATTACCCCTAAGTGTTGAAATGGGATAAATGAACGTGATTTATTAACTTATCTCGCTATTTGCCGGGCAGCCCGATTAGTGAGGGCTGATTAAAGTTTCACTTTATAAAAAATTTTAAGGAGAAATTATGAGCACATATATTTATATGGTTAGACATGGTGAATCACCAAAACTAGAAGGAAATGAAAGAATGCGTGGATTAACTGAGAGGGGACATATGGATGCCCGTAGAGTAACTGACATATTAAAAGCGGAGAGGATTGATACTTTTATTTCCAGTCCTTATAATCGGGCTATGCTAACGATAGAGGAGTTAGCTAATTTCCATGAAAAAGAAATAGTAGTATATGAAAATCTTAAAGAGTGTATGTTTTCAAGTGAGGATCAGGTTATATCAGACAAAGAGGTGTATCCACTTGTACAGAAGATGTTCTCTAATCCGGACTTTGCACGAACGGAAGGAGAGTCATATGCAGATTGCCAGAGAAGAGTAGTGAAAGTATTAAAAGAAATCTTAATGGATTTTCGAGGATGCAAAATTGTAATTGGTACACATGGGCTTGTCATGACATTAATGATGAACTATTTTGATAAACAATATGGTTTTGAATTTTTAATGAATACGTCAAAACCGGATATATATAAGATGGAATTTAAAGAAGAACAATTAATGAATGTAGAGAGATTATGGAAAGCTGAATAAAATTAGTTGCATGGATTTTGTTGTAAAAGTTACTTTTATAGCAAAGTCTTTTTTTGAATAGAAAGCATCTTTATCAACTATTGTTAGAATGTTAAATAAATAAGTAATTATTCAGTCTTTGAATAAATTATGGAGAAATTGGTTTAGGGAAACAATTTTAAATGTGTCAAAATTCCAAACGTTGGATTTATATTCAATAGGAGAAAAAGATGTAGAATTTTGTCTTACAGTCCCCGTTTACTTTTCATTTCATTACATATAGGCTTTGTGGTGTAAGGGAGGACATTGCCTTTACGTAAAATCTATAAGGAGGTCATTGTAATGAAACAGATTAAAAAGTTTGCGGGAGTTGCTTTAGCGGGGACGATTGGATTAAGTGGATTACTGTTTTTAGAACCAAGTGTAAGCGTTGCGGAAGCACAGCAAGTGAAAGTAGAAAATTTCAATACAATTGATGTAACGATGAATCTAAATGAATTGTATGTATTAAGTGGCAGAAGCATTGATATTCTTTCTGGAGATAAAGAAGCAATTCAGTTAAATAAATACACAATTAGTTTTAATAAACCTGGGAAGTATGTGATTAAAGTAAATGGCTGTATTTATGATGATGTATATACTTTTATTGTAAATGAGTAGTATATATTCTTAAATTGCGAGATAAAAACAGAAACACCCTATTTGCGATGAGAGTCGTAAATAGGGTGAATTTATTTGTATTAAGCTGTACTTTAAATATGTTCACTAATTTTCTTTTTGTTATGTAAAAGTGTTAACAATGTAAATGAAATATACATCTTCACAGTCAAAAAAGTTAAAATATTTCGTTTTAAGGATTATAATGGAGGGAGGAACATAAAAGGGAGTGAATGAACTTGAAACAAGAACTTATTGAAAGATTTACGAGATATGTAAAAATTGATACGCAATCAAATGAAGAAAGTCATACAGTACCAACAACACCAGGACAAATTGAGTTTGGTAAGTTATTAGTGGAAGAGCTAAAAGAAATTGGTTTAACAGAAGTAACGATGGATGATAATGGCTATGTAATGGCAACACTTCCAGCTAATACGGACAAGGATGTTCCTGTAATCGGATTTTTAGCCCATTTAGATACGGCAACAGACTTTACAGGGAAAAACGTCAAACCACAAATTCATGAAAATTTTGATGGTAATGCAATTACGTTAAATGAAGAGCTAAATGTTGTGTTAACACCAGAGCAGTTTCCGGAATTACCATCATATAAAGGACATACCATTATTACAACTGATGGTACAACACTTCTAGGAGCAGATGATAAAGCTGGTCTTACAGAAATTATGGTTGCAATGAACCATTTAATACATAATCCGCAAATTAAGCACGGGAAAATAAGAGTAGCATTTACACCGGATGAAGAAATTGGTCGTGGGCCAGCGCATTTTGATGTAGAAGCGTTTGGTGCATCATTCGCTTATACGATGGATGGAGGTCCATTAGGTGGTTTAGAGTATGAAAGTTTTAATGCTGCAGGTGCTAAGTTAACGTTTAACGGAACGAATACACATCCTGGAACAGCAAAAAATAAAATGCGCAATGCTACTAAACTTGCTATGGAGTTTAATGGGTATTTACCAGTAGAAGATGCGCCAGAATATACAGAAGGCTATGAAGGATTCTATCATTTACTTTCTTTAAATGGTGATGTTGAGCAAAGTAAAGCATATTATATTATTCGAGACTTTGATCGTGAAAATTTTGAGGCACGTAAAAATAACGTTAAAAATATTGTGAAGACTATGCAAGAAAAATATGGCGAAGATGCAGTCGTTTTAGAAATGAATGATCAATACTATAACATGCTTGAAAAAATTGAACCGGTAAGAGAAATTGTTGATATTGCATATGAAGCAATGAAAAGTTTAGACATTGAACCAAATATTCATCCGATTCGCGGAGGCACAGATGGATCACAATTATCATATATGGGATTACCGACGCCGAATATTTTCACTGGTGGTGAAAACTATCACGGTAAATTTGAGTATGTTTCGGTAGATACTATGGAAAAAGCCGTTCAAGTTATTGTGGAAATTGCAAGACGTTTTGAGGAGCAAGCTTAAAAAAGAACCAAGTAGTACGAATGTGCTACTTGGTTCTTTTAATATAGTACTCGCCACAAATAAAAAGTCGCATAAGACTCCCAATTAGCCCAGTTTGCCGCGAAATCTTTTATTTCATTTTTTGTCGGTTTATTTTCGGAACCTGTTATAAATTTAATTGCATTATGCAGACCAACATCATCAATTGGAAAAGCCGAAGGAAATCTTAAACAACGCATTAAAACATAGTTGGCAGTCCATGGTCCTATACCATGGATAGCAGTTAATTGTTTCTCAGCAACCTTTACATCTTGTGTTTGCAGTAAATCCTCTTTTGATAATTTTCTCTCTGTAATAAGCTTCGCAATACCGATTAAATATTCACATTTTCTAGTCGTCATTTTTAATTGTTGAAGATTTTCTACATGTAGATTTGCAATTGTTTCAGGTGATGGGAATATCCAATGTTTTCTACCGTCCCATTCTACATAACTTCCAAATTGCTCAACTAATCTCCTTTTTAGTGTATAAGCATATGTTAGGTTAATTTGTTGACCGATAATTCCCCAGGAAAGTGCCTCAAATAAGTCTGGAATGCCTAAAGTACGAAGGCCATAATATTGTTCAATTGGTCCTTGAAGGAGTAAATCATGTTTAGCTAATGTATAAAATGGGGCTAAATCAGTAGTTAAATCAAACCATTCTTTTACATAGTTAACTACAGCTTCACGTATCGATTTTTCAGATGTATATGGTTCTTCTAAACAACGTATTTGAATATTCCCATCTGTATTCACACTAATTTCAACTAAAGGATTTACATCTTGAACAGGGATAACTTTATAAATTTTGTTATCTTCAATATGGAACATACATTCATTGTTAGAGCGTGATAGATAACGTAAATTTTCTTGGAAACAAAATTCTTTTGGAACTGCTATAGATAATGCGCTATTATATTCTGCTGTCATATGAATTCCACCTGCAACTTTTCTAATGTAAGCAATTTTTTCTTCATTTCTAATCCACCCCTAAATCCGGTTAGTTTCCCATTCTTCCCAATAACGCGGTGACAAGGAATGGTAATAAGAAGAGGGTTAGCAGCAATAGCAGAAGCAACGGCGCGCACAGCTTTAGGTTTTTGAATTCTTTCAGCAATTTCTGTATAAGAATATGTCTTTCCATAAGGAATTTCACGTACCGTATTCCAAACAGATAATTGAAAATTAGTTCCATAAGCATCGATAGGAAATGTAAAAGTTTCTCGCTTGTTTTCTAAATACTCGATAACTTCTTGCGTATATATTTGCAAGTAATCTGGACTATGGGTCAATATATGTTGGGGCAGTTTTTTTCTAGCCCATATATTTAATTCTTCAAAGTTTTCGTCTTGTGATCCAATGAAACATAGTCCATTTTCAGTTGCAGCAATATGAAATCGCCAATTTTTATGTGTAAGTAGCGTCCAATATATATAATTATTTTTGTAGGAATTCATTATCGTATCCCTCTTTCATTTCGTTCTTTTTTCGATATTCAGTAGGAGTAAATCCGGTTTTCTTTTTAAATAAAGTTGCGAAATACTCTGGGTTTTCTATCCCGACAGCAGTACTAATTTCTTTAATAGATTGATTTGTGTGTAAAAGGTATTCGGTTGCTTTAAGAACCCTGAATTGTTGTATATATTCTATAGGAGTTAACCCTATTATTCTTTTGAAAGTACGTTGTAAATGAAAAGGGCTACCGTGACACATTTCCGCAAGCATGTCGAGAGTTAAGGATTCGTCATAATGCTTTTCGATATAGTCTTTAATTTGTTCTACCCACTCTTCATTAGGTAAAGTGATCCCATTTGGCTTACAACGTTTGCACGGGCGAAAGTTCTCACTTAATGCTTGCTCTGCATGATGAAAAATTCGTACATTGTTTCTATTCGGTATTCTTGATTTGCATGATGGTCTGCAAAAGATTCCAGTTGATTTCACAGCATAAAAGAATTTGCTATCATAGGAAGAATCATTATGAATAATTGCTTGCCAATACTCATTTGTTAATGTAACTCCTTCATTGTGCATAGAACATCACCTCTGAAATTAGTATAACCTGAATAAAGTGCGTATGTATGTATTCATAAATGTAAGAGCAAGATTACAAAGGTGAAAATATGATTGTTTTCTATTTTGTGATAGCATGAAATTTGGAAATAAACATCAAGAGGAGGACTATAGATGAAGTTAATTTCATGGAATGTAAATGGTTTGCGAGCTGTTATCGCAAAAGGTGGATTTTTGGAATATCTTGAGGAATCAAGTGCTGACATATTTTGTCTACAAGAGATTAAATTACAAGAAGGGCAAATTGATTTAAATTTAGAGGGATATTATACATACTGGAATTATGCTGTGAAAAAAGGATATTCAGGAACTGCTATTTTTTCGAAAAAAGAACCGCTTTCAGTTACATATGGTTTAGGCATTGAAGAGCATGATCAAGAAGGGCGACTTATTACTTTAGAATTCGAAGATTTTTACATGATAACGTTATATACACCAAATTCAAAACGTGGATTAGAACGATTAGATTACAGAATGAAATGGGAAGATGATTTCAGGTCCTATATCAAACGATTAGATGAGAAGAAACCAGTTATTTTTTGTGGAGACTTAAATGTTGCTCATAAAGAAATTGATTTGAAAAATCCGAAAAGTAATCGTAAAAATCCTGGATTCTCTGATGAGGAACGAGAGAAATTTTCATGTATTTTAGAAGAAGGATTTATTGATACATATCGTTACCTTTATCCTAATCAAGAAGGTGCATACTCGTGGTGGTCGTATCGTATGGGCGCGAGAGCGAAAAATATCGGATGGCGTTTAGATTATTTTGTTGTTTCGGAAAGAATGAAAGACCAAATAACAGAAGCGAAAATTAATAGTGAAGTAATGGGGTCAGACCATTGTCCAGTTGAATTACATATAAATTTCTAAAAAAAGAAGTATCTCCCTAATATTAGGGAGATACTTCTTTTTTTAATTCAGTTTGTTAAAATTTTTCAAATCATTCTTGAAATAATTTCATATTAAATATATACTTAGTAACGATAATCATTATCAGTGAAAATGATTATCAAGTGATGAAGGCGTAAAAGAATTATAGTCTAGGGGAAGTGAACGGGAATGAGTTCTGGATAAAATTATTAATCTAATGAAATATATATATGGGACAAGGTTCATATAGTTAAATTTTATTGAGAATATAGTTTGAAAATTCGAGAGGAGACATATAAAGATGAACAAGAAATTATTTACTTTAGGGATGGTTACAGTTTTAAGTGTAGGTTTAGCGGCATGTAATAGTGCGGATAAAACTTCAGGCGAGCAAAAACAACAGACAAAAGCTACGGAAACGAAAAAAGATGAAAAACGAAAAATCACATATTTAGGTAAAGAGTATACAGTGCCAGCAAAAGTAGATAAAATTGCGACAGCTAGTTTAGAGTCAATGGAAGATGCGGCAGTACTTGGAATTAAACCAGTTGGTGCTATTACTGTAGGTGGTAAATTACCAAAATATCTTGAAAAAGAGTTAGAAGGTGCTAAATCTGTTGGTGAGAAAATGCAACCCAATTTCGAAACATTACTACAATTAAAACCAGATGTTATTACATCGAGTACGAAATTCCCAGCAGAAACAGCTGAAAAGTTTACGAAAGTAGCTCCTACATTCCCGGTATCACACGTTTCAACAAATTGGGAAGATAACTTAAAGTTAATGGGAGAATTAACTGGTAAAAAAGATAAAGCAGAAAAAATTATTAAGGATTACAATTCGGACGCTGAAAAAGCAAAAGCAAAACTAGGAGATAAGTTAAAAGATAAAAAAGTACTTGTCATAAGACTAAGAGCAAACGAATTATTCCTATATCCAGAAGGAGTATACTTCAACCCTGTAATTTATAAAGATCTTGGACTAACTGCTCCAGAACAATTGAAAACTGTAAAAGCACAAGAGAAAATTTCATTTGAAAAACTTGCTGAACTTAACCCAGATTATATTTTCTTACAATATGAGGCAAGTGAAAATAAAAACCCGAAAGTGTTAGAAGAAATTGAAAGTAATCCAATTTGGCAAAGTATGAATGCTGCGAAGGAAAAGAAAGTATTTGTAAATGTTGTAGATCCAATGGCACAAGGTGGTACAGCTTGGAGTAAAACAGCATTCTTACAAGAAGCCGTGAAAAATTTATCTAAATAATACAATAAGTAAGGTGCGTTGAATGATATGCAGAAAACAAATGCAGTACCAGTAACTATATTATGTATAGCACCCATACTCATCTTATTTACAATTATACTTTCGATTTTGTATGGGGCAAAAAGTATTGACGCTGAAACAGTGTGGAACGCATTATTTCATTTTGATTCAAGCGATGTAAATCATAATATTATTATTACTTCACGTTTACCAAGGATAGTTGCAGCTCTTTTAGTCGGAGCATTTCTAGCCATATCAGGAGCACTTATGCAGGGGATGACAAGAAACTATCTTGCATCCCCTTCTATTATGGGTGTGACGGATGGCGCTGCCTTTGTTATTACACTTAGCATGATTTTTCTTCCGGGAATGTCATCAATTGGTATGGTTGTATGTTCAATGATTGGTTCTGCACTAGGAGCCGGTATCGTGTTTGGTTTTGGTTCGCTCCTTCAAAATGGCTTATCACCAGTTAGGTTAGCAATTATAGGAACAGTTATTGGAACATTTTTAAGTAGTGTATCGGCTGCAATGGCTTCGTATTTCCAAATTTCTCAAAATGTTAGTTTTTGGTTTAATGCAAAGTTAGATCAAGTAGATCTTAATATCATTAAAATCACGATACCGTTTGGGATAATTGGAATAATTTTAGCATTGTTAATATCAAAATCTATTACCATTCTTTCATTAGGCGAAGAGGTTTCTATTAATTTAGGGCAACGTACAAAACTAGTTAAAGTGATGGCAATTTTATCGGTAATTTTCTTAACAGGAACAGCAGTTGCTTTAGTGGGGAAAGTTGGTTTTGTAGGTTTAATTATTCCGCACATTACGCGCTTTATAATTGGGGTAGATTATAAGTGGATTTTGCCATGTGCAGGTGTTATTGGTGGCGTTTTCTTAGCGTTATGTGACGTTTTGAGTAGATTTGTAAACTATCCATTTGAAACACCTATTGGAGTCGTTACCTCTTTAATTGGAATTCCTTTCTTCCTTTATTTAATCCGTACTAGAGGAGGAGAGAGACATGCTTAAAAGTTCAAGTCAACGTTTCGGAATGACGATGGGGATTATTATATTTTTAATACTATGTGCTATTTATATTAGTTTAACAAATGGTACGTTCGACATTACGATTACAGATGTATTTAAAACACTGTTTAGAATTGATCCAGTACCAGAACATGATTTAGTTATTTTTGAGTTTCGCCTTCCGCGCATCGTAATTGCTGGATTAGTAGGATTAGGCCTTGGTGTTGCGGGTGCCGTTATTCAAGGGATTACGAGAAATGGGTTGGCGGACCCAGGTATTTTAGGCGTAAATGCCGGAGCAGGAACAGCGATTGTCATTTTTATGTTTTTCTTTCAAGGGCAATTAAAAAGCACAGACTGGGTTTCTATTATGATGATGCCAATGTTTGGTTTAGTAGGCGGATTAGGTGCAGCTATCATCATTTATCTGTTTTCTTGGAAAAACGGTAAATTAGATTCGCAGCGACTTTTATTAACAGGGATTGCAATTGGATCAGGATTTGGAGCCTTTTCTATGTACTTATCACTCAAAATGAAGTCAACTGATTTTGAAATGGCCGCAGTGTGGGTGTCTGGAAGCATATATAGTGCAAACTGGAAGTATATTGTGGCTATGTTACCATGGCTTATTATCTTAATTCCGCTTATACAAAAGAAAGCTTATTTATTAGATTTATTTCAATTGGAAGAAACGAGTATTACAAGTTTAGGTGTTTCAGTAGAAAGAGAGAAATCGATTTTACTATTAAGTAGTATCGGGCTTGTGAGCGCATGTGTTGCTGTTTCAGGGAGTATCGGTTTTATTGGCTTAATGGCACCGCATATAGCGAAAAGGCTTGTCGGTATTCAACATAAGTATATAATTCCTACGTGCGGCGTAATCGGAATGTTTCTTGTAATTGCTTCAGACTTTATTGCGAAAACAGTTTTTACACCTGTAGAGCTACCAGTTGGAATCGTTATTTCTATTGTCGGTGTACCGTATTTCTTATATTTACTTTATAAGGCGAAAGCGTAAGAGGAGGAATAAAAGTGAGTATTTTAAGTGCAAAAAATTTAGAAACAAGTTATGAAAAGCTTACAGTGTTTCGCGATTTAAATGTGGAAATACAAGAAGGAAAAGTAACGACAATTATAGGTCCAAACGGTTGCGGTAAATCGACATTGTTAAAAACAATGGGAAGAATTTTAAAACAAAAAAGCGGTAAAGTATATTTGCAAGGACAGGATTTACATACAATTCCAACGAAAGAAATTGCGAAGCAGTTAGCTTTACTCCCGCAAACTCCAATTGCACCAGGTGAGCTTAAAGTGGAAGAATTAATTTCTTATGGACGCTATCCACATCGAAATAACGTAAATAAGTTAACGACAAAAGATAAAGAAATGATTGATTGGGCATTAGATATAACGAAAACTTCTGAATTTCGAACGAGACAAATTGCAAATTTATCAGGTGGTCAAAGACAAAAGGTATGGCTAGCGATGGCATTAGCACAAGAGACAGAAGTGTTGCTATTAGATGAGCCAACTACATACCTTGATATGTCTCATCAATTAGATGTATTACAAATTGTGGAGAAGTTAAATAAAGAACATAATTGTACGGTTGTTATGGTATTACATGATATTAACCATGCATCAAGGTTTTCAGATGAAATTATTGCAATGAAGGAAGGCGAAATTGTTACAACTGGTAGCCCAGAAGAAATCATTACAAATGAAGTGTTAAAAGAAGTATTTCATATTGATGCGCGTGTCATGATTGATCCGCATAATGGGGCTCCTGTTTGTTTCGGTTATGATAGCGTTGTATCTCAAGAAGAAAAAATCGAAATATATGTAACAAGTTAAAAGGGGGGGATAGGGTGAATACTACAATTGAAAAACAGCAGATTATAACATCTAATACAGAGCAGTGGAAAATGTATTCAAAATTAGAAGGTAAGGAATATCAAATTCATATTTCAAAGCCGAGGCAACCAGCACCGGATTCAGGATATCCCGTTATTTACGTATTAGATGGCAATGCCTTTTTTCAAACATTTCATGAAGCAGTTAAAATACAATCAGTAAGAGCGGAAAAAACTGGTGTTTCACCAGCTGTTATAGTTGGAGTGGGTTATCCGATTGAAGGCGCATTTTCAGGGGAAGAAAGGTGCTATGATTTTACGCCTAGCGTAATTTCAAAAGATGCCCCTTTAAAACCAGACGGTAAACCGTGGCCTAAAACAGGAGGAGCACATAATTTCTTTACTTTTATTGAAGGAGAACTGAAACCACAAATTGAAAAGAATTTTGAGATTGATAAAAGTAAGCAAACGTTATTTGGACATTCTTTAGGTGGACTATTTGCTTTGCATATACTATTTACAAACTTAAACGCTTTTCAAAATTATTTTATTAGTAGTCCATCTATATGGTGGAATAATAAATCCGTTCTTGAAAAAGAAGAGAACCTTATACATGAATTAAACAATGCTAAGTTTGAAACAGGAGTGTTCCTTACAGTTGGATCACTTGAACGAGAGCATATGGTTGTAGGTGCAAATGAATTATCAGAGCGCCTTCTCCAAGTAAACCACGATAAACTTAAATTTAAGTTTTATGAAGCTGAAGGGGAGAATCATGCATCTGTTGTGCCGACGTCTTTAAGTAAAGGATTGAGGTTTATTAGTTACGTATAGGAAAAAAGGTTATGGATGAAACATTCCATAACCTTTTTTAATATGTAGAATTGTCCTTTTCGAAAGTTTTGTTTCAACTTTTCGTCTAAAGAGACAAAAAGTTGTCACAAATCGGTCACAATTAGCATAAACATAAAATAGACGAAATGAACTTATTTCCAAAAAGGCTTGGTTTATTCCGATCATGATTTGTAGAGCTGAAAAAGTATGGATGAAAAGTTCACTATATTCCCAAGGAGGTAGATCGTATGAAAACTATTCTTGCTATCGCTGGACTTATTTGGGTTCTATCACATGGCATTCCAATTTATGAAGGAGAACAAATTCGCAGTGCTCTAAATAAAAATTTTAATGAATATCATATCATTGATCGGCAAGATAATGTTGTGACAGTTCGAGTAAATGACTGTTTTCATACGGTAACCGTTGAAGGAACTTCAGTAGTGAATGATACAAAAGTATGTGATCAGCAATAATTATATATGGAAAGAAAAAATTCTTGGGTTAAATATCTGAAAATTTAAATTAAAACATTATAGACGAAGAATAAGCGGGGGCGGGTAATCCCCGCTTATTCTTGTTTCACTTTATTGAATTTTGATGAGAGATATAATGATTTTTTGACAAAAAGGAAAGGGTATACTGAAAATTGAGATTAAGAAGCTAATGCGTTGTTAAGAATAATCATAAAGTGTAAATATACTCTTATGGGGTATCATGCGTAGATATTTAATGCTATAATTGGTATACTCATAAAAAACAATTGTTTTATTGGATGAAGAGAAACTTTAAGAAGGTGATAATATGGATCATAAAGAGCATGAAGCAGTAACACATAGATCAGAAAAAGAAAAAGAACAGATTATAAATAGATTAAAGAGAATTGAAGGACAGGTCCGCGGTATTCAAAACATGATTGAAAATGATCGTTATTGCGTAGATATTTTAGTGCAAATTTCAGCGATTAATGCAGCGATGAAAAAAGTAGGAATGGGCGTTCTCAAAAATCATACGAGTCATTGTGTTTCAGGAGCTATTAAAAATGGAAATGGTGACGAAGCAATTGAAGAATTAATGACAGTATTTGAACGTTTTTCAAAAGCGTAAAAACAAGCTAGTATTTAACTGGCTTGTTTTTTTGTTTACCCTCATATTGGATTTGGGTGTATTGTAGTGAAAAAGTGTGTGTAAAATAAACTTTTAGAAAATAATTGAAAAATCATGATACAAAACCATTGATTACCTTAGGGGGGTATGGTAAGATGTAATTGTGATTAACAAACAATGAATAAACAAGAGGAGGATTTTAAATGGAACAGTTAACATTACAGGTTGAAGGTATGTCTTGTGGACATTGTGTAAATGCTATCGAAAGCAGTGTGAAAGAGCTAAACGGTGTTGAACAAGTGAAGGTTCAATTAGCAGAAGGAACTGTTGAAGTTACTATCGACTCGTCTGCTGTAACATTAAAAGATATCGTTGCTGTAATCGAAGATCAAGGATACGATGTTCAATAATTATTTTTAGATATGGAAATAAATCGTACTTTAAATGAAGTACGATTTATTTTGCTAATCATTATACCTCATAAGGGTATATAGAGGTGAGAGACATGAATGAAAAAAAAGAGGCCAATCTTCAAATATCAGGAATGACATGTGCGGCATGTGCAAATAGAATTGAAAAAGGTCTAAAAAAAGTAGAAGGTGTTCATGAGGCAAATGTAAATTTTGCGCTTGAAAAAACAAAAATAATGTACGATCCAACTAAAACAAATCCGCAACAATTTAAAGAAAAAGTTGAATCATTAGGATATGGAATTGTAAGTGATAAAGCTGAATTTACTGTTTCAGGAATGACATGTGCAGCATGTGCAAATAGAGTTGAAAAGCGTTTAAATAAGTTAGATGGTGTGAACAAGGCGACAGTAAATTTTGCTTTAGAATCAGCCACAGTAGACTTTAACCCTGATGAAGTTAATGTAAATGAAATGAAGAGCGCGATTACGAAGCTAGGATATAAATTAGAAGTGAAACCAGATGATCAAGATGCATCAACTGATCATCGATTACAAGAAATTGAAAGACAAAAGAAGAAGTTTATTATTTCGTTTATTTTATCTTTCCCATTATTGTGGGCAATGGTTAGTCATTTCTCATTTACGTCATTTATTTATTTACCGGATATGTTAATGAACCCTTGGGTGCAACTAGCACTTGCAACTCCTGTTCAATTTATCATTGGTGGACAGTTTTATGTTGGGGCTTATAAAGCGTTACGCAATAAAAGTGCTAATATGGATGTTCTCGTGGCGCTTGGAACGTCGGCCGCGTACTTCTATAGTGTATATTTAAGTATTCAATCTATTGGTTCTTCGGAACATATGACAGATTTATATTTTGAAACGAGTGCGGTACTTATTACATTAATTATTTTAGGTAAATTATTTGAAGCGAAAGCAAAAGGGCGCTCATCAGAAGCAATTAAAAAATTGATGGGTTTACAAGCGAAGACAGCTACAGTTGTGCGAGATGGAACAGAAATAAAAATTTTGATTGAAGAAGTAGTAGCTGGTGATATCGTCTATGTAAAGCCTGGTGAAAAAATACCAGTAGATGGTGAGATTGTAGAAGGAAAGTCAGCAATTGATGAATCGATGTTAACGGGTGAAAGTATTCCTGTTGATAAGTCAATTGGGGATGTAGTAATAGGTTCGACAATAAATAAAAATGGATTTTTAAAAGTGAAAGCAACTAAGGTAGGAAGAGATACTGCATTAGCTCAAATTATTAAAGTAGTAGAAGAGGCACAAGGTTCAAAAGCTCCTATTCAAAGGGTAGCAGATCAAATTTCAGGTATTTTCGTACCGGTTGTAGTTGTGATTGCGATTATCACCTTTGCAGTATGGATGATATTTGTTACACCTGGTGATTTTGGCGGAGCACTTGAGAAAATGATAGCAGTACTTGTTATTGCTTGTCCATGTGCATTAGGTCTTGCAACGCCTACATCTATTATGGCAGGATCAGGAAGATCGGCTGAGTATGGTATTTTATTTAAAGGTGGAGAGCATTTAGAAGCAACGCACCGATTAGATACGGTTATTCTAGATAAAACGGGTACAGTGACAAATGGGAAGCCGGTATTAACAGATGTAATTGTAGCAGATGGATTCAATGAAAATGAACTGCTTAGATTAGTAGGGGCAGCAGAAAGAAATTCTGAACATCCGCTTGCAGAAGCGATTGTAGAAGGAATTAAAGAAAAGAAAATTGATATCCCAAGTTCAGAAACGTTTGAAGCGATTCCGGGATTTGGTATCGAATCAGTTGTAGAAGGAAAACACTTATTAATTGGTACACGTCGATTAATGAAGAAATTCAATATTGATATTGAAGAAGTTTCTAAATCAATGGAAGCGCTAGAACGAGAAGGAAAAACAGCAATGCTTATTGCAATCGATAAAGAATATGCTGGTATAGTTGCCGTTGCAGATACTGTGAAAGATACTTCAAAAGCAGCTATCGCAAGACTGAAAAAAATGGGTCTAGACGTTGTGATGATTACAGGAGATAATACACAAACTGCTCAGGCAATTGCAAAGCAAGTTGGTATTGATCACGTAATTGCAGAAGTATTGCCAGAAGGAAAAGCAGAAGAAGTGAAAAAACTGCAAGCAAATGGTAAGAAAGTAGCGATGGTTGGAGACGGGATAAATGATGCTCCTGCTCTTGCTACAGCGAACATTGGTATGGCAATTGGAACGGGAACGGATGTAGCGATGGAAGCAGCGGATATAACGTTAATCCGCGGTGACTTAAATAGTATTGCTGATGCGATATTTATGAGTAAAATGACGATAAGAAATATTAAACAAAATTTATTCTGGGCATTAGCTTATAACGCGTTAGGAATTCCAATTGCGGCATTAGGTTTCTTAGCCCCTTGGGTTGCTGGAGCAGCGATGGCATTTAGTTCTGTATCCGTTGTATTAAATGCATTACGATTACAAAGAGTTAAATTAAAACCTTAAAAAGCTACATTAAGTAATTGAATAGAATTAAAAAACAATACTTGAATAAGTATTGTTTTTTTGTTCGTATAGAAATTAAAACGATATAATAAAGCAGAAATATAGAATCGTATGTAGTAGAAAAGTTAAGAGGTAGTTTGGTAAGGAGACTTATATATGTTAAAAGATATTATAATTAGAACATTCCAGAAAAAAGATTTAGATCAAGTATTACAATTGTTCTATGAAACAGTTCATACGGTTAATGCAAAAGATTATAATGAGTTACAGCTACAGGCGTGGGCACCGGAGCGACTAGATAGAGAAAATTGGTTACAGTCTTTAGAAAAGAATATTAGCTATGTAGCGGATCATAAAGGTATGATTGTGGGGGTTGGGGATTATAACGATGATCGTTACGTAGATCGTTTATTTACGCATAAAGATTATCAAGGAAAAAGAGTCGCTTCATACATACTACAGAAGTTAGAAAAAGAAGCAGTGAACTTGGGACATAGGGAGATATATACAGAGGCGAGCATTACCGCAAAACCTTTTTTTGAAAGTAAAGATTTTATTTGCATAAAAGAACAAAAGAAACAGCATAATGGTCAGATTTTTATTAATTATGTTATGAAAAAATATCCTTCTCATAAATGAGAAGGATATTTTTTATTATTTTACAGCTTCTTTTAGTTCTTTACCAGCTTTGAAAGCAGGTACTTTAGAAGCTGCGATTTGCATTTCTTCACCAGTTTGTGGGTTACGGCCTGTACGAGCAGCTCTTTCGCGAACTTCGAATGTACCGAATCCGATAAGTTGTACTTTTTCACCAGCAGCTAAAGTGTTAGTGATTGATTCTACTACAGTTTGTACAACTACAGTAGCTTCTTTTTGAGAAATCTCAGCATTTTGTGCTACGTTTTTAATTAATTCTGTTTTGTTCATGTTTTTCACCTCATATGTAAATAATGCTATTTAAGTTGTTATTATAACGTATAAAACATTCGAGAACAAGTGTACGTACATATATTCGCAAAAAAAATGAAATTTGTAATATTTTTAGGGTCCTTTATAGACATTCTATTTAAGCCGACAGAGATTTGTTCTTCATTTCAGTCTTCTCTTGATAAGAAGATAGTTTCTTATTATAAGATATGAAGTAAGGTAGTGCTACAAATAACATACCTCCTACTAAATTTCCAAAGAAAACAAAAATAAAGTTTGGAAAATATTCAGCCCAAGTGGAATGACCGGCAAAAATTGCGGCTGGGATGACAAACATATTTGCTACAACGTGTTGAAATCCAATCGCAACAAAAGTCATAACTGGGAACCAAATACCGATAATCTTTCCGATAAATTCTTTACTTCCCATACTGAGCCAAACAGCTAAACAAACGAGCCAATTACATCCGATTGCAGAAATAAATGCTTGCAATGGTGTATCTTGTAGTTTCGCTTGAGCGATAGAAATAGTTTTCGCTAAAAAAGCTCCTTCAGTTAAGCCAACGATATGGCCGAAAAAGTAGGCTACAAATACAGCCCCTATGAAATTGCTAAACGTAACAATAACTAAATTTCGTATGAAATGAAATAAAGTAATTTTCTTTTGAAGCCAAGCCATAGAAACTGTCATCATGTTACCAGTTACTAGTTCACCGCCTGCAAGAATAACGAGAATAAGACCGATAGGGAATACAGCAGCGCCTAGAAAACTAGTAAATGATCCCCAATATTTTGGCATTGTTCCAATAACATGAATATCGAGTAAATACCCTAATGCGATAAAAGCACCGCCAAAAAAACCGAGAATTAGCATAGGGAGTAATGATAAATGAGCTTTTTTCCTTCCGGAATTCGCAGCAAGTTCCGTAATTTCTTCTGGTGTAAATACAGACATGAATAACCCCTCCGTAATAAAATGATGGAATGAATAGAAAAAGATTCGAAAATATATGTATTATAAAAATATGGTATGACTTCTGTATAAAATTGTCAAAGTGAATAGGGAGGAAATTACATATTAATAACATTGTTCATGTTGTCACATTAATGTAACAATAAGGATTTAAAGTGTTTCTAGAGGTGAAAACATGAATACAAATCATGTAAAAAAAGAACGAAAAAAATCAATCGTAAAGATATTTATTATTAGTTTTATAAGTATATTAATGATACTAGTAAGTTTGTATTATTATGCGACAGAAATAGAACGAAAACTAGTAACAGTTACATGGAATGAAATAGAAGCTTCTGCAATTCCTAAAGAATTTAATAATAAAAAAATATTACAGTTTTCAGATGTACATTTAGGGCCAGAGTTTACATTGAAGCAACTTGAACATTTGGTGGAGAAGATGAATGAATTACATCCAGATATAGTAGTTTTTACCGGAGATTTAATAGATAAATTTGGTTCTTATAGTGCAGAAAGAGAGGAAGCGAAGGCTATTTTGCAGAAAATTTATGCTCCCTTAGGGAAATATGCTGTGTTTGGGAATCATGATAGGGGCGGGGGCGGTAGTTTATTTTACAAAAAATATATGGAGGAAGCTGGTTTTTCTGTATTAGTAAATGAAGTGCAGAAAATTAAAGTGGAAAACGGCAAATATATTACAATATCAGGTTTGGATGATTTTCTATTAGGGAAGCCGAAAATAGATTCAACTTTAAAAAACTTGAAACAAAATGATTTCAACATGTTATTAGTACATGAGCCGGATGTTGTAACCAAAATAAATCGTTACCCAGTTGATCTTCAACTGTCAGGACATAGTCACGGAGGACAAGTCCAAATCCCTTTTGTAGGTCCGTTAATTACTACCAAACTAGCTGAGAGTTATGTTGAAGGTATGTATGAAGTGGAGGGGAAGAGTAAGCAGTTATATTTATATGTAAATCGTGGTATTGGGACTACTAGGATGCCTGTTAGATTTTGTAGTGTACCTGAACTTTCAGTTTTTGTGTTGAAGCAAAAGAGTGACTAGAATATTTAACAATATGATTCGGAGGAACGTGCGATGTTGGGCGATGGAAAACAGTTTCTTAAAACTTTAGATGTGACAAAGTAATTTTCATAAATAAAAAACAACAATAGGACCTATAAAGGGTCCTATTGCTGTTTTTATCCTGCATTGATTGCCCATAAATGTCCGATTTATGGGGGCTAATTATAGTTTTACTTTGTTATTTTTGCAAGGAAAGACCATCAAAATATGTTCTATAGTTATTTGAGAATTCGAAGTTGTTTTTTGCATCCCAATTAATAGACCAAGACATTAGGCCGCGGAATGCAGGATAGCCACTCTGGTTAGAAAGTTTATACTTTCCTCCGAACGGAACTCCTTTAATGATATAATTTAAAGCTTTTTTCATTTCAGTTGGCGAAATGTATCCACCACTTGGAGCTGCCGCTGGTGCTGCTGGAAGCCCAATCATGACTTGATCTGAACGAAGAGCTGGGAAAATGTTATTTGCATTACCACCTACAGGAAAACCATGTAAGAGCATATCTGCCATAGCGACCTCGTAGTCTGCAGTACCTTGATTGTAGTTATTACCGTCCATTCCAATCCCGCTACCAGCGTTGTAGTGTTGAACATGAATGTATGTTAGTTTATCTTTCACTCCGTAAATAATTGGTAAATATGCACCCCATATGCTTCCATATGCGCTATAACCGCCTTGAACATAAGCTGTTTCAGGAGCCATGCTTAATAGAAAATCTGGACCATAATGATCTGAGATTGTTCGAATAGCTGATATAAGATTTACGATTTGGGGAGTAGTTGGATTTTTGAAATTAGTATCATTTCCGTTTAAGTAAATACCTGATTCAAGGTCAATATCTATTCCATCAAAACCGTATTTATCGATTAGAGACTGTATGGAATTAATAAAACGTTGCTTAGAGGCATTGTCAGGAAGTAAAACGACTCCATTTTGTCCACCTATTGAAAGAACTACTTTCTTTCCTTTACTTTTTAAATAAGAAATATCTGATTTGAAGTCTGCATCTGTACCATACACAGGAGAAAATTCAACAGTGGAACGATCACCACCAGTTTCACCAAAAGATACATTGATTACATCCCATTTTGGTGAAACGTCTTTTAATTTAATAATGCCAGTACCGTTATCAAAGTTATGCCAATATCCAACGAGTAATTTTGAACCTAAATTGTTTGCTGCTTGTGCTTGGAAAGGGGATAGCGGTAGAAGTAAGAACATTACTAAAATACAACAAAAAAATTTGAACTTGTTTAACATATCAACACTCCTATACAAAAAGTTGTCTAGATGTATAATCTTGTTTATTTAATAATATCCGAAAATTCTTTCTTTTGTAAGGGGACTATAATTTTCTCAACAATTGTGTATGGGAAAGTATTAAACCTAATGTAATAATTTTTGAAGAAGGTTGAATTGTAATTGTTAAATTCAGAATATTTTGATATATTTTAAAGTATAGGACAAAATCTTTCGCACAGTACTCTTACATAAGTTTCAAAATTTAGTTTGGAAGGGGATGTACAAGATTTGGATAAAAATCTAAAGAAAGACCTCAAAATACGCCACATTACAATGATTTCAATTGGCGGCGTAATAGGGGCTGGTTTGTTTGTTGGAAGTGGTGCAGTTGTACATTCGGCAGGACCAGGTTCTATCGTTTCATATGCATTAGCAGGACTTCTAGTCATTTTCGTCATGAGAATGCTAGGAGAAATGGCAGCTGTTAATCCGACAAGTGGTTCATTTGCAACGTATGCAAGAGAAGCGATTGGTCCTTGGGCGGGTTATACAATAGGCTGGTTATACTGGTTTTTTTGGGTAATTGTTATTGCAATAGAAGCCACAGCAGGTGCTGGTATTATCCAATATTGGATTCCACAAATACCGCTTTGGTTATTAAGTTTAATATTAACAATTTTATTAACGCTGACGAACGTTTTTTCGGTGAAATCATTTGGAGAGTTTGAATATTGGTTTTCTTTTATTAAAGTAATAAGTATTGTTTTGTTCCTTTGTCTAGGTCTTGCTGTTATTTTAGGATTTGTTCCAGGAACAGAAGCACCCGGCACTTCGAATTTAATTGGACAAGGTGGGTTTATGCCAAACGGTATAAGTTCGGTCCTGCTTGGAATTACTGTTGTTATATTTTCATTTATGGGATCAGAGATTGTAGCAGTAGCCGCAGGTGAATCTGCAGAACCTGTAAAAGCAGTAAAAACAGCAACAAACAGTGTGATTTGGCGTATTCTTGTATTTTTTATTGGGTCTATAGCGGTAGTTGTTACGCTACTGCCATGGAATTCAGCAAACATATTAAAAAGTCCATTTGTAGCTGTACTTGAACATATAGGAATACCAGCGGCAGCACAAATTATGAATTTTATCGTTTTAACAGCTGTACTTTCTTGCTTAAATTCAGGCTTATATACAAATTCAAGAATGCTTTTTTCAATGGCAGAAAGAGGAGATGCGCCAAAGTCATTTTTAAAATTGAACAGTAGTGGTGTTCCCGTTCGAGCGGTTTTATTTGGAACTTTCTTCGCTTATATTGGAGTTGTGTTTAGTTACATTTCTCCAGATAAAGTCTTTTTGTTTTTAGTGAATGCATCTGGCGGGATTGCGTTACTAGTTTATCTCGTTATTGCAGTTTCGCATTTAAAGATGCGTAAAAAAATGGGGAAAGTAGAACAACAAAATTTGAAAGTGAAAATGTGGCTTTTTCCGTATGTAACGTATGTTACAATTGCTGCTATTATAGCAGTTTTAGTTGCGATGTTCGCAATTGATACTTTACGTTCACAAGCATTTTTAACAATGTTTGTTACTGTTCTTATCATACTTTCTTATTTTATTTTTAATAGAAATAAAAATAGCACAGTTTTGCATCCTAAAAGTAAGAATGAGGAATCTGTTCGATTCTAATTTTCTTATTTTCGAAGAGAGTTACACCCAATCATTGCTATAAAAGAATCATATATAATCATAAAAACAAGTAATTACTATTGTCATAGTGGATATAAACTTTTTTCTTGACTTTTTATACGAAGGCGAGCAAAATGGTAAAAAAGGAAGGGGGGATGATGATGGAAGAGTACGTATTAGAGCTGTATAACCTGTTATATACGACAGAATGGCAAGATATTGTTTCGTTTCTAGGAATCGTATTTTGCATGAAAATTGTAATTGTATATATGGAAGAGCAAGGTATGTTCTATTCCTTCTCATCTCCGTTCGATGTGCAGCGCGAGCCGTTGCTAAACTATGCCAATGTGAATTACGAACAATTTCCTTTTGTAGTTTTCTTTATGATTCGATTTATTACAGCAATTGTAAGGAAAAAGGAAAGTGATGATGAAGAGTGCCACGCAACTTGTAAGGTAGCTAACGTTTTTTAAGCTAAATACAAGGAGGAGATTTATATGTGGTTTCGATTTCTTATGATTGGTTTCTTTTCATTAACAGCAATTTCATTAATGGGATATCAAGTGTCTGAAATTTTTCAAGCATATAGCGATACATTTTTTAACAAAAACTAATCGCATTGCTATTTGAATAATAAAGCGATAAAATCCTTCTTAAGAAGTTTTATTAAGAAGGATTTTTTTCTTTGTCTGGTCTTGCTGTGTCAAACTATTGTCACATTTGCACTGTGAATAATATGTTAAAATAGTGAGGTTATGTATACATACTTGAAGGAAGAGGGAGTGACCATTTTGGTGGATCAATCAACAAATCAGAAAAGCTATGCTCCTATTGTGATAACGCTTTCTGTAATTGTAAATGCGATTATTTTATTTTTGTTCTTTGGACCTGTTGGCTATGAAGGAGAAGTACATTTTGATGTAACGATTTTACCAATGTTAAACGCGATTTTTAATAGCTTTACGTTCGTATTTTTATTAGCAGCGTTATTCTCTATTATTAAAAAGAATGTGAAAATGCATCGTGGTTTTATCCTTGCAGCATTTACGACAACTTTACTATTTTGTGTGTCGTATTTATCGTATCATTACTTAGCACCGGCAACACATTTTGGCGGAGAAGGATTCATTAAATATGTGTATTTCATCATTTTAATTACACATATTATCCTAGCAGCAATTATCGTACCACTTGCATTGTTTGCGCTTGTATTTGGTTTTACAAATCAATTAACACGTCACCGTAAAATTGTACGTTGGACGATGCCGATTTGGTTATATGTAAGTTTATCTGGTGTTATTGTTTACTTAATGATCTCACCTTATTACCAATAAAAAAATCTCAGCCTGTAGGCTGGGATTTTTTTATTAAGCAAATATTTTTGTGAAATGAAAAAAATATGGTATACAAAAGTATAGTTGCTTTTCATATAGAAGGGATGGTAAAGAAATATGCAAAATTTTGTATTTCGTAATCCAACGAAACTTATTTTCGGTAAAGGTCAATTAGAACAGTTAAAAACTGAAATTCCACAGTTTGGTAAGAAGGTTCTTCTCGTATATGGAGGAGGCAGTATTAAAAGAAACGGTATTTATGATAATGTGATTTCTATTTTAAAGGATATTAATGCAGAAGTATTTGAATTGACGGGTGTTGAACCGAATCCTCGTGTATCAACTGTAAAGAAAGGGATTCAAATTTGTAAAGATAATGGAGTCGAATTTATTTTAGCAGTTGGTGGAGGAAGTGTAATCGACTGTACGAAGGCAATTGCAGCTGGTAGTAAGTACGATGGAGATGTATGGGATATTGTAACGAAAAAAACATTTGCTAATGAGGCATTACCATTTGGTACTGTACTTACTCTTGCAGCAACAGGATCTGAAATGAATGCAGGCTCGGTAATTACAAATTGGGAAACGAATGAAAAGTATGGATGGGGAAGCCCAGTTACATTCCCGCAGTTTTCAATTTTAGATCCAGTTCATACTGCATCTGTGCCGAGAGATCAAACGATTTATGGTATGGTAGATATTATGTCACATGTATTAGAACAATATTTCCATCATGGAACGAATACAGAACTACAAGATCGTTATTGTGAATCTGTTTTAAAAACAGTAATTGAGACAGCTCCCAAGCTTTTAAGTGATTTAGAAAATTATGAACATAGGGAAACAATTTTATATTGCGGAACGATGGCGTTAAATGGTATTTTAGCGATGGGAGTAAGAGGTGACTGGGCAACTCATAATATTGAGCATGCAGTTTCTGCTGTTCATGATATACCACACGGGGGTGGCCTTGCGATTTTATTCCCGAACTGGATGAAGCATGTTGTAGAGGGAAATGTAAGTCGTTTTAAACAGTTTGCTATTCGAGTATTCAATGTAGAAACAGATGGAAAGACTGATCGAGAAATTGCGTTAGAAGGAATTCAGGCGTTACGTCAATTTTGGACTTCAATTGAGGCGCCAGTAACATTATCTGATTACGCTATTGGAGAAAATGAAATTGATTTAATGGCGGATAAAGCGATGGCGTATGGTGAATTTGGTAACTTTAAAAAATTAAATAAAGATGATGTTTTAAGTATATATAAAGCTTCTTTATAAGTGAATTTAGAAAAGAAATCTATTTGATTGTTTGATCGAATAGGTTTCTTTTTTTGCTGTTTATAAATGTTTGTGGATGTTTTTGATTATTTTTGATTGTTTATGGTTGATTTTTGTGACCGTTTTCATTATACTGTAATCAAAGAAGAGGTGAATAAAATGTTAACTCCTGAACGTCATCAAATGATATTGCAACTTGTAAAAGAACAGAAAGTTGTAAAATTACAGCAATTAGTTGAAAGAACAGAAAGCTCTGAGTCGACAATTCGCCGTGATTTAGCACAATTGGAAAAGCAAAGGTTATTAAAAAGAGTTCATGGTGGTGCCGCTGTTTTAACAGGAAAAGGGCAAGAACCAACGATGGTCGAAAAATCATCCAAAAACATTCAAATAAAACAACAAATTGCTAAGTATGCGGCTAGCGTTATTGAACAAGGTGATTGTATTTATTTAGATGCAGGAAGTACAACATTTGAAATGATTCCATTTTTAATAAATAAAGATGTTACTGTCGTTACGAATGGACTTATGCATATTGAAGCTTTAGTTGAAAATAATATTCGTGCGTATTTACTAGGCGGAATGATGAAGAGTAGGACGAAAGCTTTAATCGGTGCTATGGCACAGGAAAGTATGCAGAAGTATCGTTTTGATAAATGTTTTTTAGGTGCAAATGGTGTACATGAACAGCTTGGCTTTACAACGCCAGATCCAGAAGAAGCGCTCTTAAAACAAATGGCATTAACATTAGCAAACGAAGGATATTTCTTAATTGATGAAAGTAAGTTTTCAGAAGTTGCGTTTGCGAAAATTGCAAATGTTGAAGATGCAAATATTATTACAAACCATTTAGAAATTGATTTAGAAAAATATAAACAACAAACCAATGTAATTGAGGCTGATAAACAATGATCTATACAGTTACTTTAAACCCATCTATTGATTATGTAGTGCAAGTTTCTTCCTTTGATTTAGGAACAATAAATCGAGCGGAAAAAGATATGAAGTTTCCTGGAGGAAAAGGAATTAATGTTTCTCGTGTTCTTCAGCGTTTAGGTGTTAAAAATATAGCACTTGGATTTACTGGTGGATTTACTGGTCAATTTATTAAAGAGGTATTACAGACGGAAGGTGTAACAACAAACTTCGTCCAAGTAGATGAAGATACTCGCATTAATGTGAAAATAAAAGGGGAAGAAGAAACAGAATTAAATGGCCAAGGTCCTATTGTAACAAAAGAGCAGTTCGAACAGTTAATGAAAAAAATTGAGAGTATGCAACCTGGAGATTGTGTTGTACTTGCTGGGAGTGTACCAGTTTCTATTCCAAGTACCTTTTACGAATCAATTGCTGCGTTTGGAGCTGAAAAAGGTATTCGTGTAGTAGTAGATGCAAGTGGAAGTGCACTGCAACATGTAATTAAAAATAAGCCATTTTTAATTAAGCCAAACCACCATGAACTTGGTGAGTTGTTTGGAGTGGACCTTTCAACAGTAGAGGACGTTTTACCTTATGGAAGAAAATTAATTGAACAAGGTGTAAAACACGTTATCGTATCGATGGCTGGAGAGGGAGCTTTATTATTTACGGCAGAAGGTATATATGAAGCGACTGTTCCAAAAGGTGTTGTAATTAATTCAGTTGGGGCCGGGGATTCTCTTGTTGCAGGGTTTGTAGGCAAATATGAACAGACAAAAGATATTGAAAAGGCATTTCAATACGGCGTTGCAACAGGGAGTGCAACAGCATTTTCAGCTGATTTATGTAAGAAGGAAAAAGTAGAAGAATTATTGTCGCAAGTAATTGTAGCTAAGCGATAGGGGGAAGCAACATATGAAAATTACAGAACTATTAAAAAGGGATACAGTCATTATGGATTTGACAGCTTCAAATAAAGAAGCTGTCATAGATGAATTAGTTGAGAAATTAAACGGGGCAAATCGTTTAAATAGTAAAACGGAATTTAAAGAAGCTATTTTAAAGCGGGAGGCCCAAAGTACGACTGGAATAGGGGAAGGTATTGCAATACCTCATGCGAAGACAAAGGCTGTTAAACAACCATCGATTTGTTTTGGTAGAAGTGTAAGCGGTATCAATTATGAGTCGCTTGACGGACAGCCAGCACACTTATTCTTTATGATTGCTGCAAGTGAAGGAGCGAATAATACTCATTTAGAAACGTTGTCTCGTTTATCGACATTATTAATGGATGAAGGATTTCGCAAGCAACTATTAGAAGCAAAGGATGAAAGTGAGCTTCTTCAACTATTTGATGAAAAAGAGAATGAAAAAGAAGAAGAGATTGAAGTCGCAAAACCAGAAGGAAATGAACCGTACGTACTTGCTGTTACAGCTTGTCCAACTGGAATCGCTCACACATATATGGCAGCGGATAGCTTAAAAGCAAAAGCGACAGAGTTAGGAATAGCGATTAAAGTTGAAACAAACGGATCAACAGGTATTAAAAACGGTTTAACGAAAGAGGATATTGAACGTGCAACAGCTATTATTGTTGCGGCGGATAAACAAGTAGAAATGAATCGTTTTGCTGGTAAACATGTCATTCAAGTGCCAGTTGCTGATGGGATTCGAAAAACGGAAAATCTGCTTAAGCGAGCTGTCAAACAAGATGCACCAATCTTTAAAGGTGTAAAAGAGGACGGGAAATCAGAAAGTATTGAGGGAGAAAAAGGATTAGGAATTTATAAGCATTTAATGAGCGGTGTAAGTAATATGCTTCCATTCGTTGTTGGTGGCGGGATTTTAATAGCGCTAGCGTTTTCGTTTGGTGGTATAAAGGCGGAAGGTCCTTTAGCTGAATTGTTCATGTCAATTGGTGGAGGAAAAACAGGTGCGTTTTTATTCCTTGTACCAATTTTAGCTGGATTTATTGCAAGTTCTATTGCTGATCGTCCTGGTTTTATGCCTGGTGTTGTAGGTGGATTTTTAGCGGCGAATGCGAATGCTGGATTTTTAGGTGGATTAATTGCTGGTTTCTTAGCTGGATATGTTGTTTTAGGGTTGAAAAGATTATTTTCAGGACTACCAGTACAATTAGAAGGAATTAAACCTGTATTGTTATATCCAGTCTTTGGATTATTGATTACAGGAGTTGTAATGCAAAAAGTAGTAATTCCGCCTGTAGTAGCATTAAATGAAATGTTGACAGGGTGGTTAAATGGTTTAAACGGTACGAATGCTATATTACTAGGTCTTATTTTAGGTGGTATGATGGCAATTGATATGGGGGGGCCAATTAATAAAGCGGCATTTACGTTTGGTATTGCTGCAATAGAAGCGCAGAATTTTGGAGTGCACTCAGCAGTTATGGCTGGTGGGATGGTACCACCACTTGCGATTGCATTCGCAACTACATTCTTTAAATCAAAGTTTACAGAAGCGGAACGTAAATCTGGTTTAACAAATTATATTATGGGAGCGTCGTTCATTACAGAAGGTGCGATTCCGTTTGCAGCTGCAGATCCGGTTCGAGTAATCGTAAGTTGTGTTGTTGGTTCAAGTATTGCAGGTGCGTTATCTATGTTATTCCAAATTACATTACCGGCACCGCATGGTGGATTATTTGTAATAGCGTTAGTAAATAAACCGTTACTATATATTTTCTCTATATTAATTGGAACAATTGTCTCGGCTGTTATGTTAGGTGTTTGGAAAAAGAAAGTTCAATAACAAATAAAAAGAGAGCAGTTTTTAGTAGCTGCTCTCTTTTTATTACAAAAAAATAGGTTAACAATTGAATATTGATGTTTTTTGGTAAAAGATGTAACGAATTGTGAATTTTTTGTAACAAAAAAGTAACACTGTAATTTTTTCTGGAAAAAAGTTCTTGTGCTCGTATATGAAAAATATATGAAAACCACTGGAGATTGTATGAGAAATACATTTTATAAATATGGAAATTTATGTTACAACTCGTTAATCGTATATTACGAATGCTTTGTAATTGTGTGATTTCTAAAAATTCTAAAAATCTGTTGCTATAATGAAAATACGAAAACAAAGCAAATGGAGGCTATTCATGAAAAAATTATTAAGTATAGCAACAGCAGCAGTTTTTGGTCTTGGGATTTTTGCGGGTTCTGCTAAAGCGGAAACACTTGTAACAACAGACGTATTAAATGTTAGAGAAAACCCAAATGTAGAGTCAAAGCTTGTAGGTAAAGTGTTCAGTGGGAATACACTAGATGTTATAAATACAGAAAATGGATGGACAAAAATTAAGTTGAACGGTAAGGAAGCGTTTGTAAGTGCCGATTTTACAAAGAGCACATATTATGTAACGGCGGGCGTATTAAATGTTCGTGCTGGAGCGAATACTGATTCTGAAATTTTAGGTAAACTTAATAAAAATGATGTGATTGAAACGACGAATCAAGTTCAAAATGAATGGTTACAATTCGACTACAATGGAAAAGTCGGATATGTTCACGTGCCATTTTTAACAGGAACGGCACCTGTAATTGAAAAGAAAGAGGTTGTAGCTCAAGAAGAAGCGCCAACTAGAACAAAGACGCCGGTTAAAAATAATACAGTAGTTAAGAATAAAGAGTCTGTTAAGAGTAACGATTCTATTAAGAATGTAGAATCAAGTAAACCTGTGGTAAAAGAAAAAACGGCTGCAAAACCAGTTGCAAAATCTACTGAAACAAGTGCGCCTGCTGGTGGTCGTGAAATTACGGTAGAAGCGACGGCCTATACAGCAGATCCGAGTGAGAATGGTTCGTATGGTGGTCGTGTATTAACTGCAATGGGTCATGATTTAACAGCAAATCCAAATATGAAAGTAATTGCTGTTGATCCAAAAGTAATTCCGCTTGGATCAAAAGTATGGGTAGAAGGATATGGAGAAGCGATTGCTGGAGACACTGGTGGTGCGATTAAAGGAAATCGTATTGATGTATTAGTCGGTTCAGATGGTAGTGCTAATAGCTGGGGGCGCAAATCTGTAAAAGTGAAAGTTATACAATAGGTTATCGATATTAATATAAAAAGCGGTTGCTTGAAATTATGTAAGCAGCCGCTTTTTATGGATTATTGAAAGGGATAAATAGTTTTACCTGTAATAATTTTATATGCACTGCAAAATTGTGTTTGTATATATTCTGTATTTTTATTTTCTGGATGTGATGTTGTTTCATGGAGAGTAGAATGAAAAGCCCGTAGTAAACAATTTAGGGCGAAGTATAATTCCTCTTGTGAACAATTTTGTTCTTTTGTAGAAGTAGCTAAAATGAGGTCTTTTGTCAAAGATGAAAAATTGATGGTGGATTGTTTCATAGTTAACTCATCCTCTCGAAACTATTTTTATCATGTATATGCAGAATTGGACAAACTATGTTCTTTTTTATATGTAATTTCATGTACCGAAATGAAAGAACTTGCAATCATGCCGTTAAAATTGGTAAGATTGGGTATAATCAATAGATGGAGTATATTACATAAAGAGAGTTGAATGCTATGGGAGAAGTGCAACGTGAAAAAGTTGCTGTCATCATTGGACCAACAGCTGTTGGAAAGACGAAGTTAAGTATCGATCTTGCCAAAGCGTTGAACGGTGAAATTATTAGTGGTGATTCCATGCAAATCTATCGAACGATGGATATTGGAACTGCAAAGGTAACAAAAGCAGAGATGGACGGGATTCCACATTATATGGTCGATATAAAAAATCCGGAAGATTCATTTTCTGTCGCGGAATTTCAAGAACGTGTTCGCAAACATATTCGAGAAATTACAGAACGTGGTAAATTACCAATTATAGTTGGTGGGACCGGTCTTTATATACAATCTGTTTTATTCGATTATCAGTTTACAGATGATGCTGGTGATGTGATATACCGAGAGCAAATGGAAAAGTTAGCTTTAGAACGCGGTGTGGAATATGTACATAAAAAATTGCAAGAAGTAGATCCGGAAAGTGCGGAGCGTATTCATGCAAATAATGTACGACGTGTCATTCGGGCGTTAGAAATTTTCCACACGACGGGTGAAAAAATGAGTGACCAAATTGAGAAACAAGAAAAAGAGTTACTCTATGATGTTTCATTAATTGGCTTGACAATGGATCGAGAAATGCTATACGATCGCATTAACTTACGAGTGGATTTGATGATGGAACAAGGCCTATTAGAGGAAGTAGAAGGTCTGTATAATAGAGGGATACGAGATTGTCAATCTATTCAAGCGATTGGATATAAAGAAATCTATGATTATTTTGAGAATCGAGCCCCTTTAGAAGATGCGGTATCACAATTAAAGACGAATTCGCGTCGTTATGCAAAGCGTCAATTAACGTGGTTCCGTAATAAAATGGATGTCACGTGGTTTGATGTTACAGACGGTGAAAAAACGTCAGAAATTTTACGATACATAGAAGGAAAGTTACAAGTAAAGTCGAATAATAGTAAGTAGAGAAAAAGAGGAGGATTCGACATGAAGCAATCAATCAATATTCAAGATCAGTTTTTAAATCAACTCCGTAAAGAAAATACGTTTGTTACGCTGTACTTATTAAATGGTTTCCAGCTTCGTGGACTAATTAAAGGATTTGATAATTTTACAGTCCTGCTGGAAACAGAAGGTAAGCAACAGCTTATTTATAAACATGCAATTTCTACATTTGTACCACAAAAAAATGTTTCAATTGAATTAGAATAGTAATGAATTATTGTACATAACAAAAAAAGAGCGAGTTTCCTCGCTCTTTTTTTATTTGTCATAAACAATATATCATGAAATTTAAGCGATTCTAAATACAGTAAGGCGGATGTTAGTATTTCCTGTCGCAGGGATCGTAATCTCATTAAGAGTAGATTGAACAGAAATTCTTGCACCAGCTGCTAATGTTTCGATTGTAGTAAATGAAAGTGAGTCGCCTATTAAATTTGAAGAGAAATTATCAGTTGCGACTGCTCCATTAATTGAAATTCCTACTCCGAGTGGAGCGCATCCTGGCGCAGTTGTAGAAATGGATACGCTAATTACATAAATACCACCGTTAATAACAGTAACTGTATCTGTGCCGTTGAAGATAATATTGTTTACGTTAATTGCAGTACTAAAAATAAAGTTATTAAATTGCAGTACTGTTTGCTGAATATTGTTTGTTACAACAATTGTTGCTATAGGGAAGCTAGGTCCAGTTGGCCCAGTAGGTCCGGTAGGTCCACCAGAAGGTCCAGTAGGTCCAGTAACTCCTATACCAGTAGCGCCGGTAGCACCCGTTGGTCCTTGAATGCCTTGAGGTCCAGTAGCACCAGTAGCACCTGTGTTACCTTGAGCACCTTGAGGTCCAGTAGCGCCGGTAGCACCTGTGTTACCTTGAGCACCTTGAGGTCCAGTAGCGCCGGTAGCACCTGTGTTACCTTGAACACCTTGAGGTCCAGTAGCGCCAGTAGCACCTGTGTTGCCTTGAACACCTTGAGGTCCAGTAGCGCCGGTAGCACCTGTGTTACCTTGAACACCTTGAGGTCCAGTGGCACCAGTAGCGCCTGTGTTACCTTGAACACCTTGAGGTCCAGTGGCACCAGTAGCGCCGGTAGCACCTGTGTTACCTTGAACACCTTG